>JAHFUZ010000017.1 GCA_023264815.1 Arthrobacter sp. | reverse complement strand
GTGGACACCGTCATGGTTGCCCACGGGGTCGGCGAGCTTCCTGTTGTCCAGGCTGATGCCAAGGGGCCGGGCCAGCTGCCGTAGCTGGGCAAACAGGTCCTGCCATTCCCGGACCCTGAGGTAGTTGATGAACTCGGTTCGGCAGAGCCGCCGGAACTGCGTGGACGAAAGCTCCTGCTGCTTCTCCTGGAGGTAGTTCCAGAGGTTCAGGAAGCCCGTGAAGTCAGAGTTTTCGTCGCGGAAGCGGGCGTGCTTTTCCGCGGCCTGTTGTTGCTTGTCCGTGGGACGCTCACGCGGGTCCTGGATGGTCAGCGCGGCGGCCAGGATCATCACTTCGCGGACGCAGCCGCGTTTGCCGGCTTCCACAATCATCCGGCCCAGCCGGGGATCAACCGGCAGTTGCGCCAGTTTCTGCCCGACGGCGGTCAGGCCGCCACTTTTCGCGTCGCCTGGCCGGACGGCACTCAAGGCACCGAGCTCGCGGAGCAGCGTGACGCCGTCGTTGATGGCCCGCGAGTCCGGCGGCTCCACGAAGGGAAAGTTCTCCACGTCCTTGGGCCCCCGGGCCACCCCCATGGCGGTCATCTGCAGGATGACGGCGGCCAGGTTGGTGCGCAGGATCTCGGGATCCGTGAACAGCGGGCGGGATTCGAAGTCCTCCTCCGAATACAGCCGGATGGCAATGCCGTCGGACACTCGACCGCACCGGCCCGAACGCTGGTTGGCTGACGCCTGGGAGACGCGTTCGATGGGCAGGCGCTGGACCTTGGTGCGGTGCGAATACCGGGAGATGCGTGCGGTGCCGGTATCGATGACGTACTTGATGCCGGGAACGGTCAGGGAAGTTTCGGCCACGTTGGTGGCCAGCACAATGCGGCGTTTGTTGCCGGGGTGGAACACCTTGTGCTGTTCCTGCAGGCTGAGCCGGGCAAAAAGCGGGAGCACCTCGGTGCCGGCCAAACGCCGGTTGGACTGGATCCGTGCGTTGAGGGCGTCGGCGGCGTCGCGGATCTCGCGTTCCCCGGAGAAGAAGACCAGGATGTCGCCAGGGGCCTCGGCGGCGAGCTCGTCCACGGCGTCGCAGACGGCGTCCAGGGGATCGCGGTCCTCCTCAAGTTCGTCGTCCGACGCGTCGGCGTCATCATCGGCGCCCGCGCCGCCGGCCGGCTGGGACAGCGGCCGGTACCGGATCTCCACCGGGAACGTTCGCCCGGAGACTTCGATGATGGGTGAGGGCTCCTCCTCGGAGCCGAAGTGCTTGGCAAAACGCTCAGGATCGATCGTTGCCGACGTAATGATGATCTTCAGGTCAGGGCGCTGCGGCAGGATGCGCTTGAGGTAGCCCAGGATGAAGTCGATGTTGAGGCTGCGCTCGTGGGCCTCGTCGATGATGATGGCGTTGTATTTGCGGAGCAGTTTGTCCCGCTGGATCTCGGCCAGCAGGATGCCGTCCGTCATCAGCTTGACCTTGGTGGCACGGCTGACCTCACCCGTGAACCGCACCTGGAAGCCCACTTCCTGGCCGATTTCCACGCCGAGTTCCTCCGCGATGCGCTCGGCCACGGTGCGCGCGGCAAGCCGGCGGGGCTGGGTATGCCCGATGAGCCCGTTTTCGCCCAGGCCCAGTTCCAGGCACATTTTGGGGATCTGGGTGGTCTTACCGGAGCCCGTCTCACCGGCGATGATGGTCACCTGGTTTGCTGCGATGGCAGCCATCAGGTCCTCGCGGCGCTCAGAAACGGGCAGCTCAGCAGGGTAGGAGATATGAAAAGTCATGGCTGCAGCCAGTCTACTGGGGCAACGGCCGAATCCGTCCCTCGGTCTAGACGGAGTCACCGGCAGCGGCCCGGGTGCTGTCCACCAGCACGCGCCACGGTCCGGTCACCCTCTGCTCGGGCAGGGCCGCGCGCCGCTGGCCGGCCCGGATGGAATAGATAAACCGGTCCGGCTGGTCTGCTTCGGCTTCGGCGGCTGCAGCCCGGACGGTCTTGGGCACGGCATCCCAAGGGCACGCTTCCACGATGGGCTGCCACTCGCTCTTGGCGCTTTCTGTCCTGGCCGTCACGGTCCACACCCGTGTCAGCGCCGCGATGCCGCCGGTGCGCTCCACACTTATTTTCATGGCCTGGTTCCTGGGCTTTCCTGCAACTCGGCCGCCGGCTGCAGGCGGCAGCCAAGCATCGGATTAAAGCTTGACCTTCACAGTTTCCCACGCCTTCCGGACGGCGTCATGCTCGGCGGAGCCGGAACCGAAAAGCTCGACGGCGGAGGCCGCCGTCGCCCTGGCAAAAACGCTGAACGTGGCGGTGACAGGCAATGAACCGCCGCTGAGGGCGCCGTACCAGATCCGGCCCGGCGCTTCCCAGGCGTTGCCGCCCAACGATTCTGCGGTGAGGTAAAAGGCCCGGTTGGGGATCCCTGAATTGATATGGACGCCGCCGTTGTCCGCGCTGGTCCGCACGTACGAGTCCATGGAGTCGGGCTGGGGATCCTTACCCAGCACGTCGTCGTCGTACGCCGTGCCGGGCGCCTTCATGGACCGCAGGGCAGAGCCTTCCACCTTCGGCGTGAACAGTCCTTCGCCGATCAGCCAGCTCGCTTCAGCGACGGACTGCTTCTTCACATACTGCTCAACAAGGGCACCGAAGACGTCGGACAGGGATTCGTTGACGGCCCCGGCCTGGTTCCGGTACGCCAGTCCGGCCGAGTACTGCGTCACGCCATGCGTCAGCTCGTGTCCGATGACGCTCAGCGACCGTGTGAAGCGTTCGAAGACTTCGCCGTCGCCGTCGCCGAAGACCATCTGCCGGCCATCCCAGAAGGCGTTGTCGTAGAGCTTTCCGAAGTGCACGGTGGCGTCGAGGGGGAGGCCCCCGCCGTCGATGGAATTGCGTCCGTAGATGTCCGCAAACAGTCGGTGGGTGTACCCCAGTCCGTCGTAGGCCTCGTCGGCAGAAACGTCCCCGGATTCTGGCTCGCCTTCCTTGCGCACAATCTTCCCCGGGAGGTTCTCTGAT
Source organism: Arthrobacter sp. (assembly GCA_023264815.1). Taxonomy (GTDB): domain Bacteria; phylum Actinomycetota; class Actinomycetes; order Actinomycetales; family Micrococcaceae; genus Arthrobacter. Next base: position 87,705 of record JAHFUZ010000017.1, on the reverse strand, counting down.
CCGGCGGCATCGTAGATGCTCCGGTTTGGCGGACCCGGCTGGAGCTCGCGGAGCCCCGACGGGGCTGCCCGGCCGGTTGTTGTGCGGGCAGACAGGACCGAGCGCACATGGCTGAGTGCTTCCTTGGCTGCCCTCGCTGCGGCGGAGAACTGCGGCGCCTCCTGGCGGGCCAATCTGCGCAGCATATAGGGCGGAATGATGAAACAGTGGCCGGCCGGCAGCGGGACCGGTGAGTGCTGCTGTGGTGACTGAATGGTGTACCCCCTCGGATCAGTAAATTCAGACTACGAGGGGCCACCGACAATCGTGGGAAGGCACACACGGCCACACCCCGAAGACTGACAGCAACACACGACAGAACGCAGGAAACCCCCGCCGCTTGGGTAAGCGGCGGGGGTTTCATCTGTGCCCTCGATAGGATTCGAACCTACGACCTTCTGCTCCGGAGGCAGACGCTCTATCCCCTGAGCTACGAGGGCAATCCAGGGATCCTGCCGTTGCTGGCGGGACGTCCTAGAGCTTAGCAGGATGTTGGCCCGCAATGAAAAACGGCCGGCTAGTAGCCTGAGAATGAGTCCACACGCACCCGCCGCGCACCCGCCTGCCGGGCAGCCTGCCGGATAGACGCCACGCTCGCCGGCGAGCCGGAAACATACACGGCCCGTCCGGCGATGTCGGGCACCAGGCGGGCCAGGGATTCGCCATCCAGCCGCCCTTCGGCCCCGGCGTCGGACATGAACGACGGCGGGGCGGAACCGTCCGCAAGGCGGGCTATGACCCGTGCCCCGGACGCCTCCAGCTCCGTCGCGTAAGCAATTTCCTCCGCGTTCCGCGCCAGGAGAAGGAGAACCACGTCCCGTTCCCTGCCCGCACCCGAGGCCAGATGCGCAAGAAAGGGAGTGATGCCGATGCCGGCTGCGATCAGAAGCACCGGGGCCCGGGGATCGCTCGGGAGGACAAAGTCCCCGCCCACTGCAGTGGCGCTCACCTGGTCGCCTGGCTGAAGTGCGAGGAGGACCTTCTTGGCGGCGGACAGGGGTTCGGCCGTTCGGACTCCAAACTTGACCGTACCGGAACCGGGGGCGCTGGTCAGGCTGAAGACACGCCGACGGCCCTTCCCGTCCGACTTCGCGTGCGGCAGGTCCAGCTCCATGTACTGTCCCGGCTCAAAACGGACCGGGCGGGACGGCTCAAAAGCGAACTCCGTGGTGCTGGGCGTCAGGGGCCGGGAGCCGGTGAACGTCAGCCGCAGCCCGCCCCGCTGGCCAAGGAAGAATGCCAGGAGGTTGCCCACCAACAGGGCCAGTTCGGGGGAGTTGGCAATGAAGCCAAAGTTGTATGGCACCGCGAACACCACGCCAACAACCCCGGCAAGCGCGAGCTGCTGCCAGCGCCGCGGTGGCAGCGTCAGTGGCTCGGTCAGCATAAAGCCGACGAAAAAGAGCAGCGGCCGCTGCGCCAGGGCCTGCCAGAGGGCGCCGCCCGGCGACGTCCCCGCCTGCATCAGTTCCGAGGTCACAATGGAGGTTGCCACCACAAGGAAGACAGCCGCCATCAGGAACTTCCTGGTGCGGTAGACCACCACCAGGATGCCGGGGACCAGAAGCCACAGCATGGCCGGAGTTGCGGCCCACCATGTGGCGATATTTAGCCCGGTCAGCCCGGCGACAAAGGCGCCCGCGGCAGCCGGGTTGAAGATGTGCCGGCCGCGCCAGGCCAAGGCATACTTCGAGGCGGACGCCAGTATGCACGCCAGCGCAACACCGGCTACGTCGAGGGGCATCAACGAGGGCCAGAACAGGAAATAGAGCAGCAGCCCGGTGATCAGTGAAGATTCCGAGTGCGGCCGTACCTGGAAGAGTGCGGCCAGCGCGCGGTTGGAAACATAGGTCAGTCCCAGGCAGAGCACCAGGTGCACCAGCATCTGGGGGATGCCGAACGTCAGCCAGCCGAGAGCGTTCAGCAGCAGGCTGTACGCTGCCAGGGCGGCCAGGACCAGCAGGATCAGCCGGTACATTGTGTACTTGCCCAGGAGGGTGTCCAGCCGGCCGGCGGGTGAAACGGCCCTGGGCGTATCAACAGCGCTCATGTGAACAGTGTCCCTTCAAAACCGGCCGAGTAGGCCGCACTTCCATCCGAAAAAACGGTAAGCCAGGAGAAATCGAAGGTGCGCTCCAGTGCGGCGCCGGGGACGAAGAACAGTGCGGTTGCCAAGGCGTCAGCTGCCATGGTGCTCTCCGCCATGGTCCAGGTGGCCACAGCGGTGGTGACGGGCCGGCCGGTAGTGCCGTCCAGGACATGATGGAGGCCATCGCCCCACGCCCGGCGGTTCGAGGCGGACGCACACAATGCACCACGTGCGAGCGATACGGTGCCGATTGCCTTGGCGGGGTCGTACGGGTGCTCCAAGGCCACCGTGAGAGGGTCCGGCCCGCGGTAGTACAGGTCGCCGCTGGCATCAATGAGGAAGTTGTCTTCGCCGCCGGAACGCAATTCAGCCGCGAGGAGATCCACCAGCTGGCCCTTCCCGGCAGCACCGATGTCCAGGACCAGCGGGACCCGGCTGGTGAGCACCGTGCCGTCCCAGTCGAGGGAGTCCTCCCAACGGGGCGCCGCCAGGGGAGCACCCGCAGGCTTCAAGGAGTAGTCCGCGTCATATCCCAACTGCTCCAGGCTGCTGCCGATCAGGGGGGTCATGGCCCCCGCCGTCACCTCGTACAGCAACCCGTACAGCCGGCCGAGGGCCGCAGCCTCGGCCGGAAGTTCGTACCGTCCCGGCCGCCGGGCCATGGCACTGACCGTTGAATCCGGCCGGAAACGGGACCAGCCGCCGTCGTACTTCTCCACAACGGACAGCAGCCGCGTGCGGAGGCCGGCAACCAGCGGCCGGGGTGTGGTGATTTCCCAACGGGTGCCGATCCCGTCGAAGCGGAACTCCTCCCAGTCGGGCTGCGGCACGGCCTACTGGGCCTCCGACTTGATCTTTTCCACGGCCTGGTTGAACCCGCCGCTGGTCAGGGAGGAGCCGGCAACCTTGGACACCTTCAGCTGGTCAATGCTCTTGCCCACCACCTGCGACGCGATCCCGCCGGCGAACTCGCCCTGGAATTTGCGGGTGTTCGGGTTGGAGGGGTGCTGGGTGATGTTGACTGCCGTGACGGTTCCGGAGGAGAGCGTCAGCTCCACCCCAACAGTTTCGGTCCCGTTGGGCGAGACATACGTGCCGTCAGCACTGTAGGTTCCGTCCTTGTACAGCGAACCGCTGCTGCCCAGCGTTGACGAACCGGTGTCCGCTGACGGGGCAGCGCCCTGCGTGGCGGCCGGCGCGCAACCGGCCACCGTTCCGGCGAGGGACAAACCGGCGATTCCGGCGAAAACACTCTTGCGGACTGACGGTCTCATCACGGGGCTCGTTTCGTGGGCTGGGTGCTTACGGTGTACTCAACGTCGGATTCAGCGTAATGGTTCACCCTGTGAATGGGCAGTGTGGCCGCTGTGGGCGGCCGGGCCGCCGCCGGCCCGTTCACGTCGGGTGCTCAAATTCGTTCATGTGGCGGCCGCCGGTAGGCTAGAGGGGTGACTCCCGAAGAACTCTCCCTCGCCATATCCGCCTGCCTGAAGGACGCCGTTGCCGCCGGCGAAATCGGGCTTTCCGCATCAGCTGTTCCTGATGAGGTGCGCGTGGAGCGACCGAAGAACCGGGACCACGGCGACTGGGCTACCAACATTGCCCTGCAGTTGGCCAAGCAGGCCGGCACCAGCCCGCGCGAGTTCGCCACCGTCCTGAGCGCCCGGCTCAAGTCCATCAGTGGCGTCACGGCCGTGGACATCGCAGGTCCGGGCTTCCTGAACATCACTGTTGACGCCGCCGCCGCCGGCGCCTTGGCCAAGGCCATCGTCGAAGCAGGCGCCGGCTACGGCACCAACACCGCGCTCGCCGGGCACACCGTCAACATGGAGTTTGTGTCGGCCAACCCCACCGGTCCGCTGCACATCGGCCACACCCGCTGGGCCGCGCTGGGCGATGCCATTGCCCGGGTGCTGCGCGCCTCGGGGGCCGAAGTCACCGCCGAGTACTACATCAACGACGCCGGCTCGCAGATGAACACCTTCGCCACCTCCGTATACTCCCGGCTGCACGGCCTTCCGGTCCCTGAGGGCGGCTACCCCGGACAGTACATCGCGGACCTCGGCCACGAGGTGCTCACCGCGCATCCGGACATCCGCGAACTGACCGAAGTTGCCGCGCTGCCCGTCATCCGCGCGGCCGCCTACGAAGCGCAGATGAAGGACATCCAGGAAACCCTGGCGGACTTCGGCGTCGAATTCGACGTGTTCTTCTCCGAGCAGGAACTGCACGACGCCGGCGCTATCGAAAGTGCCGTGGCCCGCCTTCGCGAGCAGGGCCACGTGTTCGACGACGGCGGTGCCGTATGGCTCCGGACCACCGACTTCGGTGACGACAAGGACCGCGTCATGATCCGGGCCAACGGCGAGCCCACCTACTTTGCCGCGGATGCCGCGTACTACCTCTCCAAGAAGGACCGCGGCTTCACCGAAAAGATCTACCTCCTGGGCGCCGACCACCACGGCTACATCAACCGGCTCAAGGCCATTGCTGCCGCTGCAGGCGACGATCCCGAGGTCAACATCGAGGTCCTGATCGGCCAGCTGGTGTCCGTCAACGGCGCCAAGCTGTCCAAGCGTGCGGGCAACATCATCGAGCTCAAGGACCTCATCTCCTGGCTGGGCAAGGACGCGGTGCGCTACTCGCTGGCCCGCTTCCCCGCGGATTCCCCGCTGACCCTGGACCCGGAGCTGCTGAAGAAGCACAGCAACGAAAACCCGGTGTTCTATGTCCAGTACGCCCACGCGCGCACCCGCGGGGCCGCCCGTAACGCCGTGGCCGCCGGAGTGGACCGGACCGCTTTTGATGCGTCGTTGCTGGACCACGCCACCGAAAACGAACTGCTCTCCTACCTGGGCAGCTACCCCTCCATCGTGGCCAAGGCCGCGGAGCTGCGGGAGCCGCACCGCGTGGCCCGCCACCTCGAAGTCATCGCCGGCGCCTACCACCGCTGGTACGACGCCTGCCGGATCGCACCCATGGGTGACGAAGCCGTGACCGATGTCAACCGCACCCGCCTCTGGCTCAACGACGCCACCAGCCAGGTGCTGGCAAACGGCCTGGACCTGCTGGGCGTTTCCGCGCCGGAACGGATGTGATCAGCGTGCAGGACACCAACACCGCAGCATCTCCGCTGGCTCCCGAATGGCTCGCCGTTCCCGCCGATCTGAACGCCCTCCACGAACCGATGTGGGCTCAGGGAGTGCAAAGGAACGACGCCGGGGAGCTCGCCATCGACGGTATCCCCGCCAGTGAGCTCAAAGCGCAGTTCGGCACTCCGCTGTTCGTGATGGACGAGGCCGATTTCCGCGCGAGGGCACGGTCCTTCAAGGATTCCTTTGACGCCGCCTTCGCTGACATCTGCGGGGGAGTTGACGTCTACTACGCCGGCAAGTCGTTCCTGTGCACCGCTGTGGTGAAGTGGGTGGAGGAAGAAGGCCTGCGCCTGGACACCGCCTCTGGCGGTGAGCTGGCGGTGGCCGCGCGCGCCGGCATTGACGGTGCCCGCGTGGCCCTGCACGGCAACAACAAATCGGATGCGGAAATTAACCGTGCCCTGGACATGGGCCTCGGCCGGATCGTGGTGGACAGCCTGGATGAACTGGACCGGGTGGCCAGGATCGCGTCCGCCCGCGGCGGGCAGGCCAAGGTCATGCTGCGGCTGACTCCCGGCGTCCACGCCCACACCCATGAGTTCATCGCCACAGCCCATGAGGACCAGAAGTTCGGCCTCTCCATGGCGGAGGACACCACCGAACAGGCGGGTCTGTCGGCGGCGGAAGAAGCCGTGGCGGCGGCCACCAGCTACCCCGGCATCGACCTGCTGGGCCTGCACTGCCACATTGGGTCCCAGATTTTCGAACCCGACGGCTTTGCCCTTGCCGCCGAGAAGCTGCTCCGCTTCCTTGCTGCCATGCAGGAAAAGTACTCCATCGTGATGCCCGAACTGGACCTCGGCGGCGGCTACGGCATCGCCTACACCCCGGTGGACACCCCGCGCCCCGCAGCCGAGATTGCGCAGGCGATGGCCGCCGTCGTGCGTTCCACGTGCGCCGACCTGGGCATCACGTCCCCCCGCATCTCCATTGAACCGGGCCGCGCGATCGTGGGAAGCACCACCTTCACGCTGTACGAGGTGGGCACCCTTAAAACCGTCCGCGTCGACGCTGCCGGCAGCGGAGCAGCCGAAAACCAGGCGGAGAACGTTACGTATCCCCGCCGCTATGTTTCAGTTGACGGCGGTATGAGCGATAACGCCCGCCCGGTGCTCTACGACGCGGATTATTCCGCCATTCTTGCCTCCCGTACCTCGGACGCGGCCCCGCAGCTGTCCCGAGTGGTGGGCAAACATTGCGAGAGCGGCGACATAGTTGTTAGAGATGTATATCTGCCCGAGGACGTGGCAGCCGGTGATCTGCTTGCTGTACCGGGGACCGGCGCCTACTGCTGGGCCCTGTCAAGCAACTACAACTATCTGGCCCGGCCGGGCGTTGTCGCGGTGCGCGACGGATCTGCCCGGCTGATTGTCCGCGGGGAAACCGAAGAAGATCTGCTCAACCGCGACATGGGAGTCTGAATGACTGAATTGCGAACCCTGAAAGTAGCCCTCCTGGGCTGTGGCAACGTTGGGGCCCAGGTTGCGCGGATTCTCATTGAGGACGCCGACGCCCTGGCCGCCCGCACCGGTGCACGCCTGCAGCTGAGCGGCATTGCCGTGCGGAACGTGAACTCCAAGCGCGACGTGGAGCTACCGCAGGAACTGTTCACCACCGACGCCGAGACCCTGGTCAAGGACGCCGACCTGGTGATCGAACTGATGGGCGGCATTGAACCGGCCCGCACGCTGATCCTCTCCGCGCTGCAGAACGGCGCCTGCGTGGTCACCGGCAACAAGGCCCTGCTGGCCCAGGACGGCCCCACCCTCTACGAAGCGGCAGACAAGGCCGGCGTGCAGCTGTCCTACGAAGCTGCCGTGGCAGGCGCCATCCCCATCCTGCGTCCCATCCGTGACAGCCTTTCCGGTGACCGCATCACCCGCGTGCTGGGCATCGTCAACGGCACCACCAACTTCATCCTGGACCAGATGGACTCCACCGGCGCCCAGTTCGCCGACGCCCTCGCTGAGGCGCAGCGCCTCGGCTACGCGGAAGCGGACCCCACGGCCGACGTCGAAGGCCATGACGCGGCCGCGAAGGCCGCCATCCTGGCCACGCTGTCCTTCCACACGAGGTTCGCGCTGGAGAACGTGCACTGTGAAGGCATCACCTCGGTCAGCGCCGCCGACATCGCCGCCGCCAAGGACGCCGGTTTTGTGATCAAGCTGCTGGCCATCGCCGAAAAGCTCACGGACGCCGACGGCGGAGAAGGCGTTTCGGTGCGGGTGCACCCCACGCTCCTGCCGCGCGAACACCCGCTGGCCGCTGTCCGTGGTGCGTTCAACGCCGTGTTCATCGAGGCGGAAAACGCCGGCGAGCTGATGTTCTACGGCCAGGGCGCGGGCGGTACCCCCACCGCGTCAGCTGTCCTCGGTGACCTCGTCTCTGCCGCGCGCCGCCTGGTCCTGGGCGGACCCCAGCGCACTGAAACCACCACGGGCCACGTCCCGGCGCTGCCCATCGAAGCGGCCACCACCAGCTACTACATCGGCCTCGACGTTGCCGACCAGCCCGGTGTCCTGGCACGGATCGCCCAGCTCTTCGCGGAGCACGGAGTGTCCATCGAAATCATGCGGCAGACCATCCACAAGGACGCTGAGTCCAACACGGAATCAGCCGAACTGCGGATTGTCACCCACCGTGCATCAGAGGCTGCCCTTGCAGCCACCGTCGAGGCCGTGAAGGGCCTGGACGTCATCAATTCAGTTACATCCGTTCTGCGGGTAGAAGGAGTCTAAGTGGCTCACCAATGGCGCGGCGTTATCCGCGAATACGCTGACCGGCTGCCCGTGACGGAAGCCACCCGGGTCATCACCCTGGGTGAGGGCGGCACCCCGCTGGTGCACGCGCAGAAGCTCTCCGAACTGACCGGCTCCACCGTGTACCTGAAGGTGGAGGGGATGAACCCCACCGGTTCGTTCAAGGACCGCGGCATGACCATGGCCATGACCGCTGCCGTCGAATCCGGCGCCAAGGCAGTGGTTTGCGCCTCCACCGGAAATACGTCGGCCTCTGCTGCCGCCTACGCCACCGCGGCCGGCCTGAAGTGCGCCGTGCTGGTGCCTGAGGGCAAGATCTCCATGGGCAAGCTGAGCCAGGCCATCGCGCACGGCGCCACGCTGCTGCAGGTGGACGGCAACTTCGACAACTGCCTGGACATCGCCCGGAAGCTGGGGGAGTCGTACCCGGTGTTCCTGGTCAACTCGGTCAACCCTGCCCGCATCCAGGGACAGAAGACCGGTGCCTTCGAGGTCGTGGACTCCCTCGGGGATGCGCCGGACATCCACGTCCTGCCGGTGGGGAATGCCGGCAACATTACCGCGTACTGGAAGGGCTACAAGGAATACTCGGCCCCCTTCGAGTCCGCAACGGCCGGAACGCTTCCCGCGGTGTCCACCAAAACCCCGCAGATGTGGGGTTTCCAGGCTGCCGGTGCCGCCCCCTTCGTGGCCGGCCACCCCATCACGGAGCCTGACACCATTGCCACCGCCATCCGGATCGGCAACCCCGCGTCGTGGGACGGCGCCATCGCGGCCCGCGACGAGTCCGGCGGCTTCATCGACGCCGTGACCGACGAGCAAATCCTGGATGCCCACCGTTGGCTGTCCGCCCGCGAGGGTGTTTTCGTGGAGCCGGGTTCCGCCGCGGGCGTGGCCGGTCTCCTCAAGAAGCATGCCGCCGGCGAAGTACCCTCCGGCAAGACCATCGTCATTACCGTTACGGGCCACGGCCTGAAGGACCCCCAGTGGGCCCTGCGCACCGAGGACGGCAGCGAAGTGCAGCCCGTCAAGGTTCCGAACGATGTTGTCACCGTTGCAGCCGAGCTGGGACTGGAAGAAAAGTAGCCTTGAAAACCACCGCGCCCACCACTGCTGTCCTGCCCCTCATCGAGGCAGGACAGCGGGTCACCGTCAGGGTTCCCGCCACCAGCGCCAACCTCGGTCCTGGCTATGACAGCCTGGGCCTTGCCCTGGCACTGCACGACACCCTGACGGTGGAAAGCCTGGAAACCGATGAGCTCCAGTTCGAGCTCAGCGGCGAGGGCGCGGACAGCCTGCCCCGCGACGCCAGCCACCTGGTGGTCCGGGCCATGGAGGCTGCGTTTGCGCGGCTGGGCTACCGGCACGGCGGGCTCAGGATCACCGCCACCAATGTCAACCCCCACGGCCGCGGGCTGGGCTCATCGGCGTCGGCGGTGGTGGCAGCAGTATCAGCGGCCAACGCCATGGTGCCCTCCGCACAGCAGCGCGGCCGGGACTGGATCCTGCAGCTGACCAGCGAGATGGAAGGCCATCCGGACAACGTGGCACCCGCCATTTTCGGCGGACTGGCGCTGTCGTGGCAGGACAGTGACCAGTACAGGAGCACCTGCGCCACGGTGGCAGGACCGGTGATCCCCATCGTGGCTGTTCCCGACTTCGAATTGTCCACGGAAGCTGCGCGTGCCCTGCTGCCGGCATCAGTGGGACACCACGCAGCGGCGATGAACTCCGGCCGGGCCGCACTGCTCATCCATGCACTGACCCAGAAGCCGGAATTCCTGCTGGCAGGCACCGAGGACTACCTGCACCAGAGCTACCGGGCCGAAGCCATGCGCCCCAGCGCCTCCCTCATCAGGGCCTTGCGCGGCGCAGGCCATGCGGCAGTGGTTTCCGGAGCCGGCCCCACCGTCCTGGTCCTCGCCAACGGCGAAGCCGAGGCCGCCGAGATCCTGGCAGCAATCGAATCCTTCACGGCAGCGAACACGCCGGACATCGGCTGGCGAGTGCTGAAGCTCGCAGTGGACGTCGAAGGTGCTAAGGTGGACTTGCACCGGCGGTAATTGACGCCTATCTGATCCTCAGCTGCATTCAGTTGTAAATGGATCTCCTACTGCGCAATATTTTCCGGTGTCGCCTGCTTGGTCTGTCGCAGGAATCTGCAGCAAGAAGTGTCTGCCCCTGAACCGTCAGTCCAGCGTTCCGCCATTAATCGGTGCGTGAGGTGAATCAGTATCCGGCCCTGCTGGCCGAAATCCAACCGGCAAGGCCGAAATCCCGGCTGCAGATCTGAACTGCAGCCCAGATCAAATCATCGCGTCCAGCTCCTGGCCTGGACGCCGTCGAGGGGGAAGGATCCTTCGTGACCGAAACCACTGAGCTGTCTTCAGCTGTGGATACACCAACTTCTGCAGCCGATGCGTCGGCAGCACCCGCCAAGAGCAGTGGCCTCGCCGGCCTCAAGCTCGCCCAGCTGCAGGCTCTCGCCAGCCAGCTTGGCATTTCAGGCGGATCCCGCATGCGCAAGGGGGACCTGGTCACCGCCATCTCTGCCCACCGCGCAGGCACCCCGGCCGTCAAGGCTCCGGCCAAGGCTGCCGAAAAGGCAACGGAAAACCACGTCGCCGCTGCCGCTCCCACGGCTGCCGCCAGCGACACCGCAGAGGCACCTGCCGCCGAGGGAACCCGCGCCCGTGGCCGTGGCCGCAGCCGTCGCGCGGTTAGCGACGGCGTCGTGGCGGCGCCCGCTGCCGCCGAGGCCCCGGCTGCAGCACCCGCTGAGGCCCCTGCCGCCCCCGCTGAAGCTCCTGCCTCTGTTCCGGCAGAGTCCGGTGACGTTGCCGCCGAACGCCGCCAGCCCCGTACCCGCAACCGCCGCCGCGGGGAAGCCGCCGCACAGGCAACGGCTCCGCAGGCCGGCGAGGCTGCCGAGGCAACGGCCGAGCAGCCTGCCGCCGACCAGCGCCAGGCCGACCGCACGGAAACCCAGCGTGTGGAAACCCAGCGCACTGAAGCCGGCCAAGGAGCTGAAGCCGGCGACGGCCAGCGTACCGACCGCCGCGACAGTGGCCGCACCCGTGGCGGCCGTGACACCGGGGTCCGCGAGAACGCTGATGGCGGCCGTGACAACGCCGGCAGCCGCGACGCCGGCCAGCGCGAAGGCGCCCGCCGCGATGACACCCGCGACAGCGACGACACCGATGGCGGCAGCCGCCGGAACCGCCGGAACCGGCGCGACCGCAACGACCGCTCAGGCGGCCAGGATAACCGGGACAACTCCCGCAACGACCGTTTCCGCGACCGCAACGACCGCCGTCGTGGACGCGCCCAGGGGCCCGACGTCGACGACGTCGAGGTCACCGATGACGACGTCCTGCTGCCCGTAGCCGGCATTCTGGACGTCCTGGAGAACTACGCGTTCATCCGCACCTCCGGTTACCTGCCGGGCGCGAACGACGTCTACGTGTCCCTCGCCCAGGTCAAGAAGTACAACCTGCGCAAGGGCGACGCCGTGGTCGGCGCCATCCGTGCACCGCGTGAAGGCGAAGACCGCAGCCAGCAGTCGGCCCGCCAGAAGTTCAACGCCCTGGTCCGCGTCACGTCCGTCAACGGGAAGACGCCGGAAGAACTCAAGGACCGCGTTGAATTCGCCAAGCTGGTCCCGCTGTACCCGTCCGAGCGCCTGCGCCTCGAGACTGACCCCAAGAAGATCGGCCCCCGCGTCATCGACCTGGTGGCCCCGATCGGCAAGGGCCAGCGCGGCCTGATTGTGTCCCCGCCGAAGGCCGGCAAGACGCTCATCCTGCAGTCCATCGCCAACGCCATCACCACCAACAATCCTGAGGTCCACCTCATGATGGTGCTCGTTGACGAACGTCCTGAAGAAGTCACGGACATGCAGCGCACCGTCAAGGGTGAGGTCATTGCCTCCACCTTTGACCGTCCGGCCGACGACCACACCACCGTGGCCGAACTCTCCATCGAACGCGCCAAGCGGCTCGTGGAAATGGGCATGGATGTAGTGGTGCTCCTCGACTCCATGACCCGCCTGGGCCGCGCCTACAACCTGGCAGCACCGGCCTCCGGCCGTATCCTGTCCGGTGGTGTGGACTCCGCCGCGCTGTACCCGCCCAAGCGCTTCTTCGGTGCAGCCCGCAACATCGAAAACGGCGGCTCGCTCACCATCCTGGCCACCGCCCTCGTGGAGACCGGTTCCAAGATGGACGAGGTCATCTTCGAAGAGTTCAAGGGCACCGGCAACATGGAGCTCCGCCTGTCCCGCCAGCTGGCTGACAAGCGCATCTTCCCGGCCGTGGACGTCAACGCGTCCGGCACCCGCCGCGAAGAGAACCTGCTTTCCCCCGAGGAAGTCAAGATCATGTGGAAGCTGCGCCGCGTCCTCTCCGGACTCGAAACGCAGCAGAGCCTTGAGCTGCTGACCAACAAGATCCGGGAGACCCAGAGCAACGTCGAGTTCCTCATGCAGGTCCAGAAGACGACTCTTGGCGCGAAGTCGGATAACGACAAGTAGCTGCGCCCACCGCTCAAAGTATGCCGGCCCTGTGGCCGGCATACTTTGGGCGGTTCGTCGTTAAGTCCCATGAAACTAGACTTGTAAGAGTCGAAAGAGGTTTTGAAATGTTTGAGTCCGTACAGGGCCTGCTTGATGAGCATGATGCTATCCAGGCGCAGTTGGGGGACCCTGCTGTTTATGCAGACCAGCGGCTTGCCCGGAAGCTGGGGCGGCGCTCTGCGCAGCTGAACGGAATCGTTGAGGCCTACCACAAGTGGGAGGGTCTTCGCGATGATCTTGCTGCCGCGAAGGAGATGGCTGCGGAAGATCCTGAGTTCGCTGCCGAGGTTCCTGAACTCGAGGAAGCCATGGAGGCGGCCTCGGCCAGGCTGCGCCGGCTGCTCATTCCGCGCGACCCTGACGACGCCCGCAACGTGATCCTCGAAGTCAAGGGCGGCGAAGGCGGCGACGAAGCGGCGCTGTTCGCCGGCGACCTGCTGCGCATGTACACCCGCTACGCGGAATCCCGCGGCTGGAAGACCGAACTCATCTCGGCTACAGAGTCAGACCTCGGCGGGTACAAAGATGTCCAGATGGCCGTCAAAGGCAATTCGAACGACCCCGCGGAGGGCGTCTACGCACGCTTGAAGTTCGAGGGCGGTGTGCACCGCGTGCAGCGGGTGCCCGTGACCGAATCGCAGGGCCGTATCCACACCTCCGCAGCCGGCGTGCTGGTGCTTCCCGAAGTGGACGAGCCCGAAGAGCTCGAAATTAACCAGAACGACCTCAAGATCGACGTCTACCGCTCCTCCGGCCCCGGCGGCCAGTCGGTGAACACCACGGACTCCGCCGTCCGCATCACCCACCTTCCCACCGGCATTGTGGTGGCCATGCAGAACGAGAAGTCGCAGCTGCAAAACCGCGAAGCCGGCATGCGCGTCCTCCGTGCCCGTATCCTGGCCCACCAGCAGGAGCAGATCGACGCCGAAAACTCGGCCCAGCGTAAGTCGCAGATCCGGACCATGGACCGCTCCGAGCGCATCCGCACCTACAACTACCCGGAAAACCGGATCGCAGACCACCGCACCGGCTACAAGGCGTACAACCTGGACCAGGTGATGAACGGCGACCTCGAGCCCGTCATCCAGTCCGCCATCGAGATGGACGAACAGGCACGCCTGGACGCCATCGGCGAATAACCGGGCAGTGGAAGTCCCAGGGATATGACATTCGGGCCCGAAGACTCGCTCGCGGCTGCCGTCAGCCAGGCCACCGCCATCCTCCGGGATGCCGGCGTTCCCAGCCCCCGCGTTGATGCCGAGCTGCTCGCGGATCATCTGCTCGGAGTGGGGCTGGGCCGGCTGCGTGCCATGATGCTGGGCGATTCCCCGGCGCCGGCAGGGTATGCGGACCTTGTGGCCGAACGGGCGCAGCGGATCCCGCTGCAGCACATCACCGGCGTGGCGCACTTCCGGTACCTCGAACTCGCTGTGGGGCCGGGGGTGTTTATACCGCGCCCCGAAACGGAATCCGTGGTCCAGCTGGTCATTGACCATGTCAAGGGCATGGCGAACCCTCGGATTGTGGACCTGGGCACGGGCTCGGGGGCAATTGCCGGTTCCCTTGCCCACGAGGTGCCCGGCGCCGAAGTCCACGCCGTGGAGTTCAGCCCGTTTGCCCACGCGTGGGCGAAGAAGAACCTGGCTCCCCTTGGCGTCAAACTGGTCCTGGGGGACCTGCGGAACGCGCTGCAGGAACACAACGGAACGTTCGACGTCGTAGTCTCAAACCCGCCGTACATCCCCGCCGAGGCCATCCCGAACGAGCCCGAAGTGGCCCTGCACGACCCGCCGGAAGCGCTCTACGGCGGGGGAGCGGACGGCATGGAGCTTCCGACGGCGGCGGCCGCCTCGGCTGCCCGGCTGCTGATCCCCGGCGGCTACTTCGTCATGGAACACGCGGAGGTCCAGTCCCACTGGATCGCCCGGATGATGGAGCGCACCGGGGTCTGGACGGAGATCACCACGCACCTGGACCTCAACGGCAAGGAACGCGCCACCAGCGCCGTCCTTTCCGGTCCGCGCCCCGACTGATGAAAGAATAGGCCAGTGACCACAACCTACAACTGCACGTCCGAGGACCAGCGCGCCCTGGGGCTGGAGCATGCCCAGCGCGCCATCAGCGAAAAGAAGTGTGTGGTCCTGCCCACCGACACCGTCTACGGGATCGCCGCCGATGCGTTCTCACCGCAGGCCGTCACCATGCTGCTGGTCTCGAAGGGCCGCAGCCGTGCCATGCCGCCGCCGGTACTCATTCCCAGGATCAACGCCCTGGACGGACTTGCCACTGATGTTTCCGCAGACGCCCGCAGGCTGGCCGAGGCGTTCTGGCCCGGCGGCCTGACGCTGATCCTGCACGCCCAGCCGTCCCTGGACTGGGACCTGGGTGAGACCCAGGGTACCGTCGCGCTCCGCATGCCGGCCGACGAGGTGGCACAGGAACTCCTGACCCTCACCGGGCCGCTCGCCGTCTCTTCCGCGAACCGCACCGGCCAGCCCCCGGCCCAGACCGCAGCCGAAGCCCGCGCCCAGCTCGCAGAATCGGTGGAGGTCTACCTCGAGGGAGGCTTCCGGCCCGTGGAAGGAACGGACGCAGTCCCCTCCACGATCGTGGACGCAACAGGCCCCATCCTGAAGGTGGTGCGCAACGGTGCCGTTTCCCTCGACCAGCTCCGTGAGCACGTTCCGGGCGTCCTTGGCCTGGGCGAAATTCCATCGGCCGAAGGCGACCGGGACGCCGGATGAGCGTGGCGCGGCAGCACATCCCTGTCCTCGGCGTCGAAGCCACCCCGCTGACTGTAGCCGGACTGCTGGAGGTGCTTGCGGGGTTCGTCGACGACGGCACCCGGCGCACCGTCGTCGGCCATAACCTTCACAGCGTGACGCTGACGCATTCCGACGCCGGATTCCGCTCCCTCTACGAGAACAGCGACGTGATCCTCCTGGACGGGGCACCCGTGCTGTGGCTGTGGGGACGGACGGGCAACGCTGAGAGCCCGCTCATGGAGTACCGGCTGGGCTCCACCGACTGGCTGCCGTCGCTGGGGCAGGTGGGCGGCCTCGAACGTATCGCCGTAGTGGGCGCCGGCACCGAGGCGAACGCCAAGGCAGTCGCGCGGCTTCAGGGGATTGTCCCGGGAGCCACCGTGTCAGGGTTCCCCGGCGAAGGCTGGAACGACGTCGTCGAAACAGCCGCCGTGGAATGGCTCGCCGGGCAACGTCCGCAGCTGGTCCTGCTGGGGCTGGGCATGCCGCTCCAGGAATCGGTACTGCAGCGGCGGCTCGATTCGCTGCCGCCGGCCATTTACTGCACGGTTGGCGGCGCCATCGATCAGCTGGCAGGGGTCCAGAAGCTGGCACCGCGCTGGCTGGGCAGGCTGGGGCTGGAGTGGGCCTGGCGGCTGCTGCTTCACCCGCGCCGTGTGGCGTACCGCGTGTTTGGTGAGCCGTGGGTACTCCTCTGGCTCCTCACCCGCCGCCGTCTCCGCGGCCAGTCCTAGAACTTCTGGTCCTCCAGCGGCGCAAAACCCTTGGCTCGGAGTCCGGCGGTGAAGGACCGGGCCCAGGACAGGAAACCGGGAAGGTCACGGCGCTGCGCAAAGTAGCCCACGTAGCCGCCGACGTCAGCCACAAAGGACTTGACCCGGAAATAGCGGCGGATCAGGTAGCCGCGGTTGCGGTAGTAGTAGTAGCGCTTGAACGCCGAGTCCGGAACGATCACATGCCAGCGCGCACCGAAGACGTGCTGGGTTTCGGAGAATGCGTGCGGATGCGTGATGGCCGTGGTGGTCACCGTGCCGAACCGGATGCCGGCCTTGCGCAACCTGAGGGTGAAATCCACCTCGTCGCCACGGATGAACAGGCGGATATCCGGCAGGCCCACCTTGAAGAACACATCCGACCGGATGAGGGCACCGTTGAAGAAATGCCCATCGTTCGGCAGGAAACCCACTTTCTCCACCTCGGCGCGGTCGTGCGTGACCTTCCCGTCCAGCCGGAAGAAAAAGGACAGCCTGTCGGGCTGGCCGGGGGCTACCACGAGCGGAACAACAGCCTCCAGGTCGCGTGCCTCAGCCTCCCTCAGCAGCGTGGCGAGGCATTCGGGATCGGCCGGCTCGGCGTCGTCGTCCATCATCCAGATCCACCTGGCACCGCTGGCAACTGCCTTCAAGGCGGCCAGCGCGAAGCCGCCGGCCCCGCCCAGGTTCGCTTCGGAGCGGACGTAGTCAACGTTGGCATGGCGGGCAGCGATCCCACGGGCAGGATCGGAGCCGCCGTCGACGAGGCAGATGGTGTCCACGGCCGCGGACTGCGAATTGATGGCATCCAGCAGGATGCCCAGCTCTTTATGACGGTTAAATGTCACGGCGGCAACTGCGACCCGGACGGGCATGGGGGTTCCTTTCAGAGCGGATCTCGGAGGGATTTCCCGCTCGCGGTGCGCCGTGTGGCGCGAAGTCGTGCAGCCTTTGAGGCTAGTATCTTGACTAGAGTCCACTGTAATACAGCCCTGTAAGGCACTAAGTACTGCCTGCTGCGCGCCCGGCGACGGAGAAGTTTCATTTATCGATCGACAGATCCCCGGCAAGTGAGCCCCTTGATCCGGGACCGGCGGCCAACGCCCGGTCCCGGCGCGGAGTCAACCGCTCTGGCCGCGTCGCACACCCAGGAAACGGCCGTCAACGCATGATCATGTACCTGCTGATGGGGCTGACGGCTGCCGTTGTGTCCTATGGGGCCACCTGGGGTGCCCGCGTTGTGGGCAATCGGCTGGAACTCCATATGCCCATCCGCAGCCGTGACATGCATTCCACGCCCGTATCGCGGCTGGGAGGTGTGGCGATTTTCCTCGGCGTGCTGGTGGCCCTGATCGTGGCCAGCCAGTCGTTCTTCGTCAAGGACATCTTCAGGAACAATTTCTCGCCCTGGGGCGTCCTGGCAGGGGCCGCGCTGATTGTTCTGGTGGGGGTCATGGATGATCTTATGGACATCCGCTGGTGGGTGAAACTGATCGGCCAGAGCGCCGCCGCTCTGGTGGTGGCCATCTGGGGAGTGCGGATGACAATTGTGCCGTGGCTGCCGGAGCCCATTTTCCTCGAAAACGAGGCGTTGCGGATTGTGCTGACCGCCGGGCTGATTGTCACCACCATGAACGCCTTTAACTTCATTGACGGCCTGGACGGCCTTGCCGCCGGAGTTGCCATCATCGGAGGAACCGCGTTCTTCTTCACGGCCTACTGGGTTCACCGAAACGCTGTCCTTCTGGACTATTCGGACCTGGCCACCCTGGTGATGGCCGTTGTGGTGGGCAGTTGCATCGGCTTCCTGCCGCACAACTGGTTCCCGTCCAAGATCTTTATGGGTGATTCCGGCGCCATGCTCATCGGGCTGCTGTTCGCGGCTGCCGGTATCGTGTCCACCGGCCAGATCAGCTCCGGCCTTTATGACCGGGCCAACGGTATCTCCACCGTCATCCCCATTCTGTTGCCCTTCGCCGTGCTCTTCCTGCCGTTGCTGGACCTGGGCCTCGCCGTCGTCCGGCGGACGGCGCGGGGGCGCTCACCCTGGTCCGCCGACAGGGGCCACCTGCACCACAAGCTGCTGGACATTGGCTATTCGCACCGGACCGCCGTGATCCTGATGTACCTGTGGACCGCGGTGCTGTCCTTCGGCGGCCTGGCGTTCGCTGTGTTCCCGTGGCAGTACGTACTGGCCACGGACCTCTTCGCCACGCTGGTGATGGGCCTTGTCACGGCCTGGCCGTACCTGCGCCGGGGGAGCGACGAGCCGGCCACGTAACCGTGTTCGGATTCATTTCTATCTCATGTAGAATTTAGGGGCAGCCAAAGCTGCCCCTCCACCCAGCCCCAGGGCGCCGACGATTGGGATCTTATGACCTCCAACGCCGACCCCGGACCAGCGTCCGGCAACGGATCCGCTGGTGTCTCCGGTCCCACCACGTCCCTGTGGCTGCGGCTGCTCGCACTCAGCTCAGCCGCCGGGGCGGCCGCAATTATCCTGGCAGGCATTCCGGCGGTCATCCTGAACGGATTCGACGGCGGCCTGTCCAGTACTTTGGGCGGTCTCCTGGTCATGGTGTTCTTCGCGATCAGCCTCCTGGTAGGCCATTTCATGGGGCGCAACAACCCATCGGGTGCCATCGGAATGTTCGTGGCCACTTATTTTGTCAAGGTGGTGGGCTTTGCGGTGGTCCTTTTCCTGATCGGTGCGCCGGCCTGGCTGCACGGACGCTGGTTCCTCCTTGGTGCGGTCGCGACGGTTCTCCTGTGGCAGGCCGCAGAGATCTACGGCTTCAGCAAGGCGCGCCTGCAGATTTACAACGACCCCGAGCCGAAGGAGCCGAACGATGTCTGACCGGAAACGGGCAATGGACGATGGCTCTTCCGCGTCCAAAAGCTCACCCTCAACGCCGGGATTATCGGACGACGTCAGCAACGGCGGATACAACGCCGGCATGGCTGTCTTCAGCTACATTATTGGCGGAATCCTCGTCTGGAGTTTGATAGGGTGGGGTCTGGATAATCTGTGGGGAACCCGCTGGATCGTGCTCGCAGGCGCTCTGCTTGGAGCTGTCGGAGGATTTTATCTTTCCCATATGCATGGCCTTACCAGTTCCGGAAAAACGGCCGGTAAGAGCGGTGCAGACAGCGGCCCGTCCGCGGACGGAAACACTAATGCCAAATAATTTCACAGGGGGAGCTGCGGAGCAAGATTCCGTGGATCCCTGCCAAACGCCCAATGATGGACACTGCAGAGAGGAAACGCGTTGATCGCGCTTGCGCTCCCGGCCCAAGATTCAGGAGAGTTCGCTCCTCCCGGAATTGAAGAAATGCACCTGCCGGCAATCTTGCCGTGGGGGGCGGCAGACGGATTCTCCAAGCAGATGCTGCTGGTTATCCTGTCGGTCGTCATTATCGCCACATTCTTTCTGCTAGCTGCGCGGAAGCAGCAGCTTGTCCCCGGCAAGCTCCAGTTCGCTGGTGAAATGGCCTACGGCTTTGTGCGTAACAGCATCGCCAAGGACATTATCGGCGGCAAGGACTTCATGAAGTACGTCCCGCTGTTGTTCAGCCTCTTCTTCTTCATTCTGGTGAACAACATCTACGGCGCCATTCCGGTGCTCCAGCTCCCGAGCTTCTCGCACGTAGGCGGCGCCTACGTCCTCGCGGGCATCGTGTACATCACCTGGATCGCCATCGGCATCAAGAAGAACGGCCTGAAGTACTTCAAGCTGGCCACCGTACCGTCCGGCGTGCCGGTCTACATCCTGCCGCTGATTATCCCGATCGAAATCATCTCGAACTTCCTGGTCCGGCCGGTCACTCACAGCCTCCGTCTCTTTGCCACCATGTTGGCAGGCCACCTCATCGTGATGATCGCCGGATCCGGCATCGAGTTCCTCATCATGCAGGAGAATCTCCTGCTCAAGGGAACTTCCGTCCTGGTACTCGTCGGCGCCATTGCCATGTACATGCTGGAAGCGCTGATCATGGCCCTCCAGGCGTACGTATTCACGCTGCTTACCGCCATCTACATTGAAGGCGCCCTGCACGCGGACAGCCACTAAGGCTCCCACAAACTTCCCCACTGGGGATGAAGCAAACCAAACAACCTGCCACTCAGATGGCATCTTGAAAGGAATAAAATGGAAGGCAATCTCAACCTCGTAGGTTACGGTCTGTCCGCAATCGGCGGTGGTATCGGTGTTGGTCTCGTGTTCGCCGCTTACATCAACGGCGTTGCACGTCAGCCGGAAGCCCAGCGCGTCCTGCAGCCGATCGCATTCCTCGGCCTCGCGCTGACTGAAGCTCTCGCCATCCTCGGCCTGGTCTTCGCTTTCGTTCTCTAGTCTGACTTCAGAACAAGCGAACATCCAGAACCGAGTAGAAAAGGACGGGTGAATTATGAACCAGGTGATCATCTCAGCCGCCACAGAGGGCGAGACTAACCCACTGGTACCCAACGTCTGGGAAATGGGCGTTGTCCTCGTCGGCTTTGCTGTCCTCATGTTCATCGTGGTCAAGTTCATTGTCCCGATGTTCGAGAAGACGTTTGCAGAGCGCGCGGAGGCGATCGAAGGCGGCATTGCCAAGGCTGAAAAGGCCCAGGCAGAAGCATCGGCAGCCCTCGAGGAGTACAAGCAGCAACTGACGGACGCCCGCGCGGAAGCCAACCGCATCCGCGAGGAAGCACGCGCAGAAGGCGCCCAGATCCTTGCTGATCTGAAGGAAAAGGCAGCTGCCGAATCGGCACGCATCACGGCCCAGGCCCACGTGCAGATCGAATCGGAGCGTCAGGCGGCAGTTGTGTCGCTGCGTTCCGAGGTTGGCACGCTGGCAACTACGCTGGCAGGCCGCATCGTCGGTGAGGCGCTCAACGACGACGAGCGTTCAGCCCGTGTTGTGGACCGTTTCCTGGCCGATCTGGAGACCCAGAACGCAGGTGCAGCTAAGTAATGTCAGGTGTATCGAGCGAATCGCTGACCACGGCCCTGACCACTCTGGAAGCCAAGCTTCCGTTGGCCTCGCTGCAGTTGGCTAAGGAACTCTTCGGAATCCTGGGAACGGTGGACAGCTCGGCTGGCTTGCGCCGTGCCTTGACTGACCCGTCCCGCAGCGGTGACGAAAAGTCGGCGCTGATCAAGCAGCTCGTGGGCGGAAAAGTCTCCGCTGACGCTGCGGACATCGCGGGCGGACTGGCCAGTTCACGCTGGGCATCGGCCCGAGATATCGGCGATGCACTCGAGACGCTTGGCGCGACGGTGGTTATCGCCGTCGCTGAAAACAAGTCGGCCGTTTCTGCCTCCGGTGTCTCTGGGCTGGAAGAACTGGAGAACGAGCTGTTCTCCTTCAACCAGGCCGTTGCCTCCGATCACGAGGTACAACGTGCTCTGTCAGAGCCGCAGGCCAGTGTTGCCGCGAAGATCAGCCTGGCTGAAAAGCTGGTTCCCGGCGCAAGCGAGGAAGCAAAGGTCCTCATTGGGCAGGCGGTCTCCGCACCCCGCGGTATCAAGCCGACCAACCTGGTGGCCCGGTTCGCCGAGCTGGCAGCCAAGCGGCAGCAGCGCTGGATTGCAACGGTCAGCGTCACGCGTCCTTTGACCGAGACGCAGTTTGCCCGCCTCCAGGCGGGGCTGAACGCCCTGTACGGTCGCGAGCTCAAGATCAACATCACTGTTGATCCTGAACTGATCGGCGGAATCCGTGTCCAGGTGGGTGACGAAGTGCTTGACGCTTCGGTTGTCACCCGGCTGGGCCAGCTCCACCGCCAACTGGCCGGTTAGCCGGACAAGCACAACTTAACGAAACGAAACCCCGGTCATCGTGAGCAACGATGATCACGAAAACAGGAGAGCAGGGACTGCAGATGGCCGAATTGACCATCAACGCCGACGACGTCCGTAATGCGTTGAACGAGTTCGCGGCGTCCTACGAACCCGGAAACGCTGAGCGCGTAGAGGTCGGCCGTGTAACAACCGCAGGTGACGGCATCGCCCGTGTTGAGGGCCTTCCCTCGGTCATGGCGAACGAGCTGCTTCGCTTCGAAGACGGAACCCTGGGCCTCGCCCAGAACCTCGACGTCCGCGAAATCGGCGTCATCGTCCTCGGTGACTTCACCGGAATCGAAGAAGGCCAGGAAGTCCACCGCACCGGGCAGGTTCTGTCCGTTCCGGTCGGCGACGCCTTCCTCGGCCGCGTGGTTGACCCGCTGGGCCAGCCCATCGACGACCTCGGCGAGATCAAGGCTGAGACCACCCGTGCGCTGGAACTCCAGGCCCCGGGCGTGACCCAGCGCAAGTCGGTCCACGAGCCGATGCAGACCGGTCTCAAGGCTATCGACGCCATGATCCCGATCGGCCGCGGCCAGCGCCAGCTGATCATTGGTGACCGCCAGACCGGTAAGTCGGCTATCGCCATTGACACCATCATCAACCAGAAGGCCAACTGGGCTTCGGGCGATGTCAACAAGCAGGTTCGCTGCATCTACGTGGCAATCGGTCAGAAGGCGTCCACCATCGCGGCCGTCCGTCAGACCCTTGAGGACAACGGCGCACTGGAATACACCACCATTGTGGCTTCCCCCGCGTCTGACCCTGCAGGCTTCAAGTACCTGGCGCCGTACGCCGGTTCGGCCATCGGCCAGCACTGGATGTACGGCGGCAAGCACGTCCTCATCGTGTTTGACGACCTCTCCAAGCAGGCCGAGGCCTACCGTGCAGTGTCGCTGCTGCTGCGCCGCCCGCCGGGACGCGAAGCCTACCCGGGCGACGTCTTCTACCTGCACTCCCGTCTGCTGGAGCGTTGTGCCAAGCTCTCCGACGAGCTTGGTGCAGGCTCGATGACCGGCCTGCCGCTCATCGAAACCAAGGCAAACGACGTCTCCGCCTACATCCCGACCAACGTGATCTCCATTACAGATGGCCAGATCTTCCTGCAGTCGGACCTCTTCAACGCCAACCAGCGTCCGGCCGTCGACGTGGGCGTGTCTGTGTCCCGCGTTGGTGGTGCCGCCCAGGTGAAGTCCATGAAGAAGGTCTCCGGTACCTTGAAGCTGGAACTGGCCCAGTACCGCGACATGCAGGCATTCGCCATGTTCGCGTCGGACCTCGACGCCGCATCGCGCCAGCAGCTGACCCGTGGCGCCCGCCTCATGGAACTGCTCAAGCAGGGCCAGTACTCGCCGTTCCCGGTAGAGAACCAGGTTGTGTCCATCTGGGCAGGTACCAACGGCCACCTCGACGACGTTCCGGTTGAGGACATCAACCGCTTCGAGACCGAGTTCCTGGAGCACCTGAAGCACAAGTCCTCCATCCTGACCACGCTGGCGCAGACCAACGTTATGGACGATGACACCGCTGAAGCACTGAAGACCTCCATCGTGGACTTCAAAAAGGGCTTCTTCGGCGAGGGTGACAACCACCTGGTAGGTGCCGGCCACGAGGAGCATGACGCCATCTCGGAAGCCGAAGTCGACCAGGAAAAAATCGTCAAGCAGAAGCGCTAGTTTCGCTGGCAGGGACTGCCGGGACCTTCACAGGTTCCGGCAGTCCCGGCCACCGGGATCTTAGGAAAGGATAAGTATGGGAGCCCAGATTCGGGTCTACCGCCAGAAGATCAGCTCGACCACGTCGATGCGCAAGATCTTCAAGGCGATGGAACTGATCGCTACCTCGCGCATTGGCAAGGCCCGCGCACGCGTAGCGGCTTCACTGCCTTACGCAAACGCGATCACGCGTGCCGTTTCTGCTGTCGCAAGCCAGAGCGAAATCGACCACCCGCTGGTCACCGAGCCGGAGCAGATCCGCCGGGCCGCTGTCCTGGTCATCACCTCGGACCGTGGCCTCGCGGGGTCTTACTCCGCAACGGTGCTCAAGCAGGCCGAGGGCCTGATCGAGCTGCTGCACGAAGAGGGCAAGGAAGTTAAGACCTACGTTATGGGCCGCAAAGCCCAGGCGTACTTCGATTTCCGGAACCGCCCCTTCGAGCGCGCCTGGACCGGCAACACGGATGCTCCGGTGTTCGACGTTGCCCGCGAAGTTGGCACGGCCCTGCTCGAAGACTTCGCAACCGCCTACGAAGAGGGCGGCGTGGACGAAATCCATGTCGTTTACACCCGCTTCAAGTCCATGGTGACCCAGGAGCCGACGGTTATCCGTCTGCTGCCGCTCGAGGTTGTCGAAGAGCAGGCCGCGTCCGAATCGGACCTCCTGCCGCTCTACGAATTCGAGCCGGAGACGGAGCATGTCCTTGATGCCCTGTTGCCGCGCTACATCGAGTCACGCATTTTCGCCGCCATGTTGCAGGCCGCAGCTTCCGAGCTCGCAGCCCGTCAGCGGGCGATGAAGTCCGCCGGCGACAACGCCACGGACCTCATCAAGAAGTACACGCGTCTGCGCAACACTGCCCGCCAGGCTGAAATTACGCAGGAGCTTTCCGAAATCGTTGCCGGTGCCGACGCCTTGAGCGCGTCCTAGCCTGCACGATCCGGTCCAGCAGTACCTGCACCAAAGAAGAAACTTAGATTCCACGCCATCTACTGAGTGAAGTGAGAGAGATGACTGCCACCGCTACCGAACACGTAGCCGCAACGTCCGGTGCTACCGGCCGCATTGCACGTGTTATTGGCCCGGTTGTCGACGTCGAATTCCCGGCTGACGCAATCCCTTCGATTTACAACGCGCTCACCACCGAGGTAACCCTCAACGGTGAGACCAGGACCATCACGTTCGAGACCGCCCTGCACCTGGGCGACAACCTCATCCGTGCCATCTCCCTGCAGGCGACCGACGGACTTGTCCGCGGCACCAACGTAGTGGACACCGGTTCCCCGATCACCGTGCCTGTCGGCGACGGCGTCAAGGGCCACATCTTCAACGTCCTCGGCAAGCCGCTGGACGTACACGAGTCCGAGATCCAGGCCGCGGACCACTGGCCGATCCACCGCAAGGCTCCGTCCTTCGCTTCCCTCGAGGGCTCCACCGAGATGCTGGAAACCGGCATCAAGGTCATCGACCTGCTCACCCCGTACATCAAGGGTGGAAAGATCGGCCTGTTCGGTGGCGCCGGTGTGGGCAAGACGGTTCTGATCCAGGAAATGATCACCCGTGTTGCACGCAACTTCGGTGGTACTTCGGTATTCGCCGGTGTTGGCGAGCGTACCCGTGAAGGCAACGACCTCTGGGTTGAAATGGAAGAGGCAGGCGTTCTTAAGGACACCGCCCTTGTATTCGGCCAGATGGATGAGCCGCCGGGAACGCGTCTTCGCGTGGCCCTGTCCGCACTGACCATGGCGGAGTACTTCCGCGATGTGCAGAACCAGGACGTGCTGCTGTTCATCGACAACATCTTCCGCTTCACCCAGGCAGGCTCCGAGGTTTCCACCCTCCTCGGCCGCATGCCGTCGGCCGTGGGCTACCAGCCCAACCTGGCTGACGAGATGGGCCTCCTCCAGGAGCGCATCACGTCCACCAAGGGCCACTCCATCACCTCGATGCAGGCCATCTACGTTCCCGCAGATGACTACACTGACCCGGCTCCGGCCACGACCTTCGCACACCTCGACGCGACCACGGAACTTTCCCGTGAAATCGCCTCCCGTGGTCTGTACCCGGCCGTTGACCCGCTGACGTCGACCTCCCGCATCCTGGATCCGCAGTACATCGGCAACGACCACTACAACACGGCCGTCCGCGTCAAGCAGATCCTGCAGAAGAACAAGGAGCTCCAGGACATCATCGCCATCCTCGGCGTTGACGAGCTCTCTGAAGAAGACAAGATCGTTGTGTCCCGTGCACGCCGCATCCAGCAGTTCCTCTCGCAGAACACCTACACCGCCAAGCAGTTCACCGGCGTCGAAGGCTCCACCGTGTCCATCAAGGACACCGTTGAAGGCTTCACCGCGATCTGCGACGGCGATCTTGACCACATTGCAGAGCAGGCGTTCTTCAACGTCGGCGGCCTGGATGACGTTGAGCGCCAGTGGGCCAAGATCCAGGAACAGACCAAGTAATATGGCTGAGCTCGAGGTTGAGATTGTCGCAGCGGATCACTTCGTGTGGTCCGGAGCGGCCAAGATGGTCAAGGCCCGCACCAGCGATGGTGAAATCGGAATCCTGCCCGGCCACTCGCCCCTGCTGGCGATCCTGGCCGCAGGTGAACTGGCCATCGAGCCGGTTTCCGGGGACCGTATTGCCGTAGTTGTTGACGGCGGATTCTTTTCCGTCGACAACAACCGCGTGGTGATTGTTGCTGACAACGCCCAACTGGGCGACGCGGCTACTGCTGGGATCCGCTAGCACCACCCGGATGGACGCCCAGACTCTTACGTTCATCGCACTGGCAATCACTTTTGGATTGCTGATATTTGCACTGTGCCTCGTGGGGGTGCGCCGCTTCAATTTGCGGCGCGCCCTCGGCACGGTGGACGCCTCCATTTGCACGGCTGGAAACAGCTGGCAGATGGGGGTTTGTCGTTATCAGGACAACGACCTCGAATGGTTCCGGCTGGCTTCGCTGAGCCTGCGTCCGAAACACAAGTTCAAGCGCAGTTCCCTGGAGCTCCTCGGCCGGCGCAAGCCCACCGAAGCCGAGGCCGTGAAGGTCCAGCCCGACGTCGTCATCGTCGAGTTGCGCTACGAAGGCCAGGACCTGCGGCTGGCCATGAAGTTTGATGCCTATACGGGGCTGTCCTCCTGGCTCGAAGCCGGGCCCGTCATCGGCGTTGGCACCTGGCGCTAGCGGCGTGGACTGGATCCAAGACATCCGGTTGACGGGCGGGCCGCTGTACTGGACCGCCTGGATTTTGGGCGCGGCCGGCGCAGGCTACCTGCTCTGGCGGCCTCACCTGCCTGGCCGCCGTCGCTGGCTCGTTGCCGTCGCTGCCGCATTGGCCGCCGCCGCAGGCCTGGTGATCCTGGTCCACTGGATTCTGATTTACCTGGCCTCCACCTTTCCCGAAGAACTCCCATTTGAAGTGCTCATATGGGTTACGCCGGCTGTGGCTGCCTTCCTGCTGGTGCTTCTCAGGTTCCGCTGGCGCCGGTGGCGCGGCCGCGGACTCGACATCGCAGCTTTCCTGGCAGTGGTGTTGCTGGCGACCATCCAGGTCAACGCTTATTTTGGGCTCAACAAGACCGTCGCTGACCTCATGGGGACGGCCCTGACCCGGATCCCTGCCCTGGAAAAGGAACTGATGCGTCAGCCGGGTACCGCCGGGCAGCCACTTGCTGGGTGGACTGCCACAGGTGACACCCTGCCCGCTGACGGCGTTCTGCGCACGGTGTCCATCCCCGGCACCGCCTCGGGCCTGCAAACGCGCACTTCCTATGTCTACCTCCCGCCGGCCTACTTCGCGGCGAACCGCCCCGAGCTTCCCGTCCTGGTGCTGGTCCCGGGCCAGCCCGGCGGTCCCGCAGACTGGCTTACCGGCGGTTCGCTGGTGCCCCGGATGGAGGCCTTTGCAGACCGGCACGGTGGAGTGGCCCCCGTGGTGGTGGTAGTAGACCCCAATGGCAGCCAATCCGCCAACAGCCTCTGCATGGACAGCAGCATTGCCAAGGCTGACACGTATCTCGCGGTGGATGTCCCTGAATGGATCGCCGCGACCCTTGACGTTGACACAAACCCCCGGCAATGGGCTGTAGGCGGGTTCAGTTTCGGGGCCACGTGCGCCGTCCAGCTGGTCACGCGCCACCCGGAGGTGTACACCGGGTTCCTTGCCTTTGCCAGCGAAAGCGAGCCCGCATTGGCCAAGGAACGGCAGAAGACGGTGGACGCGGCGTTCCATGGCGACACAGCCGCCTTTGACGCCCAGGTGCCGCTGACGTTGCTCAGGACACGGCAATACCCCGGCAAGGTGGCGTATTTTGCCGCAGGGGCCAACGATACCGAGTTTGTGGGCAACCTGGAGACCCTGGCGACGGCGGCACGCGGCGCAGGTTTCACCGTGCAGTCAGACGTGGTGCAACATACGGGCCACTCCTGGGACATGCTCACCCCTGGCATGGATAACGGGCTTGAGCTCCTGGCCACCCACTGGGGGTGGGATCGCTGATGGCTCCCCGTGAAGAAGCCAGCACACCGGCCCTTTTCTGGTCCTCCGTGGGCCTGCCGGTGGCGCGCCGGTTTGCCGCGTACCTGCGATCCGCCCCGTTGACCCTGTGCATCCTGGGGCTCTTCCTGGTGACAGGATTGCTGACCGACAGCTTCCTTGGCGGCCCGCCGGAGGAGCTCCTTCCCCTGGCGAGCGTCAGCGCTCCGGGGCTCCGTGCGGGCAACTGGTGGTCGTTGCTGACGTCGCTGTTCTTTGCCACCAACCCACTGGCCTACCTCATCGCTGCGCTGATGATCCTGCTGCTGCTCGGGATGGCGGAAAAGAGGCTTGGCACACTGCAGACCGCTGCGTTCCTGGTGGGCGGGCAGTTTGCCGCCGTCACGGTTTTCCTCCTGGTCACCCAGGTGGCCCGCTACGCCGGGGACGGCTGGCTGGGGCTGATGGCGGACAGCCCCCTGATTGGCCCGTATGCTGCGGTCCTTGCTGTTTCCATGGCAGCGAGCGGCCGGCTGCAGGTCCTGTGGCGTCGCCGGCTGCGAACAGCGGTGCTCTCCGTTGCGCTGCTGCTGGTCCTCTATGTGGGGCATGCCGAGACGGTCATCGGGCTGGTGGGCGCCCTGGTAGGTCTGGCCGCCAGTTGGTGGCATGACACCGACCACGGACCGCTCAACGTGCCGCGCTCAACAGGCCGTGAGTCCAGGAACCTGCTTGCGCTCACTGTTGCCGTTTTTGCGGTGGGTCCCATCCTCACCACCATCGCACGCACTCCCACGGGCCCCCTGGCGCTGCTGCGCGACGTGGTCCTGAACCCCGTGCCTACGCTGGGACAGCTCGAAGCGAACTGCGGTTCCACGGTAGAGGCGTCCTGCCTGGAAGTGGGGCGTGCGGGCTTCTCCGGTCCGTTCGGGCTTGCCGTGGCTGTGGTACCTGTTGTCCTGCTCCTGATCTGTGCGGACGGCATGCGCCGGGGCCGCAGGATGGCCCTGCGGATCACGCTGGTGATCCAGCTGGCGATTACCGCACTGGCCGCTGTGTACCTCGCCCTGTTCGCCCTGATTCCGCACTATCCGTCCCGGCCACAGACTGCAGCCATGGGGTCGGGCTTCGCCCACATCCTCCCACTGGTCACCGTTCCGCTCCTGCTGGCTGTGCTGCTGTGGGTAAACCGGCGGCAGTTCCGCGTGGAAACCGTCCCCGCTGCCCGCCGCAGGCTGGGCATGGTTGTTGGCGGTGTGTGGCTGGTCCTGGCCGGTGGTTATACCCTCACCTGGCTGGCCGCGGGCGGAATGATGCGCGACGGCGGCCTGCTGGGCCTGCTGGCAGAGCTGTCCAGGCAGTACCTGCCGGTGCCGCTGCCCAACCTTTACCGCAGGGTGTTCGCCGAACGGGACAGCCTCGAGGCGCTGATTTTCGGCTATTCGGGCCCGGTGTTCTGGCTGGTGGCGCTGGCCGGGGTCTGGTCCGTGCTGGTGGGGCGCCACCACGGCAGCGATTCCGGGCACGATGACAGGACGGCGGCCCGCCGGCTCCTCCACGATGGCGGGGACTCGCTCTCGTGGATGGCTCTGTGGGAACCCAACCGCTACTGGTTCGCTCCCGACGGCAGGGGAGCCGTGGCGTATCAGCTGCACGGAAGCGTGGCCCTGACACTGGCGGGGCCCTTCGGGGACAGGCAGGGCCGTGAACGGACCGCAGAAGGCTTCATCAGTTTCTGCGAACGGCGGGCATTGGCCCCGGCCTTCTACTCCTGCGACGGGGACTTGTGGCCGCTTCTCCGCGGCCGGGGATTCCAGCGCGTTCCGGTGGCGCAGGAAACCAGGCTGTCTGTCCGGGAGCTCGAGTTCAAGGGCAAGGAATGGCAGAACGTGCGCACCGCCCGGAACCGTGCGGCGAAAATGGGCGTCACCGCGGTCTGGGGGACGTACAACGGATTCCCGCCAGCCCTGCGGGCCCGGCTCAGTGAGGTGTCGGAGGACTGGGCAGCCGCCAAATCCGTACCGGAGATGGGTTTCACCCTGGGCAGCATCGATGAGCTGATGGACGACGAAGTGCTCTGCTGCCTGGCCGTGGACGCCGAGGGCAATGTCCACGGGGTCACCAGCTGGTTGCCCGTGTACGACGGCGGGAAGCTGGTCAGCCGGACCCTGGACGTGATGCGCCGGGCAGCTGACGGATTTCCGGGGGTGATGGAGTTCCTGATTGCCGCGGCTGTGGTGGAGCTCAGGGATTCCGTGGAGGTCATTTCACTGTCAGGGTCACCGCTCGCCGGCGTGCCCGACGACGACGCCGCCCTGGACCAGGTGCCGGCCGAGAACCTGGTGCGCATCCTCGATGTGGTGGGCCACGCACTGGAGCCCGTCTACGGATTCAGATCGCTTGCCGCCTTCAAATCGCGTTTCCAGCCTGAGTACCGGACGCTGTACCTGTATTACCAGGATCCGCTGCAGTTGCCGGCGATCGGCCGGGCGCTGACCCGGGCCTACCTGCCGGGCCTCTCGCTGCGGCAGGGGGCCCGGCTGGTCCGCGAGCTGGTGGGCTGAGCCGCCCACCAAATGAACCGGGAGGCCTACGCGAACAGGCAAAGAAAAAATCCCCGGCACGGGTGCCGGGGATTTCTTCGGGCAACGCCGCCACGTGGCGGCCTGCTGGTGGGTACTAGACCAGCGTTACGCCGGTAGCCTGCGGGCCCTTGGCGCCCTGGCCGATTTCGAACTGAACGCGCTGGTTCTCGTCGAGAGTCTTGAAGCCACCGGTCTGAATCTCAGAGTAGTGAACGAAGACATCGCCATCGGAGTCATCCGGGGTGATGAAGCCGAAGCCCTTTTCAGCGTTGAACCACTTGACGGTTCCCTGTGCCATTTATTTCTCCTCATTATGGAACTTGTCTAAGTCCGGCACACCTCGTGCCGGGCTTGGTCACTCCGCGAGAAGAATCCTTCACCGCCATCCCGGAAAGGGACGGGCTGTGCAGGAGCTTCACGCTCGCAACATGTCTTGCGAGCATGAAAAAACACCTACACAAAGACTGATCTAAGAATTTCACGCCGTCCCCGTCTGGTCAACGGCCAAACCGGTAAATTTTGGCCAAAACCCGCGTGAATCCCCTTGTCAGGGGCCTGTCCGCGGAGCCCGGGCCCTGCGATCCCTCAGAACAGGCGGGATTCGGTGTCATCTACGCCGCGCATGGCGTCGTAATCGAGCGTGATGCAGTCGATGCCGCGGTCGTTGGCGAGCACTTTGGCCTGCGGCTTGATTTGCTGTGCCGCGAAAATCCCGCGCACGGGTGCCAGCAGCGGGTCGCGGTTCAGCAGTTCCAGGTAGCGGGTCAGCTGCTCGACGCCGTCAATATCGCCGCGCCGCTTCAGCTCGATGGCCACCGTGGCGCCGTTCGCGTCCCGGGCCAGGATGTCCACCGGCCCGATCGCGGTGAAGTATTCACGGCGGATCAGCGAAAAGCCGGTGCCGAGGGTTTCGATCTGGTCGGCAAGGAGGCGCTGCAGGTCCGCTTCCACGCCGTCCTTGATCAGGCCGGGATCCACACCCAGGTCATGGGAGGACTCGTGGATGTGCTCGTGGATGTTGATGATCAGGCGGTCATCGGTCTTGGCGGACTGGACCGTCCACTGCTCGCTGACGCCAAGCTCCAGGTCAACGTCGTCCGGCGTGGAAACCCGCAGGGTGGCCGGCGGGCTCATCCAGTTCAGGGGCTTGTAGGAACCGCCGTCCGAATGGACCAGCACGGAGCCGTCCGCCTTGACCAGCAGGAGCCGGGTGGCAAGGGGGAGATGGGCTTTAAGCCGGCCAACGTAATCAACTGAGCATCGGGCTATCACAAGTCGCACCCGTCCACACTACCGGGGCTAGGGCAGAATGGAGGCATGCCGCGTTCCAACCGTCCCCGCCGTCCTGCCACCGGAAAAGCGGGCACAGCCGCCGGCCGGCCAGCAGGAAAAAAGGGCGGCGGAGGCGTTCCCGAGCTGGATCTGGAACGCGCGCGGGCGGGGATTGCGCGGCGGGAGAGCGCTCCCGACGGCGAGTGGATGGTCCGGACCATGACCGCCAGGAATGCCGAAAAGACCTACATTTGCCCCGGCTGCTCCACCGCGGTGGTGCCGGGTGTGGCCCACCTGGTGGTGTGGAAGGATGACCATCTTTTTGGTG
The DNA here is from genome assembly GCA_023264815.1 of Arthrobacter sp. Taxonomy (GTDB): domain Bacteria; phylum Actinomycetota; class Actinomycetes; order Actinomycetales; family Micrococcaceae; genus Arthrobacter. The sequence goes on along the minus strand of JAHFUZ010000017.1, from coordinate 55,357 downwards.
CCGCCGCCGGTCTTGCCGAGCGCCGCCACTGGCACACCAACTGCTGGCTGTCCCGGACCTACCGCTACCGCTGACCGATTCAAGCGCTCCGGCGCACCGTGGCGCCGGTGCATGCGGTGCCGGCGCGGCGTGCCCTGCCCGGACTCGCTAAGCTGGCATTCATGACTTTTGATCCGGCGTCGTACGAATTCACCCAGCCTTCGGGCCCGTCACCCATCCGGGCGTCCACGGTCCTGCCGGCCAAACGGGAGAATATCGAGCTCCACACCCAGGACGGCCACCGGCTGGTAGGCGAACTGGCTGTGCCGGAATCGGGGCCCATTACCGCCACGCTGATCACGCTTCACCCACTCCCCACCCATGGCGGCTTTATGGACTCCCATGTCTACCGGAAGGCCTCCTACCGGCTGCCCGCCCTCGCGGGCGTGGCAGTCCTCCGCTTCAACACCAGGGGAACCGGATCGCCGCGGGGCATCAGCGCCGGGTCGTTTGAAGAGGGGATCGGCGAACGCCTGGACGTGGAGGCGGCGGTGCGATTCGCCGTCGAACGCGGGCTGCCCAACCGCTGGCTGGTGGGATGGTCCTTCGGGACCGAACTGGCTCTGATGTATGGCGCGGTGGAACCGGTGGCAAGCGAGGTGGAGGGCGCCGTACTGCTGTCACCGCCCCTGCACCGGGCTACCGATGAGCACCTGCGGCTGTGGGCGGCGGCAGCGAAGCCGCTGACCGTCCTGGTGCCGGAGCATGATGACTATCTCCAGCCCGAGGCCGCAGTGGAGCGCTTCAGCCTGGTGCCGCAGGCCCGGGTGGTGGGCGTGGACGGCGCCAAGCACCTGTGGGTGGGGGAGAAGTATGCGTCCCGCGTCCTCAACGAAATCGTGGATGAGGTGACCGACGCCGGTTCGGGCCCCCAGGGGCTGCCACAGGAGTGGAACGGGCCGGTGGCCACCGCGGCCGCCTAATACCCGTGCCCGTGTCCGCGGCGCGGACAGGCTGCTGTTCCTAGTGCCGGTCCTGGCGGACGATGTAGATCTCCTTGATCAGCAGCAGGATGGCGGCTGCGGTGGGGATGGCGATCAGCGCGCCCAGCACACCGAGCAGGCTGCCGCCGGCAATGACCGAGATGACGGCGACGGCGCCCGGCACGGCCACGGCCTTCTGCATGATGCGCGGGGAGATGAAGTACGCCTCGAACTGCAGGTAGGCGAAGTAACAGATCCCGTAGATGGCGGCTGTCTGCCAGCCTTCGGTCAGTGACACCAGGAGCACCACAACGCCCGCGATCATGCCGCCCACCAGCGGGATAAACGCCAACAGGGCCACCACGAATGCCAGCAACAGGGCGAACGGGACGCCCACGATGGACATCACAATGAAGGCGAAGGTGGCATTGAGCAGTGCCACGCAGGCCTGTCCGATCACGTAGTTGCCCACGGACCGGGTGATCTCCTCGGACAGGGCTTCCACCCTGCCCCGCCGCGAACGCGGTGCCAGCCGGTAGCCCCACTTCTTCATGGCAGGCAGCGCCGCCAGGAAGTACAGGCTCAGCACCAGGACAATCAGGGCGCCAAAGAGTCCGTTGGCCAGCGTGGAGCCGAAGCCCACTACGCCGCCGAAGATCCCGCCCATGGCCTCGGGGTTGTTGACGAACTTGTCTAATTCCTCGTTGATGCGGTCGCGCACGCCGAACTGGTCATCGATGCTGCGGAAGAATTCGGAATCGATGAAGTCCCGGACCCACGTGGGCGCCTGCTCCACGATCTCGGTGACCTGTTCCACGATGGTGGGGATCAGGGTGGCGAAAAAGCCGGCCACCGCACCGATCAGGACCGTGACCGAAAGCAGGATGCCCACCGGGCGGGGGATTCTCCGGTTTTCGAGCCAGCCCACCACCGGTTCCAGGCCCAGGGCAATGAAGAGTGCGGCCACGATCCACAGGAGCAGCTGCGTGGTGTTGGAACCGATCCAGTAGACCAGCAGCGCCAGGCCCACGCCGACGGTGCCCATGAACCCCATGTAGAGCGGGTGCTGCCTGGACATCCGGGGACCAGGGCGGCCGAACTGTGCAGTTGTTGCTGTCGGTTCGCCGGGATCCGGGCTGTCCTGGTCTTCCGTGTGGTTGTACTCCGGCGGTATCTCAAAACGGAGCCGGGGCTGGGCGCCCGGGAGCGGCTGGCGCAGGCGCCGGACCAGCAGTCCCAGCGCCTGTGCGGCGGACCGGCGGGCTGCCGGTGCAGCAGTTTCCGGCGGAGTCTGGGAAGTGCCAGCGGCCGCGTGATTTTCGTGTCCCGTCGAGGACTCTTCCGTCTTGTCAGTCACTGGATTCTGGGGCCTGTTCCGTGCGTGGCGCCGCATCCGCGGGCCGGTGTGATGATCATCGCAAACACTATCAGCAGCCTTGTCAACAGCCGCGGGGACGCCCGGCCGGGCCGTCAAATCTCTGCGCCCGGCAGGAGCTCCGTGCCGTCAAAAAGTGGTTTTGGTAACAAAACCGTTACTATTGGAAGTAAACCCCCGCTGATGATAGGTGTTTCCTTTGCGTTTCAAGACTGCAGTTGCACTCGTGCTGCTCGGCCTCCTGACACTTTTGGCCGGTATTGGCCAGAAGACCATCTGGGCTCCCTCCGCGACCTTCACGGCCACGGCCCCCGCAGATGCTGCCGGGGCACCCCTGACGGTCATCGACCATAACCTGCGCACCCAGCAGGGTGGCACGGTGAAGATCAACATTGAAGGCGACGGCAACTTCCTGCTTGCTGTCGGGCGGCCTGATGACGTGGATGCCTGGGTGGGCCAAACCGCCCACAACACCGTCACGGGAGTGTCCAAGGACAAGGAATCCCTCGTGGTTGAACGCGCCGACGGCGAGGCCACGGCTCCGAACCCGGCCGGCTCCGACCTGTGGGTTTCCACCGAAACCGCGAGCGGCGGGCTCGAGTACTCCTGGACGCCCCCGGCCGACGGCGACTGGTCCCTCCTGCTGGCAGCCGACGGCACCCAGCCGGCGCCGTCGTCGATCTCCATGACGTTCCCGAACGATACCGCTACCCCGTGGGCCATCCCCCTGATGGTGATCGGCGGACTGCTGATCCTCGCCGGCATCGCGCTGGCCGTCCTCTCCGCCCGTAAGCGTGACGGCGAAGGAGACGGCAACGGCAGCCTGTTCGCGCGCCGTGCCCGTGCCCGGGCCGAGACCAAGTCCGGCCAGCGCCTGGGCATGGTCTCCGGCGGGGTGGTGACCGCTGCCGTGACGGCCGTCGTGGTGGCCGGCACAGGCCTCGCCGCGAATGCCGCCACGCCCGCACCGTCTCCGGCCACGGAGTCCGCTGCCGCGGCCCAGCCCGCGTCGCCGGTCCTCCTGGACGCCCAGTTCCGGCGCATCCTCGAGCAGGTCTCCAACGCAACGGACGCCGGAGACGCCGCCAAGGACGCCGCCAAGCTCGCGGACCGCGTGGGCGGGACCGAGCTGGAGGTCCGCACGCAGAACTACAAGATCCGTTCCCAGGTGGGAACGTACGAGGCCCGGATGCCGGTCCGCTCCACCAAGCTCCTCACCACGGTGGTCACGAGTGACCGCAGCTGGCCGCGCTCCGTTATGGCCGTCACGCAGGGCGATGGCAACGTGGTACCGCAACTGCTCACCCTGGTCCAGCCGTCCCCACGGGAGAACTACAAGCTGACCCAAACCACGCCGCTGCAGCCGGGAACCACCTTCCCCGCCATCGGCCGGGACGGAACGCAGACGCTGGCTGCCGGTGACAAGGAGGGTCTGCTGTACAGCGGCGAAGAGGCCCTCGCCGGCCTGGCCGACCGCCTGTCCAATCCCGAGTCCAGTTTCAAGGACAAGCTCGTGGAGGGCGCTTCCTCGCCGTACATCGCGGACACCCTGTCCTACCAGGCCGAAGTGGTGGCCTCGGGCGCCAACGGCAACTTCGCCTTCACCCACAAAGTGGTGCCGGAAAGCACCGTGGTGTTCCGCACTGCCGACGGCGGCGCCCTGGTCCTGGGCCGGATCAACTTTGGATTCGACGGCACGCCCAAGGCCTCCGGCGACAAACTCACCATCGGTGACGACGCCGCAGCACTCGCCGGCGGCAAGGAAACAACCACCGGCATGGTGCTGAACTTTGCCGAATCGATGGCCGTGTACGTGCCGCCGGCCGGATCCGCGGATCCCATGAAGCTGGTTGCCGCCACCCGCGGCCTGGTGGGGGCAAGCTTCAAGTAGCCCCGGCAGCAGTCGTCAGTACTCCTGGCAGCGGCCGGAGTGGCTAGAGTGGAAAGCATGAGTTCGCCAGCTTCCCGCCCAGTCCCTCCAGCCGCTGCCAGCATGCTTAACCTGCGTGGCGCCGTCGACCTTTCTTCCCTGAAGCAGCGCCCGGCCCCCGGTGCGGCCGCCGGCACTCCGCCGGTTCCCGGCTCCGGCGTGCCCGCCGATGCCGCCACTGCTGCCGGAACGCCCGACGCCGGTGCCGCACCCCTGCGGGTCAACGTCACCGAAGGTAACTTCCAGGAACTTGTGGAACTGTCCGCCCAGGTGCCGGTGGTCTTCGCCCTGTGGGCTCCCTATTCGCCGGAATCCGCCGGAATGGTGGACTCCCTGGAGCAGGTCATTAACAGCTATGGCGGCCGCCTGGTCCTGGGTGCCGCGGACATCGACACCTTCCCGCAACTGGCCCAGGCCTTCCAGGTCCAGGCGGTCCCCACCGCCGTGGCAGTCGTGAAGGGCCAGCCCGTGCCGCTCTTCCAGGGCAGCGCCGGCGACGCCCAGGTCCGGGCCCTGCTGGATGAACTGCTGAAGGTAGCTGCTGCGAACGGAGTCACCGGCAGCCTCGGCGGCGGCGCCGCGAGGGAGCCGGAACCTGCGCCCCTGCCGCCGCTGCACCAGGCGGCGTACGACGCCATCGAAGCCGGCGACTACGAGGCAGCTGCCGTGGCCTACCGCCAGGCGCTGCTCGAGATGCCCTCCGATGCCGAAGCCAAGGCAGGCCTGGCCCAGGTGGAGCTGATGGCGCGGCTCCAGCCGCTCTCCGCCAACGACAGCGAGGCCCTGCGGACGCTCGCGGCGGACGAACCCGACAACCTGGACGCGCAGTTGGGCGTCGCTGACCTGGACGTGGCCGGCGGTCACGTGGAAGACGGCCTCAACCGCGTTGTCAGCTTCATCGGACGGAACTTCGGCCCCGAACGGGAAGCGGCGCGAGTACGCCTGCTGGAACTCTTCGATGTGGTGGGGATCCACGATGACCGGGTGGCCAAGGCCCGGCAGGCCCTCGCCAGGGTGCTGTTCTAGATGTCGGCGCTGTTCCAGCCGCTGACGCTCCGTTCGCTTGAACTCTCACACCGCGGCTGGGTGTCTCCAATGTGCCAGTACAGCTGTGGTCCCGACGGCGCCGAAGGGGTTCCCAACGACTGGCACCTGATGCATCTGGGGTCCTTTGCCGCGGGCGGCGCCGCGTTGATCCTCACCGAAGCTGCGGCCGTCAACGCCGCAGGCCGGATCAGTCCACGGGACGCCGGGCTGTACAACGACGCCCAGGCCGAGGCCTGGGCGCGCATCAACACTTTCGTGCACCGGTATGGCGCCGCCGACGCGAAGATCGGCGTCCAGTTGGCGCACGCGGGCCGCAAGGCATCCACGTACTGGCCGTTCTCCGGGCAGCGGGGGAGCGTGCCCGAATCCGAGGGCGGCTGGACCACCGTGGGGCCCTCTGCATCCGCTTTCGACGGCTATGCCGAACCGGCCGCGATGACTGAGGAACAGATCCAGGACGTCATCGCTGATTTTGCCGCTGCTGCCCGGCGGGCAGTTGAGGCCGGCTTCGACACCATGGAAATCCACGGGGCCCACGGATACCTGCTGCACCAGTTCCAGAGTCCGCTGATCAACACCCGGACCGATGCCTGGGGCGGCGATGAGGCCGGGCGGAACCGACTGACGCTCGCCGTGGTTGATGCGGTGCGCAACGTCATCCCGGACGCGATGCCCCTCCTGCTGCGGATTTCGGCCACCGACTGGGCTGAGAACGGGATTGACATCGCCGCCTCGGTCCGCCTGGCCAGCGAAGCCCGGGAGCATGGTGTGGACCTCATTGACGTATCCAGCGGCGGAGCCGTGGCGCACCAGGAGATCAAGCCCGGGCCCGGTTACCAGACCGGATTCTCGGCCCGCATCCGCCGTGAGTCAGGTATTCCCACCGGCACTGTTGGCCTGCTGACCTCCGCGGGGCAGGCTGAGCACGCTGTGGCCACGGCCCAGGCAGACGGGGTCTTTATTGCCCGGGCTGCCCTCCGGGACCCGCACTGGTGGCTCCGCGCGGCGTTCGAACTGGGCCACGACCTCAACTGGCCACCGCAGTACGAACGTGCCATCCCCCGGCATACGTTCTAGGCCCCTACTCCTTTCTCCCTACTCCTGCGGGAGGACCCCCTCCGCAATGCTCGGGGGCTACTCTGGCTGTATGACTGCTCCGCATCCCGATCCTGCGGCATCCGCCGGCCCGGTTCCAGCCTTGTCCATCCGCGGCCTCGCGAAGCGGTTTGGCGGGAAGATTGCCGTGGACGGCATCAGCCTGGACGTCCCGGCGGGCTCGTTTTTCGGCATTGTGGGACCCAACGGGGCAGGCAAGACCACCACCCTGTCCATGGCCACCGGCCTGCTGCGGCCCGACTTCGGCACGGCGGTGGTCCACGGCGTCGATGTCTGGGCCAGGCCGCTGGAGGCCAAAAAGCTGATGGGCATCCTGCCCGACGGAGTCCGGCTTTTCGACCGGCTCACCGGGGAACAGCTGGTCACCTACGCCGGCCTGCTGCGTGGCATGGACAAGGACGTGGTGGCGGAACGCGTCGGCGAGTTGCTTTCCGCACTTGACCTTGGCGAGGACGCCGGGACCCTGGTGGTGGACTACTCAGCGGGCATGACCAAGAAGATCGCACTCGCCTCGGCCCTGATCCACGCACCGCGGCTGCTGGTCCTGGACGAACCGTTTGAATCGGTGGACCCCGTCTCCGCATCGAACATCCGGTCCATCCTGGACCGCTATGTGAGCTCCGGCGGCACCGTCATCGTGTCCAGTCACGTGATGGACCTGGTCCAGCGGATGTGCGACCACGTCGCCGTGGTGGCGGCCGGGCGGCTGCTCGCCGCCGGAACGGTTGATGAAGTGCGCGACGGGATGTCCCTCGAAGACCGTTTTGTCCAGCTCGTCGGCGGACGCAGCCACACGGAAGGGCTGGAATGGTTGCGCACCTTCTGAGGCTGAAGCTGACCCTGCTCCGCAACGGCCTGCGCAGGAGCCCCTGGCAGCTCGTAGGAATGGCCATCGCCGGGCTGTACGCCCTGGGCCTGGTGGGCACGCTCGTTGTTGCCCTGGTCCTGCTGCGCGCCGCGGATCCCGGGCTGGCCCAAACGGCAGTGGTGCTGGGCGGCTCGGCGGCACTGCTGGGCTGGGCAATCGTTCCGGTGGCGGCTTCCGCAGCGGACATGACGCTCGATCCTGCCAGGTTCACTACGTCCGCGGTTCCGATGAGCCAACTCCTGGCCGGGCTGGCCCTGGGCGGCCTGATCGGCATTCCCGGGGTGGCCACCGCCCTCGTGGCACTCGCCACGGTGTGGACCTGGGCCCGTGGCCCCCTTCCCGCGGTTGCCGCCCTGGTCGGTGCCGCCGTCGGGGTCCTGAGCTGTGTTGTCCTGTCCAAGGTGGTCACCACGGCCACCGCCAGCCTGGCGTCCTCGCGCCGCTTCAAGGACGTCAGCGCCATCGCCTTTATGATTCCGCTGGTCCTGATGGGGCCCATTGTGGCCGGAGTGGGCAGGGGAGTTTCGGCCTCCGCCGGATTCCTGCCGGAACTGGCGGCCACGCTGTCCTGGACGCCCCTGGGTGCCGCGTGGTCCCTTGGCGGCGACTTGGCGGCCGGACGCCCCGGACCTGCCGCCGTCAAACTCCTCATTGCGCTGGCCACTCTGGCTGCCCTGCTCTGGTGCTGGAAGCTGCTCCTCGAACGGGCGCTGGTCAACCCGCCCTATGCCGGGAGCGGGAGCCGCAAGGGCGGAAAACTGGGCCTGTTTGGCCTCCTGCCGGCCACGCCGGCCGGCGCGGTGACGGCGCGGGCACTGACGTACTGGCTGCGTGATCCCCGTTATTCCGGTTCGTTGGTGGTTGTCCCGCTCCTGCCCATCCTGCTGGTCTTCCAGGGCAGCCAGTCCGGTGACTTCGGAACGCTGGCCATCGCGGCGCCGCTTTCGGCGTTCCTGCTCGCCTGGTCCATCTCGGCGGATGTTTCCTACGACAACACGGCCTTCGCGCTCCATGTGGCCACCGGTGTCCGGGGCATGGATGACCGGCTGGGCCGGGCGCTCGCCTGCCTGGCCTTTGCGTTGCCGGTGGTGCTGATCTTTGCGGTGGGCCAGAACTTCCTCACCGGCAGCTGGCAGGCCCTGCCCGGACAGCTGGGCCTGAGCCTGGGAATCCTTTTCTCCGGCCTGGGGCTGTCCTCGGTGGTGTCGGCCCGCTACACGGTGGCCGTGCCGCTGCCCGGCGACAGTCCGTTCAAGAAACCGCCGGGCAACGTGGGCCAGACCCTGGCCGTGCAGTTCGCCGGCATGGCCATCCTGGCCCTCCTCGTCCTTCCCGAGGCGGCTCTGCTCATCGCCGAACTGGTGACCGGCAACGCCGTCTTCGGCTGGGCCAACCTCGTGGTGGGGCCGGTCCTGGGACTGGCGCTGTTCGGGGCAGGGGTCCGGCTGGGCGGCCGATGGCTCGATGCCCGCGGCCCCGAACTCCTGGCGCAGCTCACCGTAAACCGCTGACTCAGCAGGACAATAGAAAGTACAGTCGCCAGAAAGGGTGGCCGGCAGTGGAAGTTGTGATCCTCCCAGGCAGCAGGCAGATCGGGAAATTGGCGGCCGATGCCATCGAAGCCCTGCTCCGGCACAAACCCGGCGCGGTGCTGGGCCTGGCCACCGGGTCCTCGCCCCTGCCTGTCTATGACGAGCTGGCCCTCCGGCACGAACGCGACGGGCTGGACTTCAGTTCTGCCCACGCCTTCGCGCTGGATGAGTACGTGGGCCTGCCACCCGGGCACCCGCAGTCCTACCGTGAGGTCATCACCCGCGAATTCACCAACCGGGTGGACATCCGCCCGGAAAATGTCCATACCCCGGATGGCTCCGCCGAGGACATCCCGGCCGAGTGCCGCGCCTACGAGGAACGGATGCAGGCGGTGGGCGGTGTGGACCTGCAGCTCCTGGGTGTGGGGACTGACGGCCACATCGGTTTCAACGAACCGGGTTCCTCGTTGGCCTCCCGGACCCGGATCAAGACCCTGATCGAGCAGACCCGCCGCGACAACGCCAGGTTCTTCGCCGGCCTGGCCGAGGTGCCCCACCACGTGGTGACGCAGGGACTGGGCACCATCCTTGAAGCCCGGCACGTTGTCCTGGTGGCCACCGGGGCACAAAAGGCGCCGGCAGTTCGCAATTTCGTGGAATGGCCGGTCGCAGCGGTCTGCCCCGCATCGGTCCTGCAGTTCCACCCGCACGCCACTATCCTGGTGGACGAGGCCGCGGCATCCTCGCTGAAGCTCGCCGACTTCTACCGGCATACGTACGAGCACAAGCCTGGCTGGCAGGGGCTGTAACACCTGCCACACCAGTCCGCCCGGTAACTCCCGGATTTGCGCGGAACAGCCGGCGGCGGCGGGTGCGGCGGGGGCAAAACGGTGCTGCCGGCGTCGAACGTCCTCCGCCCCGGGAGGCTAAGATGGATGCCATGACTAGCATGACGGACCCTCTCGAAAACGACCCGATGCGCGAGCTTTCCGGGGCTGGAACGTCCACGGCCACCATTGAGCGCGAAGAACTGCGCCAGGAAGTGGAGCCCGGTGACCGGGAACGCTTCTCGCACTACGTGCGCAAGGAAAAGATCATGGAGTCCGCGCTGACGGGCGAGCCCGTCATTGCCCTGTGCGGCAAGGTGTGGACGCCGGGCCGGGATCCGCAGAAGTTCCCGGTCTGCCCCATGTGCAAAGAGGTTTATGAAGGCCTCCGCCCGGGCAACGACGGCGGCAAGGGTCCCGGAAGGGACTCAGGCAACAACAAGTAGTGACGGAGACGCTCTTTGGCGGCCCCACCCTGCCTCCGGCTTATCCGGAACGGGCAGCCTGGGGAACCGCCCCGAAACTCCGTGCCTGGCAGCAGGAAGCACTGGACCTGTACCTCAGCCGCGCACCCCGGGACTTCCTGGCCGTAGCCACGCCCGGTGCCGGCAAGACCACCTTCGCACTCCGGATCGCCTCAACACTGATCGAATCCGGGGCGGTCAACCGGGTCACCATCGTGGCGCCCACCGACCACCTTAAGCGGCAGTGGGCTGATGCCGCCGCCAGGGTGGGCATCGCCATCGACCCGAACTTCAAAAACTCCGACGGCCAGCACGGCCGCGGTTTCATCGGCGTGGCCGTCACCTATGCCCAGGTGGCCAGCAAGCCCATGCTTCACCGCGCCAAAACGGAGGCTGCCCGCACGCTGGTGATCCTTGATGAGATCCACCACGGCGGTGAGGCCTTGTCCTGGGGTGACGGCCTGCGTGAGGCGTTCGATCCTGCCGCCCGGCGCCTGTCCCTGACGGGCACCCCGTTCCGCTCCGACACCTCGCCCATCCCTTTTGTGGAATACGCGGAGGACCGGGACGGCATCCGCCGATCGAAGGCTGATTACACATACGGCTACGGCAATGCGCTGCGGGACCATGTGGTCCGGCCGGTGATGTTTATGGCCTATTCGGGCCAGATGCGGTGGCGTACCAGTGCCGGCGAAGAGATGGCTGCCTCCCTGGGCGAGGCCGCGGTCACCAAGGACATCACCTCCCACGCATGGCGGACCGCGCTCAACCCTGCCGGCGAATGGATTCCCGCAGTCCTGGCCGGTGCGGACAAACGCCTGAGCGAGGTGCGCCGCACTGTTCCCGACGCCGGCGGCCTGGTGATCGCCACGGACCACGAGGACGCCCGGGCCTACGCCGGGCAGCTGAAGCGCATCACCGGCGAGTCTCCCACGGTGATTCTGTCCGACGACGCGAAGGCCTCGGAAAAGATCGAGGAGTTCACTGCCAGCGAGAAACGGTGGATGGTGGCAGTCCGGATGGTGTCTGAGGGTGTGGACGTGCCGCGGCTTTCCGTCGGCGTGTATGCCACGTCAACCTCGACCCCCCTGTTCTTCGCCCAGGCCGTGGGCCGCTTTGTGCGTGCCCGGAAGCGCGGCGAAACGGCGTCGGTCTTCCTGCCTTCCGTGCCGCAGCTGATGGCGCTGGCCAACTCCATGGAAATGGAGCGTGACCACGCGCTGGACCGCCCCGACAAAGAGGACAGCGACGGCCTGTTCAACCCCGAGGATTCCCTGATGGCCGAGGCCAACCGGGAGGACAAAGCCTCGGACAGCCTGACCAAGGGCAAATTCGAGGCACTCGATTCGCAGGCCTCCTTCGACCGCGTGCTGTTCGACGGCGGCGAGTTCGGCACCGGGGGAGAGGTGGGCTCGGAGGACGAGATGGACTTCCTGGGCATCCCCGGACTGCTGGATGCCGAACAGGTGGGGACGCTGCTGCGCCAGCGCCAGCATGATCAGCTCAACCGCAAGAACCGGCGCGGCCCGGCGGCTGAAGCCGCCGCACCGGCACCGGCCATCCCGGACCACCGGATGCTGATGGACCTGCGCAACGAGCTGGCGAAAAACGTGGCCGCCTGGTCCGCCCGGACCGGGACTCCGCACGGCGTGGTGCACACCAAGCTGCGCACCGTCTGCGGCGGGCCTCCCGTGGCGCAGGCCAACGAGGAACAGCTGCAGTCCAGGCTGCGGAAGCTCCAGGACTGGTTTATCGGCAGGAAGTAGGACTCAGGCGACGTCCACGCCGCCGAGTTCCATTTCGGCAACAGCGTCATCAAGGTCCTCGGCGATGCCTGCCGTCAGGTGCCGCAAGACCGTCACGGAATAGCCGGCCTGGACCGCGTCCAGGGCTGTGGCCATGACGCAATAGTCGGTGGCGATCCCCACCACCACGACGTCTTCCACGTCGTGGCTTTGCAGCCAGTCGTCCAGCCCGATGGCGTCGTCTGCCGGGGCGTAGGCGTCAGCATCCGGCAAGGAACCGGGCTTACGGTCGCCGGTGGGCACGGCATCCTCCGGAGCCAGCAGGCCCTCGAACCCGGAATAGGCCGCCGTGAACTGGCCCTTCTGGAAATAGGCCTGGATGTACTCGGTGTCCAGGTCGGGGTGGAGTTCCGCGCCCCGGGTGCCGGCTACGCAGTGCGGCGGCCAGCTGTCCTTGAAATCCGGGGTCTCGGAGAAGTGCGCGCCGGGATCAATATGCCAGTCCTGCGTGGCCACAATATGGTCGAACCCGTTGTGATGGGCGTCCACGAACTCACTGATGGCTCCGGCCACATCGGCACCGCCGGCCACGGCCAGGGACCCGCCCTCGCAGAAGTCGTTCTGGACATCAACGATGATCAGGGCGCGGGACATCAGGTCTCCTCAGTTTTCTTCATAGACAGTGGGGATGGCAGGCTCGCCGCGCTGCAGGCGGTTGACCACGGCCGGCAGTTCGGCCATGGTGTCCGCATGCCGCTGGCGGGCCCGCATCACGCCCTCGTGTCCGGTCCAGCCTGGCAGCAGTTCGCCGTTCTTCATAAACTGCTGCAGCAGCGGGCGGTCGTTGCCGTCGTCTTCGGGCCGGTGGCCGATGCCCACGATCTCCTGGGTGGCGATGCCACGCTCGTTCAGCTTGCGCAGCGCGTATTTGCGCCCGCCCATGCTGGTTTTGTTCTTGGCGGCCTTGGCCACGGAGACGAAGTCGCCGGCGTCGTCCGTGCGGCTCACCAGTTTATAGACCATGCTGGCGGTGGGAGCCCCGGAACCGGTGACCAGCGAAGTGCCCACGCCGTAGGAATCCACCGGGGCGGACTGCAGGGCCGCAATGGCGAACTCGTCCAGGTCTGAGGTGACCATGATCCTGGTCTGCTCATTGCCCAGCTCGTCAAGCAGTTGCCGTACCCACGATGCCTGGGCCACCAGGTCGCCGGAGTCCAGGCGGACGCCGCCCAGCTTGGGCCCTGCCAACTCGACGGCGGCACGCACGGCCGCTTCGACGTCGTACGTATCCACGAGCAGCGAGGTGCCCACGCCCAGGGCGGCGATCTGTGCCTCAAATGCGTCCCGCTCGGTGTCGTGGAGCAGGGTGAAGGAATGTGCTGCAGTGCCTACTGTCTTGATGCCGTACCGGATGCCGGCCTCGAGGTTGGAGGTGCTGTGGAACCCGGCGATCACCGCGGCGCGGGCGGCTGCCGCGGCGGACTCCTCATGCGTGCGCCGGGACCCCATTTCGATGCACGGCCGGTTGCCGGCAGCCGTGATCATGCGCGATGCCGCCGAGGCGATGGCGCTGTCATGGTTCAGGACGGAGAGCAGATAGGTCTCCAGCATGCAGGCCTCGGCAAACGTGGACTCCACAATGAGAATGGGGGAGTTCGGGAAATACGCCTCGCCCTCCGGATAGCCCCAGATGTCGCCGCTGAACCGATAGTTGGCCAGGTACTCCAGCGTGTCCTGGTTGACCACGCCGGTGCGGCCCAGGAAATCAAGCTCCTGCTCGCCGAACCGGAAATCGGCGATGCCTTCCAGGAGGCGGCCGGTGCCGGCCACCACCCCGTACCGCCTGCCGTCCGGCAGCCGCCGCGCGAACGCTTCGAAGACCGACCGGCGGTGCGCCGCGCCCGAATGGAGCGAGGCCTGCAGCATGGTCAGCTCGTAGTGGTCGGTGTACAGGGACGTGCGGGGATGGTCCCAGCCGGCAGAGGTACTCACGAAATTCACTCTAGTACCCACCGGCTCCCACGTCTCGCTGCGCTTCGCCGCGGGACCCCCGGCGGCCAGCGCCATCGGGCGTGGGCCGACACTCCCCATAGAATGGACAGATGACCTTAAGTGTTGCGCTCGGCCCTGATACGCAGGAGGGCACCCGGACCGGGACAGAGGCGTCCACCGACTCCCTGACCGCCCCGGACATCCCCTGGAACCTCGTGATCTGGAACGATCCCGTCAACCTGATGAGCTACGTCAGCTATATTTTCCAAAGCTATTTTGGCTACTCGGAGGCGAAAGCAAACAAGCTCATGATGGAGGTCCACAAGAAAGGCCGGTCCATCGTTTCCCACGGCAGCAAGGAACAGGTTGAACGCCATGCCGTGGCCATGCACGGTTTTGGGCTGTGGGCCACCGTGGAGCGGGCCACCGGCGGAAACGGCGGCACCTCCAGGAATTCAGGAAAGTCCGGCGGATCCGGACAGGGCAAGGGGAAACGTGGCTAAGGCTTTCAAATACGGGCTCAAAGGCATCACCGGATTCCTGGAACCCGCCGAGCGTGAGCTGCTGCGCAGCCTGATCGACGACGTCATTTCCATGCTGCAGCCGGCCGAACACGCCAGCACGGATCCGCTCGCGGCGCTGATCGGGCTGGACATGGATGTCCAGGAACCCACGGACCGCGCAGTCAGGCGGCTCCTGCCGAACGTGATGAAGGACGACGACGGCGCGTCACTGGAGTTCCGGCAGCTCACCGAGCGATCGCTGCGGGAAACCAAGATCGGCGCACTGCGCGCCGCCGCACTGGACTTGGACAAGGACGACGTCGTCCTGACCGCAGAAGGGGCCCGGCACTGGTCCATGGCCCTGAACGATGTCCGCCTGGTGCTGGCCGAGCGCCTGGACATCCGGGACGAGGCCGACGCCGAGCACGTGCACCGGATGCAGGACTGGTCCCAGGCCGAGGACGTGGAGAGCTACCTCGCGCTGGTGTACAACTTCACCACGTGGCTGCAGGAGTCCCTGGTGCAGGCCATGCTGCAGTCGCTGGATTCACGCACCTGACCTGACAAGCCCTCTGTCCGCTGCGGCTCCACCGGGGACGCACTGTGACATATTCGACATGAGTGCGGCGCCACAATGTGATGGCTGCGGCCGCAGGGAAGACCTATCCTCGAATAATCATGACAACAGCCTCGAGCATGGACCCGGCCGCCACGGCAGCACGGGAATCCGCAGCCAGCAACAGCGCCGGCCTGGTGGGATCCCGGCCCATCGGCGTCTTTGATTCGGGCGTCGGCGGCCTGACGGTGGCGCGGTCCATCATCGACCAGCTTCCCAACGAATCCATCCTTTATGTCGGCGACACCGCCAACGGGCCGTACGGGCCGCTGCCCATCGCGGAAGTCCGGGCGAACGCCCTGGGTGTGATGGACGAACTGGTGGACTCCGGCGTCAAGCTGCTCACCATCGCCTGCAACTCGGCGTCGGCCGCTGTCCTGCGCGATGCCCGCGAGCGGTACACCGCCAAGTACGGCATCCCCGTCATTGAGGTGATCCAGCCGGCGGTCAGGCGGGCGGTCGCTGCAACCCGCAGCGGACGGGTGGGTGTCATTGGCACCTCAGCCACCGTGGGTTCCAGGGCCTACGAGGACACGTTCGCGGCTGCACCGGACCTTGCTATCACGTCGGTGGCCTGCCCTGAGTTCGTCAGCTACGTGGAAGCGGGCATCACCACCGGTCCGGCACTGCTGGCCGTCGCCGAAGAATACCTGGCCCCGCTCAAGGCCGCCGGCGTGGACACTGTTGTCCTGGGCTGCACGCACTACCCGCTGCTGACCGGCGTGATCTCCTTTGTTATGGGCGAGGCCGTGACCCTGGTCTCCAGCGCCGAGGAGACGGCCAAGGACGTGTACCGTGCCCTGGCCACGCACGACCTGCAGCGCACCACGGCGGCACCCCCTGAGCACCACTTCATCGCCACCGGTGACGCCGCCCAGTTCGAGTCGCTGGCCCGGAGGTTCCTGGGCCCCGAAGTTCTCTCTGTCCGGCACGTGGACCACGTGGCCGCCCAATACCCCACAGGAAGCCTGGCGCGGATCACGCCGGAGATGATCGAGGCCGCCCAGCGGGCAACCTCCCGCTCCGCCGGGGCAGGGCCACGGATCTCCAACTTCGTAGGCGCCCACCGGGCCGGAGGTCCTGCCCAGTGAAACTGACCATCGTGGGCTGCACAGGATCGTTTCCCGGGCCGGGCTCCCCGGCGTCGTGCTACCTCCTGACGGCCAGCGACGGCGAGCGGACCTGGAAGATCGTGATGGATCTGGGCAGCGGTGCACTGGGCGCCATTCAGCGGTACACCGATCTTGAAGACATTGACGCGATTTTCCTGACCCACCTGCACCCTGACCACTGCATGGACCTCTGCGGCCTGCACGTGGCTGTCCGCTGGAAGCCCGGCGGCTGGGGACGGGGCCGGATTCCGGTGTGGGGCCCCGAGGCCACAGCGGACCGGATGGCCACGGCCTACGGGCTGGACCTGGACCCGGGGATGCACGAGGAATTCGACTTCACCCACTGGGCCGAGCGGGAACCCGTGAAGGTGGGTCCGTTCACGGTGACGCCGTTCGCGGTCAACCATCCTGTCGAGGAGGCCTACGCCCTCCGGGTGGACGTCACCGAACCGGACAAGGAAGGCATCCCCGTCAGCCGGGTCCTGACCTATTCGGGAGACACAGATTCCTGTGCCGGGCTGGAGGAGGCCGCCAGGGACGCTGATCTGTTCCTCTGTGAGGCGGCATTCGAGGAAGGCCGCGACGACGACATCAAGGATGTGCACCTGACCGGCAAGCGCGCCGGCGAAGCCGCGGCCGCTGCCGGCGCACGCAGGCTCCTGCTGACCCACATTCCGGTGTGGACCTCGCCCAGCACGGTGATGGCCGAAGCAAAAGAAGTGTTCGGCCAGCACGTGGCCGTGGCTGTGGCCGGAGTGCATTACACGATCTGAGTCCTGGAGCATGGCGTCCGCTCCGTGGCAGGCCGGCCAGCCGCGAGTCGATAAGCTAAAGGCATGACTTCTGAAGCAACTGCAGTGCCCGTAGTGCGTGCCGATGGCCGCGCCCCCGACCAGCTCCGCCCCATCAGCATCACCCGCGGATGGTCCAAGCAGGCCGAGGGATCGGCCCTGATTGAGTTCGGCAACACCCGGGTCCTCTGCACCGCTTCCCTGACCGCCGGAGTGCCGCGCTGGCTCAAAGGCGAAGGCCGCGGCTGGGTGACAGCCGAATACGCCATGCTTCCACGGGCAACCAACACCCGATCGGACCGCGAATCGGTCAAGGGCAAAATCGGCGGCAGAACCCATGAGATTTCCCGCCTGATCGGGCGTTCGCTGCGCTCCATCATCGACACCAAGGCCCTGGGCGAGAACACGATTGTCCTCGACTGCGACGTCCTCCAAGCCGACGGCGGGACCCGCACCGCCGCCATCACCGGCGCCTACGTGGCCCTGGCCGATGCCATCCGCTTCGCCCGTGACAACAAGCTGATCGCCAGGAACGCCCAGCCCCTCGTGGATACCATCGCTGCCGTCTCGGTGGGCATCATCGACGGCGTACCCATGCTGGACCTGCCGTACGTCGAGGACGTCCGGGCCGAGACGGACATGAACGTGGTGGTGACCGGATCCGGCAAGTTCGTCGAAGTCCAGGGCACCGCAGAGGGAGCACCCTTCGACCGCGACGAACTCAACCAGCTGCTCGACCTTGCCCTGCTGGGGACCACCCAGCTGGCAGCGATCCAGCGCGAAACCCTCGCGGACACCCTGTGAGCGTGGCCGCCGGCGGCAGCGCTGCCCCTGAGGACACGGTGCAAGGTGTTGCGACGCCCAGGCTCGTCCTCGCAACGCACAACAAAGGCAAGCTCCGGGAGCTCCGCGAGCTCCTGCGCGGCCAGGTTCCTGGGCTCGACGTCGACACCCAGGTGGTGGACGCTGCGGCGGCGGGTGCGCCGGACGTCGTCGAAACTGGTGTGACGTTCGCCGAGAATTCCCTCCTGAAGGCGCGGGCCGTCGCGGAAGCAACGGGCCTGGTGGCCATTGCCGATGATTCAGGCCTGGCGGTGGACGTCCTGGGCGGGGCGCCCGGAATCTTTTCGGCCCGCTGGTCCGGCCGCCACGGCGATGACGCAGCCAACCTCAGGCTCCTGCTGGACCAGCTTTCCGATGTGCCGGACACGCACCGCGGTGCAGCGTTCGTCTGCGCCGCAGCGCTTGCCGTCCCATCCACCGCAGGGTCCGGCCGCGAAGTGGTGGAGTACGGCCAGCTGGAAGGCAGCCTGCTGCGCGAACCGCGGGGCGACGGAGGCTTCGGCTACGACCCCATCCTTCAGCCCGTGGGCGAGGACCGCAGCTGTGCGGAACTCTCGGCGGACGAGAAGAACGCCATCAGCCACCGGGGCAAGGCCTTCCGTGCCCTGTTGCCTGCCATTGTCGAGGCGCTGGCGCAGCAATAGCGCGCCGCGCAAACCCTTGCTCAAAGCATTGAGGGAGCCACACACTCTGCGGCTCCCTCAGGCGTTTGTGCCGTGAATGCTGTGCCCGGCTAGTCCAGGTTGGTCTTGCGCTCTTCGCGGGGCTCGTGCTCTTCGATGAATTCGTCCACGGCGTCGGTGCCGAAGTGCGCGGCCTGGCGCTTGGCCGAGATGCCGCGGAGGACCTCGACGCCGAGGGGGAGCACGGAGACCAGCACGATGGCGATGAAGATGATGTCGATGTTGTCGCCCACCCAGCTGAACTGGCCGAGCCATGCCCCCAGAAGGGTCACGCCGCCGCCCCACAGCAGCGCACCAATGACGTTGTAGAGGAAGAACTTGCGCTTATCCATCTGGGCCACACCCACGATCACAGGAACGAAGGTCCTGATGATGGGGACGAAGCGCGCCAGGATCAGTGCCTTGCCGCCATGCTTTTCGAAGAACGCGTGCGCACTGTCAACGTTCTCGCGCTTGAAGAGCCTCGAATCGGGCTTGTTGAAGATGGCCGGGCCGGCTTTGGACCCAATGAGGTAACCCGTCTGGTTGCCCAGGATCGCGGCCACGATGATCAGTCCGCACATGCCCCACAGATTGAAGTTGATGGCACCGGTGGACACCAGCAGGCCGGCCGTGAACAGCATCGAATCACCAGGCAGGAAGAAGCCCACCAGGAGGCCTGTTTCGGCGAAGACGATGGCGCAGACCAGCAGGACCACCCACGGTCCGAGCGGGGAGTCGCGGAGGAAGACATCGGGGTTCAGCCAGTCAGGCAGGAACGAGGCCAGCTGAGGCTGGATGGGTCCCGCACCGCCCAGCAGGGGCACGGCAAAGTCGCTGATCGCATGAAAGTTCACTTACTCAGGGTACTTGACGGGCCTGCGCCGACCTGCAGCCGGGTGACGCAGCCAACACCATCGCCTGCCGCCCCGCGTGGCGAAGCCGGGTGATATCCACGACAGGGCCGTCCCAGTGACACGGGAACGGTCGTGTCCGGCGGTAAAGTATGGGCCGTGGGACTGGACTTTACGGCGATCGACTTCGAGACGGCAAACGGCTTTCGGGGCTCGCCGTGCGCGGTGGGACTGACGAAGGTCCGCGGCGGACGCGTGGTGGAGGAAGCCTCCTGGCTGATGCGGCCGCCGGCGAACCACGACCACTTCGACTACCACAACACCAGGATCCACGGCATCCGCTCTGAGGACGTCGCCGGCCTTCCCCGGTTCGGTGAGCTTTTTCCCGAAATTGGCGCGTTTATCGGAGGGGATATCCTGGCTGCCCACAACGCCGCCTTTGACCTCGGCGTGATCCGGTCCGGCCTGGAGGTTTCCGGCCTGGCCGGTCCGGCCTACGAATACGTCTGCACCGTGATGCTGTCGCGGCGCTGTTACTCCCTGGTTTCCAATTCCCTCCCATTCGCCGCGGAGGAAGCCGGAGTTCCGCTCGTCAATCACCACGACGCCGCGGAGGATGCCCGTGCCTGCGCAGGCATCCTGGTCGACATCGCAGCCCGCAACAACGCCAACAGCATCGCCGAACTGTACCTCTCGCTGGGGTTGGAACTGCCCCGCCAGGATGCGTTTGACCCCGCACGGGACGGACTCTCCAAACCCAGCATCGCAGCCCTGTCCGCAGGCAACAGCCCTGCCCAGGTCCGGCCGTTCCTGTCGGGCTGGCCGGAAGAAGGCGCCAACCCCCTTCCCAATGCCGACGCCGAACCCTCCCACCCGCTGTACGGCCAGACGGTGGTATTCACCGGGCAGCTTGCCATGGCACGGCCCGAAGCCAAGGTGCGCTCTGCCGAGCTGGGCGCCCGGCCGGAGAGCCGCGTGACGGCCCGGACCACCGTGTTAGTAGTGGGTGACGGTTTTGTGGCCTCGGATTTGCGGTCCGGGAGGCTTACGGGCAAGGCGCGGCGGGTTCTGGAGCTCCACGACCGGGGCCAGCCCATCGAGGTGCTCTCCGAAGGCGAATTCCTGCAGATGGTGGGAGGCCACGCCGGCGCGGCCGTCTAGTTCATCCGGCGCAACAAATCTTCCCAGCCGCCCGGGCGGCTCTTAGCCTTACAGGATGAGCAAAGTGACAAGCGGCCCACGAAGCGGCATCAACTGGCCAGCCGTGTTTGCCTTTCCCAATCCAGTGAACGAGTATGCGGCCCGGATCACCGCCGCCCTGGTGGTGCTTCTGGCGGTCGCCACCCTGTTGGCAGGCTCCGGCTGGGGGCTGGTGCTCATCGCCGCCGGATTCTGGCTGCGGGTGCTCTTCGGACCCCGGATTTCGCCGCTGGCCCTGCTCTCGGTCAAGGTCCTGGCGCCCCGGCTGGGCCGCACACGGCTGGTGCCGGGGCCGCCGAAACGCTTTGCCCAGGGCATGGGCACAGTGGTCTCCACCACGGCGCTGATCCTGTTCGCGGCAGGGGCAGCCCCGGCCGCGTGGATCGTGCTGGCCATCCTGATCGTGGCGGCCTCGCTGGAAGCCTTCGCCGGATTCTGCCTGGGCTGCGTGATTTTCGGAGTCCTCCAGCGGCGCGGCCTGATCCCGGAAGACATCTGCGAAGCCTGCAACAACGTGGCCCTTAGGCGGTCGTGACACCCACCAGGAGTTCGGCCATGCCGCGGATGACCTCGGGCGCTTCCAGCGCCTCCAGCCATTCCGCCGGCAGGCAGGCCTCACCGTAGAAGGCGCCGAGGATGTTTCCCGCGATGGACGCCGTCGAATCGCTGTCTCCGCTGTGGTTGGCAGCCAGCGCGATGGCGGCACGGAAATGGTCTGCCGGCGATACGCCGGCGTCCGGGGCCGGCGCAGTGGCCAGTACGGAGTAGAGCCCGACGGCGAACGCCTCCTCCGCGACCCAGCCCTCACCCAGGTGCCGCACGAGTTCCTCCGGCGTGAGGATGGCTCCTTCTTCCGCGGAGCGGATGGCTGCCCCGAGCCGCGCCGGGAGTTCCTCGGCCACGTCCTCGAGGCCGCGCACCCTGTCCAGGACCGCCGCCGCCGCATCCTGCAGGCTGGCGCCGGCCACCAGTCGGTGGATGAGCAGGCTGAAGCCGCCGGCACTCTGCCGGGCGGAAGGATGGCCGTGGGTCAGGGAGGCGGCGTCGGCACTCAACTTGTAGACGGCGTCGGACGCTATGTGGGGAATCAGCCCAAAGGGCGCTGACCGCATTACGGTTCCGCATCCCTTGGAATCCGGGTTCACCGGCCGGTAAACCGTCCCCATTTCGCCGGTGGCCAGCCCGCTGATGCAGGCGTTTCCGGGTGCCCGGCGGTGCTTCATGACCTCGTGCCCGTCGATCCAGCGCTTGGGCTGTACCGGGGCCGACGACGGCAACGGCACGCCCTGCGTGTCCAGCCAGCGCAGGTAGGCCAGCCAGAGGCAGGCGTTCACATCGGCGCCTACCCCGTCATTGGCCCATTCCAGCGCCTCCACCAGACCGTCCACGGTGTAAAGCGTCATCTGGGTGTCGTCCGAGAAATGAGCGCTGTCCCCGAGCATGGAAAGGTCCGTCACACCGGCCGGGCCGAATCGTCCACGGATAGCCTCGATCGAGTCGAACTCCACTGCATAGCCCAGCGAGTCGCCCAAAGCGCCGCCCAGGAGGCAGCCGTGGATGCGGGAGGTCAGGGAGGGCGTGGCAGTGCCGGGATCGATACTCATACCTGCAAATTTACCGTGCAGCAGAGAGGTGATGCTCCGGATGCCCTGCCGCCCATCCACTAAGCTCAGACTCAGCCAACGCCCAGAATTCCTTGGCAGAATGCAGTGGCCGCCGCGGAAACGTCCGGCGGATTCGAATTTTGCCGTGCAGCGACCCGCCAACGATTAAGGACTGCCCCATGACCACGCCCGTTCCCGTCCACCATGACTCCGCTGCCGGGCCGGCAGCAGGCACCAGCACGGGGGTGCGGGCCGGGCTGCTGTCCAGGCTGTCAGCCGAAGCGTTCGGCAGCCTCTTCATTGTGGTGGCAGGACTGGGTGTGCCGCTCTTCTCCATTCCCCAGTCCAGCCCGTTGCCGGCCGCGCTTGCCGCAGGCCTTGCCGTGACCGCTGCCATGCTGGCCTTCGGCTACATCTCCGGCGGCCACTTCAACCCGGCCGTGACGGTGGGCCACGCGGTTGCCGGGCGGATCCGCCTGGGCGACGCGGCGGCGTACATCGGCGCGCAGCTGGTGGGCGGGCTGCTGGGCGCCCTGGCCCTGTTCGGCATCCTTCGGACCCTTCCGGGCATCCAGGACAGCAGGACGGCGTTTGACACCGTGACTGCAGGCTTCGGCGAGCACTCCATCATCCAGGCGCCGCTGGCCGCTGTGCTCCTGCTGGAGGTTCTGGGTGCCGCCATCCTCGTGGCCATCTTCCTGGGCACCACCGCCCGCAACAACATGAACAGGGCGGCCGCCGCCCTGGCTGTGGGCCTCGCGTTCGCTGTCCTGCTGCAGCTGGGCCTGTCGGTGGGCAATGCCCCGTTCAACCCTGCACGCGCCACCGCATCCGCAGTGTTCAGCTCCCGCTGGTCCCTTGAGCAGCTGTGGCTTTTCTGGGTTGCGCCGCTGGTTGGTGCCTCGATCGCAGGCCTCGTCTTCCGCGGCTTCGCGGCAGGGGAAACTCCCGCCGCGGGTTCGCTCACCGATGATGAAACCGATGATGTTCACGGCGCCGGGGCCAGCGACGTGGAAGCCACCGACGCCGAATACCTTGACGCTGCAGCCCGCGACGCCGAGACTTCCGGGGTCACCGATGAGCCCGCCATCAAAGCACAGGCCCGCCGCGACGAGGCCCGGGAATTCTTCGACGGAAAGCGCGGCTAGCGGCCCTGGCACGAACACCGGAGCGGATTCACCAGAGGCGGCTGCTGCGGCGGTTTCCTTAACTGTCAGTGGCAGCCGATAGCTTAGGAATATGCGGTTATTGCACACCTCGGACTGGCATTTGGGCCGGTCGTTCCACGGCGTCGGAATGCTGGACGCCCAACGGTCATTTGTTGATCAGCTCGTCCGCGCCGTCTCAACGCACGCGGTGGACGTGGTCCTGATCGCCGGTGATGTCTATGACCGCGCCCTGCCCGGTGTCGACGTGGTGCGCCTGCTGGATGACGCCCTGGTCCGGCTGACGGAGGCGGGCGCCACCGTGGTCCTGACCAGCGGCAACCACGACTCCGCGATCAGGCTCGGCTTCGCCTCCCGCCTGCTGGAACGCGGCGGCGTCCACCTGCGGACCAGGCTGGCGGACCTTGACCAGCCGCTCATCCTGCCGTTGGAGCCGGGCGGGGAAACCGGTACTGAAAGCGCGGTTCCCTCCGGCGGGGCAGCGGGCGCGCAGGGCGCATCCGGTGCCGCCGTCCTCGCCATTTACGGGATTCCCTGGCTGGAACCGCGGCTCGTGGCCGACCAGCTGGGCGCTGAGCCGGCAAGCCACTTCACGGTGACCCGCGCGGCCACCGACCTCATCCGGGCGGACGTTGCCCGGCGCAGCGCCCACGGAACGGTGCACTCTGTGGTTCTGGCCCATACCTTTGCGAGCGGCGGCATCAGTTCCGACAGCGAACGGGACCTCAGTATTGGCGGAGTGGGTGCCGTGCCGCTGGACCTGTTCGACGGCTTCAGTTACACCGCGCTGGGGCACCTGCACGGCCGGCAGACGCTTTCCCCGCAGGTCAGGTACTCGGGCTCGCCCCTGGCCTACTCTTTCTCCGAAGCCAACCACAGCAAGGGCAGCTGGCTCGTGGACGTTGGCAAGGAAGGCGTCACGGCTGTCTCGGAACTGCTGTGGGAAGCGCCCAGGAAGCTGGCCGTACTCCGCGGCCCCATCGCCGAGCTGCTCGAATCCGGAGACCATGCCTGGGCCGAGGACGCTTACTGCCAGATCACTCTGACGGATGCCCAGCGCCCGCAACAAGCAATGGAACGGCTCCGGGCGCGCTTTCCGGACACCCTGGTTCTCGGGTTTGATCCGCAGGGCGGCGCGGCCAAAGCGTCCACCAGCTACAGCACGCGCCTTGCCGAGGCAGAGGATGACCTGTCGGTGTGCTGCGGATTCCTTGACCACGTCCGCGGCAGGGACGCTGACGACGCCGAGCGGCTGGCCCTGGCCGGGGCCCTGGACAACGTGCGCCTCCGGGAGGCCTCGCTGTGAGGATCCATCGCCTGGCCATCTCCGCGTTCGGGCCGTTCGCAGGCACCGAAGAGATCGACTTTGACAGGCTGAGCGCCCACGGCCTGTTCCTCCTGAACGGGCCCACCGGTGCCGGCAAAACCAGCGTGCTGGATGCTGTCTGCTTCGCACTGTACGGATCAGTGCCGGGTGCCCGCCAGGAAGGCAAAAGGCTCCGCAGCGACCACGCGGAACCGGCGCAGGAGCCTTCGGTCACCTGCGAATTTTCGGCCCAGGGGCGCCACTTCGAGGTCACCAGGTCTCCGGCCTGGGACCGGCCCAGCGCACGTGGAAAGAACGGTTTCACCACCCAGCAGGCAAAAACCCTCCTGCGGGAACGGGTCGGCGGCGCCTGGCTGGAGAGATCCGGGCGCAACGACGAGGCCGGCGCCGAGATTACGGCGCTGTTGGGCATGGACCGGGAGCAGTTCACCCGGGTGGTGATGCTGCCCCAGGGTGACTTTGCCGCCTTCCTGCGTTCCAAGGCCAACGAGCGACTGGAACTGCTGCAAAAACTCTTTGGTACCCAGCGTTTTGAGGCATTGGAACTGGAACTTTCCGCCCAGGCGCAGGCCGCCCGGAACGATGTTGCGAAGCTCAACGGGGATCTTGAGTTGCTGGCGGCCCGCGCTGAAGCTGAAGCCTCGGCTGTGACCGATGAAGCGGTGGCGGATGGCCCGGCATCGAAGGATGCCTGGCCGGATGAGCCCGGCGCCCGGATCGGCCGGCTACAGGCAGCGGTGGCCCGGCGCGCAGGGGAACTGTCCGCGGCCGCGGAAGCGGCAGCGGAACGGAGCCAACTGTCACTGGACCGGCTGCGCAACGAAACCGCACGGCGGGAACGCCAGCGCCGGCTGGCGGCCGCCAAAGCAAGAAAATCTGCCGCCCAGGCTTCCCTCCCGGCTTGGGAGAGGCAAGCCGCGCGGCTCGAACAGCACCGGCGCGCCGAGGTTCTCACGGGGCAACTTCAGGCTGTGCAGGCAGGGGAATCCCAGGTCCGGCACGCCACCGGTGCGCTGGAATCGGCCATGACCCTGCTGCGGCTGGCGGCCGGCGAACACCCGGAACTGGCCGGCCTGGACCTTTCCGGCTTCGAGGCGGGGGAAAATGATGCAGCCGTAGCAGCCAACGCAGGCCGGATGCCGGCCACGGCGAATGCCAGTGACGCCGGTGCCGGTAATGCTCATGGTGCCCCGGACCTCGCCGGCGAACTCAGCCGCATCCGGTCCCTGCTTGCCGTGGTTGAAGCAAGGCTGCCTGACGAGGAGCGTCTCCAGGCCCTGGCCGCCAGGCGCACGTCCCTGGAGACCCGGCAGCAGGAACTGGGCCAAACAGGTGCCGGGCTCCGCACGCTGCTCGTCAATCTGCGTGCCGAGCACTCGGACCTCGCAGCCGGGCTGGGACCCCTGGAAGCACTGGCTTCCACCGCCGTCCTGCACGTGAAGGAAGCCGCTGCTGCGGAGGAGTTGCTGGACGTTGTCCGCCGGTACGGAGCGGCGCTGACTTCGCAGACTGCGGCCATGGAGCGCCACTCGGCGTCCCGGGAGTTCCAGCTCGGGACGAAAGCCCGCTGGCTTGACCTGCGTGAGGAGAGACTTGCCAACGCGGCCGCCGAACTCGCGGCACAACTGGCCGACGGGCAGGCCTGCCCGGTCTGCGGCAGCGAACACCATCCGGCGCCGGCCGCGGCGGCAGCGTCCGCCCTGGGGCTCAGCCAGGCCGAGGAATCCGCCCAGCAAGCCAACGAGGACGCGGAAGCCAGGCTGGCAGCGGCCAGTACCGCACTGGGTGAGGCGAGCCTGCTCGTGGCTGTCCTGGCGGGCCAGGGCGGGGATACGCCAGAGGACGTGGCCATTCAGGCTGCGGCGGCGGCCCGCGAGGCAGCCGGCCAGTCCCAGCTCGCCGTGAAACAGCTTGCCGATCTCCGGGACCGGATTGATGCCCTGGAGACCCGCATCGCAGCTGCCGAGGCCGCCAACCAGAGCACTTCGGAGGAACTCGCGCAGGTGACCGCCGCAGTGGCAGGAGTGGGGGAGAACATAACGTCCCTGGACCAGGCACTGGCAGGACTCCGCGGCGATCACCCCAGCCTCACGCGCAGGCTCCGGTCCCTGCAGGACGCCGCTGCCACCTTGGAGCAGGCGGTGGATGCCCGCGACCGGCTGGACAAGGCCACGGTCCGCGCGGAAGACGCCCGGCTGGAGCTGGAACGGGCGCTGCCGGATGCGGGCTTTGGCTCGGCCGCCGAGGCCCGGGCGCAGCTGCTCGCTGGCGCAGAGGCAGCCGCCTTGCTGGCTGACGTCCGCGCGGGCCAGGATGAACAGGCACGGATCGCCGAGCTTTTCGCAGCGGAGGATATGGTGCTTGCCGTGAAGGAAGCGGCCGCGGGTACGGCGGTGGACGAGCATCTGCTGGCAGAACTGCAGGAAGCTGCGGCGAAGTCCAGCCACGAGGCCCGCGACGCCGACCTTGCTGCCGGCCTGGCTGCCCGCTGTGCCGCGTCGCTGGCCGCCATTGGCCAAGACTATGGGGAGCTAGCCGGATCCGCCCGCGGGCCCAGGGAACACGCGCGGCTGCTCACGGCGCTGGCTGATACCGCCGCGGGCCGGGGCGAGAACACCTACCGCATGAGCCTGAACAGCTATGTCCTGGCGGCACGGCTCGAGCAGGTGGCCTTGGCGGCGTCGGAACGCCTGGTGGCCATGAGTGACGGACGGTACCTGCTGCAGCATTCCGATGCGAAGGCGGCACGTGGCGCCAGGTCCGGCTTGGGCCTGGAAGTGGTGGACCAATGGACCGGGCACCGCAGGGATACGTCCACACTGTCCGGCGGCGAATCCTTTATGGCATCCCTCTCGCTGGCCCTTGGCCTTGCGGACGTTGTCCAGCAGGAATCGGGCGGCATCCAGATCGACACGCTGTTCGTCGACGAAGGCTTCGGCAGCCTGGATGAGCAGTCGCTCGAACAGGTCATGGACGCACTGGAAGGCCTGCGGGACGGCGGGCGCGTTGTTGGCCTGGTCAGCCATGTGGGGGAGATGAAGCAGCGGATTGGAACGCAGCTTCAGGTGCTGAAGGGCCGCAACGGCTCCACTCTCCGCATTTCCGACGCCGGCGAAGCACTGATGTAGTCCGGCTATAATTGGGAAGTTACCGGGTTGCGCGCATCGGGAGGAGGGACGATGCGCATGACTGAACGAGCCCGGAATCTTGAACCCTTCACCTCTTTCTTCACTCCCAGTTGCCTCGGAAGCCGCCCGCTTCCACGATGCTTCGCCGTCGCGCCGCACTGACGCACCGCCGTCGACTGCGGCCATGGCGCCGACCGCGCAGCAGCCACAGCCCGCCGCTCCCAACAGTCCGGTTTGTGCACCTGGAGTGCGTTCCGGGGGCCGCTTCGCGCGGCTGCCTCACCTCGCCGGCCGCAGCTTCATCCCTCTGGGCCTTTTTGCCCGGCTGCCCCTGGCCATGCTCACCGTCGGTGCACTAACCCTGGTGACGTCCGGCACCGGATCGTACGCCTTGGGCGGCACGGCCGCCGGGGCCGTGGGAATCGGCTCCGCCCTGGGGGCCCCCGTATTCGGTGCCTTGGCGGACCGGCGCGGACAACGTCCGGTGCTTCTGGCGGCCGCGGTGTTAAATTCCCTGGCCGTGGTGGCCCTGATCGCCATGGGCGGGGCGGTTACAACAGACGCTTCGTTCCCCGTCGCCCTGGTCGTGGCGGCCTTCCTGGCAGGTGCAACGTGCCCGCAGGTGGGGCCGCTGGCCCGCGTCCGCTGGATGGCGCTGACGTCCCGGGGCCAGGCCGCGAGTGGCCTGGGCAAGGACGCCGGCCGGGACCTCGATACCGCGTTGTCCTACGAGGGAACAGCGGACGAACTGACCTTTGTCCTGGGGCCGGCGCTGGTGGGCATCCTGGCCAGCCTGGTTGCCCCCTGGCTTCCGCTGGCACTGGCTGTGCTGATGACCATAACGCTCGTCCCCGCGTTTGCCGTGCACCGCACCCACAAGGCCGTGCCCCTGAAACGGACCACCGGAGCCAAGGCCGCCAGGGTCCCTGCCGTGGTGGCCCTGCCCGTCCTGGCCATGGTGGCCATGGGGACGTTCTTCGGATCCACTCAAACGGCACTGAGCTCCTTTTCCGCCAGTTACGCCAGCTCCGAAATCGCCGGTCTCCTGTACGCGGTGATGGGATTGAGCTCCGCCGCTGCCGCATTGTCCGTGGCCTACTGGCCCCGGAGCTTCACACCGGCCGCCCGCTGGATGGTCAGTGCGGCGGTCATGGCCGGGCTGGCACTGCTGTTGGTGGTGCCGGAGTCCTTGGGCGGTATGGTGGGCGTCCTGCTGGTCCTTGGACTGCCGGTGGGTCCCGTGATGGTTACGGTGTTTGCCATCGGAGGACTTGTGGCTCCGGCGGAACGGCTCGGAACAGTGATGACCGCCCTGGCCAGCGGGCTTGTGGCAGGTGCAGCGCTGGGATCCGCGGTGGGTGGTCAGCTGGCCCAGCAGTCCGGCTACCATGCGGCCTTTGCGGTGCCCGTTGTGGCCGCCGGTGTGCTGTTTGGCCTGGGCCTGGCCTGTGCAGCCGCCGTTCGGAAGCGGCGGGCCAGGGTCTAGGGCCCTAGGACCGGAGGAAGCTGATGGCGTCCTCGTCGGTGAGCTGCTCAAAGTGCCGGTAGAAGCTGCCCACCGCGCGGAATTTGCCCGGAAGGTGCAGGCACAGGACGGCATCGCAGACCTTGGACACTGCGGTGTAGGCTTCCACCGAGCCCACCGGTGCGGCGGCCACTATGCGTGCTGCCCCGGCTGACCGGACAGCCTCCACGGCGGCGCGCATCGTGGCCCCGGTAGCCAGCCCGTCGTCCACCAGGAGAACTGTTTTTCCGGTCAGGTCGTGGCTTATCCCCGGATATGTCTCGGCCCGGCGGAGCAGCTCGGCCCGCTCGCGGTGTTCCACTTCGTCGAGCCACGCCTGGCGGACTCCATGTTCAAGGACGCGGGCGATCAGGGGCCGGTTAAGCAGCCGCACCACACGCCCGCCGGACCAGGCCAGCGCGCCGTAAGCGGTTTCATCGTGGCCGGGAATGCCGAGCTTCCGGACCAGGACGGCTCCCAGGGGAAGATAGAGGGCCTTGGCCGCCGCGGCCGCGACCGGGATCCCGCCCCGGGCCAGCCCCAGCACCACGGCATCGGGCTGTTCCCGGAACTGCGTCAGGACCGCTGCAAGCTGCTCACCGGCATCGGTGCGGTCTTCAAAACGCGTGCTCATGGGCCTCTCTCCTGCGTGTTCCCCCGCTACCCAGCCTACCTTCTGCAGGCGTGCCGGGACCCGCTTCCCAACTCCCCGAGGTCAGAACAGGGAGGCCGTGACGGCCCCGGTAACCCGGAAGTGAAGGCACCCAGGTCATCGTCGAGCGACCCTTTTAGACACCCAGGAACGCGATGGCTCCCTGTTTGAATCCCCGGCTGGTGATGGCATTGGTGTGGTTGCGGCCCGGGAGCACCAGCTGTTCCGCCATGGACCCCGCCCGGATGCCCAGCTCGGCAAGCTGGGACATGGTGGTGGCGCGTTCATCCTTGTCGCCTGCAACCAGCAGCATGGGCATGTGCGGCACGGCCTCGGCGGGATCGAACGGTTCGGCCTTGATCGCTTCAATGAGCGAGAGGAGCGCGAAAATGTTGTTGCTGGGCAGCAGCATGGCCATCTTCAGCAGCCCGGCCGTGGACTCGTCCGCAATCGGCGTCCCGTCGGCGAGATAACGCTGGGCCGCGACAAGATCGAACTCGGCCAGCGGATCGGCGATGTTGGGTCCGCCCAGGACCATCCGGTGGACAAGTTCGGGCTGGGTGGCGCCGAACTCCCAGGCCAGCCGGGAACCCAGCGAATAGCCCACTACATCAACCCCGCTGGCGGGGTCACCGTCGTGCACAGGCCGTACACCGGCGTCGAACGCTATCTGCAGCAGGTCCGCGCGGATCCGGCTCGGAGTATAGGAATCCAGGTCCTCGGGGGCGCCGCTGCGCCCGTGTCCGGGGAGGTCAACGGTGATCACCCGGCGTCCGGCCTCGTGCAGGGCTGCCAGCCACCCGGTGTCTTCCCAGTTCAGCTTGCTCGAAGAGGAGAACCCGTGGATGAGCAGCACGGGCCGGAGCCCGGCATCGGTGGCAGGATCATGCACCTCCACGTACAGCTGGGGGTCGGTGCCTTCAACAGTGTGTGAATGCATTTCGCCGGTGTGCCTGCCGCTCATAGTGTCAGTCCTCGTCAAAGTTCGGCGCTCAGGGGGACCCGGCGCGTCTGTGCGTCATCCTCGCACCACTTTACCCGTCGGCGGACCGGCGGGTTCACCGGCCGTTCCACGTCGCCCACTCCCATAACTGGGTGGCGCCAACAGTCATTTTGACCCCGCAAAACGACAGTTGGCGCTTCTTACCCGGGCTGGTGTCCGCGGACGGCCAGCCGCGCACCGAGCCAGCAGGCAGCAGCGAGGCACGCCACCAGGGCGAAGGTACTCAGCAGCTGGATACGGCTGCTTTCGGCGCTGAAGCCAACAGCGAAAATCAGCGCGAGCAGGACCAGGCCAAAGACCGTAAGACCGGGGAAGCCTTTCATCCGCAGCGGCAGTTCAGCCCCGGCCCGGTCTGCCCTGCGGCGCAGGATCAGTTGTGACACGAGGGCGGTGCCCCACACGACCAGGCACGTGGACCCAACCAGCTGGAACAGCGCCGGCAGGATCCGGTCAGGGAAGAGCAGTTCCAGGACGGTGGCGAAGAAACCGAACGCCACGGACACACCAACGGCAATCATGGGCACGCTGGCGCCGCTCAGGCGCGACAGGAAGCGGGGTGCCTCGCCGCGTTCGGAGAGCGAGTACACCATGCGGGATGCGCCATAGAGGTTCGCGTTCAGCGCGGAGAGAAGCGCGACGACGGCCACCAGGGTGATTGCCGTGCCGGCACCCGGGATCCGGGCCGCGTCGAGGACGCCGGCGAAGGGAGAAGCGAGGTCATCGGAGCTGACGGGCAGCACGGCCGCGATGACAAAAACCGATCCAATGTAGAAGACCAGGATGCGCCACAGCACGGTCCGGACAGCCCGGCCCACGCTGTGTTCGGGGTCTTCGGTTTCCGCGGCGGCTACAGCGACGATCTCGGTCCCGCCGAACGCGAAGATCACGACGAACAGTGCGGTGGCGATTCCGCCCAGTCCGGCGGGGGCGAAGTCGGTGGTGATGTTGGCCAGTCCGGGGGAGGCGACGTCCGGCAGGATGCCGAGCAGCAGCGCGGCGCCGACGGCGAGGAACAGGACGATGGCGAGGACCTTGAGGATGGCGAACCAGAATTCGAACTCGCCGAAGTTCCTGACGCCGGTGAGGTTGATGGCGGTAAACACCACCATGAAGACCAGCGCCAGCGCCCAGACCGGAATTACCGGCCACACAGTGAACAACAGGCCGGCGGCGCCGAGGGCTTCAGCGGCGATGACCACCACCAGCTGGAGCCACCACAGCCAGCCCACCGTTGCCCCCGCGGTTTTTCCCAGGGCGCGCTCGGCGTAGACGGAGAAGGCGCCGCTGGTGGGGTTCGCCGCGGTCATCTCACCCAGTGCCCACATCACCAGGATGATGAGTGTGCCGGCCACGAGATAGGACACCAGCACTGCGGGTCCGGCAGCCTGAACGCCGGCGCCTGAACCCAGGAAGAGGCCGGCGCCAATGGCACTGCCGAGCCCCATCATGGTGAGCTGCCGGGGTTTCATGCTGTGGCCGAGGTGGGATTGCCTGCGCACCGCGCTGGACTTCGATGTCATGCCTGTGAACCTTCTTGGGTAGGGACCGCCCCCGAAAGGGACCACTTGAACTTACCGCCTCGGCCGCGCTTCCGTGGCACCGGGACTGTGAGGGCGCGCGGGCGCCCTGCCGGGTCCGGCCGCCGAAACATTTTGAATCGCAGGAAAGTGGCCGTAGAATCAGTTCTAGTCAAAATGACTATAACTAGCCGGCCTGAGGCCCGCGCAAGCGCAACGAAGCAGCAGAAAGGTGGCGCTGATGTACATGGGTTCAGCCAACGTTTCCGAACGCGCCGTCGCCGCCCCGTCACTGGCCATTTCCACTGTCATCTTTGCCCTGCGGCCCAGCGAGTCTTCCGGTCGCCCCACCCTCTGGATCCCATTGGTCCGCAGAATCAGGGAGCCGTTCAAAGGCCTGTGGGCCTTGCCCGGCGGACCGCTGACGCACAGCGAGTCGCTCCAGGATGCGGCATCGCGGAACCTCCGGGAAACCACCGGCCTCGCACCGAGCTACCTCGAACAGCTCTACGCTTTCGGCGGCCTGCACCGTTCACCCAGCCAGCGGGTGGTCTCGATTGTCTACTGGGCCCTGGTCCAGCCCACCGAGGCTGCCCTGGCCGACGAATCCGAAAACGTGAAGTGGTTCCGTGCCGACAGGCTGGGGGACCTGGCCTTCGACCACAACGCGATCGTCGACTACGCGCTCTGGCGCCTGCGGAACAAGCTGGCCTACGGTTCGGTGGCCTACCACTTCCTCGGTGAATACTTCACGCTCGCCCAGGTGCGGGAAGTCTACGAAGCCGTCCTGGACACCAGACTGGATCCGGCCAACTTCCGCCGCCAGCTCAAATCCACGCCGGAAATCGAAGAGACCGGCGAATACCTCCAGGGCGGTAAACACCGCCCGCCCCGCCTCTACCGCTACACCGGCCGGCCCGGCCTCGACCCCGATAACAGGAGCAAACCATGAGCAGCGTCAATACAGCAATCCAGCTGATCACGCGCGAACAGGCCGAAAGCGCGGCAGGACGTGCGGCTGCGGGCGAAACTGGCGGCACCTGCAGCCCGGCCCTGGCCAAGGGGCCGTGGGAGTATGACCTCGCCGAGGCGCTCGCCGGCGTTCCGGCCTACGGACCCGGCGCCTCCAGCGCGGACATCGCCCCGGCCGCAACCCCGCGCCAGGGCCAGCTCCCGGCGGAGTACAAGCTCGCCAGTGACGCGGAGCTGGACGCGCGCATCCGTGCTGCCAAGGAAAAGCTCGGGGACCGGGCTGTGATCCTGGGGCACTTCTACCAGCGGGACGAGGTCATCCAGTACGCAGACTTCGTGGGCGACTCATTCCAGCTGGCCAACGCCGCCCTCACCCGGCCCGACGCCGAAGCGATCATCTTCTGCGGCGTGCACTTCATGGCCGAGACCGCGGACATCCTCTCCACGCCGGAGCAGGCTGTCATCCTGCCCAACCTCGCCGCCGGCTGCTCCATGGCGGACATGGCGGACACGGACTCCGTGGAGGATTGCTGGGAACAGCTCGAGGAGATCTTCGGCACGGAAAAGGACGACGCCGGACGCGTCCCGGTCATTCCGGTCACCTACATGAACTCCTCCGCAGCCCTGAAGGCGTTCTGCGGCCGCAACGGCGGGATCGTCTGCACCTCCTCCAACGCGAAGGTGGTCCTGGAGTGGGCCTTTGAGCGGGGCCAGCGCGTGCTGTTCTTCCCGGACCAGCACCTGGGCCGCAATACCGCCAAGGCCATGGGTGTTCCCCTGGAGCAGATGCCCATGTGGAACCCGCGCAAGGAACTGGGCGGCAATGACGAACAGACACTGCTCGACTCCCGGGTGATCCTGTGGCACGGCTTTTGCTCGGTCCACAAGCGCTTCAACGTGGGCCAGATCGAAAAGGCCCGGGCTGAGTTCCCCGGCGTCAACGTGATCGTGCACCCCGAATGCCCCATGGAGGTCGTGGACGCAGCGGATTCCGCCGGCTCCACCGACTTCATCAAGAAAGCCATCGCGGCGGCCACTGAGCCCACCACCTTCGCGATCGGCACCGAGATCAACATGGTGAACCGGCTCGCCGCCGAGTACCCGCAGCACACCATCTTCTGCCTGGATCCGGTGATCTGCCCGTGCTCCACCATGTACCGGATCCACCCCGGCTACCTCGCCTGGGTCCTGGAAGAGCTCGTCGAAGGCCGCATCGTCAACCGCATCACGGTGGCGGAAACTGTCCAGAACGATGCCAAGACCGCCCTCGAGCGTATGCTCGCGGCGCGCCCCCTGTAGGACCGTCAACGGAATCGAGCCTGTCATGACAGCACAGAGCCCAGCCGGCGCCCCCCAGCCCCGGCGGCTGATCGTCGTCGGCAGCGGCATTGCCGGACTCTACGCCGCGCTGCTCGCTGCCGAGGCCGGCACCGAGGTGGTGCTGCTGACCAAAGGTGCGCTCGCGGACAGCAACACGTACTTCGCCCAGGGCGGCATTTCGGCCGTGCTGGACGAGCCGGCGCCCGGGGACACCGTGGCCGCGCACATCGCGGACACGCTCAAGGCCGGGGCGGGGCACTGCAATGAGGACGCCGTCCGGGTGCTCTGCACCGAAGCGCGACTGGACATCGCCGGTCTCCAGCGCTTCGGCGTGCGGTTCGACCTGGACGAGGACGGCGACCCCGCCCTGGGGCTTGAGGCCGCCCACTCGGCGCCGCGGATCCTGCACGCCGGCGGCGATGCCACCGGCGCAGGCGTGGCGCGTGCCCTGATCCGCGCCGTCCTGGAGGTCCAGGAGGCCGGACGGATCCAGGTCATCGGGCACGCCCAGGTGACGTCTGTCCTGCAGGGCGGCGGCCGCGTGAGCGGTGTCAACTTCCTGCATAACGGCGGCGAATTCGGTGTCCACGGCGATGCCGTCCTGCTGGCCACGGGGGGAGCAGGCCAGCTGTTCGCCCAGACCACCAACCCTGCAGTCGCCACCGCCGACGGGCTGGCCCTGGCCTGGCGCGCGGGTGCCGCCGTGGCCGACCTCGAGTTCTTCCAGTTCCACCCCACGTGCATGGTCCCGCCCGCCGGAGCCCGGGAAGCGGGCAGCACTGCCGAGCCCCTTCTGATCTCCGAAGCCGTCCGCGGCGAAGGCGCCATCCTGGTGGACGTCAACGGCGAACGCTTTATGCCCCGCTACCATCCCGACGCCGAACTGGCACCCCGGGACGTCGTCTCCCGGTGCATCTACCTGCACCTGGCCGCCCTCGGCGACCCCAACGGGCACGTCTTCCTTGACGCCCGCGGCCTTGAGGCCAGCCGGGGCCAGGGCTTCCTGGCCAAACGGTTCCCCACCATCACCGCCGGCACCCGCGCAGCCGGAATCGACTGGACCCGCGAACTTGTCCCCGTCGCCCCGGCGGCGCACTACTGGATGGGCGGGGTTGTCACCGACCTCCAGGGGCGAACGTCCGTGCCCGGCCTGCTGGCTGCTGGCGAGGTCGCCTGCACCGGCGTCCAGGGCGCCAACCGTCTGGCCAGCAACTCGTTGCTCGAGGGACTTGTCTTTGGACGCCGGGCCGTGGAGGCGTTCCTGGCCGGCTCACCGCGCGACACCGACGCTCCGCGTGCTGTCTCCGGGCCTTGGCAGTTTGAAACGGTGCCGGCGCCCGGGCCGGTGGAGACAAACCTTGCCACTCCCGGGGCCTTTTCCCGGAAGGCGCTTCGGCGTGTGATGACCGCTCATGCCGGGGTGATCCGGGATGGGGCCCTGTTGCGGGAGGCATCGGTTGCTCTGGGGGCGTGGGCTGCCGGTGTTGTTCCCCTGCACGCGCCGGATTCACTGGAGGCCCGCGAGCACGAGGACGCCAACCTCCTGCTGGCCGCGCAACTGCTTGTGCACGCCGCCCAGGAGCGGCGGGAATCCCTCGGCGCGCATCACCGCAGCGACAGCAGGACGCGGGCTGCCGCCGTCGAACCTTTTGACCAGCGTTACACCATGAGCCGGAAAGCGAGCCTCGTCCATGACTAGCCTGACCCTCCCCGCAGCACCCGTCCGGGACATCCTGGAAAGGGCGTTCGCCGAGGACGCGCCCAGCGGCGACATCACCTCCCAGCTGCTGATCCCGGCCGACGCCCGTGCCACCGCGGTGCTCAACGCCCGGGTGGCCGGTGTTCTCAGCGGGGGAACTGTGTTCCGCGACGCCATGAAGCTCGTGGACCCGGAGACGGAGGTGGAGCTGCTGCTCGCGGACGGCGAAGCGTTCGACGCCGGCACCCACCTCGCGCGCGTCACCGGCAGCGCCCGCTCGGTACTGCTCGCAGAACGCGTAGGGCTCAACCTGGTCCAGCGCATGAGCGCCATTGCCACCAAGACGGCCGAATTCGTCGAACTCGTGGGCGGCACCAAAGCCCGCATCACCGATACCCGCAAGACCACCCCCGGCCTTCGGGTCCTGGAACGGTATGCCGTTCGCTGCGGCGGGGGAGCGAACCACCGCTACAGCCTGTCCGACGCCGTCCTCGCCAAGGACAACCACCTCGCGGTCATGACCGGGGGAGATCCCGCCAAGTTGACTGCCTTGCTGGCCGCGGCCAAAGCCCAGCTGGGGCACACCACGCATTTCGAGGTGGAAGTGGACAGTGCCGAGCAGATCGAACCGGTCCTCGCTGCCGGGGTGGACACCATCATGCTGGACAACTTCACCATCGACGAGCTCCGGGCCGGCGTGAAGCAGGTTGACGGCCGGGCCATCGTGGAAGCCAGCGGCAACGTGAACCTGGGTACCGTCGCGGAGATTGCCGCGACCGGAGTGGACGTCATCTCCATCGGCGGCCTCACCCACAGCGTCGCCGCACTGGACCTGGGCCTGGACGTCGAACTGAGGGCCGGCTGACTCGGACATGATCTTCCTCGATGCCGCCGCCACCACGCCCGTCCGCCGCGAGGTCCTCGAGGCCATGTGGCCGTACCTGAGCGGTGAATTCGGCAACCCGTCCAGCCACCACACCCTGGGCGAGGCCGCAGCATCGGCACTCGCAGACGCCCGCGCGGCCGTGGCCACGGCGCTCGGCTGCCGATCCGGAGAGCTCACCTTCACCTCGGGCGGCACGGAGGCGGACAACCTCGCGGTCAAGGGTATCGCCCTGGCCCGGCAGGCCGCTGACCCGGCGCTCAACCGGGTGGTGATCAGCGCCGTCGAACATCCCGCAGTGGAGGAATCCGCGCGTTATCTTGAACGGTTCCACGGGTTCAGCGTGGACGTGGTGCGCGTGGACAGCACCGGGCTGGTGGCGCCCGCGGCGCTCGCCGCCGTGCTCCGGCCGGAGACGGCGCTGGTGAGCATCATGTACGCGAACAATGAGGTGGGCACCATCCAGCCGGTCGCGGAACTGGCTGGCCTGGCCCGCGCGCGGGGCATCCCCTTCCATACCGACGCCGTGCAGGCGGCAGGTTGGCTGCCCCTGGATGTAAAGGCACTGGGTGTGGACGCCCTGAGTATTTCCGGGCACAAACTGGGGGCGCCGAAGGGCTGCGGGGTGTTGTTTGTCCGCGGCCGGACCCGCATTGAACCGCTGATGCATGGCGGTGGCCAGGAGCGCGGCCGCAGGTCCGGCACCGAAAACGTGGCCGGTGCCGTGGGCCTGGCTACGGCCCTGGCCCTGGCCCTGGCCCAGGCAGCGCAGCCGCAGACCGCTGACCGGGTGACGGTGCTGCGGGACGGCTTCATCCGGGATGTCCTCGCGGCTGTTCCGGGTGCCGTCCTCACCGGCCACCCCGCCCGCCGGCTGCCGTCCGTGGCGTCGTTCTGTTTTCCGGGGACCAGCGGCGAATCCGTCCTGCTGGAACTGGAACGCCAGGCCGTGGTGTGCTCCAGCGGCTCCGCCTGTGCCGCGGGGTCCGACGCACCGTCGCCGGTCCTCACGGCCATGGGCTTCGAACCGGAGGTGGCACAGACGGCCGTGCGGTTCAGCTTCGATTCCACCGTGACCGGCACTGACCTGGCCGCGGCGGCCGAAGCCGTACGCACCGCCGTCGGAAGCGTCAGGACCCTCGGCCGAAGCTGACGTCCCCGCAGCCCCGCTGAGTAGGTTGGGAGGAGTGGGTCAGATGTGGCGCGCCCGGCGGAAGATCCAGTGCCGCAGCAGGGTGAACCGCACGGCCGTGGCGGCAAAGCCGGACAGGGTGGTGGTCCAGAGCTCGTCGGCCACGGTGGCCTCCGGGTGGATCCAGTGCAGAATCCCCAGGCTGCTGCCGGTAATGACCAGGGCAATACCAATGAGGATCAGCCCGTTCAGGTGGTCCTGCGCCCGCTTCCGGTTGGACGTGATCTTGAAGGTCAGCCGGCGGTTCAGGGCGGTGTTCATGATGGACGTGACAATCAGCGCCGCCGCATTGGCCAGCTGCGGGTCAATCCACTGGCGGAGCAGCGCGTACAGGGCCAGCGAGGTGGCCGTGCAGATGACGCCCACTCCGGTGAACCGTATGAGTTGGCGCACCACCGGGAATTTCAACACACCGCGGTAATGCCTGGTGGCCGGTACACGGCGGGTGGGCTGCTGCGTCAGCCGGGCTTGGGTCACAGCAGGGGATTCCATAGGCTCCAGCCTGACACATCAGGGGCGTGCTTCCTCCCAGGACGCAGCCTCAACCGGGTTGGAAAGTTCGCCGATGCCCTCCACCCTGCACACCACGGTGTCTCCGGGGCGGATGCGTGCGCATTCGGCCGGGAACCCGGTGAGGACCAGATCGCCCGCGTGCAAGGTCATGAACGAGGTGAGGTACACAAGGATTTCGTCCACTTTCCAGCCGAGGTCGGCGCTGCTGGCCGGCTTCAGTTCGGTGCCGTTGTGCACGATGCCAATGGCGAGGCTGGAGTCATCGAGCCCGGTGACGATCCATGGCCCCACGGGGGTGAAGGTGTCCTGGCTCTTGGCGCTGATCCACAGTTCGTCCGACTTCTGCAGGTCGCGGGCGGAGACATCGTTGCCGATAGTGAAGCCGAGGACCGCGTCCCGCGCGGTGTCCAGCGTCAGGCCGCGGACAGTACGGCCGACGACGATGGTCAGTTCGGCTTCCGGGTCCACGTAGCCCACGGTGGAGCTTAGTTCGATCGCCTCGCCCGGGCCTATCACGCTGGAGGCGGCCTTGTGGAACGCCTGTGGTGGGAGGTCGCGGCCGGGCTGGCCAGTGTTGTGGGCCATGCCCAGGACATTGACCGGGACCGACGGTGCCAGGAACGTAAAGGAATCCTGCTCCACTGCGTCGCCGGCCTCCCAGCCGGTCCGTGCCGGGCTGTTGGCGTTGGCGCGCGAGGTACCGAACGGAGAATCAACCACCGTCCATGACCGGCCGGCACGGGACGCGAAGTCCGGGGCATCATTGGCGACGAAGTAGTGTTCATCAGCGGCAGCCGCGGACAGCGGGCGGACACGGGCAATACGGTGCGGGGCACGGGGAGTCATGTGGACATCCTACGTCCTCCGGGCCGGTGGACCCGGACCTCGGCGGCTCAGCTCACCGGGCCGCCGGCATCAGTACAGTTCGCCCACGGGAATTTCCACGGCCAGGCGGTTGGACGGACCGGGCAGCGGGCAGGCCCAGGCCTCGTTGTAGGCGCAGGACGGGTTGTAGGCGAAGTTGAAATCCAGGACGAACTCAGCACCGGGACCCGAGCCCTGGACCCCATGGAACGCCCCCTTGATGGTGTCCAGGAGGTACCTGCCGGCGCCGTACGTGCCGCCGGGCTGGCCGGCAGTGGCGTCCCGGAACGGCACGAAGATCCCGCCGCCGTAACCATGGAGCTTCCACACCGCAAGTTGGCCCATCTCGGGAAGGTCGAAAGTTCCCAGCCGGACAAAATTGACCACGCCGTCGGTGGCGGTCTGCACGCTCATCTCCCGGCCTGCCCCTTCGAGGGTGAGCGGCACGTAGAAACGGTAGATGGGGTCGTAGTCGGCCGTCTTCAGCCCGGAGAACCGGGCCTTGTCCTGCGGTGTGAGGGCCGACGCCGGGTGCGTCGCGAACAACCGGTCCCGTTCATGGCGCCACTGGGCGTGGGCTTCTTCCGGGCTGTCTGCGGCAATCTTCCGGACGGTTTCGTACAGGGCAAACGTCCGCAGCCGCCAATCCGCGATGTCGAGGGCAGAGATGTCCGCCAGGCTCCCTGGGTCCGTGCCGTGCTGCTCATCCGCCATAGCCACCAGCCTAGTCCCTCGGACAGAGGGAACGCCCGACGGCGACACGGGGCACCGGGGCGCCGCCGCCGTCGTCCGCCGCTAGGCTGGCACCATGAGAGGCATGGCGACAACGTGGGGGCTGAGGGCCACTGCGGTGCTGTTCGCCGGTGCGCTGGCGGCCGGGTGCAGTGCACCCGGCGGCGGTGGTTCCGCATGGACAGCGCAGCCCGGCCCGTCCGCCGCCCCCGGAACCTCCGGCAGCGGCGCGGCCTCGCCGGATCCTGCTGCGACTTCCGGCACCGCAGCAGCCGCAACCCCGGGCCCGGCTGCTACGGCATCAGCGTGGAAAACCTACAGCGACCCCGCGAAGACGGTCAGTTTCGACCTGCCCGAAGAGTGGATTGCCCAGTCCGTATCCCCTGCGGAGGGGACATTGCCGGGCGCGGTGGCAGTGGAGGTCAAAAAGCAGGACGGCACTTTCATTGCTGCCCTGCGCACCGGATTGCCGCCCTCGGAGACGGCATGTCCTGACGGCGGGAAGAAGCCCTACATTGTCATCAGCAGCGTGCCCGTGGAGGTTCCCGGCCTGGCCGGCGAAAACACCATCGCACCGCATGCCGTGTTCCGGGTGATCCAGGGCTACCGGTATTTTGGCTCGTATGGCATTACCAACATTGTGGGCGGGGCCGACGGGCAGGCGTGCGAACTGCGCAACGTGGTCCGGGGCCCGGCCGGCAAGGGCGACTACTCGTTTGGCGACGTGGTGGTCCTGAAGGCCTATGCTCCGGACGAGAAAGTGGCCCCGGCGAAGGCTTTCGATACGCTGGGCCAGGCGGCGAAGTATGTGGACGAGAGCCCGGACTTCGCTAATGTGCAACGGATGCTAATGTCTCTGGAGATCAAAAACTAGTCCTGCCTCCGGCCCTACAGGATCCCGGGAGCGCGGCTGTCCTGCCACTACCCCACACCCCCGGAGATACATGGAACGCACCGTTGCCGCACGCATGGTCTTTAAGACCGTGGCCCACACCAAGGCGGCCCTGGCCATCGCCGTAGCCAAGAACCCCGGCTACACGTCGTTTGACGAATCGCTGACCGTCACGGCCGCCGGCGTCCCCGTTCCGCTGCGCGAACTTGCCGACCACCACGGCGGCCGCCTCCACTACATGGAGTTCGCTGAGCCAGCCGAAGTGACCATTGACTACACGGCGACGGTGGCAGGCAGGGCGGAGCCGGAAGAAGCGACAATGGCGGAACTCATCCGCTACGTCCGGCCGAGCCGGTATGCGGAATCCGACCGGCTCCTT
Organism: Arthrobacter sp.; assembly: GCA_023264815.1. Taxonomy (GTDB): domain Bacteria; phylum Actinomycetota; class Actinomycetes; order Actinomycetales; family Micrococcaceae; genus Arthrobacter. The sequence goes on along the minus strand of JAHFUZ010000017.1, from coordinate 13,571 downwards.
CCCACCGCCTACGCCGAATTCGGCGGCCTGCATGGCGAAGAACTGCTGCGGGCCGTTCGGAATTGGGTTTTTGGCGAGCTCAAGTATGTCAGCGGTTCGTCCAGGGGCACTGACGGTGCCGTCGAAACGCTCCTGCACCGCCGCGGGGTCTGCCGGGACTTCGCGCATCTGGCCATCGCACTGCTTCGCTCCAAGGACATCCCCGCACGCCTCGCTGCGGTCTATGCGCCGGGGCTTTCGCCGATGGACTTTCACGCCGTGGCCGAGGCCCATGTTAACGGCGCCTGGCATGTCATCGACCCCACGGGGCTGGCCCCGCGGGAGTCGATGCTGCGGATTACGGCCGGCCGGGACTCGTCCGATACGGCGTTCCTGTCCACCGTCGGCGGCCGCCTGACCCTGCATGAGCTGCGGGTCAACGCCGTGGTCAACGGGGAGCTGCCGTCCGAGGATCCGTCCCGGCTGGTGGTCCTGGGCTAGCCTATTTCCCGGGCCGGGCCGCCACGGATGCGCGGAGCTTGTCCGTCAGCCGCTGCAGCTCCTTCTGTTCCGCAACGGTCAGGGCGGGCCCCACCAGGGTGGAAATGTCCCGAACGTGCTCACGGCCCACTTCCTTCTGCAGGGCGGCGCCTTCCTCAGTCAGTTTCAGCAGCACACCGCGGCCGTCGTCCGGCGCCGGCATCCGGTCCACGAGTCCGCGCTTTTCGAGCCTCTCCACCAGCCTGCTGAGGCTCGACTGGCTCAGCAGGACGTGGTCATTGAGCTCGTTGAGCCGAAGCCAGCCGGAGGGGCACCGGGAGAGCGTGAACAGGACGTCGTACTCGTTGATGGCCACGGTCTTGAAGGCCTTGCCCGTCTGGAGCTTCCGCATCACCGCCACCTGGGCCCGGAAGAGTGACTCCCAGGTTTCCGCTGCGAGGCGGCTCGGAGTTTCGGCAGCCATCATGCCTCCGACGAAGCTTCTTCTTTGGCCTGCGATGCCAGGAGGGCAGCCACACGGCCAGCGTGGGTGGGGGGATCGGGAACGTGTGCGGGCTTCTTGGCGGCGTACTCCTTGCGCAGGACCGGCAGGACTTCCTCACCGAAGAGGTCCAGCTGCTCCAGGACAGTCTTCAGCGGCAGCCCGGCGTGGTCGATCAGGAACAGCTGGCGCTGGTAGTCGCCGAAGTACTCACGGAACGTCAGCGTCTTCTCGATGACTTCCTGCGGGCTGCCCACGGTGAGGGGAGTCTGCGAGGTGAAGTCCTCCATCGAGGGGCCGTGGCCGTAAACGGGGGCACTGTCGAAGTAGGGACGGAATTCCTTGACGGCATCCTGGGAGTTCTTGCGCATGAAGAACTGGCCGCCGAGGCCCACGATGGCCTGGTCGGCGGTGCCGTGCCCGTAGTGCTCATAGCGCTCACGGTAGAGGCCGATCAGCTGCTGGTAGTGCTCCTTGGGCCAGAAGATGTTGTTCGCGAAGAAGCCGTCGCCATAGTAGGCGGCCACTTCGGCGATCTGTGGTGTCCGGATGGAGCCGTGCCACACGAAGGGGGCCACGCCGTCGAGCGGACGCGGGGTGGAGGTGAAGTTCTGCAGCGGGGTGCGGAACTTGCCGGACCAGTTGACGGTGTCCTCGTCCCACAGCCGCCGCAGCAGGCTGTAGTTCTCGATGGCAAGTTCCACGCCGTCCTGGATGTTCTTGCCGAACCAGGGGTAGACGGGTGCCGTGTTGCCGCGGCCGAGGACCAGGTCAACACGGCCGTCCGCCAGGTGCTGGAGCATGGCGAAGTCTTCGGCGATCTTGACCGGATCGTTCGTGGTGATCAGCGTGGTGGCCGTCGAGAGGGTGATCCGCTCGGTCTGGGCCGCAATGTAGGCAAGGGTGGTGGTGGGGGAGGAGGAGAAGAACGGGCGGTTGTGGTGCTCACCGATGGCGTAGACATCCATGCCGATTTCCTCGACCTTTTTGGCGATTGCCACGGATGCCTTGATGCGCTCGTTCTCCGTGGGGGTCCGGCCGGTGGTGGGGTCAGTGGTGATGTCACTGACGCTGAAGACGCCGATCTGCATGGTGTGCCTTTCCGTTCCTGGACTGCTCTGGGATTGCTTCCACTCTACCAGATGTTCATGCATTTGCATGTATCGCAGGTTATAACGCTTCCTGGGCGGGATTATTCCTTGCTTTTACTCTGTCCCGCCCGGGGCGGCCCGGCGGCCGCTGACCTTGGGAACCGCTCCGGTGGTCCAATCGCTGAACTCTGCGTCGACGTCGTCCGCGGCAGAAAACTCAGGGCGCGCCTGCATGGCCCGCAGCAGCGCCTTGCGTTCGCGCCGCCCCTCCACGAGCCGGTACAGCACCGGTACCAGCACGAGTGTCAGGGCCGTGGAGGAAACCAAGCCGCCGATCACCACCACTGCCAGCGGCTGGGAGATGAAGCCGCCGCCTCCGGTCAGGCCCAGCGCCATGGGCGTCAGGGCAAACACGGTGGCCAGCGCCGTCATCAGGATGGGTCGGAGGCGCTGCCGTGCGCCGTGCGTGATGGCGTCGGCCACGCTCATGCCGGGCAGCCCGTTACGGGGCTTCCGGTACTGGTTGATGAGGTCGATCAGCACAATGGCGTTGGTCACCACAATGCCCACCAGCATCAGCATGCCGATCAGCGAGGGCAGGCCCAAAGGGACTCCGGTCGCCAGCAGGAGGGCAACGGCCCCGGTGGCGGCGAACGGGACGGAAACCAGGAGGATCAGTGGCTGGATCAGTGACTTGAAGGTCGCCACCATGATGACGTAGACAATCGCGATGGCGGCGAGGAGCGCCAGGCCCAGCTGCTGGAAGGACTCCGCCTGCTGAGTGGTGGCTCCACCAAGTTCGGCCGTAACGCCCGGCGGGAGGGGGACATCGGCGAGGCGCTTCTGCACTTCGGTGTTCACCGCACCGAGGTTGGAGCCCGACGGCGTGACTGACACTTTTGCGGTCCGCTGGCCATTGCTGGCGGTGATGGAAACCGGCACGTCCAACTGTTCCACGGTGGCAATGCTGCCCAGGGTCACCGGGCCGGCCGCCGCCGGCAGGGCGATGCTGCGCACGGCATCGATGCTGGTGAACCGCGTGCCCTTGCCGATCTGGACGGGGAAATCGTTGGTGTCGATCCGCACCGTGCCGGCCGGGATGGGGCTGATGGTGGCGGCCAGGACGCCGGCCACCTGTTCCTCATTGAGTCCTGCCGCCGCAGTCCTGGCCCGGTCCACCCGGACCTGGACCACCGGCTGGTTGGCGGCGAGGTTGGTGGTCACCTCGCTGGTCTCCGGGACGCCGGTCATGGCTTCCACCATGGCGTCGCTGGCGGTGCGGAGGTCTTCGGAGGTTGCGGCCTTGATGGTGATGTCCACCGTGGAGGACGTGCCAAAGCCGCCCTGCTGGGAGCCAACAGTGACCTTCCCTGAATCGGCCACGGTGGCCAACTCCGTGCGGACTGTCTCCTGGAGCCTGGCCTGGTTCACCTTTTCATCCGTCACCACAGTGAACGTGGAGTTGGACGAGCCGGAGGAGGTAAGGGCAGCAAAACCGGCCTGGGCGTTGCCGGAGGTGACCTGCACGTTCTTGACCCCGTCAATGCCTCGGAGGACTTCCTCGAGCCTGACCGCCGCGGAGCTCGTGTCCGCGAGGCTGGTTCCGGCCGGCATCACCTGGCGCACCGTCATGCTGTTCTGGCCGGAATCGCCGAGGAGATTGGTCGCCAGCAGCGGGGTCATGGCGCCCGTCCCGCCGAGGACCAGCAGGGCAGCAACGAGGGTCCAGGCGGGATGCTTCTGGGTTTTGCGGAGGATGGGCAGGTAACCGCGCTGCAGCCGACTCTTCTGTTCGGCTTCGTGCGCCTTCGCCAGCGCCGCGGCCGCGGCCTCACGGGCGGCCGCGGAACCCGGGGCGGCGGCCGCCGGGGTCTTGAGGAACCAGTAGGCGAGCACCGGGACAATGGTCAGGGAAACCAGCAACGACGCCAGCAGGGCCATGGTGACCGTAAGCGCGAAGGGGCGGAACAGCTCACCCGCCAACTCGCCCACGAATGCGATCGGCAGGAAGACGGCCACGGTGGTCAGCGTCGAGGCGGTGATGGCGCCGGCCACTTCCCGGATGGCGGTGAGGATGGCGGCAACCTTCTCCTCGCCGTAGCTGAGGTGTCGTTTGATGTTCTCGATCACCACGATGGAATCATCCACCACGCGGCCGATGGCAATGGTGAGGCCGCCCAGGGTGAGGATGTTCAGCGAGTAGCCAGTGGCGGAGAGGCCAATGAAGGTCACCAGGAGGGAGAGCGGGATGGACACCGCCGTCACCAGGGTGGAACGGGTGGACATCAGGAACACCAGGATGACGGCCACGGCGAAGCCCAGCCCCAGCAGCCCTTCGGTGGTGAGGTCCTTGATGGATTTCTCGATGAACGGCGCCTGGTCGAACACTGCAGTGAACTTGGCGTTCGAGCCCAGTTCCGCCTCCAGCCCGGCCAATGACTCGTTCACCGCGTGCGAGATCCCCACCGTGTCACCTTCGGGCTTCTTCGTGACGGAAACCGCCAGCGTTTCCTCGCCGTTGGTCCGGGTGATTGACGTGCGTTCGTCGTCGCGCAGGCTGACGTCCGCCACGGTTCCGATCGTCGCGCCGTTTTTGGCCCCGCCCAGGGGAAGGGACCTGATGGTATCCAGGGAATCCACCGGGCTGCCGATCTGCAGGGACAGGGTCTTGCCCTGTTCCTCGATGGTCCCGGCCGGAATCAGGGAACCGTTGTTGCCCAGCGCGTTCCGGATGGACTCGATGGTGGCACCGTTGGCGGCCATCGCGTCCGGCCGCGGGAGGACTTCGATGTGCTGGGTTGCCCCGCCGGTCACGTCCGCGCCGCGGACGCCGTCGATTTTCTGGAGCCGGGGGACGGAGAGCCGCTGCAGGTCCGCATTGAGTTCGCTGAGCGGCCTGTCCGAGGACACGGCCAGGAACACGATGGGGAAGTCGCTGATGCTGCCGGCGAAGGCCTGCGGCTGGACGTCCTCCGGCAGCGACCGTTTGGCGTTGGAGATGGCCCGGTCAATCTGGTTCCGGGCCCTGTCCAGGTTCGTTCCGTAGGTGAAGACCATGGTGATCTGCGACGTGCCGTTACGCGACGTCGAGGAGGTGGACTCCAGGCCCTCCACTCCGTTGAGGGCTGTCTCCAGCGGGCCGCTGACCTGCTTGTCCACCACCTCGGGGGAGGCCCCGGGCATGGCCGTCAGCACCGTGATCTGCGGGAACTCGATGGACGGAATGAGTTCCTGCTTCAGCGATGACATGGTGATCACGCCGAACACCGATGCGAACACGGTGATCAGCGCGATCAGTGCCCGGTTTGCCAGTGAAAGTTGTGCCAGCCGGAACATCGCGTAGTCTCCTGGGGGTTGACGGAGTGCTGGGACCGGACCTGCCCGCCAGGCCGGCGATGCGTCAGTGGTTGGCGGGGACGCTTTCCAGCTGCAGTGCCTTGGCCGTTGCCGCTTCAATCTCCGCAGCCAGCTCCGGGTTCTCGTCGAGCTTCACGCCGTAGCCGGGCATCATGTCCTTAAGCTTGCCCTGCCAGCCCTTGAAGCTCTTGGGGAACGCCTTCTGGAGCAGCTCGATCATGATGGGTACCGCCGTTGAGGCGCCGGGCGAGGCGCCCAGGAGGGCGCCGATGGAGCCGTCGCGGCCGGCGATGACCTCCGTGCCGAACTGCAGTACGCCACCCTTCTTCGGGTCCTTCTTGATGATCTGGACGCGCTGGCCGGCGGTGATCAGTTCCCAGTCGCCGTCCTTGGCCTCGGGGTAGTACTCGCGCAGTGCTTCCACCTTGTCGCCGTGGCGCTTGGCCACTTCCTTGACCAGGTAGGCCGTGAGGTCCATGTTGTCCTTGGCTACCGCAAGCATCGGAATGATGTTGCTGGGGCGGATGGACAGCGGCAGGTCCAGGTAGGAGCCGTTCTTCAGGAAGTTGGTGGAGAAGCCGGCGTAGGGGCCGAACAAAAGGGAGCGCTTTCCGTTCACGTAGCGTGTGTCCAGGTGCGGCACGGACATGGGCGGCGCACCCACGGATGCCTGGCCGTAGACCTTGGCGCTGTGCTGGGCGGCGAGGGTCTCGTCGGTGCAGCGGAAGAACTGGCCGGACACGGGGAACCCGCCGTAGCCCTTGCTCTCCGGGATGCCGGATGCCTGCAGGAGGTGCAGGGCACCGCCGCCGGCACCAACAAACACAAACTTGGCGTGGATCTTCCCGTGTTCGCCGGACGCCGGGTATTTGAGCGAAAGGTCCCAGCCGCCGTCGGACGCTTTGGTGATGCCGGTGACCTCGTGGCCGTAATTGACCTCGACGCCGTTGTTGCCCAGGTACGTGGTCAGCTCACGGGTCAGCGCCCCGAAATCGACGTCGGTGCCTTCCGCTGCACGGGTGGCGGCGATGCGCTGGCTGGCGTCGCGGCCTTTGACGATCAGCGGTGCCCACTTGCCGATCTGGGCATGGTCCTCGGAGTACTCCATGCTGCGGAAGAGGGTGTGGCCCTTCAGCGCTTCGTAGCGGGTCTTGAGGAAATTGGTGTTGTCTTCACCAATCACGAAGCTCATGTGCGGGACGGTGTTGATAAAGCCCTTCGGCGAGCCGATCAGCTGTTCGTCCACCAGGTGGGACCAGAACTGCCGGGACAGCTGAAACTGTTCGTTGATCAGCAGTGCCTTGGCGGGGTTCACCGAGCCGTCTTTGGCTGCGGGGGAGTAGTTGAGCTCGCAGAGCGCGGCGTGACCGGTTCCCGCGTTGTTCCAGGGGTCCGAGCTTTCCAGGCCGGGCTGGTCCAGCCGTTCGAACAGCGAGATGGTCCAGTTCGGTTCGAGCTGCTTGATGAACGCCCCCAGGGTGGCGCTCATGATGCCGCCGCCAATCAGGACGACGTCGGCGTGTTGGGTCTTTGATATGAAGGTCACAATCAGTCTCCGATAGCAGCGGCTCTGGCTGTCAAAGAATATCCCTGCCCGGCCCGCATACTGAAATTGGGGCGGGCCGTCAAGGCTTTAGCTGTACCTTTGTGAAAACTTCACTGAGGACCGGGGATGCCGGGTAGCTGCTGACGCGGTCCGAGAGGGCAAGGGCGGAGATCGGGAACGCAATGGGGACCGCCGGCACGGTGGCAGCTATCTGGGCATTGATGGTGTGGTATTGCTCGTCGCGTTCCTTGCCGGCGGGCAGGCCGCGGGCCCGGTTGATCTTCGAGAAGACCTGGGGGTCGTGGTAGCCGAACTCCCCGTTCTTTTCGCCGAACAGGGGTCCCACAAAGTTTTCGGCGTCTGAATAGGCGCCGTTCCAGCCGAGCAGGTGCAGGGCGTGATCCCCCGGTGACTGGACTTTCTGGAGGTACCCGTCGGACCAGTCCACCGGGACCGGCTTGATGTTAAACCCGACGGCGGTGAGTTGCCGGCTGAGTTCCGCGTAGATTTTCTCCGGCGTGGGAAGGTACGGGCGGGTGGCGTTCAGGGGATAGTAGAACCTCAGTTCCTCTCCGGCGTAGCCTGCCTCGGCGAGGTAGGCCTTCGCCTTTGCAGGATCGTGGCCCAGTGCCGGGGCTTCGTTGTTGAAGCCGCTGATCTTGGGCGGGACGAACTGGGTGGCCGTGGCCGTGTTGTCGATGAAGAACTTACGGATCAGGGTGTTTTTGTCCACGGCCATCTCGATGGCTTGGCGGACTTTGAGCTTCTGCAGTATCGGGACTTCCTGGTTGATTCCGAGGTACATCACCGAGAATGGGTCCCGCTGGACAATCTGCATGCCCCGCTTGACGAGCTGGTCGAAGTTGCCCACCGTGACGGCGTCGTATCCGTCGATCTTGCCGTCCAAGAGGGCCTGCAGCCGCGTCTGCGGGTGGTCGTAGGTCACGAAGTTGATGGTGGCGATCTGTCCGCGTTCACCCCAGTAGCCCTTGTGTGTGACAAGGCGGACGCTGGTTTCGTCCCAGGCGGCCAGGCTGAATGGCCCGGTTCCCACCGGGTTGGCCGCGAACGCAGAGACCGGGTTGCCGAAGCGCGTTTGGTCGAGTACGTCCGCGGTGCCCTTGGCGAGGGCTGCCGGGGAAGCGATGGCAAAGGCGGGCAGGGTGAGTGCCTGGAGGAACGCGGTGAAGGGCTGGGTGAGGTCGATCCGGACAGTGTCCGGAGCGGGTGCGGTACAACTCTTGAAAATGGAGAGGGAGGCGTCGTCGGAATGTGCCTTAAACACGCTCTTGAAAGAAATTCCTGGCGCCTTGGCCCGCAACTCTGCGGGGAACGCAAACCAGCGGTTGAAGTTCTGGCAGACAGCATCGGCGTTAAACGGTGTCCCGTCCTGGAACATCACACCATCGCGCAACTTGAAGGTATAAGTGCGTCCCTCGTTGGATTCCGTCCACTCTGTGGCCAGCAGCGGTGTGGGCTTGCCGGTGGTCTGGTCCACTCCCACCAGGCCTTCGAGGATCTGCCGGGTGACCCGGTAGCTTTCCACGTCGCTGGAGAGCGCAGGATCCAGGCCCAGCGGCGGTGACGCCGTGCCGAAGGTGAACGTTTCGCCGGGCTCCGTGCCGGCCGCCGGCGTTGAGGGCGAGGTTGACGACGGTGACGGCGAGGGTGTGCCGGTACAGGCGGTCAGTCCTAACGCCATAAAAACGGCTCCGGTCTTGATGACCGTCCGCCGTGAAGCACTGCTGGGCACTCGTCTATCACCTCTGGGCTGTTGCTGGCCGGCGCCGCCGACTGCGGGCCAAGGACACAGTCTAATTGACGGTCCTTGGTGTTCCCCGCCGCCGCATGCCGCCGCACGGCAGCGGCCCGTTCCTGGTGGAACGGGCCGCCGTCAGTGCCTGCCGTCCGGGGGACTGGCGCCGTTGCTACTTGGGCATCAGCACCGAGTCGATCAGGTAGACGGTGGCGTTCTTGGTCTTCACGCCGCCGCAGATGACGTTGGCGCCGTCAACCTGCAGCGCGTCACCGCTGCCAGTCACGGTGACCGAACCGCCCTGGACGGTTGCGTGCGTGCCGGCGATCTTGTCCGGCGTGATCTGGCCGGGCACCACGTGGTAGGTCAGGATCTTGCTGAGCAGGGCGTCGTCCGTCTTGAGCGTCTCGATGGTTGCCGCGTCGATCTTGGCGAAGGCATCATCCACCGGGGCGAAAACAGTGAATTCTGCGCCATTAAGAGTGTCCACCAGGTCAACCTTCGGGTTCAGCTTGCCGGAGACGGCGGCTGTCAGGGTGGTCAGGATGGGGTTGTTGGACGCGGCGACTGCCACCGGATCAAGGGCCATGCCCGCTACGGAGCCTGCCCCGGTAGGGACCTGCGCGGCATAGCCGGCGCAGCCCGGACCCACGAGGTTAGCTGCCGGGTCCATGGCCTTGGCCGAAGGTGACGGCGCCATACTGGACGACGTCGGCGCCGGGGCCGGGGCGGATGAAGCGGGGGTGGTCGTGGCGGACCCGCCGCACGCGGTGAGGCCCATCAGGGCTGCTGCTGCAATGCCTGCGACGGTGAAGGATGTGCGCTTGAGTGACTGCATTTCGGTTCTCCTTGATTGTGCCGATGGCCTTCCTGCCGCAGGCGTTGTGCCTGCTGCCTGGCCTGTTCCGACTGTCGGGCACCTGCCCTTGGCTGGTGTCTCATGGGGTATTCGGACGGAGTTCCGGAATGGATGGGTGGATTGAAAATTACTTTTGCGGCATCACCGGCACCAGGCTTAACGGCAGAGATCCCGGGCCGTCTGGCCCGGGATCTCTGTCTTTGTGCGCAAGGGGGGACTTGAACCCCCACGCCCGAAGGCACAGGAACCTAAATCCTGCGTGTCTGCCAATTTCACCACTCGCGCCTGGCGGTCGCTGACGGTTGTTTCTGCTCCCGCCAGCTGACTGGACGGGGTGGAAAACGTACGACGGCGGATGCCAGCTTCCATTGTAGCCTCGGCCGGACATCCATCCGGTCAGCCCTGGGCGTCCCGGTGTTCCCGCGCCGGCCTGCCGGTCTAGGTGTCCAGTTTGAGGTCCCGCCGCAGTTTCTCCACGTGGCCGGTGGCCCGGACGTTGTATTGCGCCAACGCCACCGTGCCGTCGGGATTAATCACCACAGTGGAACGGATCAGGCCCTCATAGGTCCGTCCATAGTTCTTCTTTTCTCCCCAGGCCCCGTAGGCCTCGGCAACGGCGTGGTCCTCGTCCGAAAGCAACGGGAACGTGAGTTCCTCCTTCGCGGCAAAGGATGCCAGCTTGTCCACGGAATCGGGGGAAATTCCCAGGACGGTGTACCCGGCCGAGGTGAACGAGGCCAGGTTGTCCCGGAAGTCGCATGCCTGCTTGGTGCAGCCGGGGGTGGCAGCAGCAGGGTAGAAATACACGATGGTGCCGGCGCCCCCGTTCGGGGCCAGGGTCACGTCCTGGCCAGCGGAATCCTTCAAAGTGAACCCGGGCGCCACCGCACCGGTCAAAAGTCTTTCAGCCAAAGTTGTTCTCCTCGTTGCGGGCCGGACACACCACTCTAGTAAGGGTCCAGAATCGGCGCGAACCGGCCTTGGCTATACTTGCATTTATGCCTGACATGGATCGCTGGCCCACAGGGCGTCTCTTGTCCACCGCGGCGCGTCTGGTGGAACATTCGTGGAACGAAAAACTGAGCGCCATCGGGTTGACGCATGCAGGCGTAATCGCCATAGAAGTCCTCGCCGCCCAGGGATCCATGACGCAGGCCCAGCTGGCCCAGTTTGTCCGGGTCCAGGCCCAGACCATGGGCAAGACGCTGACGCGGCTTGAGGCCCACGGCCACATTGTCCGCGTGCGCAGCACCTCTGACCGCCGCAGCCAGGTGGTCTCCCTCACCGACAGCGGCCGGGCAGCGGCCACTGAGGCTGTTGAGATGGAGCGCTCGGTTTTGGCCGCGGCAACAATCGATCCTGACCTGTTGCGCCAAGAGCTCCAGGCTGTGGTCAGGGAGCTGGCCAGCCAGTTCTCATCGCCGGCCACGCGTGCCCTGGTGGACGGGGCCCCGCGCGGCTAGGGTCCGCCCGGCAGACAGGCATCCGCCGGCATCACCGCTGCAGCGGTGGTGCCCTTTTTTCGCGTTAACAAACGGCGGTTAAACGGAAACAGCCCCTGGCCGCGTTTCCGCGAGCCAGAGGCTGTTTTTCCCTTGGTGCACCCCCCGGGACTTGAACCCGGAACCCATTGATTAAGAGTCAATTGCTCTGCCAATTGAGCTAGAGGTGCATCTCCTTTGCGGTGATCTTCGTGGCTTTTTCTTTCCCCGTTGATCTCCGCAACGACATGAAACTCTACACGAACTTCCGGTCCATGTGAAATCGGGCCGCCGGGTGACTCTGCCAGTTAGCCGGGAGGGGCCAAAACCAGCACAAAATCAGGGTTTTGGTTGTTGCTCAGCAGCCAAAACCGTCCGTCCGGGGCCCGGATAACATCCCGGATCCGGCCATACTCCCGTGTGAAATGGGCCACAGGAGCCGCAGCTTCCCCACCCCGGAGTTCAACCGTCCAGAGGCGTTGGCCCCGCAGGGCTCCGAGATAGGCAGTGGAGCCTGCGATTTCCAGGCCGCTGGGCGAGGAATCCGCTGTCGACGGCCACACGACCTTCGCATCGCGGTACTCCTCCCGGTGCGGCGCTCCGGTCACGGCCGGCCAGCCATAATTGCCGCCCGCCACGATCATGTTCAATTCATCGTTGACATCCGGGCCGAACTCGCTGGCCCAGAGCCGGCCCTCACCGTCCCAGGCCAGTCCCTGGACGTTCCTGTGGCCGAGGCTGTAGACGGCGTTGCCGAACGGGTTGCCGGGTGCGGGGTCGCCGTCAGGGGTGAGCCTAAGGATCTTGCCGCCCAGGGCGTTTCTGTCCTGCGGCTGCTCCCGGCGCTGGGAGTCACCCGTGCCGACGTACAGGAGACCGTCCGGGCCAAACCGGATCCGGCCCCCGTTGTGGGTTGAGGCTTTGGGAATGCCCGTGAAAACGACTTCCGGGTCAGCGAACGTCACCGTGCCGGCGGATTCCTCCGTCAGCCGGGCCCGGGCAATGCGGTTGTCCTGGGCGGATGTGTAATAGAAGTAGAGGTGGCTGTCAGTGGCAAACCCGGGGGAGAGGGCGAGGCCCAGCAGGCCGCCCTCTCCTCCGGGGCTCACGCCCGGGACCTGGCCGATGGTTGTTGCCCGGCCGTCCTTGACCGCCTTGAGCAGCGCGGAGTCACGTTCAGAGATGACCGCCGTGCCGCTCGGCAGGAAGACCGCTGACCAGGGGATGCTGAGTTGCAGGTCAAGGCGCGTGAGGATGGCGGGCGTGGGGGCAGCCGTGGGGCTCGTTCCGGCAGTGCCCGGCCCCGTCCCGCCAGTCCCAGGGGCTGTTTCCGTCAGGCTTCCGGTGGGGGCATCGTCCGTGTCCCCGGAACAGCCCGAGAGCATGAGCGCCAGGCTGAGCGCGAAAACGCCCGCGCGGGGTGTGTTCCCCGCGAAAGAATGCGGGGGCACACCGGTGCGGTCAGAGACGGGTCCGGCGGGGAGCCCGGAACCCGGCGGCTTCCGCATGGGCCGCCGACTCGAACCAGACGTCGGCTGGGGTCTGCTCATAGTCAGGGTGCCCTTCCTCGTAGTAGACCATCGAGCCGGCGTCGCCCTTGACCACGAAATCGGCCGGGCCGCTGCCGTCGGGGCCTGGTGACGAGGAACCTGCGCCGTACGGCTGGTCTGCTGCCAAATGGCCGATGGGATCCACAGTTGGTTCGACGCCAGCGGCTGGGGCTATGGGTCCTGGTGCTGATTCATAGCCGGCGGCCGGGGCTGCTGGCTCCGAAGCAGGTGCGGAGTCCCCAAGCGCCATTTCCCGGTCATCCGCCGCTGCATCGTCGGCCGCGAGTGCGTCTGCGGCGGCCGTTTCTGCTCCCGGCAGTGTGGGGGCGTGCGGGTCGGTGTACTCCGCATGGTGAACATGGTCCGCGGCATGAGTTGATCCCTGGGCAGTCCCGGAAACCGCTCCCGCGCCCGGTTCAGCTGCGGCAGTGGCAGCGCCGGACGCCGCGGCGGCGTCAGCGGAAGCATCAGCGGCAGGCCGGTGGCTCGGCGCCGGTGCGGGGCCGCTGGCCTCGGACCACTGGGTTTCCCACTCGTCCTCCGCCTGCCGGTCGGCGTCCGCCCCGGCGCCTCCGGCGTTGAGTTCGGTGACCGGGTGTGCCACAGGCTCCGGAGTGTCCACGGGCTCGTCGGCAAAGTGGTGCGACGGTGCTGACGATTCCCCGGGAGTTGCCGTTTCGGTGGCGGAAGCAGGTTCGTCGTTGGCGGTGGTCGGCGGGACGGGTTCGGCGCCGCGGCCGAACCCGGCCGCGGTGGGCAGACCGGCCGTGCCTGCGGCTTCCGCCGAGGCAGCCGCGCTGCCACCGGCCAGGCCGCCGTCTGGCCTGGCAGGGGCGGAACTGGCCTTGGTGGCGGAGTTGCTGCGGTTGAGCAGCCACCACACAACGCCCACAAGCAGCACAATCACAATGATCCAGAAGACAAAATCCATAACAGGCCCTTCAGTGCGGATGGCATAGTTGCCGTTCCC
>JAHFUZ010000043.1 GCA_023264815.1 Arthrobacter sp. | reverse complement strand
GGGACGTCAACTGATGCTCGCAGGGATCAGCATTCCATCCATCAAGGGCGTCTTCCTGACCCACCTGCATTCTGATCACACAATCGATCTGGGCTCGCTGGCAATATTTGGTTTGTACGAGCTGTCCAGGGGAGACCGGATCAAGGTCCTGGGGCCGGGAGACAGGGGCATCCTGCCGCCCGTTTCCGAACGGGCGGAGCAGGCACCCCAGCCGATATTCCCGGAGCGGCCCACGCCTGGCACGGTTTCCCTCTTTGAATCCATCCTGCAGGGCTACGCCACGGACCTGAACGACAGGATCTTCGACACCCTCCGGCCCTCCCCCTACGAGTTCTTCGACGTCGAAGACATCAAGGTGCCTGACGGAATCGGATACCACCCCAACGCCAACCCCACGCCGGACATGGAACCCTTCGAGATCTATGCTGACGAGGTGGTGACCGTGACGGCCACGCTCGTACGCCACGCACCCGTAGCACCGGCCTTCGCCTTCCGGTTCGACACAGCCGAAGGATCGGTCACCATCTCCGGCGACACCGGACCCTGCCGCAACCTGGTACGCCTGGCCACCGGAACTGACCTGCTGATGCATGAAGCCATCGACGTCGACTGGATCTACCGCGACCGGCCCGGCGTCCCTGCTGATTCCGTCCAAGCCGCGATAGACCACCACAACAACGCGCACACCTCGGTTGCAGACTGTGTCCGGATTGCTACGGAAGCCGGTGCCGCGGCTTTGGCCCTCCACCATTTGGTTCCGGGGACAAGCCCCCGGGAAACGTGGCTGCGCGGAGGCAAGGACTTCGACGGAACGTACCTGGTCCCGGATGACCTTGACGAGATTTCCTTTGCGCGGAATTCCCTGGTGCATCGGTAGCAGCAGAGACGAAGCCGACTGGCAAGAAAGCGAGCGGACGACGGCGGGCGGCCCCCGCCGTCGTTCGCTTTCCCTTTGGTGCCGGGAGCCCGAGGTGTGGGCCGAGGTAAATTTAGGCTGGTGATTTCCATTGACCGGGACGATCCCGCCCGCGGCGACGTCCATCAGCTCCTCAGCGAACACCTGGCGGACATGTACGCCACGTCCACGCTCCACGGCGAGATCAAATCCATGCGCACCACGGCAAGTGCACGCGGACGGGGCGTAGCAACGCTGATACTCCGCCACATCCTCGACGACGCCCGCGCCCGGGACCTTGAGCGGGTCTACCTTGAGACCGGAACCGAGGACTACTTCGCTCCGGCCCGGCGCCTGTATGCCCGGAACGGCTTCACCGAGTGCCCGCCGTTTGCCGGCTACACCTTGGACCCCAACAGCGTTTTCATGGAACTCCCCTCTGAAGAAGGCCCCGCTTTCCCCTAAACGGGCCGGTGACATTGGTCAACACAGTCGTAGGCTACTAACCAGGGCGGACAAAGAGGGCGGCCCTGGGCCTCGAAGGGAACATCGAGTGGACAGTAGTGCCGGTTACTGGTTCTTGAGTGGTGCTGAGCGGAGACATGCTGCCACCAGCGTGCACGCGGAAGGTGCCGGATCGCAGGCCTGGTCTGAGGGCAACCTGGTGCGGCCCCTGGTTCATGGGGCAACCTACTTCGCCCGGCTCCATGAGGAGCTCTCGGCTCTTCAACCGGGCGACCGTGTATGGTTCACCGACTGGCGCGGCGACGGCGACGAAAAGCTTACGGACGACGGGCCGACGATCGGCGAGTTGCTGGCTCGATTGGCCCGGGAGGGAGTGGAAGTGCGCGGCCTGGTCTGGAGGTCCCACGGAGAGCGGGTCTCTGCACCCATGAGCAACCTGTCCAATGAACACCTCAGCCGCCAGATCAACGACGCCGGCGGCGAGGTGCTGCTGGACCAGCGGGTGCGCCTCTTCGGCTGCCACCACCAGAAATTGTTCGTCATCCGCAACCGCAACGACCCTACTCGGGACGTCGCATTCGTTGGCGGAATCGACCTGTCCCACAGCCGCCGGGACAACGCCGGCCATATGGGAGATCCGCAGGCGGTGGAGATGGATCCCAGGTACGGGAAACAACCTCCGTGGCACGACGCCGCCCTCGAACTCCGGGGCCCGGTGGTGGCTGATGTGCTGGAGTTGTTCGCGGAGAGGTGGAACGACCCCCATCCCCTGGACCGGCGCACGCCGTACCGGATGCTGCTGCAGCGGCTGGCTGACATGCCCCGGCACCCCAAGCCCCTGCCGGAGACTGCGCCGCCACCGCCGCCGGCCGGCCCCCATGCCGTGCAGCTGCTGCGGACCTACGGCGTGAAGCATCCGCCGTTCCCCTTCGCCCCGGGTGGGGAGCGGAGCGTGGCCCAGGCCTACACGAAAGCCTTCTCGCTGGCCCGTTCATTGATCTACATCGAGGACCAGTACCTGTGGTCGGCAGAGGTCGCCGCCGGAATCGCGGCGGCCCTCGAACAGAACCCCGGGTTGAATGTGATCGCCGTGGTGCCGCGCTACCCGGATTCGGACGGTCCGCTCGGCGGGCCACCCAAGCGGCTGGGCCAGCTGCGCGCCATCGAGACAATACGCCGCGTGGCACCCGACAGATTCGGGGTGTTCAACCTCGAAAACAGGGCCGGGACTCCCATCTATGTCCATGCCAAGGTCTGCATCATCGACGACACCTGGTTCACCTGCGGGTCGGACAACTTCAACCGCCGGTCCTGGACCACGGACAGCGAGCTGACCTGCGCCGTCATTGACACCTCTGCCGGCCAGCGTGACGAGCCCGGCGTTGGCACGGGACCGGGTTCTTCCCGTCCGTTGCCCCACTCTCTCCGGCTCCAGCTCTGGGCCGAACACCTGGGCCTGGACCAGGATGACCCCCGGCTCCACGATCCGGCAGACGGCCTCGGCCTGTGGAACGCCGCCGCCGATGCCCTGGACGAGTGGCACAAGGCCGGCGGCCACGCGCCCCGCCCGAAAGGACATGCGCGGCGCCACGTTACGGAACCGGTGTCGCCCCTGCAGCGTCTTTGGGCGGCTCCTGCCAACCGCATTTTCGTGGACCCGGACGGCCGCCCCCGCAAATTGCGCGGCACGACGCGGTTCTAACGGACTGCTGGTCAGCCCGGTTCGGAAGACTCCCGCTTCCCTCATCATGGACAGGGAGTATCCTGCCCAGGCGCGCCATCTCCCCGCCTATGGCGGACGCAAAGACGTCGCCCGGCACATGCATCGCGTCGAAGTGGATGCCGCAGCACAGGTTGCCGCCGTACGAGACAGCCGCGAGACCGAGCCGGCCGGCGGCCAGGAACACGTTGACCTGCCCGGCATGGTCGAGCACCAGGTTCGCCTCATCAGCAGGGGCCAGCTTTTGCGCCGCTGGGTGCATGTCTTGACAGTAACTGCGAAATACCGGCTTGTCAGGCCAGGGGCGGCGCCCGAATCACTGGAGCCCCTCACGTCACACAACGCCACCGCATCCGGTTAAGGACAAGCGACGCCCTACCCTTAACAAGTGACTTTGACTAAGATGCGCACCGCCGCCGCGAGCTCCCTCGCCGCCGCCGGTCTCCTGTTTACCCTCGCCGCCTGTTCCGCGCCGGCCAGCCAGCCCACCACCTCGGCTCCGGCCTCCTCCGCAGCCGCTTCGTCGAGCTCCTCCACAGCCGCTTCCCCCAGCGCCTCCGGGCCCTGCGACGGCGTGAAGCTCATCGTCGATTCCGGCGCCCTGAAGCAGGCCGCCGCCGACAAGTCGGTGTGCGTACCCGTGGACGGTCCCACCGCCGCGTCCAAGGTGCTCGAAGAAGCCGACGTGAAGACCGTGGGCACCACCCAGTACCCCAACGAGCTGGTGTGCCGCGTGAACGGTGTACCCGCCGCGGACTTCGAGATCAAGCACAAGGCCGGCACATACAAGGAAGAATGCACCGGCATGCCCGCTGCCTTCGCCTACTGGTCCCTCTGGCTCAAGAAGGACGCCGGCGCCTGGGAGTACGCACAGGAGGGCCTCGCCACCCTGCAGGTCAGCCCGGGCCAGAGCCTGGAACTGCTCTTCACCGTCGACGGCGAACCGGCCGCCCCCGCGGCATGACCTTCCGACCCGCGCCGCTGCGCGCCGGCATAGCTCTGGCCGTCGTGTTCATCGCGGCGCGGGTCATCTACCGCGTCCTCTTCAACGGCGCGGGCCTTGGCCCGCCCGTCCTGCTCGACCTGCCGGCCATGCGCCTGCCGGCCCCGTACGCCCACGTGGTGTTCCTCGGCCCGGTCACCGGGCCCGGGTTGTGGGCGGCGGTCCTGTCCGCCCTGCCGATTGCCGGGCTGTTTGTCGGTTTCGGGCTGCTGAACGCGTTCGTGGATGTGGCCCGCGGCTTTGTGCACCTGGCCCGCCGCGGCCCCATGCAGGGCCTGGCCCGCACGCTCGTCGTGGCGTGGGCGGCACTCCCGGCACTGGCCGACGCCGTCACCTCCGTACGCCTGGCGTTCCGGTTGCGGGGCGAAAAGTTTGGCCCCCGCGCTCTGGTGCCCGTGCTCGAACGCACCCTGGAGCATGCCAGCCGCGTTGCCGCGGCCCTGGAGCTGCGCGGCTTCGGGAGCAGCGTGGAACACCAGCCAAGGAACGACGACGGCGGCCCGCTTCTGGTGCGCGACGCCCAGTTCCGCATCGGCGAGGCGGCTGTCCGCGTCGCCGGGTTCACGCCGCCGAGCGGGTCCATCACTGTCATCACCGGGCCCACGGGCTCCGGCAAGTCCACCATCTTGCGGGGCATCGCCGGCCTGCTCTCCCACGTGGATGGAGGAGAACTCTCCGGCACCGTCCGCGTCGCCGGAGCGGACCGCGCCGCCACTCCGCCCCGCGACACCGCCCGCCACATCGGCGTCGTCCTGCAGAATCCCCGCGCCGCCTTCGCCAGCACCCGGGTCCGGGACGAAATCTCCCTCGCCCTTGAGCTGCGCGGCATGCCATCCGCTGCCACCAAGACCCGGGTGACGGAGGTGGCCGAACGGATTGGCGTGGCGGCGCTGCTGGACCGGAACCTCAGCACCCTCTCGGCGGGCGAGGCAACGCTCGTCGCCATCGCTGCCGCTGTAGTGGATCATCCCGCCCTGCTCCTGGTGGATGAGCCCCTGGCCGACCTGGACACCACGGCCCGCGCCCGCGTCATCGCCGTGCTTGATGCCCTCGCCCGCGACGCCGGTGTCTGCGTCATCGTGGCCGAACACCGGGCGGAAGCCCTTGCGCCGGTCGCCGATTCCTGGTGGAGCATCAGCGACGGTTCCCTGGTGCCGGGCAGCGCGCCCTCCCCTTCGCACCCGGGCGAGCGCCCGGAACCGCCGGCAGAACCGGTGGGCGTGCCGCCCGTACTGACGGCGGCGAGCCTCGCAGTGCACCGCAAAGGCAAGCCGCTCGTGCGCGACGCGTCCCTGACCCTGCACCGCGGCGAAGTGGTGGCCCTGGTGGGCCCGAACGGCGCCGGGAAGTCGTCCCTCCTGGTGGCGCTCGCACTGGGTGAGGGCATCAGTGACGGAACGGTCGGTGTCAAAACGTACGACGGCGGTCGGGTCGCCCTGGTGCCGGACGCCTCGGACGACCTCTTCACCAGGGATACCGTCGCGGGAGAGCTTCGCGCCGCCGAGCGGCGCCAGGCCCGCCGGAAGGGCGCCGCTCCTGCGCCCGGCTCCGCGGCGTCGCACCTGGCCCGCTTGCGCGGCGAGGTAACCATTCCAATTGGCCAGGAGCATCCGCGGGACCTCTCCGCCGGAGAGCGCAGGATCCTGGCGATCGCGCTGCAGACCATGGACAGTCCCCGGGTGCTCCTGATCGATGAACCCACCCGCGGACTCGATCCCGCAGCACGCGCGGCTGTTTCGGCGGCGCTGCGGGCCGCGGCGGACGCAGGTGCCGCGGTCCTGATCGCCACCCACGACCTCAACTTTGCCCACGGCCTCGGTGCCCGGATCCTTCCGATGAGTGACGGCGTCGTACCCTGTGTTGGAACAGAAGCCGCCCCTGCTGCTGCCGCCATTGCTCATCCCGCCGCAGCCGCGCGGATCCCGGCACCAAAGTTCGTTGATGAACCGGCTGGCTCTCACAGCGCGAAGAAGCCCCGCCGCATCCGGATGCCCCGCGGCGTGGAACTCGCGGTCCTCGCAGTCGCGAACGTACTTGCTTTGGGCGCTTTCTGCTGGCCGCTGCTTGCCGCGGCCCTCCCGCAGGATGCTGCGGCTGCCCTCCCGTACGCGGCGCTGGCGATTGCGCCGCTTGCAGCCGTGGCCGTCGTCGTATCCCTCGACGGCTCGGTGCGTTCCGCACACATGGTGGCGCTGCTCGGCGTCCTGGCCGCCGTAGGTTCCGCGGTGCGGGTGGCGAGCACCGGCGTCGGGGGCGTGGAAGCGGTCTTTATCCTGCTGATCCTGGCCGGACGGGCCTTCGGTGCCCGTTTCGGCCTGCTCCTCGGAGCCGCGACCATCGCCGTCTCCAGCGCTTTGTGGGGTGGGATCGGGCCGTGGACGCCATTCCAGATCTTTGCCTGCGCGTGGGTGGGCGCGGGGGCCGGCCTGCTCCCCCGCCGGGTCCGGGGCAAGGCCGAGCTGTGGATGCTGTGCGGCTACGGCGTTGTGGCGTCGTACTTGTTCGGGGCCCTGATGAATCTGTGGTTCTGGCCCTTCGCGGTGGGCGCCGGCACCGGCATCTCCTACGAGCCCGGCGCGCCGCTGGCCACCAACCTGAGCAGCTTCCTGCTGTATTCGCTGGTGACGTCGACGGCGGGCTGGGACACCCTGCGCGCCGTCACCACCATCATCGGCATCGCGGTTGTGGGCCGGGCCATCCTCGCCGCACTACGGCGGGTGAAGCCGGTCTCCAGCGCGGGCGGGCAGGCCGGGCTGGCTTCGTCCGCCCAGGCCAGGGACCGGCTGCAACTCGAAGTCTGAGGACACGTGACACCCGGGCCGCACACGGCGTCCCTGACACATCGATGGAACCTCTAGGCGCTACAGCTGGCCTGACATGAGGAGCTTACAAGCCCATGAAGGATTCAGGTACATGAATCCCACCAAGCCGTTATCATCGACGTCGAAGGGTTACGGTTACCTGGCGGCGCACGAAGGAAAAGCCTAGGCCCAGCTCCCAGAGCGTTTCGGTGATGCGACTCGTCAGCGCGTTCTCCAGGTCGCGTTCGGCGTCCTCGCCCATGAGTCCGAGGAACTCGAAGTTGTAGGTGTCAGCGCCATTTGCTGGGCACGTTCGGAGTCCGGAGCTGCGATCCGCCGGTTTCGCTGCACCTTCAGGCTTCTTGGTGCCCATTCCGCAGCGGAACGGGAGGTCCCGCCATCACGACATTCCGCACCGGCCAGCCAGCAGCGAGCCGGTTGACATTTTCAATGATTTCTTGGGACCTTCCTCTGAAGGTCTCTTCGGTGACCGCCGAGGAGTGCGGGGTCATGATGACGTTGTCCAAGGATTCAAAGGGCAGTGTGCTTGATTTTCCGATGCCACCGGCTGCGGGATACCGGTACCAGACATCAATGGCCGCTCCGGCAATACCGTGATGTTTCAATGCGGCATAAAGCGCTTCTTCCTGCACAACGGGCCCGCGTGCCACATTGACCAGGAGGCCTTCGGGTCCCAGTGCTTCCAGCTGGGCTGCTCCGATGATCCCGGTGGTCTCCGGCGTCAGAGGGGTGCTGACCACCAAAACGTCAGATTCAGTCAGGGCTCTGGGCAAATCCTCGTTGGGTCCGGCCCAGCGGAGCCCGTGTGCTTTGGCGTCGACTGATCCTGTCCGGGTGACGGCGACGCCTTCGGCGCCGAAGGCCTGCAAGAGCTTCCATGATGCTGCCCCGATGTGACCAAAGCCGAGGAATGTCACAACCGCGCCCCGCAGCGTTTTAGGTTGACGCAGGCCTCGGCAATAGACGCTCGAGTGCCATTTGCCTTTCCGCAAGGCTGCGTCCTGGACGATGAGGTCACGCCGGAGCGCAACGAGGACGGTGGCCACATATTCGGCGACCGATCCCTCATGGTGGAAGGTGTTAGCGCACACGGCTCCCGCGCGGAGCGCCTCCGGCTCGATGCCATCGAAGCCGGCGCCGGCGGTATGAATCAGCCGCAATCTGTTGGCCGTAGCTGTCATTTGCCTTGGTCAGGTGCGGT
Source organism: Arthrobacter sp. (assembly GCA_023264815.1). Taxonomy (GTDB): domain Bacteria; phylum Actinomycetota; class Actinomycetes; order Actinomycetales; family Micrococcaceae; genus Arthrobacter. Next base: position 15,803 of record JAHFUZ010000043.1, on the reverse strand, counting down.
CCGACGAAGACATCGGCCTCCCTGAGCGCGGACAGTACGCCGGGTTCATCCCAGGATCTGTGCCAGGAGATGACCGTTCCCGGAGCAACCCCCCTTTCAAAGGCGGGGCGGTGGACGATGAGGCTAGGGTCGGCGATGACGATTTTCATTGTGCCGTTTTCTTGTTCTTCTTCACTGAGCAGGCCCTTCGCTGGCTGGTTCTGCGGGCACTGGCTCCCGGCATGGTGCAGGTCTAGCCGCGGAAAGAGAACGGGGATCTTCCCGTCACACCGGGCTCCAGCACGAAGATTGCACCTGCATGGGGCTGGTCTTGGAGTTGCTGGGGCGCAAGGCCGTTGCGGGCGGAGGTGATAAAAAGCTGATCGAGTGCGGGGCCACCGAAGGCGACACTTGTAGGTCTGGTAACGGGCAGGTCGAGTGTCTCCAGCGACATGCCTTCGGGGCTGAAGCGCTGGACACAACCCCCGTCCCACATGGCCACCCAAATGGTTCCCTCGGCATCCACCGCCATTCCGTCCGGCGTGGCGACAGGACCAGGCAGATCCACCAGAACGCGGCCGTTGCTGATCTCGCCCGTATCGATATCGAAGTCGTAGGCATCCAGCCTTTTAGTGGTCGAATCAGTGAAGTAGAAGGTTTGGCCATCAGGGGACCAGTCCAGACCGTTTGAGATGGAAACGTTTTGGAGTATCGGTGTCACCTGGAGTGTGCTGCTGATCCGGTAGAGGCTCCCTGCCGATGGTGAGAGGTCCGTCGCCATTGTCCCGGCCCAAAGACGTCCGGCGGGGTCGCAGGCGCCGTCATTCATCCGATTACCGGGAATGGCTGACTCAATGGGGACGGCGAGCTCGAAAGCGTTTCCGTCAGGATAGATGAATCCGATCCCGTCGCGTACTGCGCACACCAGTCCCCCGGACCGGCGGCGGGCAGCCATGCCAATCGGCTGACCGACGTCGATGCTGCGGTCCAGGCCCGATGCGGGGTCGAGGAAATGAATGCTGCCGGCGAAGATGTCGACCCACAGGAGTTCTTGCCTCTGCTCGTCCCACCAGGGCCCTTCGGCAAGGTCGGCGTGGGCGTCCAGGGCAATGTCGATGTGCCTACGCGTCATGATCAGATTCTCCAACCGGCGGGTTTGATCCAGCGAGGGTCAAGCGATTCTGGTGTCGCGCGGCCTTTATGGACGCGCGACACCATTGTCGCCGGTGCCGTTCACGCGGCTGAGGCGAACCGCGAGTCGGTCAGCGTGTACTTTTCCAGTGCTCCGTCGCCGAACTCGATGCCCAGCCCGGGAACTTCACGTGCGTGAACGTATCCGCCGGTGGCTGTGAGAGGCTGTTCGAGCAGACCGTCCCAGCCTGGGCCGCCGTAGGCGTCGAATTCGATCATAGGGGCGTTTTCGCAGCTCAGGATCATGTGAAGTCCGGCGGCCAGGGCTACACCGGTTCCTGAGCTGCAGGCGATGTGGGGGACACAGAGCAGGTTCCAGGAGCTGGCCATGTCGGCCACCCGTTTGCATTCGGAGATTCCGCCGACGCTGGTGCAGTCCGGTTGCAGGACATCGAAGGTCCGCTTGCGCAGAAGATCGAGGTACTCGTAGCGGGTAAGCAGTGACTCGCCGCCGGCGAGTTTGAGGGATACGCGGTCCGAGAGCCACGAATGATCGTCAATGTACTGGGTGAGGCTTCGGGAAAGGATGGGTTCTTCCAGCCACAGCACATCCAGTTGCTCGAGTTCCTTCGCCAAGGTGAGCGCTTGGCGGCGGTCGAATGCCATGTTTGCATCGACCATGATGTCGATCTCCGGGCCGACGGCTTCGCGCACCCGGGCGACCATATCGACGCCCTTGCTGAGGCTGGGACCGTTGCGCAGCTTCATGGCGCAGAACCCCTGCTCAACTGCTGCTATCGCCTCTTCGACGATCTCCTCGGTCGGCTTCAGCGACGGCGCATAGTACGCCTTTACCTTCGATTTTGAGGCTCCCAGTAGCCGGTAGACGGGCTGGTTGCTGGCCTTGCCGAGAAGATCCCAGAGGGCGATGTCTATACCGCTGATCGCGTAGGTTTCGATGCCCCGACGTCCCCACATGTGCGTGGCGTTGAGCATGTCCTGCCAGATGGACGCAATGTCCAGAGGGTCCCGTCCGATGAGCATGGGACCCAGCTGGTGGTTGATGATTGGACCGACGGTGGGGAAATATTCGGCGGAAAACCCTGCTTCGCCGATCCCTTCGATACCTTCATCGGTTTTTACCCGGACGATGATGCCGCCTTTGACGTTAACTTCCATCGCGCCCCAGCGAAGCGGCTCATCCAAGGGCACCCCAACGGGGAAAGCCTTTACCTCTGTTATTTTCATGCTCTTAGGTCCTTTCGCGGGTATCGCGGGTCGAGGAAGGGCGGCGGCGCGAAACTTCAGGGAAGTACCGGGCCGCCGCGTCCGTGTTTAGGGTTGCTGATCCCGGGGAGCCTGCTGGCTTTTCAGGTGCGGGATCAGGTCGTACCAGTCGTAGTCGCCGTCGTAGAAGTAGTCTGTCGTGTCATAAGTGCCATCCATGGTGTCCTTGAGCGATTTCGGACCCGGGAATCCGATGGTTTTCCACCCCATCTGGCCCTTGTTGCCCCCGTACACCGGGTCGCTGTAGAAGCCCTGACGCGTGTGCAGGCACAGCGTGGCAAAGAACGGAAGGTTCTCATCAAACGAGCCCTGAAGGAAGGTCGTGACAGGTTCCTTCGTGCCGAGAGTGACCTTGATAGGCTTCGGTGCCCCTGAGAGCGCAATCAGCACCTGGTCCTGTTGCTCCTCGCTAAGGTCGACGAAGTCTTTTCCGTCCACGTTGCGGGAGATCGCGTCCAAAGCTTTGACGCCTTCACGGTAGAGGTCCTGCATCTTGTATTGCCGGCCCCGCCACGCGTCGGCGTGCTTGCCCGCCAGCTTCAGAAAACCGGAGCCGTCGGCGGCCGCGAAAATGTAATCGATTCCCGACACGTACCGGTCGATGAAGACGATCACTCGTGCTTCCCTGGCCCCCGGGTCCTGGTCTGTGGGCATGATGCGTGCGGTTGCCGCCTCCACAGTGTTCCATTCGTGTTCGGTGAAGAAGTGCCGTTCCGTGGAATCCGGGTCCACGGGTTCGCCGACGATTTCCCATTCTGATTTCAGTGTCATTTCAGCATGTCCTTTCCGTCAGGCCGGCTGGGCGAGCCGTTCGGCCCGGCCCTTGGAGTAAGTGGTGGCGATGTAGTCCGAGCAGCGCCAGGCGTTGGCCATCATGGTCAACGTGGGGTTTACCCCGGTGGCGGTCGGGAAACCAGAGCCGTCGACCACGAACAGGTTTTCGACGTCGTGGGCCTGGCCCCATTCGTTCAGCACGCTCTTGGACGGGTCCGTGCCCATGCGGGCGGTGCCGTGCTGGTGGCAGGTGTTGCCGGTCATTTTGTCCAGGTACACCGGGACTGTTTTGCGGGCGCCGGCGGCTTCGAGGATTTCGGCGTTCTTATCCACCTGCCATTTGCCCATGGCGATGTCATTGGCATGCGGCCGGTGGGTGATCCGGGCCACCGGAAGCCCCCAGGCGTCCTTGACTGTGGGGTCAAGGTCGACCCGGTTGGATTCCACGGGCATGTCATGAAGGATCAGGCCGATCTTCATGGCGTAGTTGAAATAGTTCCGGTCCGCGTCTTTGAGGGCGTCACCCCAGGTGGGGCGGCCCGGGAAGACCCAGTTGACCGGATGACAGGTTTGCGAAGCGGAAATGATGCACCCGCCGATGTGTCCGCGGTTTTCATCCGTTTCGTAAAATTCGAGGGATCCACCGGAGATGTAGTTGCCGGTGAAGCCGTTCAACGGTTCGTCGAGCTCGTTGTCGAACAGGCCGACGGCGAAGAGGTATTCGTGGAATGTCGCATTCTTGCCCACGAGCCCGGAGCTGTTGCCCAGCCCGTCCGGAAACTGCGAAGAGCGGGAGAGCAACATCAGTCGTGCGGATTCGATGGCGCCCAGTGCAAGGATGACCACCTTGGCGTCCTGCTCGACCTCGTTGCCGTCCGGATCCACGTACAGGACACCGGTGGCTTTTCCGTCTTTGCCCATCTTCACCTCGCGGACGAAGCTCTCGGCACGGACCTCGAAGTTTCCTGTGGCCAGCGCGTCGGGGATGAAGGTGGTCAGGACGTTGGACCGGGCACCCGAGGGGTCGCCGTACTGGTTCCAGAAGCTGGTTTTGTTGAAAGGGTCACGTCCGTTGTGGTCGTTGGTGACCATTGCGTGCGGGATGGGAAATGCGTTGATGCCCATCTTGTTGCAGGCGTCGTAGAAGCGTTTTCCGTAGCGGGTAGGACGCAGGGGCGGGCTCGGGTACCCCTTGGAGCGGTAAGGCTCGTACTTATCGGCTCCTGCGATGCCTGAAACCCCGAAGGCCCATTCGACTTTCGTCAGGTAGGGTTCCAGGTGCTCGTATCGGAATGGCCAGTCGGCCAGGTTCATGCCGTCGACGTCGCCATGGAGGGAGCGCAGCATAAAGTCGGATTCCCGAGGCCTGGGAACCCAGCCGGCCCAATGGTTCGTTCCGCCGCCGACCATCTGGGGCGTTGGGGAGAACGAGAACGGCTGCGCCACTTCGTCCTCGGCGTACCGGAGGGTGCGCGGGAACAGTGACGGGTCAGGCCACATGTAGTTGCGGTTGACGAACTTCAGCTCGTCCCCGGAATAGTGTTCATTGGCGCGAAGCCATGGGCCGCGGTCAAAACCGATAACCTTCAGTCCGGCCTCGCTCAAGACTTTCGCTGCCGTACCGCCGTTGGCACCGAGTCCGACGACGACGGCGTCAACGGGTTCAGGCTTCTTCGTTGTAGCCACTGAATTTCTCCTAAGATCGATGACGGCACCCGCCGTCCATACCTTTGTCTTTCGGTTCTCCGCTGCAGGAACCGAGCCTTGCGGTTGGGCCGCGTCACCGAAGTAGCTCGAACGCGGCCCAACCGCTCTTATCCCGCCGTCAACGCCGCCGTTGCTTTTGCTGCGTGCGTGACAGCACTGCTAGGAGACGGATGCCCCGGTCTCGTAGCGCGTGCCCGCCGGGTCCCCGGCGAGGTCTGTGGCGCGATTGTGCGTGGCGTGTTCGGTTTCGGTGGGGCGGCCTTCGAGGTAGGCGATGATCGCGCGGGTGAAGTCGGGGAGGTCCACCGGGGTCCTGGAGGTGATGACGTTCCCGTCCACGACGACCGCTTCATCTACCCAGGTGCCGCCGGCGTTTTCCACATCGTCCTTGATCGGCAGGTAGCCGGTGGCGTTCTTGCCCTTGAGCACGCCGGCGGATACCAGGACCCATCCGCCGTGGCAGATAGCGGTGACGAGCTTGCCCGCCTCATTCATGTCCCGGACAAGCCCGATCATTTCAGGGTGCAGGCGCATGTTGTCCGGCGCGAAGCCGCCCGGGACGACGACAGCGTCGAAGTCGGAGGCACTGACGTCGGCCGCGGCCGCGTCGACCTCCATCGGGTAGTTCTCCTTGCTGTGGTAGCTGTTCTTCGTGCCGCTGCCGATGACCCGGACATCCGCTCCGGCCTCCTGCAGGCGAAGCAGCGGGTACCAGCCTTCCAGGATCTGGTACTCATCTTCAATCAACAGGGCAATCGTGGATCCATGCAAACTCATGGCGGGCTCACTTTCTCATTGTTTATTGCTGAGGGGAATTAGCGTTTGGGACCAAGGGCGGCTTATCCGCCACGATCAATCGGGCCCGACCTGCAAACCATCGATCCCGGAGCCATTGATCCGGTTATCAGGTGGTCTGAACTCTGCCGCATTTGTGTATCTGTGTCAAGGGTTCTCAAGCCCGATGAAGGTGCGATTCCGAACCGGGGAGCAAGGGAAGCACCACGATTACGTGGCGCCAGACGGGCAGGAGGTTTGATTGCAGCCACGACCAGGCCTATCCAAGGGTCCTCGCCGCGGACCGGATCAGCATGGCAACGGAGGTGGCGCCCGGATCGATGAAACCCCGGGAGTTCTCCCGGGCGTAGCTGGACTTGCCTTTACGGGCGACCATGTCGAAGGTCGCATCGCGGCCAGCTTCTGCCGCTGCCGCGGCCGATGCCAAGGCCTCCGACAGGGACTTCTTCTCCGTCAACTTCGCCTTCAGAGCTTGAACGGACGGTGCCAGAGCGTCAAACATGGTCTTATCCCCCTGTTTGACCTTTCCACGCTCAGCGACACCCTGAGCTGCCGCTTCAAAGGCGTCGGAGAGCAGCCCGGCGTTGATCGAGGGCGCGTCGCCCACAGCTCTGGCCATCCGAAGGAAGATCGTTCCGTAGAGCGCGCCACTGGATCCTCCGACGGAGGAGACGATGTGCAGGCCTACTTCCTTCAGGAACTCCCCCGGAGTCGCGACCTCGTCCCAATCCGGCACGGACTTGAGCAGTGCCGACATTCCGCGCTCCATGTTCGAACCGTGATCTGCGTCGCCGCTGGCGGCGTCCAGATCGCTGAGGACGAGGTGCTGCTCAATAATCTGGCCCGCAAAATCCAGGATCCACCCCTCCAAATCGGTTTTTGTCAGGTTCTTGTCCGTCATCATTTTCATCGCCCCCATCGCAGTGCGGCTGTTTGGACCGGAGCATCCCATAGGCCAGTCAGCTCCTGATCGAGTTCAAGAAAAGTTACTGCGGCTCCAGCCTGATCGAGGGAGGTCACGAAATTACCCACCAGCTGGCGGGTGACGCGCGTACCGCCGGCCTCGGCCGCCGCGGCCAGCTCTCCGGCCAGAAGATAGAGCTCGTGGTGCGGCGTGGCCCCCATCCCATTGACCAGCATGAGCAGTTCAGCGTCTTCCTGCGGCGCGAGATCGGATAAAACCTCGTCGACCATGAGCCGGGCAATTTCCTGTGCGTTTGCCATCGGAACCCGTTCCCGGCCGGGTTCCCCGCTGATGCCGATGCCGAGATCCATCTCGTTTTCGGCAAGTTGGTACACCGGCTTTCCGCGCGCGGGGGGAGTGCAGGAAGACAGCCCAACCGCAAACGTCCCCGACCTGGAGACCACTTTCTGCGCCAGTGCCAGCACTTCGGACAACTCCCGGCCTTCCTCCGCGGCAGCTCCAGCGATTTTTTCAACAAGAACCGTGGCCCCTAGGCCTCTTCTGCCGGCAGTTTCTCCGTCGTCTGGGATTGACACGTCATCATTGACGACAACCTGGGCAACGTCGATGTCTTCGAAGTAGAGGATTTCCTGGGCCATCCCGAAATTCATCACCTCGCCGGTAAAGTTCTTGATGATGTGCAGAACGCCCTTTCCCGAGTCGGCGCGGCGGGTAGCCGCGACAATCTGATTCGGGACCGGCGATGTGAAGATCTGCCCCGGTGCCGCGGCATCGAGCATCCCGTAGCCGACGAAACCGGAATGTGTCGGTTCGCAGCCTGATCCCCCGCCGCCGACGAGCCCGACCTTGGGGCGCGGGGGAACTTCCCGGCGTTGAAGTACACGGTTTTCGGCGTCCCACTCCAAAATCTCCCGGTGCGCGCCCACGAGACCCGCCACATAGTCGTCAACCGCAGCGGATGGTTGATTCACGAATTTTTTCATTGAGTTTTCTTACCTCCAGCGACAAAGGCCTGCGTGCTTTCGCGGACACGCCGCATGCCTACGGTTCGATGATCAGGTGGTCTGACCAGAAGCATCCCCTAGAAAAGTACTCCCGTCAATCCTCTCCCGCCAGCGGACTCAATCCTTCGGCTGAATCTTGATCTTGGATCTTGCCAGCCTGCCGCGCCTGAAGTTGTGGCCGACACCCCCTGCCTGGAAGAGCAGCTTGGTGACCGTGGTGGAAATCACGAAGACTATTGACAGCCCCTTTCCACTCTCGTAGTGTTCAGACCACCGGATCACCTGTCATCCAGATTTCCATACAGACGAGTGGTCCGGTGAGGCTTGAAGTCCGCGGCCCTCGCGGAAAACCGATGGGTGCCGGCGATGCTGCCGCCCCGTGACAAGGAGAACAAATGTCTTCCCTGGACTACACCTACGAAAACATCGACAAGATCATCGACCGTTCGCACTTCCTTGCGCCGACCATCGATCCCAAGAAGACGATGCTGCTCGTGCTCGACATGCAGAAGGCCTGCGCTGAGCCGGGCGGGGCCATGTACATTCCCAGCGTTGGGGGCGCCCCGGAGGGCAAGGACACCATCGAACCGGTCAAGAACGTACTTGAAGCCTGCCGCGCCAAGGGCATCCCTGTCGTGTGGTCGCTGTGGGGCCTCCGCGGGGATGGTAAGGACGCCGGCTTTGCCGACGTCAAGTGGGGCTTGGAAGGCCAGCTCGGGAGCTTCCCGGGTTCCTGGGGCAACGGCGGCGACGAGCTCGTGGATGAGCTCAAGCCGCTGGATGACGAGCCGGTGATTCGAAAGCACCGATTCTCGTCGTTTTACGGGACGCCGCTGACCGAGTACATGCGCCGCGCGGGGGCAGACACCCTCGTGGTCGCCGGCCTTTCGACGGGCAACTGTCAGATCGCCACCGCCATCGACGGAGCCAACCAGGACTTCAAGATCATCACCCTGGCCGACACCTGCGCAGCCATCCCCTCCGGACAGGACGATCCGCTAGGCTACGGCCAGCATTGGGAGGCGCTGAGGAACATCCAGGCCAACCATGGCGACGTTCGAACGAGCAAAGAATTCCTCGAACTCATCGACGCCGTCTGAACCCGCTGCGTTTCATGAACCTCGTCCCGCTGTCGCCAGGCGGGACGAGGTTCACCGCAGCACCTGCTGTCCAGGGTTGATAGCGACGTTCCACGGGACTGGGGCGCCACGCCAGCCATCTACTAAAAGTCATCAGACCACCCGGTTACCGGGGTACAGACGAGTACCCGCAGGGAAGCCCTCTCGACAACGAGGTCGCCTGGAATGAACACCAACGAAAACTCTCAAAGCGTCCCGGTTGCACCTGCCGATCAGCCCCTCGTGTCAGTCCGGGGAATTAGCAAGGTCTACCCCGGGGTCGTTGCCTTGGCAGAGGTCGACATCGATCTGCGTCCCGGCGAAATTCATGGCCTCCTCGGCGAAAACGGGGCCGGAAAGTCGACCCTGATCAACATTCTTTCGGGGACAGTGTCCCCCACCGCCGGAACAATCCGGATCTCCGGCTCCGAGTCCACGATCGCCACTCCGCGCGATGCCCAGGATCTCGGCATTTCAACCGTCCACCAGGAACAGTCACTGGCCCCGAATCTCACCGCGGTGGAGAACATCTTCCTCGGCCGGGAAATTATCACCGGTAGAAACCGGCTCACCGGCGTCCTCGACGAAAAAGAAATGCGCACCCGGGTCCTGGAACTCGCGCACGAGTTTGGCCTGACCGACCACGACATCAGAGTCCCTGTGGCGGCCCTCGGAGCCCTCAAGCAGCACGTCGTCCAGATCATCAAAGCCCTGGCCTTCCGCACAAAGGTCCTGATCCTGGATGAACCAACATCCGGCCTGGCGGACCATGAACGCCATACACTTTTTAGCTACATGCGCCAATTGCGTAATAAAGGCATCTCGCTTCTGTGGGTCACCCACCGGCTCGACGAACTCTTCGGCCTTGCGGACACCATCACCGTGCTGCGCGACGGCAGGCTGGTCGCCACCGTAGATCCCGCCGGACAGAGCGCCGAATCGCTCGTCCGTCTTATGGTCGGGCGTTCCACCCTGGCAGCACGGGAAGACATCGTCGATGAAGGACGGGCACACGGCTTCACCGGATCCCGGGATGAAGTCGTGCGGCTGGAGTCGGTCACCCGACACCCCCTACTTCATGAGATCAGCCTGTCCGTCCGCCGGGGGGAAATCCTCGGGCTGGCCGGCATCGCCGGGGCGGGACGCACGGAAACCGCCATGGTGATCCTGGGCGCCGACCGTCCGGACGCCGGAAGCATTTTCCTGCACTCCAAGCCGGCAGTCATCCGTTCCCCCCGTGACGCCCGGCAGAAGGGCATCGCATACGTGCCCGAAGAGCGCAAAACCCACGCCATTCTCGGGGACTTCTCAATCAAGAGGAACATCACGATCTCGGACCTGAAAAGGACCGCCGCGGCAGGACTCTTCCTCCGCGGCGGTCAGGAGACAGCAACCGCCAAGAGATTTGTCAGTGACCTGGGGGTGAAGACGAGCTCCGTGCAGGAGAAAATCCGCAACCTCAGCGGCGGGAACCAGCAAAAGGTAGTCATTGCCCGCTGTCTCTTCACCGAACCAGACCTGATTATTTTTGATGAGCCAACCCAGGGTATCGACGTCGGCGCGAAAGCCGAGGTCTACCGGCTGATTTACGAATTCGTTGACCAGGGCGGAGCAGCAATCGTGATCAGCTCCGAACTGCCCGAACTGATCCGCGTTTCGGACCGTATCGCCGTCATGCGCGAAGGAACCATTGTGGGCGAGCTCGAAAGCACCGGCAGGGACGAAGCCGCCTCCGAGACCAGCGAACTCGGCGAACGAATCATTTCTCTGGCAACCCGAGGAGCAGTAGCAGCATGAGTATCTTCCAGCGCTCTTCACGAGTACTCGCCATTGACGGCGCCGCCGTTTCCATCGTCTTCCTGATCATGTGCGCTTACTTTGCCATCGCATCTCCCTATTTCCTCAGCCCCGACAACATACACAACACCTTCGTCGAATCCGTTTCCGCGGTGCTGCTGGCGGCAGGCCTGACCTTCGTTCTGATCAGTGGCGGAATCGATCTGTCCATAGGGTCCAATATCGGGCTGAGCGCAGCAATGACTCTCTTCGCCAGCATGAACGGGGCCCCCACCGTCCTCGCCCTCCTCGCAGGAGTCGCGACCGGGCTGATTTTCGGGCTAGTCAATGGGGCATTCATTGCCGGGTTGGGGGTCAGCGACTTCATCGTCACTCTGGCTACTTTGAGCGTAGGGGCAGGTGTGCTTCAGGTCTTCAGCGCCAGCACCCAGCTCACCGGAACTGCAGACAGTTCCTTCCTCGCTCTCGCACGGGGAGAGGTCGCCGGGATCCCCACCGGTGTGCTCATCGCCGTCGTCATCCTGTTCGTTCTGGAGATCGCGCTCATCAAGACTCCGTTCGGACGCACCATTTACGCCGTGGGCATCAATCCGAACGCCGCATACCTCGCCGCGGTCAGCGTGCGAAGGACCAAGTTCTTGGTCTTTGTCATCTCCGGAATCGTCGCCGGGATCGGCGGCGTGCTCCTGGCATCCCACCTTAATTCCGTCCAGCCCGGGCTTGGGGGCGGCTATGAGCTGACCGCGATTGCCGGGTGTGTAGTGGGCGGTGTCGCCCTCGCCGGCGGCCGTGGAAGCATCTGGCGCGCGGCGCTCGGAGCCTTCTTCCTTTCCGTCCTCAGTCGTGGTCTGCAGTTGATCGGGGTGGACCCTCTGTGGTTCTCGATCGTGACCGGCGCGGCCATCGTTGCCGCGGTGGCCTTCGACCGCGGTGCCCAGAAATGGCTTCAGTCCACGCTCCGTCCGGTGTCCCCGGTAGCGGCCGCCGCAACCCAGAATGCTCAGTGAGGCCCGACATGTCTTCTTTCCTGAACACACCTTCCCTCGGTTACCGGGTCGAAGGGCTCCTCGCCAAACCCGGATCCGGCCTGGTCGCGCTGCTTGTCCTGTTCATCATCGCGATGACCTTCGTGGCACCGTCCTTCCTGAGTTTCGGAAACTGGGAGAACATCGCCAATCAGGCGGTCTTCGTGCTTCTTCTTGCCCTAGGCATGACCATCGTGCTCATCGCGCGCGGAATCGACCTTTCAGTCGGTTCCGTTATGGGCCTCTCAGCCGGCGTAGCCGCATTCCTTATAAATCAGGGGCTGATCTTTCCTCTCGCATTGTTAGCTGGCATCGGCTGCGGGCTCATCTGTGGCCTCTTGAATGCGCTGATGATCACGAAGCTGGGGCTGCCCGATTTTGTAGCCACGCTCGCCATGCTCGGGGTGGCCCGGGGGGTGCTGTTCCTCTGGACCGAGGGAACACCCTTCACACGATATATGACGCCTGAATACCGGCTCGTCGGCGGCCAGGTCAAGCTCGGAGGGATCATTACCATCCCGATCATCGTTGCCGTCGTCTTGTGTATCCTCGTCTCGCTCATGCTGCGCAAATCACTTATCGGACGCCACCTCTACGCTGTCGGCGGCAGCCCGGACGCCGCCCGGCTCTCCGGTATTTCAGTCTCCGCAGTGAAAACATTCGCCTACGTGGTAAGCGGCGGCTGTGCCGGACTCGCCGGCGTAATCCTTGCAGGGCGCGCCACCAATGTGGCTCCCACCCTGGGAACAGGCTACGAAATCCTGGCCATCACCGCCGCCATCATCGGCGGCGCAGCCCTGACCGGAGGGCAGGGGCGGATGGTCGGCGCCATTCTCGGCGCCCTGACCATCACACTGATCGCCAACGCCATGAACATTGCCGGCGTTACCTCGGAATGGCAGCAGGTAGTCACCGGCATCATCCTGTTGCTCGCCATACTTCTTGACCGCATTACCGCCTACTTCAAGAAGCGTCAGACCAGCGCAGAAATTGAACAGTCCCCGCAACAAGAACCCACACCCGCGACCGCGCCCAGGCGTGCCATTAGCTAGAGCTCGGCGCCCGCTGACCCGGCCAAACATCCCACAGCTGAATTTCAAAGGAGAAATAAAATGGAAACAACCCCGACCCGGAACGAGAACGGAACGTCAGGATCCACCCGCCGCAATATCCTGGGGGCCGGCGCGCTGATGGGAACTCTCGGTCTTCTCACCGCCTGCACAACTCCTCCAGGCGGATCGACGGCCGGCGGCGGCAGCGGCGGAGGCGGAGGCGGAGGCGCTGAAGGCAGCGCGGAATTCACAGACGCCGTCAAGAAACTCGTCAACGGGCGCACGCTCCAAGTCGGCTTTACGCCGCCGGTTCTTTCCGAGTATTACACGCAGATGGAGAACGCCGCCTTTACCCGGATGGCTCAGCTGGAGGACCTGTACGGGGTCCAGTGGAAGTGGGAGAAGTCCTCCCCCACCGGCAACTTCAACGCCGTCGAACAACAGATCAGCACCGTTCAGACGTGGACGAGCCGTAAGTTCGACATTGTCTTCATCTGCACGGGCGCGAACTTCGCGACCATGCAGGGCGTCTATAAGAACGCGATGGATGCCGGCACCAGCATTTTTCAGTTCAACCAGCCCGTCGAACTGTATCCGATCGATCAGATCAACACCGTCTCCAATATCGGGTACGACAACCGCTGGCAGTCCGGCTACGTGGCCGGTAAATTCATCGCGGACACACTCAAAGGCAAGGGCAAAATCGTCCAGATCATGGGACCCTCCGGTTCCGACTGGACCAAAGCACGCCTGATCGGCTTCAACCAGGCTATGGCCGAGAATCCGGGCATCGAGGTCGTGGGAACAGCTGACGGTGGGTACCTGCGGGACAAGGGACTCTCAGCAGCTCAGGACCTCCTGACCCGGCACCGCGATATCAACGCCATCTACGGAGAAAACGAAGACATGGCACTTGGCGCTTCACAAGCCGTCGATGCTGCAGGACTGAAGCAGTGGGACGGATCCGAAGGCATCGTGATCGTAGGCGCCGACGGACTGCTTTCGGGCATGGAGGCCATTAGGAACGGGAAACTGACTGCATCAGTCGACGTGAATTCAGTCGATAACGCCATCAGGATGATCGACACCGCCTTCCAGTCCGTCGTCCTGAAAAACTATGTCCCTAAGATCTCCAACATCACGACCCACCTGGTTACCAAGGACAACGTAGATGCACACGCCGCGTATATCAACGGCATCATGGATCCCGCGAAAAAATACTGAACCGAGACTCCATCGGGATCGCCGCCCGGATACCCGAAGCGCCTGCTCGAAGGACGAGGAGCGGCGAGGAAAAGCTCTTAACGGGCCTGTCCTCGTCGCCTTCGCTGAGATCGACGCGCGCAGGGCCAGTGATCAGGCCACCGGACCATTATGATCAGGTATACGGGAAACTTCCGTCCAGCTGGAGAAAGAGGGATCATGACTGAATCTGCAAGCAGAATCGAGCGCGTGGCGCGGCTGAGAGTTTCCGACTCAGTTGCCGCCCAGCTGACGAAACTCATCACTAATGGCGTCTACGCCGTCGGTGAGAAGCTTCCCGCCGAGCGTGTCCTCGCCGACGAGTTCGGCGTCAGCCGCAGTTCCATGCGTGAAGCTATTAGGGGTATCGAGGCAAGTGGCCTGATCAGTAGCACCCACGGCGTGGGCGTCTTCGTGATCAGCAACACCGTCGCAACTCACGGACAGAACGACCTGCTCGTGTTCGATGATTTCACCGTCCCCGAACTGTTCGAGGTGCGGCGGATGATCGAACGGGATGCGGCGGGCTGGGCGGCGCAAAGAGTCACCCCGGCAGTGGCCTCCGAGCTGCAGAGCATCATCGAAACTTGTTCCGATCCCGACCTCTCTGACGAGGAGTTCGTGCAGCTGGACATCAAGCTCCACCAAGCGATTGCGAAGGCTTCAAGAAACGAGTTGTTGGCCACCATCTACGGGGGCTTGGAACCGATGCTACTGAAGTACTCCCTTCGCGTGATTTCCCTGCCCGGGCGTCGTGAAGACTCGCACGCAGGACACGGCAAAATTGTCGATGCCATCGTCGCAGGACGTATGCGCGAAGCGCGCGAGGCCGCCGTAGCCCACATAAGGGATGTCGAACGGGACATCGCCAAAAATCTGGCTCAGCCGGTCTCCAGCCACGCCTAACGTGCGCTCAAGTGCCATGCCGTAGCGGTCCTACAAAGATCAGAAAGTGGCCCAAACCCTCGGGCCAGGGTTCCTTCGCGGGTCCTGGCCTTACCAGCAAGAACGGACAACCATATGGTCGCATCTCCTCCTCCACAGCCCGCACGTCCGCTCGCCGGTCAGGTTATAGCCGTGCTGCGCACCAATCACGCCAGCGAATACGCACCGGTTATCGAAAGTTTGCTCGCCGGGGGCGTGCGGCTTATCGAACTCACATTGACCACTCGAGACGTGTTTGATCACCTTCCAGACATCAGGAAAACCTTCGGGGATGCCGCGGAGATCGGCGTAGGCACCGTCACGACCATGGGGCAGGCCAAGCGTTCTCTGGATGTCGGAGCGCAGTTTCTGGTGACGCCCTCAATGAATCTCGACATCGTTAAAGCTGCCGTCGCCCGAGGAATCCCCATCATCCCCGGCGGACTGACCCCAACCGAACTGTATGCAGGATGGAGTGCAGGCGCGGCCGCCGTCAAAGTCTTCCCTGCTTCCACAGTGGGGTCAGACTACATCGGCCAACTCCATGGCCCTTTCCCGGAGATGGGGCTCATCCCCAGCGGGGGCATTAGCATTGAGGAAGCACCCCAGTGGATCTCGGCCGGCGCACTGGCCGTCAGTCTCGGTGGCCCACTGATAGGGGATGCATTCGCCGGCGGCAGCCTCACTCAACTCACCCAGCGGGCACAGCTCGTCACGGAACTGGTCGCTGCGGCTACCCTGGATCGCCAAGGAACACATCAGTGACCATCACAAATCTCGCAGCAGAAAGCTCTGCGGCCTCCGGCTACAAGGTCACGGACGTGGTCACCCTGGGCGAAACCATGGCACTAATGAAGGCCGAAACACCCGGACCCCTAGCACATGTCGACTCTCTGAGCTTGGGCATGGGCGGCGCCGAGAGCAACTTTGCCATAGCGCTGCGCAGGCTCGGCACCTCAGTAACCTGGGCAGGCAGAGTCGGAAACGACAGCTTGGGCGACATGGTGCTCCGTGAACTCGCGGCCGAAGCCATCAATACAGTC
>JAHFUZ010000042.1 GCA_023264815.1 Arthrobacter sp. | reverse complement strand
CGGTACACCTTCGGAAGCCTGCACCTCTGGGAGGGCATCGGCATTGTCCCCGTCGTCGTCGGTCTCCTCGGCGGTGCCGAAGTGCTGCAGTCCATGCTCGACAAAGACGGTGACACCAAGACGGCCGTGCCGCCACACCTTGGCGGCATCCTCGTCGGCGTCAAGGATTCCTTTCGCCACTGGTCGTTGATGCTGCGCACCAGTGCCATCGGTGCCGTCCTGGGAATGATGCCCGGTCTCGGAGGATCGGTGTCCCAGTTCATCGCCTACGGCCACGCCAAGCAAACCTCGAAGCATCCCGAGGAGTTCGGCAACGGTTCGATCGAGGGCGTGATCGCCGCAGGTGCGACCACGACAGCGAAGGACGGGGGCCACCTCGTACCGACGATCGCCTTCGGCGTGCCGTCGGGCGCGAGCATGGCGGTGCTACTCGGCGCGTTCCTGATCCTCGGCCTGAATCCTGGCCCCGAGATGCTGGGCGAGCACCTCAACGTGACGCTCTCGCTCGTGTGGATCATCGTGCTGAGCACGATCGCGGCTGTCATCCTCGGCTACCTGCTGATCCGTCCCCTTGCCAAGCTCACCTCGGTGACCGGAAGGCTGCTCGTACCGTTTCTCATCACGATGCTCACCATCGGCGCATTCTCGAACACCAGCTCGCTCGACGACGTCTGGATCATGCTCGTCTTCCTCGCCATCGGCGTGATGTGCAGCCGCTTCAAGTGGCCCCGCATCCCGCTGCTGCTTGGTCTGGTGCTCGGCGAGATCCTCGAGCGGTACTTCACCGTCAGCTACGCGCTGTTCCAGTTCAACTGGCTCAGCCGGCCCGGCGTGATCGTCATCGAGGTCATCATCGCCGGCATGATCATGTTCACCGCGGTCCGCACCGCTCGCAAAAAGCGCGCCGATAAGCGCGAGCTCCTGGCCACCGGAGGTCTCGTATGAGCACCGAAATGATCCACTCCATCGAAGGCGACGGCGAGGGCGGCTCGCGGGGGCGCCACGTGCACAAGCCCGATCTGATCATCACATCCGTGCTGCTCGTCGTGTTCGTCGTGGCGTTCCTGATGGCCACGGGCTGGAGGGACCTCGCCGCCTACTTCCCTCTCGGCGTCAGCGGCGTGGGTGTGATTGCCAGCGCCTCCTTACTCGTACGGGTGCTGTTCTTCCCGCCCAAGCCGGCCGCCCCGAAGACCAACGTGCCCGAGGCCGCCAAGTCGGTGGCCGAGCAGGAGTACGAGTTCTTCAAGAACCTCTCGACGCGGGACTGGATCACCTCGCTCGGCTGGCTCGGCGGCTTCTTTGTCGCACTGTCGGTCTTCGGTATCTACCTCGCCATGGTCGCCTTCACCGTAGGTTACCTGCGCTTCCAAACCGCCAAGTCGTGGTGGTTCGCCGCCATCTACGCGGCCCTGCTCGGCGGCGTCATCTACGTGGTCTTCGCGATCGCCCTCAAACTGCCGCTGCCGGGCGGGCTGCTCGGCCTCGCCTGAGCGCCCGTTTCCCTGCTCTCCCTTCCCGCGTCACCGCCCGGCCGCCTATGGTCCGGGCGCACCAAAATCGAAAGGACCCGTCCCAATGCGTAAGCTCGCACTCGGCCTCGCCGCCCTCGCCCTCGCCGGCGGCGCACTCACAGGCTGCTCGTCGGCAGGTGCCACCGGCGCGTCAACCTCCCCGGAGGACGCAGCGGCCAAACTGAAAAACCAGACGATCACGCTGGTCGTCCCGTTCGACCCGGGCGGGGGCTACGACGCCTACGCCCGCATGTTGGCCCCGAAGCTTGCCGACGAGCTCGGCGCTACAGTAATTGTCGAGAACAAGCCCGGCGCGGGCGGCATCCTCGCCACGAACGAGTCCGTGCACGCCAAGCCGGACGGGAAAACCCTCGTGCTGCTCAACGGCCCCGGCCACCTCGGTGCTGCGATCGCGAAGACCAACGGCGTCCGGTACGACGCGAAGACAATGAGTTACATCGGCCAAATCAGCTCCGAACCCGACGTGCTCGCCACCAGCAAGTCCTCCAGCATCGCGTCAGTGGACGACATCGCTGGCAAACGCTTCGCGGCCACCGGCCCCGGCTCAAACGAGTACATCGACGCCGTAGTTCTGAACCAGCTCCTTGGCATGGACAACCAGGTCGTGACCGGTTTCAAGTCCAGCAACGAGGCCAGCCTCAACGTTATCCAGGGCAACGTCGAGCTGCATTCGCGCTCGTTCGGCAGCCAGCAGCCAGGTATCAACGCCGGCGATCTTAAACCGATCCTCGTCATCGGCGAGAACACCGGTGAGAAGGAGATCAAGGACGTCGACAACCTCCTCGACGTGGTGAAGGGCGACCAGAAGGAACTCGCAACGCTGCACACGAAGCTCATCTCCAGCGGCCGCCTCCTCGCGGCCCCCCCAGGAATGGACCCGGGCACGCTGCAGACAATCCGCGACGCCTTCGAGAAGGTCATGACCGACAAGGCCTTCATCAAGGCTGCCGCCGACACCAAGCGGCCGGTCCACTATACGAGCGGCGACGACGTGCAGAAGCTCGTCAACGACGTGATGGGCTCACCACAGGAGTACGTCGACCTCATCACGAAGGCCTACACGGGCTGATCACCGACGTTCAACAGGGGGTGTCCCAGAAACCCTCCTGGGACACACCCCGTCTTTGCCTCAGGACCGAGGTAAGGCCGACCCGGATGCCGGCGAGATGACCTTTGCCCGGAAGAGCGTGCGCGCCATGCGCGCGAAACGATCGATAACGAGCGGCAAGGGCAAGCCCGATTGGCTACGGACGTTCTCCGCCGGCACCGGATCCGTCCCCACGCAATCACCCGCATCCATTGCATAATCAACGATGCCCTGCGCGAGGATGACGCCGTCCTGCTTGACGACCGCGCAAGCGCCGACCACGCCCATCGGTGTCCAAATCGTTCCGCCTGCCTGCAGGCTCACCTGCATTCCCAGCTGGCGCAACGAGGCGAGCACCCATTCAGACGCGGCTTCGAGCGGGTCCTCCGTTCCGCTGATCCCGAGCGTTTCCCTGGTGGCGATCGTCGACCACAGGATGGCCGCAGGTCCGGCAGCAAGCCACTGCCCACCGGGCGTGGGGCGCGCAACAACGGGCACGTCCTCCCGCGGCGCTGTGCGAGACGCTTCCTCCGCGACCAGCACGACGGTCCGGTCCGGCTGCCAGAGACGCATCACCGCCCCCCGTCGTCCCGCAGAGACGTCCGAAACGAGGCCGAGGTCACGGGCGACGCCATCGAGGGGAGCTCGCGGCTCCGGCTCCACATGAAGCTCCCAGCACGGACGCATGCTTCCATCATAGGGGCCTGGTTCGGGACGAACGGGCGGCGGAAGTCAGTGACAATCTCAATGACCGGTCGACACACCACCGGATCCTCGGCTCTCCCGATCCAGGGTCTCGTCATGTCCGCGTCATGTCCAAGTTTTCCGACCCGTTCGCTGGGGAAGGGGCCAACCAAGGCGTGTGAAGCGTCCCCGATCGTTGGCGAGCCGGTCTTCTAGGACGACCGCGGTCCATTCCGATACCTGGACGAGAGACTATCGGGCCTGGACGGTGAGCCCTGCGGGCTTTCGAACCACAACCGTTTGCTGGACCCTGACCATTCCTCTACAGACACATCACCGCCTTTGATTGTCGGCGCTCGAACACCCACCGTCCCCGTTGTTGCAACGGCAGAGCGGGCATCGAAGCCATTAGAACGACATCAGGGTGGTCAAGAACAAAGGCCTACCACTGCCTCTGCTGTACAGAACTTTTATCTGGACAGCAGTAAAGTGATGTGTTTCACTTGTACAACCACGGATCTGACACGAAGATGAGGGAGAGCCGAATGAGTTTTGAACCAATGGGACGCCGCGGATTTATCAAGATCACAGCGGCAGCGGGCGGGACGTTATTTCTGGGAGGCCTCACGGCGTGCGGCCAGGACAGCGGCGGCAGCGGCGGGGGTAAGAAGGGATATTCCGGCGACGTTGCTATTACTGGTCTGGCCAGTCTTATTCATTCCGCCCCCTTCTTTATCGCCCAGACGGAAGGCTACTACGAGGAAGAGGGGCTGACCCTTGAGCATATTCAGTTCCCAGGGGGGCTTGACACTGTTCGAGGAATCGAATCCGGCATAGGTTTCGGTACGTCGTCCACTATTCCCGTCTTTATCGCGGCCGAGAAGGGCATGGACGTAAAAATCTTCGGCAATGTTTATACGGCGGCTTCTGTCGACTTCATTGCGCTGCCCGACTCTCCCGTCACCTCCATTGAGGATGTCAGGGGCAAGAAAGTGGCAGTCAGCACGCCAGGATCAAACTCCTCGTATTTCGCAGACCGCACGCTGCGGGCCGCTGGCTTAGTCCCAGGCAAGGACGTTGAACTTATCAGCGTCGGCTCAGCGAGCGATTCGTGGACCGCCGTCTCCCAGAAAGTTGTTGACGTAGCGTGGACGGCTTCGCCGCTTTCCGAGAAAATCGCCTCCGAAAGCGGAGCGAAGGTGATCTGGCGTTCCCGCGACTACGTAACGGACTGGTCGGACACCTGCCTCGTCGCGACAGGATCCTTCATCGACGAAAATACCGAGGCGTTGAAGGGCTGGGGCCGTGCGCTCAAGAAGGCGATGGACCTGATTACCAACGACCTCGAAAAGGCCGCCGACGCCTACGGGAAGGCAATCAAATACGAGCCCAAGGTGGCTCTTGAGGCGCTGAAGAACTCGCAGAACTTCTACAGCCTGGACTTCACCGATGCCCAGCTGGCCGCCGTCGTCGCCGCCGGTAAAGAACAAGGCCAGATCACCAAAGAACCGGACATGAACGCCATCGTTATGAGGAACTTCCTTTCATGAGCCAGATATCCCCGATCGATTCAGTAGGACACGACAGTGACGTCGTTTTCGACAATATCGGAATGACTTTCGGCACCGCGACAGGAGTCACCCACGCAGTCGCTAACGTTTCGGGCGCCATACCGGAAGGCAAATTCGTTTCCGTTATCGGTCCCAGCGGCTGCGGAAAAAGCACCTTGCTTGACATGGTCGGCGGCCTGCTGAAGCCCACGCAGGGTTCGGTCAGCATAAACGGTGAAAGCGTGACCGGCCCCCGGCGGGACACTGCCATGGTGTTCCAAGAAGACTCCACCCTGCACTGGCGCACGGTCCTGGACAATGTCGCTTTCGGCCTCGAGGTCAAAGGCGTCCCGAAAGCGGAGCGCCATGAGCGCGCCCGCCGCATGATCGAACTTGTCGGGCTCACCGGTTTCGAGGACCACCGCCCCGGCCAGCTTTCCGGAGGAATGAAGCAACGTGTTGCGATCGCACGGGCCTTGGCCATGGAGCCGCGCGTCCTGCTCATGGATGAGCCTTTTGGCGCCTTGGACCAGCAGACCCGGCAGTTCATCGGCCGGGAACTGCTCCGTATCTGGGAAAAGACACGCAATAGAGTCCTGTTCATCACCCACGATATCCAGGAAGCCGTGTACCTTTCCGACGAGGTTTGGGTCATGTCAGCCAGGCCCTCCGTTGTCAAAGAGGTGGTAACCATCGATCTGCCACGGCCCCGGCCGGAGGGAACCCACGCGCTGCCAAGGTTCCGTGAGTTGGAAGACCACCTCTGGGCGCTGGTAAAGGTTGAGGCGGAGAAAACGTTGGGACCAGGGGCGCGGCTGGCGTGAGCGTTCTGGAGAAGACCCCGGCCGTGCCGGCCAAGCAAAAGGCCGCTATGGTACCGCGTTCATCGCTGGTCCGTTGGGCAATCATTGTGACGCTTGTCGTTGTCCTTGAGCTCACTACCAGAACCGGCATGATCAGCCGGTCCCTCATGGTGCCACCATCGGAGATTCTGACCCGGCTGGCCTCGATCGTCCCGACGGAACAGTTTGGCCAGGACGCAGCCCGAACCCTTACTACCATTCTGGTGGCGTTCACCATCGGACTTGTGCTGGGAGTCCCGCTCGGGGTTTTCTTGTGGCGGGTACCGGCTGCAGGGCGCATCCTTGAGCCCTTCATCGTCACCGGCTATGCAATGCCCACTTTGTTGTTTTATCCGGTTCTTTTGGCCGTGATGGGACTCAACGCGGGACCGATCATCGTTATAGCCGCATCGATGTCCCTGATTCCAATTGCGCTGACCACGATGGTTGCCCTGAACGCCATCAAGCCTATTCTTCACAAGCTCGCCAATTCGGTCAGCGCCTCCCCGCGGCAGTACTACTTAAAAGTTCTCTTTCCGGCGGCGACGCCGCTTATTTTCCCGGGCGTGAAGCTCGGATTTATCTACGCCGTCATCGGCACCGTTGCCATGGAGTTCATCCTCGCGTCCCAAGGAGTCGGCTTCCGCGCCGGCTTCTACTACCGGGAACTGAACACAGCAGACATGTGGGCCTATATCGCTGTTGTCATCGTCCTCAGCGTACTGGTCAACAGCGTGCTTACCTGGCTGGAGAAACGCATCAGAAGGGACATGCTGTGAGTACCGATGTAACGATTCCTTCGTTGCCGACAGTCACCACTCAACAGAGTGCGAACAGATCCAGGGTCATCCGGGACAACGTGTGGCGTGCTGCCGTGTTGGTGGCCTTGGTGCTCCTGTGGGCACTGCTGTCTTCCATAAGTGACCTCGTCGCTTCGCCCACTGACTCGCTCAACGCGCTGGCGAAGCGCTTCGCCGATGGCTCCATTTACCGGCACCTCAACGCGACCTTGCAGGCGGTGGCTATCGGTTTCCTCATCGCTGCTGCCATAGGCTTTCCACTGGGCTATGCCATTGGCCGGAGCAAGTTTCTCGGTGCCGTCTTCGATCCCATCGTCGCAGGCGCCTTCGCCATCCCGCGCGTAATCTTTTTTCCCATCCTTCTCCAGATTTTCGGAGTGGGTGTGGGAGCGCAATCGGCGATGGCCGCGCTGGCAGCGGTATTCCCCATCATGGTCTCAACAACCGCAGGCGTCCGCGCCATCAACCCGCTCCTGCCCAAGCTGGCACGCTCGCTGAGCCTATCCCCGCTGCAGACGGTGACCAAGATATACATTCCGGCCATGGCACCCTCGCTCATGGTTGGCATCCGTATCGGTTTCAGCATCGCGTTCATCAACGTGATCATCGCCGAATTCTTCGCTGCGCGTGCCGGTCTCGGGCTTTTGGCGCTGCGGGCCTACGGCATGCTGGACCTGCCAACCATGTACGGCATCATCGTGCTCCTCGCTGCGATCGCACTGGCCGGGAACCTCGCCCTGTGGGCAGTCGAACGGCGGCTGGGCAACAAGGTCTAGCCCCAGGGGGCCTGCACGCCCGCTTGCCTACGTGTCTGAGTACTGAAACGCTCTAAGAAAGGGGAAAGCATGTCTGCGACTGCTGCCCGAGAGGAATACCAGAGGTTAAGGTCCCAATTCAAGGAAAAGGGACTGGGCGGAAGGATCGGTTTCGGGAGCCGCCCGGCGCTTCTGGTGGTTGACATGATCCGCGGATTCACGGATTCAAGATCGCCCTTGGCCGGAGACCTTGACGAACAGCTAAAGGCAGCCCAGGAACTTCTTGGAAGAGCTCGGGGCGCTGGCGTTCCGATCATCTTTTCAACTGTCGCGTACGACACCGACCTGCAGGAGGCCGGTAAATGGATCCGGAAAATCCCGTCCAACAGCTGGTTGGTTGAGGGAAGCGAATGGGTGGAACTCGACGACAGGCTCGAGCGCCAAAACAATGAAATGCTGCTCGTGAAAAAGTATGCATCCTGCTTTTTCGGCACCGATCTCGCGGCCCGTCTGGTGTCCAAAGGCATCGATACGCTGATCCTCATCGGCGGCACCACCAGCGGATGCATCCGGGCTACCGCCGTGGATTCATGTTCCTACGGATTCCACACCATCGTTGTTGAGGAGGGCGTCGGAGACCGGGCCGAACTGCCGCACCTCGCCAGCCTTTTCGACATTGACAACAAATACGGCGATGTTGTCGGTCTGGAAGAAGCAAACACCTATCTCGAACATGTCCGCGGGTAAGCCCGGCACGGCGCAGAAATCGCCGTGCCGGCTCTCTAACCGGACTCCGACCCAAGGGCGGCGTGCCATCATCCTGCAAAGGCCAGACCGTGGGCCTGTCCGGCGCTGACAGAATCCTGAGCATTGCCGCGACGGTATTGTTCTCGTTCGCCCTTGGAACCCTGGCAGTGGTGGTGCCGATATTGGCCATTGCCGTGGGGTACAGCACGGTCGAAGTCGGAATGATGGTTGCACTTGCAGCAGTCTCGCAGTTAGTGACCCGGATCTTCCTGGGAGCACTGATGCGCAGGGTCCCAGACAAAGCCCTCCTCGTGGGAGCAGCGCTCATGATTGCCGTCTCGTGCGCTCTGATCGCAGTCTCAGATGCATTGGCAATTTTCGTAGTATCCCAGCTGGTCCAGGGCTCGGCTCGAGCCTTGTTCTGGACCAGCAGCCAGACGCACGCCGTCCGCATGTCGACCTCGTCTGTCAAGGGACTGACTGACGTGAATCTCGCCGCAGGGGTCGGAGCACTGCTGGGACCTGCACTTGCCGGTTATCTCTGGGAACTTTCGACACCGCTGCCGCTGATCGTGGCGGCAGCGGCAGGATCGGCGGCCGTCATCCCTGCTGCCCTTCTGACTAGGCTTCCTGTGTTCGCTCCGGAGCATGCCACAGGCGGAATAATGGCGCGAGGCCTCTGGCGGCGCCCTGGCGTCGATGCCGCCTGCTGGATGAACGCTGGAGCGGGCGCCTGGAAGAGCCTCTTGGACTCCTACGTTCCCATCGTGCTCTCCCTTGCCGGCCAACCCGTCGCCGTCATCGGAATCCTGGTAGCCATACCCAACGCTGCCGTCCTGGCCGGAAGTGCATCTGCGAGCTGGCTGCGCAGGCGGGGAAACAGGACGTCCCTTCTCACGGGCCTCCTGGCCACGGGGACGGGCTTGGCCGCGGCGGGGCCACTGGCCGGCGCCGCAGTTGCCGCCGCCGCCGCCCTCGCTGTTTCCGGCGTTGGTGCCGGGATCCTCCAGACTGTCGGACCGGCCATAGCTGCAGATGAAGTGCACCCGGAAGAACGCGGGGATGCTCTCTCCCTGACTGGCACGGTACGGGCTTCAGCGCTCTTCCTAACACCGTTTGTGATGGCACTGCTGGTCAGCGTGGTCCCTGTTGCCGCAGCGCTGGTCACGGCCGGCGTCCTCATGACCCTTCCAGCAGCTGGAAGTATCCGCAGAAAAGACCTTCCAGCGCAGATCGCGCCAACAGAATCAGGTCCAGGCAGGCCGCTCCAACAAACTCAGCTTGAAGCTCCCGAGAAAAAGGTGCCCGATGACAACTGAAACGACTGACACCACTGCTTCGGACATTCCCCGGCTGAAATTGCCGCACGGACACACCATTCCCCGGCTTGGCCTCGGAACCTGGCCGATGCTGGAAGACGAGTGCGAAACTGCGGTGCGTTTCGCACTGCAGAGCGGTTACCGCCTGGTCGACACCGCGTTCCAGTACAGAAACGAAGAAGCAGTCGGCCGGGGCATCCGCACCGCCGGCGTCCCCCGATCCGAATTATTTATTTCCAGCAAGTTCAACAAAGAGTCCCACAGCATCGATGGAGTGCAGCGCGCCTACGACGAGAGCCTGCGCAAACTCGGCCTTGACCATCTGGACATGTTCATGTGTCACTGGCCGGTTCCGGCCTTGGGCAAGTACGTGGACGCCTGGAAGGGCCTTGTGAAGTTGCTGGAGGAGGGCCGTGTAAAAGCCATTGGAGTTTCAAATTTCAAACCAGCCCACCTGAAGGACATTATCGATGCAACGGGAGTAGTTCCGGACGTAAACCAGATCCAACTGAGCCCCGACCTTGCCCGGACTGAGCCGCGCGCTGTCCACAGGTTATTGGGAATAGTCACCGAAGCCTGGAGTCCTATCGGTCGGTCCTCCGGTCTGCGGGCGAATCCGCTGATCATCGAGATCGCTCAGCGCCTGGACAAATCTCCAGCCCAAGTCCTGCTGCGGTGGCATGTCCAACAGGACATCGTCCCCATCCCGCAAGCATCCGACCCTCTGTGGCTCAAAGAAAACTTATCCGTTTTCGACTTCTCGCTCACCGCGGGAGAGATGGCCTCGATTCGGAAGTTGGACAGGGGCGAAGAGGCCGCCCGTGATTCTGACTCACCCGAAAATGGCCATTGACTCGGCCTATGCTCCTCTCTCTGAAGTGAGTTTCTCAGGGGCGCTTTCGCTCCGCCGTGGGGGCCGAAAATGTACTGCTGTGGGGAACCTTTGCGGTGTCGGGGCTGCCGGAGCAGACTGAAGAGTGTGTTCCGGTCGACCCCGGTCTCTCTTTAGTGCCGGTGAGCCTGTAAGTGAGTTTGGTGGTGGAGGGCGCAGCTTTTGTCCGCGGGACCGTGGAATGTTGCCGTTGAGCACGAATGTCAGATTTGTTGTTTATCCGCCTTCCCCGGGACACAGACGCCATCTGTTGGACTGTTCGAGGAAGGGTGAGCTCTCATGGAGGTCATTCACCCGCGCTGCGCGGGTGTCGATATTTCAAAGAAGGACGCGAAGGTCTGTGTCCGCATCCAGGGCCGCGGCGGCCGGTCCACCACATCCACCATCACGACCTGGGGTTCGATGACGGGGCAGATCCTGGGGCTAAAGGAACACCTCCTGGACGAGCACGTGGATCTGGTGGTCATGGAGGCCACCGGTGATTACTGGCGCCCCTTCTACTACCTGCTTGAAGACGACGGACTGAACATCATCCTGGTCAATGCCCATGACGCCAGGAACGTCCCGGGCCGCAAAACCGACGTTTCCGACGCTGCCTGGCTTGCCGACCTGGGCGCCCACGGGCTGGTCCGGGCCTCCTTCGTGCCCCCGCCTCCGATCCGTGAACTGCGGGACCTGACCCGGGCCCGGACCATCATCACTCAGGAACGGACCCGGGAAATCCAGCGCCTGGAGAAACTCCTCGAGGACGCCTGCATCAAACTATCCTCGGTAGCTTCGAACATCACCGGGGTCTCCGGACGACTGATCCTCCAAGCACTCATCGACGGGCAGACCGACCCCGCGGCCCTGGCAGAGATGGCCCAACGCCGGCTGCGGTCCAAAATCCCTGAACTCACCCAAGCCCTCAACGGCCGGTTCACCGAACACCACCGCTACATGACCGGACTCTATCTGCACCGGATTGATGCCCACACCGCCGATATCAACGACCTCAGCGCCAGGATCGAGGCGGCGATGGAGCCCTTTCGTTTCGCCCGGGAGCTCCTCGTGAGCATCCCGGGGTTCAGCACCACCATCGCGGAAATCTTCATCGCCGAAACCGGCGCCGACATGAGCGCATTCGCCACCGCAGGGCAGCTGGCATCCTGGGCCGGTACTTCCCCGGGATCCAACGAATCCGCCGGACGGGTCAAATCCACCAAAACACGGCCCGGCAACCGGTACCTCAAAGGTGCCCTGGGCATCGCTGCTCTGTCCTGCGCGAAATCGAAGAACACCTACCTCGGTGCCAGATACCGGCGCATTGCCTCCCGGCGCGGACCCGCCAAAGCCCTCGTCGCCGTCGAACACTCCATCCTCACCGCAGCGTGGCACATGCTCACCACCGGCGAACTCTACAACGACCCCGGCGCCGACTACTTCACCCGGCAGACACCCGTTAAAACCATGGCCCGGGCCGTCAGACAACTAGAATCCCTCGGCTATCAAGTCATTCTCGAACCCCTGCAACAGACCGGATAACACCGCTCACCCCACGCACCCCACCGCACTCACCTAATTTTCATGTCAGAGGGGTTGACGAACGTCACATTTTCAGTCATTCTCTTGAATACAGAAATATTCTCTGCAAATTATGAAAGGTCGGTTCCATGCTCAACCCGGTGCTAACTCAAACAGGTCCAGTCCAAGGCCGTGAAGATGACGGGGTGCGCAGTTGGCTCGGGATCCCCTACGCCGCGCCGCCCTGGGGCCGGCACCGATTCGCACCGCCCCAGGCCCCTACTCCATGGAGCTCTGTTCGCGATGCCTCCTCGTACGGGCCCCCGGCGCCCCAGGGCCTGCAACTGCCTGGCTCGGAGATCCCGCCGTCAACCGATCCGGCACCTGACTGTCTGACCCTCAACATCTGGGCCCCGAGTGCAGCTCCAGAGGCATTGCCGGTCATGGTGTGGTTCCACGGCGGAGCCTACCTCGCCGGGGCAGGTTCAGAACGGGCGTACAACGGGACCGCACTGGTCCGCGAGGGCGTCCTGGTTGTCACCGTGAACTACCGGATGGGTGTGGACGGCTTCGGACAGATCGACGGCGCCGTTTCCAACCGCGGGATCCTCGACCAGATCGCGGCACTGGAATGGGTGCGGGACAACATTGCCGGCTTCGGAGGTGACCCGCAAAAGGTCACAATCTTCGGAGAATCCGCAGGCGCCGGATGTGTCCTGGCCCTGCTAACCATGCCACGCGCCCGCAATCTGTTCCATCGGGCCATCGCCCAGAGTATTCCTCGGATGTTCGTCTCCCCACCACTCGCGCACTCGGTCACCCAGGCCGTCGCCGCCGCAGCCGGCATCGAAGGAACAGCAGATGCACGCACCCTTGCGACGTTGACTCCTCAGACGCTGGCCGACGCAACGCGGCTGGTCATCAGCACCATGGGAAACCGCGCCGACGAATGGGGTACCCTCGCCTACACTTCCTCGTCGTTTGGGCCGATCTTTGGGCCGATCGTGGACGGAGACACGATGCCGGAGGACCCATGGACGGCGCTTCGAAATGGCGCCGCCCGCGAAATACCCATAATCACCGGCCATACCCGCGACGAATACCGTTTTTTCACCGCCCAACAAAAGCGGTTTAGCATCACCACGGAAGAAGCGGACACCGCCCTGCACATCTTCGCACCCAACGGAGACGCCGACGGCTACCGCGCCATTATGCCGCAAGCAGAACCCGGGGAGCTCTACGAAAAGGTCAATACCGACTACCTGTTCCTCGCCCCTACACTGCAGGCTGCCATGGCCGGCGCCGACGCCGGGGGACACGTGTTCGTCTACGAGCTGTGCATCGACCCGGTAGGGGGCATGGGCTCCCCGCACGCCATTGACTTGCCCTTGACCTTCAACACCCTGGACACCGGAATGGGAGCGCTGATCCCGGAGCCAACTGACTCAGTGATCGAATCCGGCATCCGGATGCGCAGCGCATGGACCCGCTTCGCCGCAACCGGAAACCCGGGATGGCCGCAGTGGGGCCCAGACCAGTCGGTACAGATATGGGGCGGCGAGAACCCTGTGGTGCGCTACCCCGAATCGGAACGGCTTGAACTGTCCCTGACGGATAGTTGCGGCGCCCTCGAGCTATTGCAACATCAAGAGCTGGGCCGGTGAACGCCCAACCAGGACGCCGCCACCGCTTTCATCCTTACCCGGCCCCGTGATTCACACGATCGAACGCTGCGCAGGAATTCTTCCTCGTTCGCTAGGGCGTGTCTCCTAAAGCTGTCAGCCAGATGATGATTGCCCGGAGAACTGCTCCGCCGCGGTAAGTCAGGGCGAGCTTGTCATAGCGGGTCGCCAGGGCCCGCCATTGCTTGAAGATGTTGAAGTTTCGTTCGACGACATTTCGGCCCTTGTAGTCCTCTTTGTCGAAGGCAGGCGGCCTGCCACCGGTGGAACCTCGTCGCTTTCGGTGGCCAATCTGGTCGGACGGTTGCGGGATGACTGCGGTAATACCGCGGTCGCGGAGGTGGGTTCGGATCGCTCTCGAGGAGTAGGCCTTGTCACCGCGGACGCGGTCCGGGCGGGTTCTGGGTCTGCCCTGACCCGCCCGGTTGATCTTCAGCTGGTTCATGAGGTGGGCGAACATCGGCGCGTCCCCGCCCTGGCCCGGAGCGACTAGCAGAACCAAGGGCCTGCCTTTGCCATCAACCAAGGCGTGAATCTTGGTGCTCAATCCGCCCCGGGACCGTCCAACCGCATGATCGTCCGGCTCAGCAAACAGATTCATGTAATTCGAACCGGCCCCCTGTGGTGCGCGGCAGGTTGGTGCCGTGCTGGTGGGCACGGTTCACCGTCGAATCGACCGAGACCGACCAATCCACTTCACCCTGAGAGTCCGCGACCGTCAGCAATGCAGCCAGGATGCTGTCCCACGTTCCGTCACCGCTATAGCGACGGTGACGCTTCCAAATGGTCTGCCACGGACCGAACTCGGCAGGCACATCCCGCCACGCGATCCCGCACCGATACCGGTAAATGATGCCCTCGACCACGCGCCGGTCATCCCGGAAAGGACGACCCCGACGACCATCAGAGGACGGCAACAACGGCTGGATGCGGGCCCACTGCCCATCGGTCAAAACAGAAGTACGCGACACCCATCAAGCATCCCGGCTAAACCAACTTGAATTTAGGAGACACGCCCTAGTCGAGAACGGTGCGGATGTGGCTCCGACCGCAAATGTGCCACAAGCTGTGGCACTTGCTACGTTGTCGCAATGATTCCCAGGCGCGCACGATCGCCGTCATGTACTTCAGGTTGCGGGCAGAGATCCATTTCATGTGGCAAACCGGAAAACCGCATGTTTCAGATTGATTCATCTGGTGGTATTCGCAGAGTACTAGACGACATATGGTTCTTATCGGCCAGTTCCGACTCATCGGTTTAAACAGAGGGCCTATCCATTATGCCTGTTTTGGCCACGCTGTTGTCAACAACGGCTAGTTACATCTCCTACTGCAGTTCTTGCGCTACGCGGTCCTTCAGAACTCCGATCAGACTGAACTACACCCCAACCTGACGTCAGGCAGCAAGGACAAAAGCGTCAGAATAGGGCCCCGACCAGCCAATTGGCACACTTCGACGGAAGGGTCTAGATTCCAACCGGACGGTTACGCTGGCGAACCCTCCTGCCCAAGGGATGCCCGATCTCTCTGTTTTGTGCAGAAACTGTTGGCACAAACTCCGCTGGTCCGACACCCAGCAGCCCCGGGCAGGTCTACGGCCGCGGGAACAAGGAACGGGAACAAGCAGCTAGGGGTAGCAAACTATCCTCCAAGGTCGGGGGTGTAGTTGTTGAGCAGCGTCCGAGTGAGCTGTTCCCCGCGGATCGCAATGGCGTCCAAATCAACATCCCTCATTGGAGCGAAGTTCGTCGGATAATTTTGGACTCTTGCGCGTGGGACGAGGTCCGCCAAGGGCATTGGCAGCCGCTCATCTCGCATGCCGAGGTAGACGTGAACAATGCCCTTTACCTCCGCGTGCTCGCGGGCCAAGTGAATCCGGCTTCGGGCAGAGTCCTGAGATTTTGTGTGTGTGATGTCAAAACTTTGGGCGAGCCTGCCGGCCATGAATCGAGCCGCGGAACGCTCAGTACGTCCGCGTCCGGCGTCGACGGCGACAATGTAATCGAGATCGAATACGTGGGAACTGTACTTGGTTGAGCGGCCAGGGAGTAAGGGAGCAAGGCCAAGGTTGTCGTATACACCACCGTCGGTCAAAGACAATCGCTCGCTACGTCGATCACCGTCTCTACCAAGGAATTCGTAACTTCGGCACAAAGCGGGAAGTAAAACTGGGAACGCCGCTGAGGCTGCGACTGCTTCCGCAACAGTTACCTCATCGAGGATTGTCCCGAACGGCGAAGATGCGCTGAGAGCGCTGCCGAATCGCACTGCGTTACCGGTTCTCATGTCTGTGGACGAAATCACGGTCTCGATGCCTGCATGGGTCACATCAGTGATGAGCTTGGCTCCGAAATTACGCGACGACAGGGCATCGACGAGTGCATCAGTGCGGGAATAGGAGCGCCCCTCCTTCGAGGCAAGTGCCCGGACAGCGCTGGCGATTGCACGCCCCGCTGCCCGTGGCGTGAAGGCACGTCGAGCAAGCTCAGTTTGGAGTCCCCCACGCAGGAGCGTAGTGACGGAGTCGTCAAACTCATCGAATCGTTCCGGTCCGTAAGCCCACATCGCAGCGAGGAGGCTCCCCCCACTGATGCCCGAAACGACAGTCACCTGGGGAAGAAGATTGCGATCGTGAAGGGCTCGTAGGCTGCCGAGGCCGAACGCTGTTGCGCGAAAGCCGCCCCCAGACAACGCGAGTCCAATCCTCGGGCTCATTGGTCCCTGCCGATCCCTGCGCGTTCTCCGGCACCCGTAGGGAATTGCCCTGTTGGATAGGTATATCCCCCAGGGAACCAGGCACCCGAAGAGGTGAGGAACGGCGCGACCATTCCCTCCTGTCGGCTGGCGGGGTTCCGATTGATCACCCGGGCGTAAATGTTGGGCAGGGTCCCGCTATCGAGCCAACCCTCCCAAATAGGAGCATTACCCCCGAGGATGAGCATTAGCGCACGGCGGCTGCCACCGTCCATCGCGACGATGTCGGCCATGCCTTCCTCGTCCCTGTCGCTGGGGGAGGCGACTCCGTAAGGATGCGTGTGCCACATGCCCACAAACCCGACCCGATTCGCAGTGGCGGTGCTAAGGGAGGTAACGATTTCTTGTGTTCCTTCTGTACCGTGATCGAAGTATGCAGCCGAAAGGTGGCTGTCCGGTGAAGGACCTGCGACCGTGTCGATGAGGACCGTCTGCGTCGCTTCGTCAAAACTCCCCAGCAGCATCCCGCCAGTTTCGATCCGTCCGCCGCGGACTCTGCGCCCACGACGGGTTTCTGTGCGCAACTCCGCTAGGGCGCGAGCGTTAATGCGGACCTCATAATTTCCGGTCTTGTCTGGGAGGATCACGTCATTTCTCCACCCGAGGCGTACGGGTCGCGGGCCCCTCACTTCAGGGGAGAGGTCGCAGCCAATTGCGGTCATGGGTTCAGCGTCCGTGCTGGCAAGGACTGAGACCGCGGAGACGAGTAGCGCTGAGGCAAGTGCTGCTGTCTCTGCGGCGGAACCAGTGAACGTGGGGGCGGAGCAGCCCGGTTCGGGGAAGAACCGCTCGGTTCGTGGCGGATTTGGGAAGAGATCGTCGGCGAGGTCCTTCCATCCGGCAGGTGCCGTGATAGCGGTATCGATGGAAAGGCGGCGGAGGATGTCGTGGCCGCTTCCGGTCGCTCCCGGCAGGGAGATTGTGGCCACACCACGTTGTGCTGTGTGCCCGAACAGCGCACTGATGGTCGCCGGCCACTCGGCGCGGATGGCTCCACGGGCTCGTTCAATACCGACGCGAACACCGATGTCAGCTGTTGCGTCGACGATGAGATCGTACTGGAGCAGGTCTGCAGGGTCGGTAAGTGTCCCTGTCACGATGTTCGCGCTTGAGCTTGTCACTGTCAGGTCGTGCCGGATTCGAGACAACCGGGTCGCGAGGCGTTCGGCCTTGTTGTAGCCGATGTCCGCGTCTTCGTATGGCTGCCGGAGGAGGATTCCGGGTGTGACTGCTCCCTTGTCAATCACATGGAGCTGCGCGACTCCTGCCCGGATGCATTGTTCAGCGATCGGTGCTCCGAGGGCTCCGCAACCCAGCACCAGTACCCTTTTGCCGGCCAGCCACTGGAGAGGTGAGCCGGCATCTCGACGCCGCGTCACTTCTGGGCGGGCTTCGTGGATGACCATCCACTGCAGCCTGGCGAAGCCGAGCCAGTCATGGGCCAATTTTCGCACCCGTGCGGCGAGCTCAACGTGCTCTGGACTGACCTCTTGGAGTAGGTCGGTGATGTCCGCGCCGAGGTCATCAAGATGCCAGGCTGTGATATGCGCGAGGAGTACTCCCGGTTCGAGGCGGCGCGCGGGTGTCCCCAGCAGCATCATCGCCGGTACGGCGTCATCGCCCTCAAGTGTCACGCCGATGGCTTTGTTGATTATCCGGGCGTTGACGAGGACCCGTAGGAGTTCGTCGCGGTTGAGGCCGTAGGTGTCGAGGGCGCCTGCGAGGAGTGCAGCCGTGGTTGGGTACTCCATTTCGAGGGTGTCGCTGATCAGCACGAGCGGCGCAGCGAAGTACGCTACGCCGTTCTCGCCCTGCGCGCGCAGGTCGTCTGCAACGAGCCGGTCAATGATCTGTTGCCTGGTAAGCCATTCGAGGACGTCAATCCGCTTACCGCGTTTCGCGCACCATGCGTAGAGGAGTTTCACTCGTTCTGGTCCGGCGTTTGTCCAGGGCACAAGATCTCCCAAGTCCGGGCGGACAACGACCCAGCCGTGCTTGTATGAGTGGTATGCGACTGGTGGGTGCAGTGGCCGTCCAGCCGGGTCCAGCTCGCCGGCTGCAGCGCGTTGAAGCCACAGATTTAGTCTTGCGATCAACCCGCGCATTCCGTCGGCCGGGTTCCATTCCACGGAAGGTGCCGCGTACAGGCAGAGGTGGCGTCCCCATTGGACGTGGGGTGTTCCTGCCCACCGTCGATGCGCGACGTTGACGTCCGGGTGCAAGTCGGGGAAGGACGGGCCGACGATGATTTCGAACCGTTCCCGT
This sequence comes from Arthrobacter sp., assembly GCA_023264815.1. Classification (GTDB taxonomy): domain Bacteria; phylum Actinomycetota; class Actinomycetes; order Actinomycetales; family Micrococcaceae; genus Arthrobacter. The sequence continues at coordinate 6,254 of JAHFUZ010000042.1, read as the reverse complement.
GCGCGCAACCGGATTCCGCCATTGGCGGTCTCGATCCCTGACGTGTCGAGCGAGACCGTGAGAGTGGTCAGGCCGCTCTCGGTTACAGTTCCCAGCAGCTGGATAGCACCGTCGCTGATTTCCGCAAGTTCGGTAAGCTGCCGTTGCGCGAGTTCGCTCAACGACCGAACCCGACCGGCGTCTCCGGTGCATGCCGGCCGCCCCGGTCAGAGGTCACGGCCGCGTCTACCCGCTCGGGGCCAGCAACGACCGTGGTGGCCGCAGCCGACCGCGGAATCTTGTTCGCCACCGCTACGGCGGCCGCGGTGACGGCAGCGAACCGCCGGCCGACTGCCGATGCTGCGAGTTCTGCCGCGGCCTCGGATGCTGCCGACTTGACGAGGTCGCCGCGGATGATGCGGGCACCAGCCGCATCGACACCAAACACAACCGGGGAGGGCGCTCCCTCATCCACCCATGACATTGTGCAGATGACCTCATCGGAGATCTCCGCGTATCGGTCAGCCGCCATCTTGTGCGGAGGATTGTTCCCGTCGACGTCTACATCCGGGAACACCGCGCTGCTACACACAACGGTCCCGCCAGGACGTGCGTTGCGCTCGAATGCATTGAGCACATCCATCTGGAGCTGCTCCGTGCCCTCGGCATCCCTCTTGTACATCACCCGCTTGGAGCAATGATGCGGTGCCAGCAGCAAATCCCACGCGAGGTACTGCTCACGGTTGTAGTACTCGCTGTAATCGAAGACCTTCATGATCGTGTCATGGGCAAGGTCGCCGAACAGCAGCACTTTCCCATCAACACCCGTTTCGTCCGTCAACGTAACCTGCATCGACAGAGAGGTCTCGTTTCGAGCGGCGGCTGCGTCGTCCCTAAAGGGGGCGTGGATAAACGCCTCGAACACGCCGGCGCACTCGTTTCCATCAAGCATCGTCAGCGACTGGCCGGGCCAGGCCAGATATTCTTCGGGCAACTCGCTGTAGGCATGCGAGCTTTGCTCATCGTCATAGCCGACAACACGAATTCGATCGCCACTCGCCGGGACGCCACCAGCGCTCACGGCCTTCATCGTGGCCTCGATTCGCCGCTCCGACTCCTCACGGAACGCAACAGCGTCGCTGCACAGCTCCGGAGCGTCAGGGTCGTTGTACTCGCGCCAGAGGCGCGGTGTCGCCCACAACTCCCCAATCGTCACCTGCTGCAGGAGGTCAGCGAAACCCAGGCAGTGGTCCTTGTCGGCATGGGTTAGTACAAACGTCGCGAGATAAGGCTTGCCCCCGACCGCTGGGAGCGCCTCGACAAGACGGTCCACCACCGCAACCTCGGGTGTGTCATCATCGTCCGCCTTCGCCATATCGTGAATGTCAACCTGCATCACGACCAGATCGTCAACTACCACCGTGGTGCTGTCTCCGGTACCAACCGGCCAGAACACCACTCCGCGGGCAGGAAGCCCCTCGAACTCACTCATGCGGCGCCTTTCTTCTCCAGGTCATCGGACGTGACTCCGGGCGTAGCACCTACCGTACCGGCAGGCTCCGACAGTTAGACGAGGAAAGCCACGCCTGACGAAGCCTTTCGCTACCGGCGGACTTGGACCAGCGAATGGCCGGGGTAAGCATCCACGTCCGGTAAATCGGCGCTCCGGTTCAGAACCCGTCTGGACTGCTTTTCCGCTGCCCGCAGGCGGGGGACAATCCTGGTGGGTTATCCACCGCTACTTCTGCTGAGGGAGCTTTCCTGGTGGCTCCCGGTTTTCAGCCGTGGATAACCCGGATTGACCCCAACTGTGGACAGCTCGCGAGGTCACCTTGAGCGTTGGAAACAGCCGGTTTAGAACAGCCCTGCGGGTGGTTCCTCGCAGGGCAGCGGGGCGAGTTTGGAGCGGTGGCCTTCGTCCGGGGTGCAGCCTTTAATGGGCCGTCTGTTGAGAGCAGGACGGACATGTGGTGGTCTGCGTGGTCGCGCCACCAGACGCTCATCCCCGTGGTGCCGTCCAGGCGCAGGAATTCCCAGGCGCGCCAGAGCGCTTCGAGGCGGCTAATGGCTTCGGCGTGCTTCCACCATTGCGGGCACCAGGTCACCCCGCCTTGGACGTTCAGTTGCCGGCGGTAGCTCGTGGCCAGCTTGTTGCTGACGAATTCGGCGACATTCGGGTAGAACAACTCAGGAGCTTGCGCGTCCTCCTCGGTCGACTCCGTCGCGCCGGCCGAATTGTCGTCCGGCTCTTCGTCCCACTCCCCCAGGCCCTCACTCATGTGAGGCGCCCGCGGCGATCCACCGGTTCCCGGCCGCGACCGCCGGCTTGTTCGCGGGGTCGTGTGCGGCGATGGAGGCCCGGACCGCGTCAGCTTGCGGTCCGCTCATCCAGGGCACCGTTTCCAGCAGCGCCGCGGGGGTGCCGGAGGCGAACATGATGGCCCGGCCGCGAGGAAAGGCGGCCAGGTCCGAGACGTCCAGGGTGCGTTCCTTGCGGTCGTCGTCGCGGCTGTAGGAGGTGCCTTGTTTGGAGCGGCTTCTGGTCATGTTGGAGTACCTGTACTCCCCCACGAGCTGGGCAAGCTCGTTGAGGAATTCGGCTTCGGCGACGCCGCCGCCGTAGACCTTGATGTTGGAGGCGCTCCAGAGTTTGCGCATCCCGTCGCGTCCCCAAACTTCAACGCCTTGGGACCAGGATTGGAGGATGGTCATCAGGACGATGCCGCGGGATCCGTAGTGGCTGTAAAGGTTCGGGAGCTCCCGCCAGCGGCAGACGTTGGCTGCTTCGTCCAGGACACCGACCATGGGTGTGGCGAGCCGGCCGCCGGGCGAGTGGACGGCGAGTTCTTCGGCGGCCTCGACAGTGGCCACGGTCAGCGCGGTCACGAGCGGGCCGGCGGTGCCTTTGCCTTCCTTGGACAGGCTGTACAGGGTGCCTTTGGAGCGGACGAATGCTGCAGGGTCGAACTGCGGCCGGGTGTCGTTGTCGCCCTGCGGGGTGACCCAGCGGGCGACTTGGCGGTTGGTGAGGCAGGAGGCCATCTGCAGTGCCGTGCCGTACACGCCGCCGCGCTGTTTTTCGGGGGCGTTGATGACGCCGCCGACGGCGTTGGCGGTCTGGGTGAAGCCGTGGGATTTGAGGATGTCCACCGCTTCATCGTCAGCCGGTCGGGTCAGCCAGGTGTGGACCTGCGTGATCGGCCGGCTGTCGAGGGCGGCGGCGAGGAGGAGCCCGGCGAGGAGGTCCTGGCCGGCGGGGTCGAAGTAGGCGTCGGTTTTGGCGTCGGGGCCACGGGAACCGGCGGCGAAGTGGTCGGCCAGGCGTGCTGCTTTCACCTCGTCGGTGACGTAGGACAGGGGGTTCCACCACCACGTGGGTTCCTCGAGGGCGACGGACTGCGGGTCGAACACCCATACGGGGCCGTCGGCGGCGCGGACGTCGCGGGTTCCGTCGACGATGTCCCGCTTGTTCGAGGTCACCAGCGCCGCTCCCGGGGCGGCGAGGATCGCCGGGATCGCCCGGGATGTCGTCTTGCCTGTGCGGGGTCCCCAGATGTCGATGTGCATGTCTTCCCAGGACCCGTAGACCATCTGTCCGCCGAGGACGGTCTTACCGACCGGGACGCCGGGTGATCCTGTCACGCCGAGGCGTTCGGCGGTGGCGGTGGCACCGCGCAGGCTGAGGGCGCGCAGGTCGCGGCCTTTGGCCATGTGCTGCGCGGCGGCGTCCACCCGGGAACGTTTGGACCGTTTGCGCAGCACCGACCGGACCACCAGGACGGAGACGACGATGATGATGACAGCGAAGCCGATCAGGACCCAGGTTGCGGCCGGGGGCCAGGTGACCTTCTGGGAGATCAGGCTGAAGACCAGTTCAAACGGGTTCGCCGGCAGTGTCTGGCCGTCACCGGACAGGATCGAGCCCAGGTGCACGGCGCCGGCGACCGAGCCGACACCGAGCACCACGATGGTGATGAAGACCCAGAGCAGGATGGTTTCGGTGTCGAGCTGCGAGCGTTTGCCGCTGCTTGGTGCGCCCATCAGTTCGCCCCCTCGCCGGTGTTGTTGATCGTCCAGCGTTTGTTGGTGTCGTGCAGCCGTTCTTCGACGCTGGTGAGTTTGAGTGCGACCGGGATTCCGGGGCGGCCGCCGACTTTGAAGAGGAATTTGCCCAGGCCCGGGCGGACGCGTTTGCGGGAGCCGCCGACGTCGGTCCATGATCCCGGGTCGGCCCAGGAGATGAGGCGGGCCTGTTCGGCCCTGGAGAGGGTGACGGCTTTGTTGAGTTTTTCCATTTCGGCCCCGGGCAGGGCGCCGCAGACGACCATGCCGGAGCGTTCGACGAAACCGCGCGCTTTCATCCGTTCGGATTCGGTGGGCAGGGCTTCGAGGTCGCTCATGGTGTGCGTGATCATGGCCTGCCCGACACCTTCGGTGCGGTTGAGACGGGTGAGGGAGTCGACCCGGTCGACCATGCCTTCACCGGAGCGCAGGGCCCGCCAGAGCTCGTCCATGACGACGAAGTAGTTCCGGCGCGGTTCCAGGCCGGCGTCGGCCAGGGTGTGGGCGACCTGGACGGTGGCGAACCCGGTGGACCAGCAGGCCAGCAGGCAGGCCGCCTGGATGTCGCGCTGGGTGTCGGAGATCCCTGACAGGTCGAAGACCACGGGTTTGGTCAGGTCCATCGGCTGGTCCGTGGGCTGGGAGAACATGTCGGAGAACCGGCCCGAGCCGTCGAGGGAGTACAGCGACTGGCGCAGCTGGTCGGTCGCGTCGAGGTAGCGGCTCATGTCGCCGCGGTCCAGGGCAATGGCCCGCAGCTCGTCGGGGGCGTCTTTGATAACCTCGATCAGATCCCCGATCAGGGGCACCCGGTCCAGACGCTCGTCCAGGATGTGCAGGGCCCGGTCAATCAGGGATTCCTCGTGCGCGCTGGGCTTGGCGTTCCGCACGATGGTGATCAGCGCCGTGATCATGTTCAGGCGCCGGTTGTGCGAGTCGGCCATCAGCTGTTCGGCCAGCTTCTCCGCCTTCACCGCTGCAGCGAGCAGCGGCGCGGCCGCGGACGGGTCGCCATCTGGATCATTCAGGGTCCGGTTTGCTTTGGCGCGGTGTTCCTCGGCCGAGGCGAGCAGCCTGACGGCGGCTCCCGTGGCTTCCCCCGGGTCCAGGACGTTCAAGTGGCCGCGTCCGGGACCCAGGCTGATGACCTGCCCGCCGAGGGCTTCGATCAGGTCAACGTAGTCCGGTTTCAGGTCACCGAGGATCAAAGGGTTGATGCTCCGGCCTGCCAGGCCCAGGACGATGTGCCGGACCAGGGTGGACTTGCCGTAGTGCGGCAGGCCGAGGACAAACATGGAGGGGTTGTTGATCATGCCGTGCATGAACCAGCTGATCGGATCGGCGCCGAAGGGGGCTCCGGTGTCGGTGTGAACGCCGATCGGGACGCCCAGGATCGGGGTGCCGGACCCGCCCACGAACGGCCAGAGACCGCAGACCTGGACCGAGGTCCCGCGCCATTCGTCGGCTGCCGTGACGTAGACAGCTTCGCCCTGTCCGCGGCCGCGCCAGCCCCGCAGGCCCGGACGGCGGGTGACCGCGGCGGCGAGCTTCGTGGCTGGGGCCGGTGTGCGCTGGTGCTTGGTCTTGCTGCCGAACATCACATGGCCTCGCGGATCTCTTCGGGAACCTTCAAGTGCTTGGGCAGGACCAGCCCCAGTGGCAGGGACGCGGCAAAGGCAGAATCCTGTGAGCCGTAAGCGCGCCGCAACAGCAGACGTGCCGACGGGCCGAGGTTGCCTTCCACGACGGCCACGGCGTCCTCAAGGTCACGGGCGGACAGGACCGTGGCCGTGACCACCATGCCGAAGTTGACCAGCCCCGCACCCTTGGCTTCCTCCGCTGCAGTGGCCTGCGCAGCGCGCGCATCGACCAGGGCGCGGGCGGTGGGCCGGTTGGTCGAGGAGGCCCGGGTCAGGGCGCTGGTCTGGTCCGACTCCACGATGGCGGCCGCGCGGCCGGCTTCGATCGGCCGGTACAGCAAGGTGACCCGTTTCCGGGCAATCTCCCCGTGCGGTGCCACCAGGCGGGCCAGCGCTGATGCCAGGATGTGGCCGCGGGGTGCGCCCGTCATTGACCAGGACACAGAGTGCCCTGAATCGTGGCGGTAGCCGTCCCAGCCCGCTTGGTGGGCGGACGGTCCAACGTCGCCCCAGTCCAGGTCCACAGGTGTGCCCTGGTAGTGGGCTTCGTCAATGAGCCGTGCCGCTGCAGGG
>JAHFUZ010000041.1 GCA_023264815.1 Arthrobacter sp. | reverse complement strand
CAATACCGTTTACTTAGGCGGTTTGGATATTCGTTTGAGTTGCCAGTTTGACATCTTGCGTTTGACGACGCGGGGGTTGATTCGTTGTCGGCGTGGTGGCAGGAGGTCGTGGAGTATCTCGCCGGTGAAGTTGGTGAAGGCTTTCCGGAGTTTTTCAGGGGGAAAAAGCCGGGCGGTCGGCGAGGGTTCGTCGGGCTGCCCGGAGGGTTCGTGTGAAGGAAAAACGTAAGGGGTCTTCCTCGAAAAGCTGGGCGACTTCGCCGATGAGGGACCGCAGGGCGTAGTGGACGCAGAGGTAGCCGTAGATTTCCTGGAGGACCCCGTCGGGGGTTTTGGAGCGCAGGACGATTCCGGGGCCGCGCTGGTGTGTTTTGAGTTCGTCGAAACAGGACTCGATTTCCCAGCGCCGTCCGTAGAGGTCTGCCAGGTCCTGTGCCGGTGCTGTGTCCGGGTCCATGATGGTGGTGATGAGGCGGAAATCGCTGGTGTTGGCGCCGGTGGTGACGGTGTATTCGATGACCCGGACGGGGATTGCGTCCGTGTTGTTCCGGCGGGCCTTGGGGTTGGCGTAGACCGCGGAGCGGTACGAGCCGTCGGGCAGTTCCTCGAGCACCGGCAGGACGTTGCTGGCCTTCATGCGCCATAGCAGTGCCGCGCCGGTTGCGGCGCTGTCCCTCCAGGCGTGGTAGCTGAAGAACCCGCGGTCGGCCATCAGCAGCATGGAGGCGTCCAGGTCCGCGTGGAGCCCCGGGAACATGTCCTGCTCGGCCGTGGCATAGCCAGTGACCACGGCTCCGATCACCGCGTGGGTGCCGCACTCCACGAGTCCGAGCACCCGGGCCTGTGGGTAGGCGCTCTTGATCTGGGTGGCCGTGCCGGGCCGTCCGTAGTACTTCTCGTTCGCGGGCGTATCGGCGATGTCCAGGCACGTCCCGTCAACGCTTACCAGCCGCCAGTCCTTGTAAAAACCGCTGCTTCCCGGTGCTGCGAGGGGCTTGGCGACCTCTGCGAAGAGTTCAGCCATCACCGTCGGGCCAAGCCGCGTGCGCGCCTTGAAAATCGCGGCTTTCGTCGGCATCTGCCAATCCCTGAAACGGCCCGTGATCCACTCCATGCCCGCCAGCAGCGAACGCATCACCTCTTCATACGAGCCGGCCGCGAACAAGGCCATAGCCATCACGTAATAGACCATCAGCCGCGACGGCAGCAGCCTGTTGCGCATCTGGCCCGCACCGCTGCGCGCGATCACCCGGTCCACCACATCCGGCGGGAAAGCCCGCGTCAAAACACCCAGAGAGACATGGTCACTCAAACGTTCCGGGGTTTCGGGCTTAATCCATCCGCTGCGAGCCATGCACCAAGATTAACAGAATCTACGCTAAGTAAACGGTATTGCGCCTAGAGCAGATCGTCCAGATCAGGATTCAGCCGTTTGAGGACCTCAGAGTGCAGGATGGAGTTGGTGGCAAGCGCGTTTCCGCCGAACGGGCCGTCCTGGCCCTCGAGCGAGGTGAAACGGCCGCCGGCCTCCACCACGATGGGCACCAGGGCGGCCATGTCGTACAGATTCAGTTCGGGTTCACAGGCAATATCCACAGAGCCCTCAGCCACCATGCAATAGGACCAGAAATCACCGTAGGCGCGGGTGCGCCACACATCCTCGGTCAGTCCCAGGAATTCATCCAGGTTCCCGCGTTCCTTCCAGCCAGTGAGGCTGGAATAGGACAGCGACGCGTCAGAAAGTTTGGAAACATCCGAGACACGAAGCCTGGTGGCGGCGGCGAGGGACCTGCCCATGTAGGCCCCGGCGCCCTTGGCGGCCCACCAGCGTTTGCCCAGCGCCGGGGCGCTGACCACGCCAACCACAGGCTCGCCCTCGTCCACGAGGGCGATCAGGGTGGCCCACACCGGCACGCCGCGGACGAAGTTCTTGGTGCCATCGATCGGGTCAATGATCCAGCGGCGGGAGCCGTGGCCGGAGCTGCCGAATTCTTCACCGAGGACGGCGTCGCGGGGTCGCGAGCGGGACAGCTGGCCGCGGATGGCCTCTTCGGCTGCCTTGTCCGCATCCGTGACCGGCGTCAGGTCAGGCTTGGTCTCGATGTGCAGGTCCAGCGCCTTGAAGCGGCTCATGGTCTGGTCATCCACGGAATCGGCCAGCACATGGGCCAGGCGCAGGTCATCGTTATAGCTCGAAGCGGGTTGGATCATGCTTCCAAACTACCGTCTCAGGGCGGCAGGATTGGGACCCCGGCCCGCAGTCGCTAGCTGATGCTGCCGAGTTCCTTGGTTTCCTGGCCTTCCAGCCTCGGGTCCGAGCCCAGCAGCCGCCGCAGCGACGCCAGCCTGGCCGGGCCGGTGGGACCGGCCTGCCCCTCTGCCACCCACGCGTCCAGCCCGCAGTTGACCGCGGCGGCGTCGTGTTTGCAGCCACGCTCGCACGCGTCAGTGCCCGGTTCCAGATCAGGGAATGACCGCAGGATCCGGTCCGGATCCACGTGGGCCAGGCCAAACGAGCGGATGCCGGGGGTATCGATGATCCAGCTTCCGGCCGGCGCGCCCGCCAGCTTCAGGGCAAGGGCCGACGACGACGTGTGGCGGCCGCGGCCTGTGACCGCGTTGACGCCGCCCGTGGCCCGTTCGGCGCCCGTGAGCGCGTTGACCATGGTGGATTTGCCGACGCCCGAATGGCCCAGCATAACGGTGACTTTGCCGTCCAGGTAGGCGCGCAGTTGGGCCACGGCGTCGCCGTCAAGGCGGGCCGAGAGCCCGTCGTCGGAGCGGGCGTCGATGCCCGACGCGGCGGAGTCGGCCGTACGGCTGATGATCACGGGAAAGTCCAGGTGCTCATAGTTGGACAGCAGTTCCGCGGGATCCTTGACATCCGCCTTGGTGACGAGCAGCAGCGGCTCAATGCCGGCGTCGTACGCGGCCACCAGGGCGCGGTCGATAAACCCGGTGCGGGGCTCCGGGTTGGCGGCGGCCACCACCACCACCAGCTGGTCGGCGTTGGCCACGACGGCCCGCTCGATGGGATCTGTGTCGTCCGCGCTGCGGCGGAGCAGGGTGCGGCGGTCCTGGATCCGGACCAGCCGGGCCAGGGTGTCGGGGTCGCCGGAAACATCCCCGACGAGGGAGACGAAGTCGCCCGCCACCACGGGGGAGCGGCGCAGTTCCCGCGCCCTGGCGGCAATGATGATCCGTTCGTCGCCGGAGTCCTCACCCACGACGGCGGTGTACCGGCCGCGGTCCACCGTGATGATGCGGCCCGTGACGGCGTCGTCGTGGCTGGGACGGTCCTTGGTGCGCGGACGGGAGCCCTTTTTGCTGGGCCTGATCCGGACGTCGGACTCGTCCCAGGAATCAGTGCTGCGGGCCACCGCTGGACCCTTCGCCGCTGTGTCCGGTTTCCGCGCCCTGGGCGAGCATGTTGGCCCACATCTGCGGAAACTCCGGCATGGTCTTGGCGGTGGTGGCGATGTCCTGCACTTCCACACCAGGCACGGCCAGGCCCAGGATGGCACCGGCGGTGGCCATCCGGTGGTCCGCGTAACTGTAGACGACGCCGGCGTGCAGAGGAGCCGGCCGGATCACCAGCCCATCGCTGGTCTCCTCTGCGTCTCCGCCGAGCCTGTTGATTTCGGTAACGAGCGCTGCCAGCCGGTCGGTCTCGTGACCCCGCAGGTGGGCGATGCCGGTCAGCCGCGACGGTCCGCTGGCCAGGGCGCAGAGGGCTGCCACGGTGGGAGCGAGTTCGCTGGTCTCGTCGAAATCCGCCCCCTTGATCTCGGGTCCGCCAGTGACAGTCAGGACGCCATCAGCCAGGCTGACCTCCGCTCCCATGTCCGCCAGGATGCTGCGCCAGAGGTCGCCTACCTGGGTGGTTTCGGCCGGCCAGTTGGGGATCCGCACCGTTCCGCGGGAAGCGAGCGCTGCGGCCAGGAACGGGCCGGCGTTGGAAAGATCCTGTTCGATGCGCTGGTCAAAGGCGCGGATGGGGCCGGGTGCCACCACCCAATGGTTGGGCGTGGAATCGTCCACCGATACACCCACGCCGCGGAGCACAGCCACAGTCATGTTGATGTGGTCAAGGCTCGGCACCGGTTTGCCCACGTGTTCCAGATGGAGTCCGTCGGTGAACCGGGCGCCCACCAGCAGGAGGGCGGACACGAACTGGGACGACGCGCTGGCATCGATGACCAGGTGGCCGCCGCGGACTTCCCCTGTGCCTTCAACGGTAAACGGCAACGCGGCGGGGGTCCCGCCGTCGTCCGCAGTGATCCCCACACCGAGCGCCTGCAGCGCCTCGATGATGGTGCCCATGGGGCGCTTCCTGGCGTGGGGGTCGCCGTCGAAAACACTGGCCCCCCGACGCAGCGCCGCGAGCGGCGGCACAAAACGCATCACTGTTCCGGCCAGGCCGCAATCGATGTGCGTCCGCGACGACGGCGCCTCCTGGCTCAGCGGCGTAACTTCAAGGTCCGGTCCGTAGGCGCCGTCCCCGGGCACTTCGGTGATGGTGGCGCCCAGCTGGCGCAGGGCGTCGATCATCAGCGCCGAATCCCGTGAATGCAGGGGAGCCCGCAGCCGCGAGGGTCCGTCAGCCAGGGCGGCCAGGACCAGGAACCGGTTGGTCAGGGACTTGGAGCCAGGCACGGTGACGGTGGCGTTGATGGGCCGTTCGGCGAACGGCGCAGGCCAGTGCGGCATGGTCCCGTCGGTATCGCGTGGATCGGTAGCTGCAGGCGGGGTGGAACCGGTCATCCGTCCTTATGCCCCCGTTGCCTGTTCCACGGTCCGGCGCACGGCTTTGTCCGCCTTGTGGATCTGCTTGCCGGTGGTCTTCCGTACACCCGCGGCAGTCTTCCTGGCATCAGCGGCCAGGTGCTCCGCCCGCCAGGCGAGGCCGGGCTTGCCCGCCGTGTCCACCGAAGCCAGCAGGGCACCGCCGCTGAGGGAAACATTCTTCAGCAGCTGGTTGCGGCGTGCCTCGCGGCCCTCCTTGGTGCTGATGTCCGCACTGCGCCACTCCACGAAGGTGTTCAGGAGTGAAATGACGGTCAGCAGCCCAGCGGAGAGGCGGCTGAACTTGCCCAGCCCGAACAGCACGCCGGCGCCCACCTGGGTTCCGCCAATAACCCGTGCCAGCATCTTTTCGTCGGCCTGGAACGGCAGCGATGCGGCGGCCTTCTGCAGGAGCGGCGAGAGCTGCTGCGCAGTGTCGTCAGCGTTCTTCAGCTTGTCCAGTCCGGCGATCACGAAACTGGACGCCAGCATGGGCCGGGCGAGGGTGCGGGCAAAGGACATGAATTTCCTCCTGGATGGACGAACCGCGTCGAATGCGGCGGAGTCCGTCCTAGTCTTGCACTTTTGGGGAATATTTGCCTGCCGCGCCCGGTTATGAATTGCGGGTTCGCCGAACACCGCGAGGCCATGTTGAGTCAGCCATGTCTCCGGCCCTGGCGAGCTGGAGGGGCTGATAGTGGCCTAAACAGAATGGAGTTGCCCTTGAGGTTACTGAAGGACGGGCTGGACAGTTCCGGCCCCGTAGAGTTGCGGGCTCTGGAATCCGATCCTCCGGAGTATGGAACGCCGCGTGCAAAAGCCGCCCCAGTAGACTTGAGCGCAATGAGTACCGTGGATCCGGCCATCGAGGCCATGTACGAGGCCCCGCAGCGCGGAGCCAAAACCAGCGGCCAGGCCGGCGGCAGTGAAACCGGTGCCGCTGATCCGGTTCCGGATGAGCCGGCAGTGGATGTTGCCGCCGAGTCAACGGAAGAACGCCGGCTCCGCTTCGAGCGTGACGCCATGCAGTACGTTGACCAGCTCTACTCGGCTGCCATGCGGATGGCCAGGAACCCCGCTGACGCGGAGGACCTGGTGCAGGAGGCGTACACCAAGGCGTTTTCCGCGTTCCACCAGTACAAGCCCGGCACCAACCTCAAGGCGTGGCTGTACCGCATCCTGACCAACACGTACATCAATCTCTACCGCAAGCGGCAGCGCGAGCCGCTGCAGTCCAACTCGGACACCATTGAGGACTGGCAACTGGCCAGGGCGGAGTCCCACACGTCCCGCGGCCTCCGTTCAGCCGAGGCCGAGGCACTGGACCACCTTCCGGATTCCGACGTCAAGCGGGCGCTGCAGGCCATTCCCGAGGAGTTCCGCCTGGCCGTATATTTCGCCGACGTCGAAGGGTTCGCGTACAAGGAAATTTCGGACATCATGAACTCGCCCATTGGCACGGTGATGTCCCGGCTCCACCGCGGCCGGAAGATGTTGCGGGACCTGCTGGCGGACTATGCCGCCGACCGAGGATTCAAAGGCGCCGTCGAATCACAGGATACGGCCGCGAACACACAACAGGAGAACAGGAAATGAGCGACTGCCAAGGATTGGGCGACTGCGATGACACCCGGATGCAACGCATCTACGAGTACCTCGACGGTGCCCTGACCCGTGAGGACATCACGGAAATCAAGCACCACCTGGATGACTGCCCCGAATGCACCGAGCAGTATGACCTGGAGTGCGTCATCCGCAACCTGGTCAAGCGCTCCTGCACCGAGGCCGCGCCGGAGAACCTGAAGAACGCCATCCTGGACCGGATCCATTCCATCCGCCCCGTGGACGCCTGACCGCAGGCCGGTCCCGGGCGGGCGGGTGCGCCGCGCCGCGGACTGCCCAGGCAAAACGAAAGACCCCGGAAGCCAGGTGGCTTCCGGGGTCTTTCGTTTGAACCGTTACTCCAAGCATTGGCTTAGGTGTTGGGGCGCTTCCCGTGGTTCGCGCCGCCACGCTTACGGTCACGACGTTTACGTGCACGCTTGCTCATAGCTGGCCTCCTTAAATGTTGGTACTCAAAAGAGCTGCCCTCAAGTCTCCCACACCATGGGACGGGCCGCGAAACGCACCACGTTTGCCGTAAACAACGGTGGCCTGCGGCTTAGCCCGGGAGCGAGTTGCGGATGGAGATGCGCGCCTGGTCCAGCACGGTCCTGACGGTTTCCAGGGTGACGGGGCTGAGCGGCTGCCTGCTGGCCTGCAAACGGAGTTCCACGCGCAGATCGTCCCTGAATGACTGGAGGAGCATTTCCGCTTCCTTCAGTTCGCGGATGCCTTCGGAGGGCTGCCGGGTGCCGGCTTTCCTGAAGTCGGCGGCGCGGGCAGTGGACCGGGCCGCTTCGGCCGTGGCGGCAAGATCGGCCCGCAGGCCGCGCATGTTGGCGCGGATGTCCGCGCGCAGGTTGTCCGCCAACCGGCGGACGGATGCGGAGATATCATTTTCGACGCCGGCGAGTTCGTCCCGGCGCTTGTTCAGTTCCGCGAGTCCCGCCGCCGTGATGCGGTAGTTCGTCCGGCGGCCGGCTGTTTCCGTGGCCACCAGGCCTTCCTCCTCCAGCTTCCCCAGGCGGGGGTAGATGGTGCCGGCGCTGGGGGAGTACGTTCCGCCGAACCGTTCACTGAGCGCCTTGATCAGTTCATAGCCATGTTTGGGGCCGGATTCCAGCAGCGCCAGGAGGTACAGCCGCAGCGCGCCGTGGGCGAACACTGGGGGCATTAGTGACCGGCCCCCGGATCGTGGGCTTCGTCGGTTTGGGCGGGTTGGCCGTGGAAGATGGACGTCTTGCCGGATACCGAGTTGGTGCGGACGAGCATCAGTTTGCGGTCCGGCCCGGCGATGGTTTCCACCTTGCCGCCGGGCTGCGAATACTGGTGGTCGTCGATGACCACCACGCCGCTGGCAGATTTTGCCACGATATCCACCCCGACGTCGTGCGGCAGCCGGATGGTGACGTCACCGGAGACGGAATTGGCGCCAAAATCGTTGGTGAAGCTGAGCAGGTCGAAACTCATGTCGCCGCTGACGGTGTTCGCCCGGATGTTACTGAACCGGCCCGACGCTGTGACCTCGCCGGAGACACTCTTGGCGGTGAGGACGCCGTCGTGGTTCCGGGCGATGACCTCGCCACTGACAGTATTGACGTGCAGTTCACCGGAGGTCCCGTCCGCCATAACGGAACCCGACACCGTGTTGAGCCGGGTGTGGCCGCTGATGCCGGACACCATCCCGTCACCGCTGACCGTGCCCGCCTCCACCTCGACGCGCGCGGGGACTGCGATGCTGATGACTGCCGAATTGTTGCTGTTGTGGTTGACCGTGCCCATGAGGTTCTTGAACCAGCCCTGGGGGCCGTGGAGCTGATGGCGGACTTCGAGCCTGCCGTCCGTCAGGCTCACGGCTATGGGGTCGCCCTGGACGTCGCTGATCTCCACCCTGGCGGTGGGTGCCTCGTGGGCGACCACGTCGAACCGGCCGCGGACCATGCCGAGCTTCAGTGAGCTCACATTGTCCACGTCGATGACCTGCGGGCCGGTGACGGTCCAGTTGTTCTCTGACATGAATCCTCCAAGACCGCGATATATCGTGATTGATTACCTCACGGTATATCGGGGTCGAACGAAGGTCAAGATATATCGCGAATCCGGGTCGGTGCTTGGTGAGGGTGAGAGAGCGTTCGGCAAGAACCCGCATTAAGTGAGAGAGCGTTGACCGAAAACCCACATTAACTGCGAGAGCGTCCGGGGGGGAGAGGGGGTTACTCGGGGGCGACCATGCCCAGCCACTGGAACCAGCCGCGGTGCAGTACCAGCCAGGCCATCAGGCCGTAGCCGGCCTGCCCCGGCGTGCCGCTGTTCGCGGCAAGGTCCTGCCGCCACTGCTCGTGATTCAACAACGGGGAGAAAGTGTCCACATACAGGTGCTTGCGCCGGGTGGTGACGTCGGCGAACGCCGTGTTGAGCTCGGCGAGCCGGCGGTTCTGGGCAGGATCCAGCGTGGGCGGCGGCCCCACCACAAACACCTCGATCCGGTTCTGCGACGCGGTGTCCAGGATGTTGGCCAGGTTAAGGCGGCTGCGCGCCGTGGAGAGGCCGAACTCGATGTCCCGTCCTGACAGGCCAATCACCAGGCGGTTCTCGTGCACATCGCTGAACCGGCGTCCGGCCTCCTCCAGCCAGCGGGCGGCGAGCCCTTCCGTACCTTCCTGGGGACAGGGGAGGGCATAACTTTCCATGGCCATGCCGTCCTGGGGAGTGCGGGCCAGTACGCGGCCCAGCCAGCCAAGGGCCCGGGGATCGCCCAGCCCGGCCAGCAGTTCATCTCCAACAGCTGCGAGCCGCAGCTTCCTGTCTTCCACAAATCCCTCTTAACGTCCGTGCCCACTGATGCCAGCGGGCGTGGCTATGGTCCATCCCATTAAACAGAACTGCCCGGCCGGAGTCTGGTATTTCGACGTCCGGCCGGGCAGTCACTGGTGCTACTTCCGTGCAAATGCCTGCTTCAGGAGGGTGTCCTGCTCTTTGGCGTGGCGCTTCATGGAGCCGGCGGCCGTGGAGGCCGAGGCGGGACGCGACACCAGGCGGATGCGGCGGTCCAGCGCGTCAGGGAGGTGCAGGCCCATAAACGGCCACGGTCCCTGGTTGGCGGGCTCGTCCTGTGCCCAGACAACCTCGGCGTTCGGGTACTTGGCCAGTTCCGCTGCAATTTCCTCGTGCGGGAGCGGGTAGAGCTGCTCCACGCGGATAATTGCAGTGGTCTTGTCATCGGTCTTCTGCCGGGTGGACAGAAGGTCGTAGTACAGGCGGCCGGAGACCAGCAGGACGCGTTCGACGGCGTTGCCTGCCAGCTGTTCGTGGTCGCCAATCACCGGGCGGAAGGTACCGTTGGTGAAGTCTTCCACTGATGAGGCCGCGGCCTTGAGGCGCAGCAGCTGCTTCGGGGTGAAGATGATCAGCGGCTTGCGCGGACGGCTGTAGGCCTGGCGCCGGAGCAGGTGGAAGTGCGATGCCGCTGTGGTGGGGTTGGCGACGATCATGTTCTCTTCGGCGCACATCTGCAGGAAGCGTTCGATGCGTGCCGAGGAGTGGTCCGGGCCCTGGCCCTCGTAGCCGTGCGGCAGCATCAGGACCAGGGAGGAGCGCTGGCCCCACTTCTGCTCGGCCGAGGAGATGAACTCATCGATGATCGTCTGCGCGCCGTTGACGAAGTCGCCGAATTGGGCTTCCCAGAGCACCAGGGCATCCGGGCGTTCCACGGAGTAGCCGTATTCGAAGCCCATGGCCGCGTATTCGGACAGCAGGGAGTCGTAGATCCACAGCTTGGCCTGGTTGTCAGAGAGGTTGCCCAGGGGCAGCCACTCGTTGCCGTTGGCGCGGTCGTGGAACACGGCATGGCGCTGCACGAACGTCCCGCGGCGTGAGTCCTGGCCGGCGAGCCGGACGGGGACGCCTTCCATGATCAGCGAACCAAAGGCCGCGATTTCGCCGAAGCCCCAGTCGATGCCGCCTTCGCGTGACATCTGTTCGCGCTTCTCCAGCAGTTGCTTGAGCTTGGCGTGGACGGTGAAGCCCTCAGGGATTTCGATGTGCGCTTTGCCGATCCGTGCCAGCGTTTCCGCGGAGATGGCAGTGGACGCCGGCGCGTTGATGCCCGAATCGGCCTGCTGGGCGATGGGACGTTCAATGTCAGAGACGGCGGCCGAGTCTGCGGTGATGATCGGGATCGGAGACGTCTGGGCTGCATGCGTTTCGGCGAAGACGCGCTCCAGCCGTTCCTGGTAGTCGCGGAGCAGCTGCTCTGCTTCTTCCTCGGTGATGTCGCCACGGCCGATGAGGGCCTCGGTGTACAGCTTCCGGACGGAGCGCTTGGCTTCGATCAGGTTGTACATCATGGGCTGCGTCATTGAGGGGTCGTCGCCCTCGTTGTGGCCACGGCGGCGGTAGCACACCATGTCGATCACAACGTCCTTGTGGAAACGCTGGCGGAATTCGTAGGCGAGCTGGCCAATGCGGACAACAGCCTCCGGATCGTCACCGTTCACGTGGAACACCGGTGCCTGGATCATCTTGGCGACGTCCGTGGAGTACGTGGACGAGCGCGACGACGACGGTGCGGTGGTGAAGCCCACCTGGTTGTTGACCACTACGTGGATGGTGCCGCCGGTGCGGTAACCGCGCAGCTGGGACAGGTTCAGGGTTTCGGCAACCACGCCCTGCCCGGCGAATGCGGCGTCGCCGTGCACCATGATGGGCAGGACCGGGAAGGCGGTGCCCTGGTCAAGGCGGTCCTGCTTGGCGCGGACGATGCCTTCGAGCACGGAGTCAACAGCCTCGAGGTGCGACGGGTTGGCGGCGAGGTAGACCTTGGTCTCGTTGCCGCTTTCGGAGGTGAACGTGCCTTCGGTACCGAGGTGGTACTTGACGTCGCCGGAGCCCTGGACGGAGCGGGGATCCTGCGTGCCTTCGAATTCGCGGAATACCTGGGCGTAGGTCTTTCCGGCGATGTTGGTGAGTACGTTCAGGCGGCCGCGGTGGGCCATGCCGATGGCCACCTCGTCCAGTCCGTCGTCGGCAGCATCGGAAATGATGGCGTCCAGCAGCGGAATCAGGGATTCGCCGCCTTCGAGGGAGAAGCGCTTCTGGCCCACGAACTTGGTCTGCAGGAAGGTTTCGAAGGCCTCTGCTGCGTTGAGCCTGGACACAATGCGCAGCTGCTCTTCGCGGCTCGGCTTGGAGTACTCGTGCTCGAGCTGGTCCTGGAACCACTTGCGCTCTTCGGGTTCCTGGATGTGCATGTATTCGATGCCCGTGGTGCGGCAGTAGGCGTCGCGGAGTACACCCAGGATGTCGCGGAACTTGAGCATGGGGGCGCCGCCGAAACCGCCGGTGGGCCACTCCCGGTCCAGGTCCCACAGCGTCAGGCCGTAGGTGAGGACGTCGAGGTCCGGGTGCTTCCGCTGGACGTACTCCAGCGGATCGGTGTCCGCCATGAGGTGGCCGCGCACGCGGTAGGAGTGGATGAGCTGCTGGATCCGGGCCACCTTGTTGATCTGGTCAGCAGGGTCCACCTGCAGGTCCGGGCTCCACCGTACGGGCTCGTACGGGATACGCAGCGCCTCGAAGATTTCGTCGTAGAAGTTCTGCGCACCAAGCAGCAGCTGGTGCACGAGCTTGAGGAATTCGCCGCTGCCGGCACCCTGGATGACGCGGTGGTCATAGGTGGAGGTCAGCGTGAGGACCTTGCTGATGGCGTTGTGCGCGATGATCTTTTCGCTCGCGCCCTGGAACTCGGCCGGGTAGTCCAGCGCGCCGACGCCGATGATGGCGGCCTGTCCCTTGGACAGGCGGGGGACGGAGTGGACCGTGCCGATGCCGCCGGGGTTGGTCAGGGAGACCGTGGTGCCCTGGTGGTCATCCGCGGTCAGCTTGCCGTTGCGGGCACGTTTGATCAGGTCTTCGTAGGTGTGCCAGAACTCGGCGAAGTTGAGGGTCTCAGCCTTCTTGATGTTCGGCACCATCAGCAGGCGGGTGCCGTCCGGCTTGGGCATGTCAATGGCAATGCCGAAGTTGACGTGGGCCGGCTGGACGGCAACGGGCTTGCCGTCCACTTCGTCGTAGTAGACGTTCATGGAGGGGAACTGCGAGAGTGCCCGGATGACGGCGTAGCCGATCAGGTGGGTGAAGGAGACCTTGCCGCCACGTGCGCGGGCAAGGTTGGAGTTGATGACAACGCGGTTGTCGATCAGCAGCTTGGCCGGAATTGCCCGGACA
The DNA here is from genome assembly GCA_023264815.1 of Arthrobacter sp. Classification (GTDB taxonomy): domain Bacteria; phylum Actinomycetota; class Actinomycetes; order Actinomycetales; family Micrococcaceae; genus Arthrobacter. The sequence continues at coordinate 12,256 of JAHFUZ010000041.1, read as the reverse complement.
CTCGTGGCCGTGGGAACCTCGAGGCTGGTGACCATGTTGGTGGCGATTGCCTTGGCCGGTCCACGAAGGACGGACACCACGTCCTCTTCCGGGGCCGTGGGTGCTTTAACGTTCTTGGGCAGCTGTGCAGGAATCGGCTGGGCGCTGCTGCCGGGCTCGGTCTTCTTCGCACCATCGCGGGCGACCGTGGCGGGGGCTTTTTTGGCAGCTGCCGGCGCGGCCGGTGCTGCGGGCTGTGCAGCCGGTGCCGGGGCTGCGGGTGCCGCGGCCGGAGCTACGGCAGGCATTTCACGTGTGGCGGGGTGGGCAACGGCTACGGCCGTGCTCCCGTTGGAAGACGACTCGCTGCCCGAATCGAAGGATTCGAACAGGGGCCACCACTTGGTGTCCACGGTGTTCTTGTCCTTCTGGTACTGCTCGTACAGTTCGTCAACGAGCCACTCGTTTCCGCCAAATTCCTCTGGTAGACGGTGGCTAGGCTGCTCTGGCACTTGAAATACGCCTCTTCCATGAGTTTGATTTCTCTCTGGCCGCCAAGGTGCCTCAGCACAACAATCGAACCAGTCTCTACGTCCTGAACCCGGACCTTTGCCAGTCTAATGAGCATTCTGTGTTAACTGCCAATAACGGTGACCCAAATCATGGAATGACGCGCAGATCACGAAATGTGGCAGACATCGGCGGTCTACGGCACCCTGGAAGGCGCAATCCACTCCTGTAGACTGAAGTTCTTATGGACAGTAAATCTAGGTGCCGGCCTGGGACGTGTCAGCGGAGCAAAAACAGCTCCATGCAGACCTCCCGCAGAGCCGGCAAACCCCGAACACGCGCCCATCACACTCCTTCGGTTCACACCGGTGGAGCCCTACAGGAAACAGGGTCCGCTTCGGCGGACCATCCTCCGCCGGGCAGTTTCCCCCGGATACCCTCCGCGTCCGCCGGCTTTCAGGCGGGATGCTGAATGGAGTGGTTGCTCCTTGCGGCAGGCCTCCTGCTGATCGCCGGCACCGGCTTCTTCGTGGCCGTCGAATTTTCCCTGATTGCCCTTGACCAGGCCACGGTCCAGAACGCCATCGACAACGGCGATACCGGTGCCGTGCCGCTGCTCAAGTGCCTGAAATCCCTCTCAACCCAGCTCTCCAGCTGCCAGCTCGGCATCACCCTCACCACACTGCTCACCGGCTATGTGATGGAACCCTCTGTGGGGCGCCTCCTCGAAGGCCCGCTGGCCGCCGTCGGAGTGCCCGCCGTCGCTGCGGCGTCCGTTTCGCTGATCATAGCCATGGTGCTGGCCACCCTGCTGTCCATGCTTCTTGGCGAACTGGTGCCCAAGAACATGGCCATTGCGCTCTCCTTCCAGGTGGGCAAGGCGCTGGCACGGCCGCAGCTGATATTTACGGCCATCTTCAAACCAGCCATCGTGCTGCTGAACGGCTTCTCCAACAAGGTGCTGCACGTCTTCGGCCTTGAGGCCAAGGAAGAGATTTCGGGGGCCCGGACGCCGGCCGAGCTGGCCTCCCTGGTGCGGCGCTCCGCCGCCATGGGAACGCTCGACGCCGGGACCGCCAACTTCGTGGCCCGCACCCTGAACTTTTCCGCCAGGACGGCCGCCGATGTGATGACCCCCCGCATCCGGGTGGAAACGATCGACGCCGACCAGCCGGTTTCGGACATCCTGGACGCCGCACGGCGTACCGGGTACTCGCGCTTTCCTGTTATCGGGGACTCCTCCGATGACATCAAGGGCCTGGTCCACGTCAAGAAGGCGGTGGCCGTGCCGTGGGACCGGCGGGCCAACCTGGAGGCCGGGGCCATCATGACCGATGTTCTCCGCGTGCCTGAAACCATCCACCTTGATGCCCTCCTGGCCGAACTGCGGGAAGGGAACCTCCAGCTCGCCGTGGTACTGGATGAGTACGGCGGCACCGCGGGCATCGCCACCCTCGAAGACCTCGTGGAGGAAATCGTGGGCGAAGTGTCCGACGAGCATGACAAGGTGCGGCCGGGACTGCTGCAAAGCGCCTCGGGGGACTGGTACTTCCCCGGGCTGCTGCGGCCCGACGAACTCTCCGAACAGATTCCGGGACTCACCGTCCCGGACGAGGCTGCCTACGAGACCGTGGGCGGGTATGTCATGAGTGAGCTGGGCCGCATCGCGGCCGTCGGGGACACAGTTCCCGTGGGCGGCGGGACGCTGAGCGTGACCCGCATGGATGGCCGGCGGATCGAGCGGATCTGCTTCCATCCCGCCCCGCCCGAGCCTGAGCCCGCTGCCGACGACAGGAGGGCATCATGAGTGACTGGGCAGGCATAGCCTGGCTGGTTGTCCTCCTGCTGGGCAACGCATTTTTCGTCGGGGCCGAGTTTGCGGTGATGTCGGCGCGGCGCAGCCAGATCGAACCTCTCGCGGATGCCGGATCCAAGCGGGCGCAGACCACGTTGCGGGCCATGGAAAATGTGTCGCTGATGCTCGCCTGTGCGCAGCTGGGCATCACGGTGTGTTCCCTGCTGATCCTGCAGGTGGCAGAACCCGCCATCCACCACCTGATGGCGGCCCCGTTGGAAGCCGTAGGGATTCCGGTGGAAATCGCCGACATCGTGGCGTTTGCCATTGCCCTGATGGTGGTGACGTTCCTCCATGTAACCTTCGGTGAGATGGTGCCCAAGAACATCTCGGTTTCGGTTGCGGACAAGGCTGCCTTGCTGCTGGCGCCGCCGCTGATGTTCGTGGCCAGGCTGGTGAACCCGGTCATCTCCGTGCTGAACTGGTCCGCCAACCACATCCTCAAACTCCTGAAGATTGAGCCCAAGGACGAGGTCAACTCATCCTTCACCCTCGAGGAAGTCCAGTCGATCGTGCAGGAGTCCACCCGCCACGGACTGGTGGACGACGACGCCGGGCTGATTACCGGCGCACTGGAGTTCTCCGAGTATTCGGCGGCGGACATCATGGTGCCGCTGGAGAAGCTGGTGTTGCTGAAGGACTCCACCACGCCGGTGGAGTTCGAGAAAGCGGTCAGCAGGACAGGGTTTTCGAGGTTCCCGATGGTGGACGGCGACGGCGTTTTGTCCGGCTACCTCCATGTGAAGGATGTCCTCTCCATCCCTGAGGAGGACTACCAACACCCCATTGCCGAGAGCAGGATCCGCTCCCTGGCCAACCTGGCACTGGGCGACGAGGTTGAAACTGCCATGTCGGTGATGCAGCGCACGGGATCCCACCTTGCCCGCGTCATTGGGGCGGACGGCCAAACCCATGGAGTCCTGTTCCTGGAAGACGTGATCGAACAGCTGGTCGGCGAGATCCGGGACGCTACCCAGGCCACCGGGATCCGGCGGCTGGGCCAGCCCAACGGTGACTAACCGGACCGACAGAAAATGGCCGGGCCGGGGTGGCGCACGCTCCCGGCCCGGCTTTTCTAAATAGGAATCATTCCTAATTAGGGGTAGACTTCTGGAAGTCGAAAAAAGTCCAACCCGTCCTGATCTGAGGTTTCCGTTGCGCCATCCCGCTGCCATCCGAACGTCCCTTGCCGCCCTTGCGGGCTTCAGCCTGCTGCTGACCGCGTGCAGTCCGGGTGGCGGTTCACCCACCGGATCAGGCACTGAATCGTCGGGCGCGATCGATATCGTGGCGTCGACCAACGTCTACGGTGACATCGCCGGACTGATCGGCGGCGACAAGGTGAACGTCACCTCCATCATCACCAAGACCAGCCAGGATCCCCACTCCTATGAGGCCACCGCACAGGACCGGCTGACGGTCTCGAAGGCCGACCTGGTCATCGAAAACGGCGGCGGGTATGACGGGTTCCTCCACAAGATGGCCGACGACAGCAAGTTGGACCACGGCAGCATCCTGACCGTTGTGGAAATCGCCGGCCTGGCCCCCAAGGAAGAACACACTGAATCGGAGACTGCGGACGGGGGAGCCGGCCATAACCCCCAGCATGGTGAGTTCAACGAACATGCCTGGTACAGCCTTGACGCGATGGGCAAGCTGGCCGATTCTGTTGCTGCAAAGCTCGGTGAACTGGAACCAGGCTCTTCGGCTCAGTTCACCGCCAACGCAGCCACGTTCAAGGCGGACCTGGACGGACTGAACACTAGGCTGGCCGGCATGAAGACCAAGTCCGCGGGCTCACCCATAGCCATGACCGAGCCGGTGCCCGCCTACCTGCTCGAAGCAGCCGGGCTGGTAAACCGCACACCGGAGGACTACACGGCAGCCATCGAGGAGGGCTCCGATGTGCCGCCTGCCGTGCTCAAGGCAGCAACTGACTTGGCGGGATCACCGGAGATCAAATTCCTTGCCTACAACGGACAGACGGCAGGGCCGCAGACGGAAGCGCTGAAGAAGGCCGCCGAAGCCGCAGGCGTTCCCGTGCTTGATTTCAGCGAAACCTTGCCAGAAGGCAAGACGTACGTGCAGTGGATGACGGACAATGTGGACAACGTCAGCAAAGTTTTGGAGAAAAATAGTTGAAACCGGTGGTGAGCCTCCGCGGGGCGTCCCTGCAGTTCGGCAAACGCACGCTCTGGGAGGATCTCAACCTGGACATCAGGCCCGGCGAGTTCTTCGCCGTGCTGGGCCCCAACGGCAGCGGCAAGACCAGCTTCCTTAAGGTGCTGCTGGGGCTGCAGCACCTGCAGGCCGGCACTGCCGTGTTGGGGGACCGTCCGGTGGAGCGCGGCAGCCGCCTGATCGGCTACATCCCGCAGCAGAAATCCTTTGCCCCGGACACGCCCATGCGGGCCCGGGACCTCGTGGGCCTTGGCGTTGACGGGCACCGCTGGGGCCTGCGCCTGGGCACCTCCCGCGTGAACCGCAGGATCGACGAGCTCCTGGAGCTCGTGGGCGCCACCGACTACGCGAAGGTGCCCGTGGGGCAGCTGTCCGGCGGTGAACAGCAGCGCCTCAGGGTGGCCCAGGCGTTGGCTACCGAACCCCAGGTCCTGCTCTGCGACGAACCCCTGCTGTCCCTGGACCTGCATCACCAGCAGGCGGTCAGCGCACTGATCAACAAGCAATGCCATGAGCAGAACAGTGCCGTGGTCTTCGTCACCCACGAAATCAACCCCATCATCGATTACGTGGACCGGGTTCTCTACCTGGCGGGCGGCCGGTTCCGGGTGGGAACGCCAGAGGAAGTGATGACCACGGAGGTCCTCTCGGAACTCTATGGCAGCCACGTGGAAGTGATCCACGCCAACGGGCGCATCGTCGTCGTCGGCCTGCCGGACGCCACCACGCACCACCACGCCGATGTCCACGCAACAGTTGGGGAAGTGGCCTGATGGACGCGGACAGCATCATTGCGGCGATCTTCAGCTTCGAAAATTACGGTGAACTCCTGGTCCTGGTCCAGAACTCCATCTGGGCCGGCGCCGTCCTGGGCCTGCTGGGTGGCCTGGTGGGCACCTTCGTGATGAAACGTGATTTGGCGTTCGCCGTCCACGGCATCTCCGAGCTCTCCTTCGCCGGTGCGGCTTTTGCGCTGCTCATCGGCGCCGACATTGTGTTCGGCTCCCTGATCGGTTCGGTGGCGGCGGCACTGCTCCTGGGCCTGATGGGCGTCAGGGCGCGGGACAAAAACTCCATCATCGGGGTGATCATGCCGTTCGGGCTGGGCCTGGGCATCCTGTTCCTGTCCCTCTACGAAGGACGTGCCGCCAACAAATTTGGCCTGCTGACCGGGCAGATCGTCTCTGTGGACACCGTCCAGCTCCAGGTCCTGGCCGGCGCCGCCGTGGTGGTCATCGCGGCGCTGGTCCTGATCTGGCGGCCGCTGAACTTCGCCAGCGTTGATCCGGAACTGGCCGAAGCCCGCGGTGTACCCGTCCGGACCCTCGCCATCGTGTTTATGGTGCTGCTGGGTGTGAGCGTGGCGCTGTCCATCCAGGTGGTGGGGGCGCTGCTGGTGCTGGCCCTGCTGATCACCCCTGCGGCGGCTGCCCTGCGCGTGACGTCCTCGCCGGTGTGGCTGGTGGTCCTCAGCGTCATTTTTGCCGTCACGGCAACGGTGGGCGGAATCCTGCTTGCCTTGGGCGGGCGGATCCCCATCAGCCCCTACGTCACCACCCTGTCATTCCTGATCTACGTGGTGTGCCGTGTCATCGGCAGCGTCCAGGCCAAGCGCGGCCTTAACGGGCGCCTGGTCCACGCCGGCTGACGCGGAGGCGGTTCGTCAGATGCTGCCGGCAGCCCGGAGAACGGTGCAGTCAGGGCAGAGGCCGAAAATTTCCACTGTGTGCGCCACCTCGGTGTAGCCGTGTTCGGCAGCTGTCCTGGCTGCCCAGGTTTCCACTGCCGGCGCCTCGACCTCCACGGCCTTGCCGCAGTTCCGGCACAACAGGTGGTGATGGTGCCCCGTGACGGCGCACCTCCGGTAGACCGCTTCGCCCTCGCCGTTGCGCAGCACATCAACCAGGCCGTCGTCGGCCAGGGACTGCAGGATCCGGTAGGCGGTTGCCAGGGACACCGAGACACCCTTGTTCTGCAGGATGCGGTAAAGCTCCTGGGTGCTCACGAAGTCGTCCAGCTCGTCCAGGGCGGTGCTGACGGCAACGCGCTGCTTGGTGACCCGCTGTTCCTTGCCTGCGCTGGAACCGGCCCCGGACCCGCTGCCGGAGGGGGCGTTCGACGGCGTCGCGTCAGCTTTGGTGCCGAACGGCATGGAGATACTCGCTTCCCTGAGGGACGGTGGCAAGCATCAAGGTTACCAGCCGGAACGGTCCCGCCCGGCGCACCCCTGGATAGCCCGGGGCCCAGAACCTAGGCTGGCACTATGAAGCTGACAAAATTCACCCACGCTTGCGTCCGGCTCGAAAAGGATGGCCACGTGCTGGTGCTGGATCCGGGCAGCTTCTCCGAAACGGATGAGGCCCTGGACGGCGCGCACGCCGTACTGATCACGCATGAGCACCCGGACCACATCGATGTGCCGGCCGTCGTCAGCGCGCTCGAAGCCGGCGAGGGCCTGGCGGTCTTCGCCCCGGCCGGCGTGGCAGCCAATGTGCGGAACGAGTCGCCGGCGGCAGCTGAGCGGGTCCACACGGTTGAGCCGGGCACCGCGTTTGACGCCGCCGGCTTCAGCATCCGCAGCTTCGGCGGCCAGCACGCGCTCATCCACCCGCTGATCCCCGTGGTGGCAAACATCGGCTACCTCGTGGACGGCAATGTCTACCACCCCGGCGATTCCTTCATCATCCCGGACGGGATCAGCGTCCGGACCCTCCTGGTTCCCATCCACGCGCCGTGGAACAAGGCGGGGGAGGTGCTGGACTTCGTCATCGGGGTCCGCGCCCCGCGTGCCTTCCAGATCCACGATGGCCTGCTCAACGGAACGGGCCTGAACATGGTGGAAGGCCACGTAGCCCGGCTGGGCGGAAAATACGGGACCACGTTCACCCATCTCGCGCCGCGGGAATCGGTGGAGGTGTGATTTCCCTGGGCGTCCCAGCTGCCGGTCTGGAAAACCGGCGGAGGACGTCCTCATGCGGCGCCGGTCCCCGCACCCACCACGATCCAGCGGGGGATCGGGTGCTCCTCTGCCTTGTTTGCCGCAGCTACAGTTGGAGCAGCCAACGAACCAGCCACAACTGCCAAGGAGCATGATGGGTCCACTGATGGATGTCCCGGCATTGGAGGCCCTGCTGGCCTCGGACCGGCGCACGGTCCTGCTTGATGTCCGGTGGGCTTTGGGGGATCCGCACGGCCGTGACCACTACCTTGGGGGTCACCTGCCCGGGGCTGTTTATGTGGATCTGGCGACGGAGCTTGCGGCGCCCGCGGCTCCGGCGCGCGGCCGGCACCCCTTGCCGCCGGCGTCGGCATTCCAGGCCACGGCGCGGCGCTGGGGCATCAACACAGGAGATACCGTGGTGGCCTACGACAACAGCGGAAACATGGCGGCGGCCCGCGCGTGGTGGATGCTTCGCAGCGCGGGGTTCCCGGACGTCTTCCTGCTCGACGGCGGCCTGGCCGCCTGGCAGGCCGCCGGGCTGCCGCTGGAGTCCGGATCCGTGGACGCGGAACCGGGCGGGGTCTCCCTGCCAGGGGGCGGCATGGCGGCCATTGACATTGCCGCCGCGGCAGGCTGGGCGGGCCACGGCATCCTCCTCGATGCCCGGGCCGGCGAGAGGTACCGCGGCGAGTTCGAGCCCGTTGATCCGCGGGCCGGCCACATCCCGGGAGCCGTGAGCGCTCCGACCACGGAAAACCTGGACGGGGCAGGGCGGTTCCTCGCGCCGTCCGTGCTGAGGCAGCGGTTCGAGGACCTGGGCGTCCGTGGCGATGTCCCCGTTGCCGTGTACTGCGGCTCCGGCGTTACCGCCGCCCACCAGGTGGCCGCGCTGGAAATCGCGGGAATCAAGGCCGCACTGTATCCGGGCTCCTTCTCCGAATGGTCAAACAATCCTGACCTGCCCGTGGCCACCGGAACCGAGCCGGGCCAGGTGGCCCCACGCTGACGGCCCGGCCCACGGCCCGCCGAGTGGAAAAGGCCCGGCCCGCGGGGGTAGCGTCGCAGGTATGACTCCAGGACGCCCCGTACCGCCGCCCCTTGCCCGCCCGGTCCTGCCGGCCGACACTTCCACTCCGCTTCCCGGTGCCGGGCTGACCGTGGCCGCGTACGGCGCGGTCTCCGAGGACAGCGGCCTGGTGCCCCTGACGCTGTCCCGCCGCGCCCCGAAGTCCGACGACGTCGAGATCGCCATCGAATTCTGCGGACTGTGCCACTCGGACGTGCACGCAACCCGCGGCGAATGGGGTTCCCAGAACTATCCCCTGGTGCCCGGCCACGAAATTGTGGGAACCGTCAGCCGGGTAGGTTCGGCCGTGCAGGACTTCGCCCCGGGCGACCGGGTGGGAGTGGGGTGCATGGTCGATTCCTGCCGTGAATGCGACAGCTGCCTGGACGGACTGGAGCAGTACTGCGAAAAAGGCATGACCGGAACCTACGGCGCCAAGGACGCCCGAAACGGCGACGCGATCACCCAGGGCGGCTACTCCACCTCGGTGGTGGTGGACCGCCGCTATGTGGTGCGCGTGCCCGCGGGCCTTGACCCGGCCGCCGTCGCACCCTTGCTGTGCGCCGGGATCACCACGTTCTCGCCGCTGCGCCACTTCGATGTGGAAGAAGGTGACGTAGTGGGCGTGGTGGGCCTTGGCGGGCTCGGTCACATGGCTGTGAAGCTTGCCAAAGCCATGGGGGCGCGGGTGTTGGTCTTCACCACCTCCGAAACCAAGGTGCCTGCAGCACTGGAACTGGGCGCCGACGAAGTCATCCTGTCCCGGGACGAGGACGCCATGGCTGCCGCCAACCGCAGCATCGACCTCATCATCGACACCGTCGCCGCACCGCACGATCTGAACCCATACTTCAGGACACTGCGCATGGATGGTGCCCTGTTCCAGCTGGGCCTGCCTGCCGACGCCATGCCGCCGGTGAACCCGCGCTCGCTGATGCGGCGGCGCCTTGCCTACGCCGGCTCGATGATCGGCGGCATCGCCGAAACGCAGGAAATGCTGGATTTCTGCGCAGAGCACCAGGTTGTGGCAGACATCGAACTGGTGTCCGCCGCGCGACTGAATGAGGCCTACCGCCGCATGGTGGAGGGCGACGTCAAGTACCGGTTCGTGCTGGATACCAGCACACTGCAGGCTCCGGCCAAGGAGGCAGACGCATGAGCACCCTGTTCACCAGGATTATTAACGGCGAGATCCCGGGACGCTTTGTCTGGCGGGAGGCAGATGTTGCGGCATTCCTCACCACGGGGCCGCTGGCTGACGGACACACCCTGGTGGTCCCCACCGAGGAGGTGGACCGCTGGACGGATGCGTCCCCTGAAACGCTGGCGAGGGTGATGGAAGTTGCCCGCCGGATCGGCGCCGTCCAGCTGGAGATCTTTCCTGCCGAACGTGCCGGCCTGATTGTGGCCGGGTATGAGATCAACCACCTGCACGTGCATGTGTGGCCGTCACGGAGCATGGCTGACTTCGACTTTGCCTCGGCGGACCAGAACCCTGATCCGGCCGTGCTGGACGCGAATGCGGAAAAGCTCCGGGCAGGGCTCCGGGCCGCGGGCTACGGGGAGTTCGTTCCGGAAAGCTAAACCGGAGCGAGCGCTTTGTTCAGGACCGCCCTGATCCGTTTTTCGGAGACGGAGTAGGCGGTTCCGAGTTCGACGGCGAACAGGCTCACCCTGAGTTCCTCGATCATCCAGCGCACCTGGATCAACTCGGGACCCATCCGCCGCCCGGGCAGCAGAGCCGCCACGGCGTCGTCGTAATCGTCTTCCAGCCGCTGGACGGCAGCCATGTTCAGGCTATCCCGCTGCACGTTGCCGGGGAGCCGTTCGAGGCGTTTCTCGATGGCTGCCAGGTAGCGGGGGAGCTGGCTGAGCTGGGCGAAACCGGTCCGGGCCACGAACCCGGGGAACACCAGCTGTTCGAGCTGGCTCCTGATGTCGTTCAGGGCACTGATCAGGGCCAGGCTGGTGCTGCCCTTCAACTGCTTTTCGATCCGCCGCGTGCTGGCCAGGATGCGTTCCACCACCGCCGTCACGGTAAAGACCGTATCGATCAGCTCTGCGCGCACCTGCTCGTAGAGGGCATCGAAAGACTCGCGGTCCCACGGCACGTCGGCCGGCGTCAGCTTGTCCACGGCGGCGAGGGCGCAGCCGGCGATCAGGGCCGATACCGAACCATGCGGATTCTGGCTGAAGGTGAGCTTCTCGGTGTTGTTGAGGTGCTCCAGCACGTAGCGGTTCGGTGCCGGAACCCGCAGGGCCAGGAGCCGGATCACGCCACCGCGCATTGACGCCAGCTGTTCAGACGGCGTCTGGAACACACGCAGCGCCACCGATGTCCCCTCGTCCACCAGGGCTGGATAGCCCGTGACAGTGTGGCCCTTGACGATGTTGCTCACCTGCCGCTGCACCGTGCCAAAGGACCACTGCGTCAGACCGCTCTGCTCGGTGAAGCCAGTGCCGGCGCCGTTTCCGGCAGCGTCGGACACGGCAGCCGCCGCACCGGCTTTGGCAACCGGGGCCGATTTCGACGACGACCGCGGTCCTGTGGTGCCCGGAGTTGCCCCCAGGGACTCGGCGATGGCGCGGCGGGTTGCCGGAGCCAGACGTTCCTGGAGGGCGGCGAGGTCCTTGCCCTCGTCCAGGACCTTGCCCCTGCTGTCCACCACCTTGAAACTCACCCGCAAGTGTGACGGCACGGCTTCCCAGTTCCAGGACCCCGGCGGAATGACCTGGCCGCGGATCCGGCGCAGGGCGAGTTCCAGCGAGGCTTCCAGTTCATCGCTGGCCGGGTCAAAGTCCGCCTCGAGGGCGGCGACGGCCTGGCGGGCCACATCCGGGGCGGGGACGAAGTTCTTGCGGATCTGCTTGGGAAGGGACTTGATCAGGGCAGTCACCAGTTCCACGCGCTGGCCGGGGATCAGCCAGCGGAAAGCTTTGTCGTCAAGCTGGTTGAGGAACAGCACCGGCACCTCGGCCGTGACGCCGTCGGACGGGTTGGGCGGCGAGCCCGGAGCAACCGGATGGAATTCGTACGTGAGCGGCAGTTCGAAGCCCTTGTGCAGGAGCGTCTTCGGATAGGCCGTTTCGTCGAGATTGTCGGCATCGTCATTGATCAGCAGCGACTTATCGTAGTCAAGCAGGTCCGGGTTCTTCTGCCGGGCCTCCTTCCACCATTTGTCGAAGTGCCGCTCGGAGACCACGTCCGGTCCAACCCGTGCGTCATAGAACTCGAAGAGCGTTTCGTCGTCCACCAGCAGGTCGCGGCGGCGCATCCTCGCTTCGAGTTCTTCAACCTCCAGGAGAAGGGCACGGTTGCGGTGGAAGAACTTGTGGTGGGTCTTCCAGTCGCCTTCCACCAGGGCGTGCCGGATGAACAGCTCCCGGGCCAGCACCGGATCCACGCGGCTGTAGTTGACCCGGCGCTGGGCGATGATGGGCACCCCGTAGAGCGTGACCTTCTCATACGCCATGACCGCGCCCATTTTTGTGGACCAGTGCGGCTCGCTGTAGCTGCGCTTAACGAGGTCCGGTGCAACCTGTTCGGCCCAGACAGGATCGAACTTTGCGGCCACGCGGGCCCAGAGCCGGCTGGTCTCAACAAGTTCGGCTGCCATCACGAACGTGGGGGACTTCTTGAACAACGCCGATCCGGGGAAGATAGCGAACCGGCTGCCGCGTGCTCCGGCGTACTCCCGCTTGCGGTCATCCAGGATGCCGATGT
>JAHFUZ010000040.1 GCA_023264815.1 Arthrobacter sp. | reverse complement strand
ACCACCACCGATCCCAAAATCCTCGCGCTCCCCGGACCAGCGTGGATCAACCAACCCAAGGAAACCCCCGAACAGTCAGCCGCCTAACTCCCGTTGGTACCGTTCAGCTTGAAAAATTCCGCTCCGGCTCCGCTCCATTGCGAATGAGGTCGAGCGAACGCAGCTCGGAGTTGGGTGGAAGCTATTAAGCCTCCATGTGCCAACCGTTCCGGCGAACCTGCGAGGGACCGTCCGCTCCGACAACACGACCTGATGTTGAAGGCGCGGCCGGGCACTATCAGCCTGTGTTTTACACCAACGGGCATAACGCCATTGTTCTTTGCGTAAGACTAGTGCTCCATTAGAATGCATCAGCCGCCTTTAGCTGGCGTCACCGTTCGGCGAATCACTTGCGACGACTTCATCACGGCGACCCTCTTTAGGCTCCACCTTTACCGAGCTGCCGGCTCGCTGCGCCTCAATTTGGCCAGCTACGCGGATAACCGCATCCCCACCAGCCTTCGCGATGCCCACCGGCACCGCTCGGGCTCCTGAGGAGACCACATTGCCAGTGGTTTTGGCGAAGTCGGTCAAGGACTTGCGCCAGGACTCCCGTTCCACTTCGCCGGTGGTCAGGCCGTCAAGACCGTAGATCTGAGCGAAGACCCCAATCAACTCCACAGCGTGCTCCGCGGAGTCCAGCAGCATCTTGCTTTTCTGCGGACTACGGACCCGATTGAAGTCACTCACATTTGCTGCTGCCGTCAAGGCATCAACCAGCTCCTGAACCCTGGCAGTGACAGCAGTGGATCGATTGGCTGCAGCTGATCGGATCGCAGCAGCATGCGCTTCGACTGCATCGGGATCGTGCTGACGTACGTGCACAAGTTCGAGGGTCTCGAGCCGCTGCTGGTTTGCCTGGGCCGCGGCAAGGATAACGAGCCAAGAGCGCAGCTCTTTGGCGGCAATGGTTTCCGCAGCAGAGGCCTTCTCTGCCAGCGACTTGGCGTTGAGCGTCTGCGTCATGGTATCGATCTGGGCCAGAGCATGAGAGCTTGCCTGTGCCAGAGACGTCGCGTGGCCGGCAATTTGAGACCAAGCCGTTTCGCTGATTCGTCCGGTCGCCTCATAAAGCTCAAATGCGCGGGTCAGGACCACTGTCAGGCCCTGCACGTCGCCCAGCGCCTTGGCTCTGTTGTCGTCCAGCAGCCGATCCAGTTTGACGTCCATGGCTTCCGCCAGCTCTTCCAACTGTGCAACCGCGCGCCTCAAAGCCATCGTCGCCGTTAACGTGGCCAGGTTCGCCATGGCTACCGGATTGATGCCGCCCGTGGTGAACTGAGCAAATGAATCAATGCGTCCCTTGGAACCGCGAAAGACCCCGCTGAATACGCCATCTTGGGACACATTGAACTGGGCAAGTTCTGCAAGTCTGCGGGTGGACTCTGGAGTTAGTTGCACCCAGCTACCATCCATGGCGGCCGCAAATGCGGCTACCCCCGTTGCCTGGGCCAGGAGGTCAGCAGATCCTTGCCCCAATCGGCCTACGTGGGTGCTGTCAATGTCCAACCTTGCCATCAAAGATTCCACCAGGCCGCGGTCACCTGTCAGGACGGCTGCGTCGCCGGAGACATGGATGCCAACTTCTGTCGTTTCGCTCATGTGAGCATTCTGGCACAGCGAATAACCGACGACGGCACGCCGGTAACAACCGGGAGAGAGGCGAGTTGTCCGCGCCATACGAGTCGAGAACACGCGCTAGACTGAGCCTTAATTAGCCCGCCTGCATCTGTGCAGGACGGACAATCAGATCGGAACGGCTCCAGGGCGTTTCACGGGGGAGAAGGAGCCGGTAATCGGCAAGCTTTTTAGGCCCATCGCGTGGGTTGTGGTGGGTGCGATCGTTGTAGTGCTGGTGGTTGTCGGCGCTAACATGAATGGGTTCAACCCGTTCCGTTCGTTTCAGACCGATCGGAGCCAGCCCGCACTGCTGAAATCTATTAGAGACGTAAGCCAATACCATGCCGCTGTCGGCAACTTTGAAGTGGTGATAGACGTCGAGGATGGCGTCGGTTGGATTCCCGGCATCATCGCCGGACGACGAACTCTGTTTGTCGCGGCGGGCACCGTCAACACCTATGTCGATCTATCAGGGATCGCCGACAAGGATCTGACGCTCTCCCCGGACGGCAAGTCTGTGACGGTGCGGCTACCCGAGGCGCAGCTAGACAAGCCCAACCTCGACCACGACCGGTCCTATGTTTTCAGCCAGGATCGGGGCGTGCTCAATCAAATTGCCGACGCGATTGAAGTGCCCCAGCAGGCGCAATTCTTCAAACTCGCCGAAACCAAGATGACCACCGCCGCAGAGGCCTCTGAACTACGGAAACAGGCTAGCGCCAACACGCAAGCTATGCTGACCGGAATGTTCGGCGCTCTCGGGATCCAAGTCACATTTGTTGACCGTGCGCCCTCCTAGGCCGCGATGTATCCAATAGGCCTTGATCCTGCTACGGAAATCCAATTGCTCCTGCCAAGGAAGTCCCGCTGCGTGACATACACCGCGAAAAGTTCGCGCCGTAGGTGAGGATTGAGCCATGGCCAAGCGCAAGAGCGGTACAACCGCCGTGACCTGTAAGCAGACTGTCTCCGTGCCGGTGATCCAAAGTGCATCCTCATGAAGCAGATGAGGCTACGGTATGCCGGAGCGTGCCGGCTGTGTGCGGCCTCCCTGTCGGCCGGGACACAAGCGATCTATGAAAGCGGGACGAAGACCGTCCGCTGTGTGAAATGTGCCACCGAGGCTACGGAAAACGGGCCTCCTGAACTCGAACCTCCTGCTGACGAGTCGTTGTCCGCTGAGCCCGGGGTAGCCGGCTCGTCCGCCCGCCGGGAATATGAGCGCCGAAGGGCCAGAGATGAGGAGAAGCTCCACGAGAAGTGGGGCCGCTTCGGTGGCCTTGCGGTCGCCCTCTCGGACGAGAGGCAACCCACTAAAGCCTGGGATCGGGGCGCGGTCGGTGAGGAGCGCCTCGGCACCCGGCTCAATGCCGTGGCAGGCGCGCGCCTGGCTGTCCTCCACGACCGGCGCATCCCTGGATCGAAGGCCAACATCGACCACATCGCCATCACTCCCGGTGGGGTCTGGGTTATTGACGCCAAGCGGTACAAGGGGCGGCCTGAACTGAAGATCGAGGGTGGCATCCTTCGCCCACGCGTCGAGAAGCTCCTCGTGGGCCGGCGCGACTGCACGAAACTGGTCGACGGGGTGCACAAACAGGTCGAAATCGTTCGCGACCTCGTCGGGGACGTCCCGGTCACCGGGGCGCTGTGCTTCGTCGAGGCGGACTGGCCCCTGATCGGTGGCGCGTTCTCGACTCGTGGCGTTCATGTCCTCTGGCCGAAACGGTTGACCAAACTGCTTACAGAGCAAACGGCCGGCGACGTTGATGTGGCACGGATACGTGAGTCGGTAGCGTCGCGGTTCAGACCGGCGTGACGGAAGCGCTCCGTGGGACAATGACGCCATGACGCCTGAGCAGCACGCCTCCGCCGCGCCGGAACTGGACCGCACCGCCCACCCGGGATTCGAAGCCGCGCATCAGGCCGCCCGGAAGAGCCTGGCTGAGGGCGGCATTCCCATCGGTGCGGCGCTCGCCCGGGACGGCGTGGTCATTGCCAGTGGGCACAACGAGCGGGTCCAGAACGCTGATCCGATTGCCCACGGGGAAATGTCGGCGCTCCGCGCCGCCGGCCGGCAGAAGAGTTACCGGGACACCACGCTCTACACCACCCTCGCCCCGTGTGCCATGTGCGCCGGAACCATCGTCCAGTTTAAGATTCCCCGCGTGGTGGTGGGTGAAGCACGCACCTTCGACGGCGAGTTGGAGCTCCTGCGGACCCGCGGGGTTGAGGTGGTGGTCCTGGATGATCAGCGTTCCGTCGACATGATGCGCACATTCCAGTCCGACAACCCGGAACTCTGGGCTGAAGACATCGCCGAGTAGGCTCCGGTTCTGCCTTGCGACGACATGTGGTGATGGGGCATTAGGGGCTGTCCATGGGCCTGGTGCGCGGCGTGCCCGGCCGGGGATGTATCCTGCCGCTGACAGGAAGAGGCGTTACATGTAACGTAGGTGATATGAGCGTTAGGGAACGTGTTGCGAGGCACCGGCTGGCAATGCGCGAGCGGGGGTTCCGGCAAATCCAGATGTGGGTACCGGATGCCCGTACCGATGAGTTCAAGCGAGAGGCCCGGCGCCAGTCGCGTGCAGTGGCCGCGGCTGACCATGCAACAGACGACCAGGATTTTGTCGAACAGATTTCAGAAGACTGGCCGGAGTGAATCGCGGCCAGTTGTGGACGGTATCCGGCGGAACCTCTTCCCAGAAGCCGCGCCCCGCACTCATCATCCAGGACGATCTCTTTGCGGAGTCGGAGTCGGTTACCCTCCTACCCCTGACATCGCACCTCGCGGATGCTCCATTGCTCAGGTTGACCGTTGAAGCCGGCCACCTGAACGGCCTGGACCGCGTGAGCCAAATTATGGTGGACAAGCTGACAACCGTGCGCCGCGCCAATCTGGGACACCGGATAGGCCGAATTGACTCCGGAACGATGGTGGCTGTTGAGCAGTCGCTCGCGGTATTTCTGGGCCTGGCGCGCTGACACCCCTTGCCACTATCCAGCAAGCCAAGGTTGCCGGATGATAGGCACATGAAAAGAACCGTTGTCGCGGGTCTCGCGGCGCTCATGATGGGCTTTGGCACTATCACGTTCGCAGTCCCGGGCAACGCAGCCAGCCAGTCGACGCACGTCTCGGGGCAGATCCTCGTTAAATTCCGGGACAACGGGGCGGCGGCTGGCGTGCTGCGCCAGCATGGCCTCGGCGACGGCCCCGGGGTCGGCAGCACCGGCGCCCGCCTCATCAAGGTACCGGCCGGCAAGGAACTGCAGCTCATCGACGCCCTCAGCCGGAGCCGGGCCGTAGAGTACGCCGAGGCGGACCAGGTGGCCACTGTTGCCACTGATCAGCCCAACGTCGACTATTTCCCCAGCCAGTACGCTTTGCAGAACACGGGCCAGGGATTTTGGAACGGATAAAACCACATTCGTAGCCGGCGGGAAACCCGACGCCGACGTGGACGCCGTCGAAGCATGGGCGACGACGACCGGTGCCGAGGTCAGGGTGGCGGTGCTCGATACAGGTGTCACGAGCGGCCACGACGATATCTCATCACGGGTCGCTGTGCGGGAAAACTTCAGCACAGCCTCAGACGGTGAAGATAATTACGGCCACGGCACCCACGTGGCGGGCATCATCGCCGCCATCAAAGACACTGTTGGCGTCACGGGGGTGTGCCCGGGTTGCCGGATCCTGGATGGCAAGGTCTTGAACGACAGCGGCTCCGGCTCCACCTCAAGCATTGCCAACGGCATCGCCTGGGCTGTCCGGGAACACGCCGACGTGATCAACATGAGCCTGGGGCAGCGTGTGTCATCACGGACCCTGGAAATTGCGGTTAATGACGCCTGGACGGCAGGCGCGGTGATCGTCGCCGCGGCCGGCAACGCAGGTACCCAGGCCAAGATCTACCCGGGCGCCTACCCCAACGTGATCGCAGTGGCGGCGACGGACAACAAGGACGCCAAGGCATCATTCTCCACCTACGGCAAGTGGGTGGACGTCGCAGCGCCCGGTGTCAGTGTTTACTCCACCTTCCCCAATCACCCGTTTGTCCTCGGTACCCAGAACAACCGCTCCCATGGCTATGACATAGCCAGCGGCACGTCGATGGCCTCACCCATCGTCGCTGGCGTGGCCGCGCTCGTGTGGAGCAAGGATCTGAATGCCGGCAACGCAGCGGTCCGCAAGCAGGTGGAACTGACCGCGGACCCGATCGCCGGCACCGGCACCTACTGGTCTTATGGCCGCGTGAACGCATACAAGGCAGTCGGCGGTACATCGCCCGGAGTTTAGGGGTGATGCAGCCCTGGGATCGCCAGGACTGCATCACGGACAGGGCTCCCGCTTCCGTTGGATTCGTTTGATCTCGAGGTGCTGGCCTGCAGGGGAGAGCGTCCGAGAGGCAGCGCCCCGCGAAGGCCTCGGCGATCTGCAATTACACCGCCACATGAAGGGCAGTCCTCGGCGGTGTTCAAAAGGGAAGGGTGGTGCAGAGGTGGACGTCGCCTGTGAGGACGGCGGTGTGGCCGAAGTCCGCCAACAGCCAGTTCCCCAACGGTCCGGCATGGCAGGTCACCAACATCATCATCCAGGACAAATGCGCCCGGCCGTGATGACCTCACCCTGAGGGGCAGGTACAGTGACCACCATGGCAGGCCATCATCCGATTTTCGCGCGGCTCTACCCTGCGATGGGTAAAGTGATGGAGCGCGGCGGTATGGACCAGCGCCGCCAGGCGTTGCTCGCCGGCCTCACCGGTGAGGTGATCGAGGTGGGTGCCGGCGACGGGCTTAACTTTTCCCACTACCCGCCCACGGTCACCCATGTCCTGGCCGTGGAGCCGGAACCGCACCTGCGGCGCCTCGCCAGCGAAGCGGCCAGCCTGGCTCCGGTACCGGTGGAGGTTGCCGATGGCCTCGCGGAGCGGCTTCCCTGCGCTGACGGCAGCGCGGACGCGGTGGTTGCATCTCTGGTGCTGTGCTCGGTGGCCGATCAGGCGGCGGCGCTGCGGGAAATCCGCCGTGTGCTCAAACCGGGCGGTCGGTTGCGTTTCCTCGAACATGTCCGGGCAGACACGCCGGGTCTCGTACGGGTTCAGCGAGTGCTCGATGCCACCCTCTGGCCCCGTCTGGCGGGGGGATGCCACACAGGCCGGGACACCGCTGCGGAGATTGAGCGCGCCGGGTTTAGCATCGAGACTCTCGACCGGTACCTGTTTCCCGCCACCCGCACGCCGGTTTCCTTCCACATCCTCGGCTCCGCCACGCGCGGCGATTGATGCTACTGACCCTCTGAGGTGCCGGATGCGGCAGCGAGGTCCCAGTGCCGCCGGAGCGGCGGGGCGCCTTCGGCGGTGACCGGTTCACCACCCTCACCCAGGGCACCAGCACGGTAGACACCGGCATCAACCTCGTGGACACCGTAGTGCGCTACCTGGAACAACACTCACCGGTGGACCCGCACGTCGAAGGCAGGCTGACGGTCCAGCAACCACCAGCAGCCAGCCAGAAACGACGGCGGGACCCACCTTTTTGGTGGGTCCCGCCGTCGTTCGTGGCCGGGGGTTGCCCCCCGGAGATTTAAGCGTGGGCGTGTGCTTTGTGGTTCTTGGTGAGGACCAGTGCCAGGGCCACCATGCCGACGCCGAGCAACAGGTGCAGTCCATTGTCGAAGCTGTTCAGCGGAACGAAGTTTCCTGCGGAATCCTGCGGAACCACCAGGCCGTAGACGAACAGGACCAGGTAGACGATGCCGCCGTAGAGCAGGAACGAGCGGGCTCCTGCTGCTGTCTTGGCCAGGGCGATGCCGGCCGCGCCGAAGAGCAGGTGGACGATGTTGTGCAGCACCGAAACCTGAAACAGGCCCAGCAGCATGGCCTCAGAGTGTGCGCCGGCGAAATGTAGCTGGTCATAGTTGCCGGTGATGCCCGGGACGAAGCCCAGGACGCCGACCAGCAGGAACACGGCGCCTACGGCCATGGACGCTTTTTGGACGTTGGTGCGGACTGCCATGCCGGTGCTGGTGTGTGTAGCCATGATGAACTCCTGAGTGCGATTTTTCGGATCAACGGGTAACGCTGACCTGCTGAACCAACGGGTTGTACCTGCTGTTCGGGGGCGCATGGCAGTGCGGATGGCTTGCCCGGGAAACTATTTTGAGGGCAGTCCTGCAGACCAGACCCTCAGCAGACATCCGGCGGGCCGCCGGAGTTCACGTAGGAGTTCCACGCGCCCGTTAGGATTCCGGAGAATCCCGGGTGTCCGGAAACGGGATCACCTCCGGGGCCGCTGAAATTATCCTTCGGGTCGGCAGAAGGCTCGAACGCCAGCGCGCTGGGGGCAGACATGACTGATGAGGCGGCTACGATGACGCCGACGTCGAGCGCTTTCATTCTCATCTGAGAGTCCACCTTCCAGAGGTGCGGGCCCTGACCCCTTTCTGGACGGTGTTGGTATGTACCCCTCCATAGGCAGGATGTAACCCCTGTCCGAGGCTTCCCCACACAGGCTCCGTAAGCTCTCCGCATGGATCCCGCGGAGGTCTTGTTTTTGGACGGCGAGCGGTCCTTACTGGTGGAAGGAACCGGGTTCGTCCGACAGAATCCAGGAGCGGTTCCGTGGAAAATTATGGAGGAAAAAACCGATGTTCGCTAGAGTCAGCACATACGAGACCGGGCCCGAGACGGTCTCGGACACGCCTTCGGAAGACATCGTCAGCAGGGTGCGTCAGATCCCCGGGTGCAAGGGAATCTATTACCTGAGCGGGCAGGGAATAGACAAGGCCATCTCCATCACGCTGTGGGATACCCAGGAAGCGATGGTCGAAAGCCGGCAGGAAGCAAACAAGATCCGCAAGGAGAACAGCGACGCGGAAAAGATCGAGATCCTGGCAGTCGAAGAATACGAAGTGACCGTGAGCAGCCTCAGCGACTGATCGTCAGCCTCTCCAGCGCCCAGTCCCACCGGATCAGCTCCTGCTCCAGCCGGACAGCCGGGCCAAAGGTGTCGTCCCCCAACGCCCGGTACAGGGCCTGCTCCTCCTCGGTCAGCCGCCCCAGCGCCGCGATGGAGGGCTGTGGCTCGCTGCCCCACACGTCCCGGTGCTCCAGCAGCGTGGCCTCATCCATCAGGATGCTCACCACGTGCGGGTGCACTGCCCTGAGCTCATCCAGGATCCGGAAGCCGTGCGTGTCCAGATCACCCCAGTACAGGACCTCGCAGTCACGCAGCCAGGCGGCGTCGCGCAGGGAGGAGAAGCCGTAGCCGCCGCCATAGATTGCCAGCGAGCCCGCACGCTCCGGCAGGGCCAGGAAGTTCACCAGGTTTTCGGTCACGATCACCGACGCCACCGGCAGCCGCAGGGAACTGAACGCCGCAGCCGTCACGGTAATGTCGCGGGCACCGCCGAGCAGGGGCACGGTGGGGTCCAACGTCCGGAACCGGACCAGCTCGGGCGGATGCACAAATCCGTGCCGTGCCGCGAAACGGGCCGCGGGCGTCCGCGCTGCCGGCTGCCCCAGCAGGGCATCCGGTTCCGCCGGGATTTCCGGAAGGTCCCCGCCGACGGGCGGCACCTCCTCGGGGAGCGCTACCGAACGCAAACACTCCGCCAGCTCGTCGATCACCCTCCGGTGGTTCTCAATGAACTTCGTGTGCACCCCCGGCAGGCTGAGCTGCCGGACGTAGACCCCTGGCTCAGGGTTGTCCCGCAGCCACAGCGCCACGCGGGCGGCCGTCAGCGCATCGGCTCCGAGCTCCAGCAGCCTGAGCGGCCGCCGCAGCACCCACTGACGAAACGACGGATCCAGGGCAGTCAAGTCCCCGGCAAGCTCCACGAACCGGGCGGCATCCCTAGTCTTTCCAACGAACCCAATCTCGTCCCCGGCCGCCGCAAATACCGCAGCGGCGGGCAGCCGGTTGGAACCGATCGTGCTCCGGCCAACCTCCACGGTCTCCAGGCTGAACGGACCGGCGGCGGCAAAAAGCTCACCCGCCCACGCACCCGCCGCAGCGTAGTCACGCAGGAGCGCCGCCGCCGTCGGACGTTTCAACGCACGACGCCGCGGGTACAGTCCGGTGGGTTCCAGCAGCTCCCGGAGGAGCGAACCACTGCTCCACGCCTTCAGCGACAGGGCCCTCAGGTCCGCCAGCGTGGTCCAGGAGCGCGGAGGTCCCTCCCCAAAACCTCGCAAGCTCGGTTCGGGGCCCTCGGGACGCCGCTTAGCCATGCCGGTCCTTCTCCGCGCGGTACTCCTGGATGGTCATGTTGCGCAGCTGCGAATCGTCGCCGTTGGTGTTCGCCACGAACCCCACGTGCGAGACGAACGGCTCGATCACGTGGATCTTCTGCAGGGGAGTGACAATCAGCAACTGCAGCTTCATCCGCTGGAACAGCTCCAGCCCATACCGGGCGGACTCGTCCGAGCCGCGGCCGAACGCCTCGTCAATCACCACGAACCGGAAACTCCTGCCGCTGCCGGCATTCCTGCCCGCCCCCTTGCCGGAGCCCAGCCCGAACTGGAACGCCAGCGCCGCCGCCAGGATGGTGTACGCCAGCTTCTCCTTCTGCCCGCCGGACTTGCCGCCCGAATCCGTGAAGTGCTCGTACTCCTCGCCGGTCTCCGTCCACTTCTCCGACGCCGAGAACGTGAACCAGTTCCGCACATCGGTCACCTTCGCCGTCCACTTCCGGTCCAGGTCCGTCAGCCCTTCGCGGCCTCGGAAGCGGTCGATCAGCCGCTCCACCTGCAGGTACTTCTGCTCCGAGTACTGGTCCGTCTCGCCGATGGTCCCCTCCGAGCACGCCCGCAGATCGCTGCCGAACTCGCGCACGTCCTGGTCCGACGTTGCCTGGTGCTCCAGCTGGATATGCCGGCCCGTGTTGTACGGAATACCGGCCAGGGACTGGTTGATCTCGCCGATCCGGTCCATGATGTTCTGCCGCCGGCTGTCCAGGAACGCGTTGAACGCCACCACTTCACGGATGGTGTTCTGGTTCAGCAGGTCCTTGAACTGGGTCTCGAACCGCGGCAGGTCGTTGCCCACCAGCTGCTCCAGCAGCCGGTTGTAGTCCGGCGCGGCCTCCAGGGCAGCGTCCACGTCCGTGGTTTCGTTCGGGTACTTGTTGCGGAAGTCCGCCATTTTGGAGACGGTGCGCGTTGCTGCCGTGGCAATTCGTTCTTTGAGGCCATCGATTTTGGACTGCAGCCCGGATCTTACGGCGCTCTCCACCGTGGCGGTGTTTTTGTAGGTGAGCGGTTTGCCGCCGAGCGCGGCTTCGGCGAGGCGTCCGACGGCGGCCAGCACCCCGCCGTCGTCCGTCACCGGCGTTTCACTCAGGACAGCCCGGCACTCCTCGATTGCCTCGGCGATGTCCCCGGCGTCCTTCTGATTGGCGCCCAGCCGCTCCCGCAGCTTGCCCGCCTTCTCCTCCAGCCGCTCCAGCCTGTCCGTGACCTCCTGCTGCTTGACCATCAGCTGCTGCAGGACGTCGCTGGTGGTCTCCAGGGCCCGCTTCTCCGCCTTCAGGTCCTCGATGCTGCGGGCCGTGGCCTGCCAGCTGATCTCACCGAACTCCGTCACGGAACCCAGCACGCCGAGCTGCCGGTTCCGCCGGCCCAGCGCCCCCAGCTCCCCGTTGACCCGGTCCAGCTGCCCGACCAGCACCTTCAAAGTGCCCTGTACCTCGTCCAGGTCCGCGCGGAACCCGGCGATCTTGTCGTGGTTGTCCCAGCCCAGCACGTAGTGGCGCCGGTCCGCCAGGTCCTTGCGGTCGTCCTTCTCATGCCGGCCGCGGCCGCCCTTCAGCTGGCCGTTGGCCGTCAGCGCCTTGGGGTAGCGGCGGAAATCGGCCAGGTTCTCGCAGCAGAAGTAGTCGAACCGGCTGCTGAGCTCATCCTGCAGGAAATCCCGGAACGGTGTGCCCTGCTTGATGGCGATCTTCGCCGCCAGCGTCCCCGGCTCCGGCTGCCGGTGGGTTGGCCTGTCTCCATCCCGGCCTGCCTCGCCGATCCTCAGGTACACCAGCCGGCCCCGGAGGTTGTTCGCATCCACCCAGCTGCTGACGGCGGCGTAGTGCTCCGCGGGGACCAGAAGCGAGAGGGCGAACCCGTGGAGGGTCCGCTCGGCGGCGCCCTCCCAGGCGGCCTCGCCGTCGCGCACCTTCAGCAGCTCGCCCACGTACGGCAGGTCGCTGTCCGCGATCCCGGTGCCCTCACACAGCCGGCGGCGGATATCCAGCTGGGGGAGCGGGATCAGGTTGCGCCGGGCCTGCAGGCTGGTGAGCTCGGCCTTGATTTCCGCGGACCTGGCCTCGAGCCCTGCCTGCTGGATGGACAGCGTGGTGCGGTCCCCGTGCAGCGCCTCGGACCTGGCAGCCAGGTCCTGCTCCACCCCGGCGAGCCCCGCCCGGTTCGCGTCGAACAGGACGCGGTCCTCCGGGGCCTGCAGGCCAAGGTCTGCCGCGGCGGCCGAGTAGGCCTCGAACCGCTGCTTCTGCTCGGCCGACTTGGTGGCCAGGGCGGCCAGCTCGGCGTCGATCGCTGCGAGCCGTCCGCCGCCGTTGGTGCGGATGTCCTCCTCCACCCCGGTGAGGTCCCGGCGCAGCTGCTTGACCTCCCCGTTCAGCCGGACCGAGTCCTCCTGCAGCCGCACCCCTGTCTGCTCCAGCTCGGCCTGGTGTTCCAGGCTCAGCTGCAGCTTCCGGTCCGTGAACCAGGGGTGCAGCTGGTCGCGCTGTGTGCGGGCCAGTTCGTCGTCGGCGGTGAGCCCGGCATGCAGGGCGGCGCCGTCCTTGATGGGTGTCAGGAGGGCAATCTGGTCCTTGGCCCGGAGGACGGCGTCGTGGGCTTTCTTCAGGTCGTCGAAGTGGTGGATCAGGTTGGTGATCCGGGCGGCAACGTCGTCCTCCTCCAGCATGTTTCCGCGCACGAACGAGGTGATGTTCTCCACCTGCTTCATGGACACCGTGCGGTGGAACAGCTCCATGGCTTGGTTGCCGCTGATTCCGAACTGGCGCTTGAACGCGGCCGAGTACGGCTCGAAGGAATCATGGACCGAGGCCCCCGCAGCCCGGAGCTTCTTCTTCAGCTTCAGCGGGTCCTGGCCGAAATTGCTGAAGTCCGCCGCAATGCTCTGGTCCGACTCCGCAAGCGAGTAGAACCGGTTGGGCTGCCCGGCCTCCTGCGTGGCCCACAGCGTGATGCCCAGGGTGACCCACTTGCCCAGCACAGCGTTGTGGAAAACGCCCAGCACCACGGTCAGCTGGCCGGTGCCGCGCAGCGCCACCGGCTTGGAATACTCCCCGCCGGCACTGCGGGCACTCTTATGGAAGCCCCGGACGTACGACATCAGGGAGCGTTCCTTCTTCTGCGCCCCCGCGGCCTTGTTGTACTCGATCTTGTGCGCGGGAAGCAGCAGCGTGGTGATCGCATCCACCACGGTGGACTTGCCCGAGCCGATATCGCCGGTGAGCAGGCTGTTCGCCCCGTCCAGCCGGAAGGTGCGCACCCCCTGGTGGAAGGTGCCCCAGTTGAGCAACTCCAGACGGTGCAGCCGGAAGCCCGGGGGAGTGCCGCCGTCGGCCGCTGTTTCGTCCAGGCTGAACAGGCTCTCCTGCAGGTCCGTGCCCAAGTCCGCGGTCATTGGTCCTCCCCGGTTTCGCGCGCGGCTACGGGTGCTCCGGCCGGCCCCGCAGAGGCGGGCACCGCGGAGGCGGGCGGCTCCCCGGCGAGTGTGGCGCGGTAGTCAGCCAGCCGCGCGTCGAACTCTTCCAGCCACTGCGCATCCACGTACGCTTTCAGGATCCGGGCCACCTCATAGGTGTCCGCCTGCCCCTTGAGCTTGCGCAGGAAGCCGAGCTCTCCCACCTTCTTGATGTCCGTGCCCAGCCGGTCCAGGACGCGGGCCTCGTTGCTGGATTCGGGCAGGAACACGGAGACCATGTCTGCGATCTCCTGCCCGGTCATGATGAGCCGGACCTCGCTGCTGTTGATGTCGAACTCCATCATGCGGCGGCGGAGCAGGGCCAGCAGCAGGCTGACGTGGAAGGTCAGGGAGCGGCGGGCGATGAGCCGGGGGAGTGTGGCGTCCGGATCATCCTTGGACCGCAGGAACGCGTAGCCCTCGGATTCGTCCAGGACGAGGTCCAGGCCCAGCACCGAGACGTAGTCGCGCACGTGCGAGGTGAGGCCGAGCAGGGACTGCCACAGCTTCTCGTCGGTCTCCGCGTACAGCACGCCCTTGAAGAGCCGGGTGACGACGGCGGGAAGCTCCTCCGGCGTGCGGGTTTCAGTGTCAGCTGTGGCTGGGACGTTCATGCCGGCCTTCCGAAGATGATCTGTTCGATGGTGGCTTCGCGGATGCTGCCGTCCGGCAGCTGCCAGGACAGGTGCTGGGACTGCTCGGGGTTGATGGTGGCCCAGTCCGATTCGGTGGCGAGCTGGTAGTACGCCACCACCTCCGCGAGGCCCTGGGAGAGTGGATGGGCCTCGGTGACGTCGGCGAGGGTGGCCTGGTCCGCCTCGGCGAGCACGGCGTCAATGTTGGCCCGCAGGCGTTCCTTGTCCACGAAGAACTGGCCGAACAGGGCCGAGGCGTCCACGTCGGCGTCGTCCGCCGTTTCCACGGCGTCGTCTACCAGCACTTTGCGGCTGGGTTCGTAGAGGGGGCGTTCAAAGGGCAGCACCACGTCCACAGAGGGTGCCTCGATTTCCATAAAAGCGCCCGACGGCGGTGCCTCCCGGCTGCCCAGCGCGCCGGATTCGATGCTGCGGATCAGCTGCATGATGCGCTTGTTTTCCAGGAACACCTTGTCGTCCAGGAGCCGGCGCATCTGCTGGGAAAGCTGGCGGACCGTGGCCTGGGTCTGTTCGACGGCGGGCAGCCAGTCCTGGTGGAGGTTGGCCACCGCCTGCATGTCCGTTGTGGCGAGGG
This sequence comes from Arthrobacter sp., assembly GCA_023264815.1. GTDB lineage: Bacteria > Actinomycetota > Actinomycetes > Actinomycetales > Micrococcaceae > Arthrobacter. Next base: position 10,357 of record JAHFUZ010000040.1, on the reverse strand, counting down.
CTTCGATGTTCGTGGCTCTTTGCAGGAGGTCCTGCAGCTCGTTGCGGAGCTGGGGCGACATCAGGTAGTCCCAGAAGCCCTGGAAGGTGCGGCCCTGGAGGGAGCTGCTGATGTCCTGCTGGTTGTCGAAGATGGACTCCAGCAGCTCGCCCTGGGTGCCGTCCCAGGTGGCGATCTGCTCGCGCACCTGCCGGTCCAGCCGGCGGAAGTTCTGCTCCACTTCACGGAAATCCGAGAGCAGGTCCTTGGCCAGGGCGGTGAGCTGCTGCAGGTGGTCCAGCGCTTCCGGGCCGGTCATCACACGAATGTTGCCCTCGCGGATCCGCTGCATCTCGGCGTCGATCCCGTCCCGCTGGCGCTGCAGTTCCGCCAGGCGCACCTCCGGGTCCGTCTCCGACTGCTGCACCAACTGCTTCAGGACCGCGAAGATACTGGTAAGGCGTGACTGGGTGGCCACGAAGTCACGGCCGCGCAGGTTCTCCACCCAGCGGACCACGTCCTCGGCGGCTGCCGTGAGGTCGTAGTGGGGTTCGTCCTCGCCGGGAACGTAGTACTTCCTGAGCCACTGGCGTTCGTCGGCGGCCCAGTCATCCAGGTACTCGCCCGCTGGGCGCGGAAACCTGTCCCCGCCCTCACTGTCCCGCAGGCCGAACAGCACGTCATCCAGGACGTCGATCAGCTCCTGCCGGCCCAGGTTGCGCCGGTTGGGTCCCGTGAAGGCAGCCATGAAAAAGGTCAGTGCCAGCGGTGCGTTCTGGGCGCGGAGCAGTGACCAGCCTGCATGGTTCTCCCGCAGGGAATTGATGGCATAGAAGTCCATGGGGGTCCCCGTGTTTGCGTCCGGTCTTGTGGGCTTGTGGTGCGTCGGATGTGGTGCGTCACGTCGTCGAAATCACTCTAGGCGATCCCTGCGACGCTCTCTCACTTGATGTCGGTTTTTAGCTGACGCTCTCTCATTTAATGTGGGTTTTCGGCGGACGCTCTCGCACCGATTGCCCACGGGGAAATGTCGGCGCTCCGCGCTGCCGGCCGGCAGAAGAGTTACCGGGACACCACGCTCTACACCACCCTCGCCCCGTGTGCCATATGCCCGGCCGGTTTCTACTTGTGGGGGGTGGCCTGGCGGGCGCTGGTGCGGACAACAAGGGTAGGCGCGATGGGGGTGCGGTCCACCTCCCGCCCTTCCATTGCCCCAAGAAGCACCTCCATGCTCATGAGCGCCAAAGCCGTGAAGTCCTGGCGAACAGTGGTCAGGGGAGGCAGGAAGTAGTCCGACCCTTCGATGTCGTCGAAACCGACCACGCTCACGTCATCCGGGACGCTGATCCCATTTTCAGCGAAGGCGCGTATCAGCCCGAGAGCCGTGTGGTCGCTGGCGGCGAAGATGGCCTGGGGTACCTTTTTCTCCCGGACGAGCCGGAGGCCGGTCTCATAGGCCCACCGGGGGCTCCAATCCCCTTCGAGACACAGCCCGGGCTTGAGCCCGGCGTCGCGGAGCGCCGCTTCCCACCCGCGTTTGCGTACCCTCCCGTCGAACCAGTCCATGGAGCCGGCGAAGTGGGCGATGTCCGTGTGGCCCAGGTCTATCAGGTGCTGCGTGGCCAGCCGGGCGCCGAGTTCCTGGTTTTCCGAGTAGGTGAAGACATTCGGGGTGGATGATGCTCCGGCCGCGATCATCTCCACCGGCACCCGGAAAGACGCATTCCAGACGGCCGCTGCCATCTCCACCAGAGGGGCAATGACAATGATTCCCCCCACGCCAGTATCATCCAGGGTGTCCAGGGCTGCCTGCACAGACACTTCGTCGGGTTTCTCGACACTGATGACGGTTGTGGCGTAGCCCTTCTTGCGGGCGACGTTCTCGAGGGCCATGAGGGTCCCCACCGGGCCGAACCGCGGGGAGCCGTCGGAGAGGATGCCGATGGACGTCGACCGGCTGGTGACCAGCGCGGTGGCTGCCCGGTTCCGGCGGTATCCGATGTCCTTGATCACCTGCAAAACCCGCTGGCGCGTTGCCGCACTCACGTCCGGTGCGTCATTAAGTACCCGCGAGACTGTGCCGAAAGAGACCCCGGCCACTTGGGCGACATCGTTGATAGTGGGCTTCCGGCGCACCGGGGCATCCCGTAGCTTCTCGTTCGCCTCGCGGGGAACCGCCATGCCTGCCACGTTCTCTCCTGCCTTGCACCTCCGGACCGAACCGATGGGTTCCGTGCGTTTTCAATCTTACGACCACCCGATGCCCCAACGGGTCCGAAAAGTCCCTTCCTGTGATGCTTGACACCCTTCTCCGTAAACGTTTACGATTGTGTCCGTAAACGTTCACGGTAACTTCGTAAACGCTTACGGAGGTAGCGCATTCAATGAGGAAAGGAGCGGGATGGCTGACAGCATCGTCGACGCACTCGCGCTCGATCCCAGCTCTGTGCTTCGAAATGTGGATCAGACGCAGTGGGCAAATTTGAAAGAGCTCTTGCGGGATACGGCGCCCAAAGATCTTGCAGCCGCCGTCCGCACCTTCGTCTCCGCCGGTTCCTCCGCCGTCGTCGGAATCTTCGACGGCAACCTCCTCTGGGCCAGCCTGGTTGTTTCTGTGGACAGCTCCGGTGCACCCGAGTCTGTTTCCACCATTGACGGCCCGATGGCCGATTCGGGCGGGGACATGGCTAAAGCCGCAGGCGAAGCGGTGCGGTGGGTCCAAGCCCATCAAAGGCCCTGTTCCCTATGCCTTTTCGTCGACAAGGTGCATGCTGAGGCGCTCCTGAGGGCTTCAGACAAAGCAGCCGCCCTGCGCACAGCCTCGGCTGCGGGCGGACTCGTCCTCTCGCCGGTTCCCCCGGCCCTGGCAGTAGCGCTCGCCTGATCCATCGCAGGCATCCACCACATCCATCCACCCAAAAGCACTGGAGAACAATGATGATCCGCAGGCTTCCCCTCGTGGCCCTGGCCGCAGCCCTCTCACTTTCTGTCGCTTCCTGCAGCAGTTCACCAACGGCCACATCAAACGTCCCCGACGCCGGCGTGTCCGAAAAGGCCCAGCAGGCTCTTGACAAGATCAAGGGACAGGTCCTGAGCAAGGGCCCCAACGGCGAGACGCCCTCGCCAGCGTCCGTCGCGGATCTGACTCCCGAAGAGATCGCGAAAGTCAAGGGACTCAACGCCAAGGCAGCGATCGTGATGCACTACGGCGGCAACGACTGGGCCACTGCCCAGATCAACGGACTAAAGTCCGAGTTTGAAAAGCTCGGTATCAAAGTCATTGCCACCACTGACGCGAACTTCAAGCCGGACAAGCAGGTCTCGGACATCGAGACGGTCATGTCGCAGAACCCGAACATCATCGTCTCCATCCCCACGGATCCCGTGGCTACGGCCTCCGCTTACAAGAAAGCCGCGGCTGCCGGCACCAAGCTCGTCTTCATGGACAACATCCCCCAGGGACTGACTGCCGGCCAGGACTATGTTTCTGTTGTTTCTGCTGACAACTACGGCAACGGCGTGGTCTCCGCCCACCAAATGGCCAAGGCACTCGGTGGCAAGGGCAAGATCGGGGTTGTCTTCCACCAGGCCGACTTCTTCGTGACCAAGCAGCGCTACCAGGGATTCAAGGAAACCATCACCAAGGAATACCCCGACATCAAGATTGTCGAGGAAAAGGGAATCGCCGGTCCGGACTTCGCCGGAGATGCCCAGGCTGCTGCGAACGCCATGCTGAGCAAGTACGCCGACCTTTCCGGAATCTGGGCGGTCTGGGACGTTCCTGCAGAAGGTGTCATGGCCGCAGCCAGGGCAGCGGGCCGGCCGGACCTGAAGATCGCCACGGAGGACCTCGGCAAGAATGTCGCCATCGCCCTGGCCAAGGACGAACTCGTCGTCGGACTGGGAGCGCAGGTTCCGTTCGACCAGGGCGTCACTGAAGCGCGGCTGGCCGCGGGGGCGCTCATCGGCAAGAAAGCACCCGCCTACGTGGCGCTGAGCGCCCTCCCGGTGGACCACTCCAACGTCCTCGAAGCCTGGAAGCAGGTCTATCACGAGGACGCCCCGAAGGACATCCAGGACTCCTACAAGCAGTAGCCAAGACCCGACGGCGCGGGGGTCCCACCCCCGCGCCACTCCGAAAGGGCAACCATGAACACCGCAGACAATGTCGTCGAAATGCGCTCGATCTCCAAGGGCTTCAACGGCGTTTCCGTGCTGAAGGACGTCGGCTTCGACGTCCGGAAGGGCGAGGTCCACGCACTCGCCGGCGGCAACGGCGCCGGGAAGTCCACGCTCATGAAGATCCTCCAGGGCGTCTACCAAGCAGACGCTGGAGAGATCCTCATAGGCGGGAAGCCAGCCGCCATCAACTCGATCCAGGATGCCAAGGCCGCCGGGATCGGGATGGTCTTCCAGGAATTCAGCCTGGTACCGAGCCTGACCGTTGCACAGAACATCTTCCTCGCTGCCGAACCACTCGGCAGGGGCGGGCTCATCGACGACCGCACCGCGGTGAAACGGGCCAGGGAGGTCTTCTCTGAGATGGAGGTCGACGTCGACCCCCGCGCGGAGGTCTCCCGGCTGGGGACTGCCTATTGGCAGCTGACCGAGATCGCCAAGGCTCTGGCCCAGAACGCCCAGGTCCTGATCATGGACGAACCCACAGCCAGCCTGGCCCGCCACGAGTCCGAAGCGCTCTTCGAATTGATCGACCGCCTCAAGCAGCGCGGCATCTCGATCATCTACATCTCGCACCGCATGGACGAGGTGTACCGGCTGGCGGACCGGATCACAGTCCTTCGCGATGGCCGCCATCTCCTCACCGCGCCCCTGACGGACGTCACTCCCGAGCAGATCGTTGAAGGCATTGTCGGCAAGAAGATCGAGGGCCAGCTTTCCTACCGGGCGCGGGACCATGTGGCCCACGATGGCGCGCCGCTGCTGGAAGTCCGCGGGCTTAACGCCGGGAACCGGGTGCGGGACGTTTCCTTCACGCTCCGGCCCGGGGAAATCATCGGTCTGGCAGGGCTGATGGGAAGCGGACGGACCGAGCTCGCCCGTGCACTCTTTGGCATTGACAAGGTGGACAGCGGTGACGTCCTCCTACGTGGCAAGAAAGTCAACCTTGGCTCGCCGCAGCAGGCCATCAATGCCGGAGTTGCCCTCATCCCGGAGGACCGTAGGGCCCAAGGCCTCGTCCTGGAGCACTCCGTCCAGGACAACCTGCTCCTGCCGCTGCTCGGGCAGATCCAGCGGGGTCCGCTCCTGGACGGCGCCAAGGGCAAGGAATTGTCCTCGTCACTGATCAAGAGGTTCGCAGTCAAGGTGGCCCACCCTCACCGTCCGGTGCGGCTCCTCTCGGGCGGCAACCAGCAGAAGGTGGTGATCGCCAAGTGGCTGGGCACCGATCCGGACATCCTGATCCTGGATGAGCCAACGGCCGGCGTCGACATCGGCACCAAAAGCGAAATCCTGGACATGATTCGGGAGCTTGCCAGTGCCGGCAAGGCCGTCATCGTCATCTCCTCCGAGTACCCCGAACTACTCGCGGTCAGTGACCGCGTCCTCGTCGTCAAGGACGGCTCCATCATCCGTGACATCCCCCGCAGCGAGATCGCTGACGAGGAATATCTCCAATTCGCAGTACAGGGAGTCTGAAAGTGAGCAAGGTAAACACCATCGCGCCCCGGGACACCGTGGCCCCCCGAAATTTCGGCACCGTCCTCAAGGACCTCGACTGGCGGCGCTACGTCATCTACATCGGCTTCGTCGTTGTCTTCCTGTTCTTCGCCGTTCTGCTCCGCGACCAGGGCTTCCTCTCGCCGAACAACCTGCTGAACATCTTCAGGCAGACGGCCACCATCACCGTCATTGCCGTCGGGATGACCTATGTGATCGCATGTGCGGAGATCGACCTAAGCGTTGGATCCGTGGCTGGCCTCTCCAGTGTCTGCACCGCGATGGCGCTGTCCCAGTGGGGACTGGTGCCAGGGATCCTCGCGGGCCTCGCCGTCGGGCTTGTGGTCGGATCAATCAATGGTGCGCTTGTCAGCCTCTTGGGCATCCCGTCCTTCCTGGTGACGCTCGGCATGCTGGGGATAGCCGTCGGTGTTGCCCAGTGGATCACGGCGTCGGCGCCCCAGCCGATTCTGAATGACACCTTCAACATGCTGTTTGGGTCCGGCAACTTCGGCCCCGTTCCGGGGCTGGTGGTCTGGAGTGCCATCTTCGTGGCCATCGGCGCCGTCGTCCTGAACCGCACCCGGTTCGGCCGCCAGGTCCTGGCCACGGGAGGCAACCGCAATGCCGCGGACTTCACCGGCATCAACACCAAGCGGATCAAATTCCAGGTGCTCCTGATCTCGGCCATGGCGGCAAGCGTCGCCGGCATGCTCTACGCCGGCCGACTCCAGTCCGGACGGTTCCAGTGGGGGTCGGGAGACGAACTCTCCGCCATCGCCGCCGTCATCCTGGGCGGAACCAGCCTCTTCGGCGGGTTCGGCTCCATCGTCGGCACCCTCTTCGGCGCCCTGCTGATCGGCCTGATCAACAACGGACTGATCCTCGCCGGGCTGGACAGCAGCCAGCAGCAGGTTGTCCGCGGCGCCATCATCATCCTGGCCGTCGCCATGGCCCGGAAGAAGTAGCAACCGTGACACTCGGACTACGAGCAGGAATTATCGGAACAGGATTTATGGGTTCTGTCCACGCCCACGCGGTACGTGCAGCAGGCGGTGAAGTCATTGCAGTCGCCGGGAGCAGCCAGGCTTCCGCCGAAGCCGCAGCGTCCGTCCTCGGCGCCCGAACCGCAGCCGAATCCCCTGAAGCGCTGATCACACGGGCAGACGTGGATGTCATCCACATCTGCACCCCGAACGCTACTCACGCCGACCTGGCCCGCAAGGCCATCGCCGCAGGGAAACCGGTTGTCTGCGAGAAGCCCCTCGCCACCAGCGTTGAGGACGCCCGGGAACTGACAGATCTGGCCCATCGGGCAGGTGTGGTCACGGGCGTGCCCTTCGTCTACCGGTTCTATCCGGCCGTCCGCGAGGCCCGTGACCGTATCCTCCGCGGCGACGCCGGCCGCCTCTGGCTGCTGCACGGTTCCTACCTGCAGGATTGGTTGGTGGGCGCGGAAGCTACGAACTGGCGGGTCGATTCAAAGCTCGGGGGAGCCTCAAGGGCGTTCGGTGACATCGGCGTGCACTGGTGTGACCTGATGGAATTCACCACCGGGCACAGAATCACCAGGCTTGTGGCGAAGACCAGCCGGGCATACGACGAACGCGAAACCGGCGGCCGGTTGTCCACGGTCGCTACCGAGGACGGGGCCACTCTCCTGTTCGAGACGGACAAGGGTGCCACCGGATCCCTGGTGGTCAGCCAGGTCAGCCCGGGCCGTAAGAACCGCCTGTGGTTCTCCTTTGACGGAACCGAAGCGTCTTTCAGCTTCAACCAGGAGCGGCCGGACACCCTGCACGTGGGCACTACAGAGTCCAGTTCCGAAATCGCCGTTGGCCCGCAAACGCTGACAACTCCGGCCGGTCGGCGGTATGCCAAACTCCCACCGGGCCACCCCCAGGGATACCAGGACAGCTTCAACTCCTTCGTCGCTGACGTATACGCAGCGATTCTGGGCCAGACAACCGAAGGCCTGCCCACGTTCCGGGACGGCCTGCGCGCAGCGCTCATTACCGATGCAGTCGTCACCTCCGCCGCCCAACAGTCATGGGTCGATGTTCCCGGCAGTGACACCCCATTCGAATTACTCAAGTCTTCCTCTGCAGCTGAAAGGCAGAAGCAATGAAACTTGGTTACTGTTCCATCACCTGGGGCGGCGTTGTTGGCCACCCGCAGGGCGTAACGAGCGTCAAGGACCTTTTCTACATGACCCACGGGTCTATGCGGGACGCAGTCCAGGACATCGCCTCAGCGGGCTACCAGGGTGTTGAAATGTTTGACGGCAACCTCGCGGAATACGCGGAGATGCCCGAAGAACTCGAAGAAATCCTGGGTACGGCCGGAGTCGAACTAACAAGCGTCTACACCGGGGCGAACTTCATCTACGCTGACATCCTTCCGGACGAAATGCACCGGATCCAACGCGCCGCCGAATTGGCCGCAAGGTTCGGAGCTGAACGGCTCGTGGTGGGTGGCGGAGCACGCCGTGCCGCCGGAACCACTGACGAGGACTACCAACGCCTCGGTGCGGCGCTGGACAGCGTAACGGACATCGCGGAAAGCTTCGGCCTGTTGGCAAGCTACCACCCGCATTTGAGTACGATCGTCGAGAGCCCGGACGAGCTGGACAAGATCATGCGGCTCACCCGGATCGGCTTCTGCCCCGACACCGCCCACCTTGCAGCCGGCGGAGCAGACCCGGCCGCAGTCATCCGGAAATACGCCGGCAGGATCCAGCACGTCCATCTGAAGGACTTCCAGAAGGACCCCTTCAATTTCCTGCCACTGGGACAAGGCGAACTCGACTTCCCGGACATCATCGCCGCAATCCGCGAAAGCGGATATGACAGCTGGCTCATGGTCGAACTCGACAACTACGACGGGGACCCCCGAGCCGCAGCAGAACTGAGCAAGAAATACCTGGACAAGCTCCTCTCTAACTAATTTTTCAACCGCCGGGGCTGCCACAGATGGCAACTGCCCCGCCTTCCGGAAGGAATAGGATTTATATGCAAAACCTCAACGTCGGCCTCATCGGAGGCGGATTCATGGGCAAGGCCCATTCCCTGGCCTACGCCGCCATGCCTATGTTCTTTTGGCCGGCACCGGCACTCCCGGTCCGCAAAGTCATCGCTGAAGCCAACCCGGATCTCGCCGCCGAAGCGGCCCGCCGCTTCGGGTTCGAGAACTCCACCGCAGACTGGCGCAGCATCATTGACGATCCGGATATCCACGTCGTAGACATCGCCACGCCCAACCATCTTCACGCCGAAATTGCCATCGCCGCGGCCGAAGCAGGCAAGCACATCATCTGCGAAAAGCCGCTGGCCCGCACCGGCGAAGAATCCAAAGCGATGTACGACGCTGTCAAAGACAAGAACATCGTCCACATGGTCGCCTTCAACTACCGGCGCACCCCCGCAGTTGCGCTCGCAAAGAAATACATCGAGGAAGGGGCAATCGGACAAATCCTCAGCTTCCGTGGCACCTACCTCCAAGACTGGAGCGCCGACCCCAACTCCCCGTTGTCCTGGCGCTTCCAGAAATCCATCGCAGGATCCGGTGCCCTCGGCGACATCGCAACCCACGTCATCGACATGGCAAGGTACCTGGTGGGCGAGTTCAGCGCCGTCAATGCCTTGCTGTCCACCTGGATCCCCGAGCGGCCGCTCCAAGTCGGAGGTGCTGACGCACTCGGCACGGTGCGGGGCGGAGAAGGCCCCCGTGGCCCGGTTGACGTGGACGACGAGGTCATGACCATGATCCGCTTTGCCAACGGTGCCGTGGGCTCGGTGGAAGCAACCCGCAACGCCCACGGAAGGAACAACTACATCACCTTCGAAATCCACGGAACCGAAGGAAGCATCGTGTTCAACTACGAGCGGCGCGATGAACTGCAGGTCTGCTTCGCTTCCGACCCCAGTGACCGCAGGGGATTCCGAACGGTTTACACCGGGCCCGCACACCCCTACGGCGAAGGACTTTGGCCCATCCCGGCCCTCGGCATCGGATACGGCGAAACGAAGATCATCGAGGCCTACGACTTCTTCAAGGCCATCGCAGAAGGCGGCAGCGTAAGCCCGAACTTCGCCGACGGCTATCAGGTAGCTCTCATCGACGACGCAATCGTCGAATCGGCTGCCAAAGAATCTTGGGTTGACGTTCCGCAAATCAACGTATGACCCAAGGGGAGGGGCGGTGACCAGTCCGCCCCTCCCGCAGGCCCACGAGCACCCGAGGACGTGAAACATGCCGCACACAACAGTCAGCCAAGAAGCGCAAGTTTGGTTAATGCCCGTGTTCATCGCAAAACCCGGGCAGGAAGCACCGCTAAGTGAAGCACTCATTTCATTGCAGTCTTTGAGCCGAAAAGACCCAGGATGCCTGGAATATACCGTCTTCGCTGACGATCACAGGCCGGGCACGTTCGTCCTCATTGAGGGATGGGCCCGCCACGGTGACCTGCAGGCCCACAACGAAGAAGCCCATGTAAAGGAATTCGTGGACAGGGTGCAGTCCCTGCTGGCCGTACCCTTCTCCGTGGCTTCCATCAGTCCTCTTGCCGGACCTTCCTGCGCCACCGAAGGAGCCTGACCATGCCCCGCCCGTACACCCTGTTCACCGGCCAGTGGGCCGACCTGCCCTTCGAGGAAGTCGCCAAGCTTGCTTCCGGCTGGGGCTACGACGGCCTCGAAAT
>JAHFUZ010000016.1 GCA_023264815.1 Arthrobacter sp. | reverse complement strand
GGCCCTCAGCCATAAATCACGTAGAATTGAGGCACTATGGCGAAATCCCCTGATTCCAGTAACACTGCACCGACGGCCGACGGCGCCCCGAAGCGTGGCCTCTTCTCGCGCAAGCCCAAAGAAGCAAAGGTCAAGAAGCCCAGCCGGCTCAAGCAGATCGGCGAAGTCTTCACCATGACCCGCCGCCACGACCCCATGGTCCCGTGGCTGATGCTGCTGGTCTTCCTGGGCGTGGTGCTTGTTGGCCTTGTGGTTGGTTTGCTGCTGGAGAACTGGATCACCGGCCTGCTCATTGGAATCCCCCTGGGCCTGCTCGGTGCCACATTGATCCTGTCCCGGCGCGCCGAACGTGCGGCGTTCGCCCAGATTGAGAACCAGCCCGGCGCGTCAGGTGCTGCGCTGGGCACGCTCAAGCGCGGCTGGGTCACCGAGGAGCAGCCCGTCGCCGTCAACCCCCGCACGCAGGACGCCGTGTTCCGCGCGGTGGGCCGTCCCGGCGTCGTCCTTGTCAGTGAAGGTCCGTCGGTCCGTGTCAAGCCGCTGCTCGATGCCGAACGCAAGCGCCTGGCCCGCATCCTGCCGAACGTGACGGTCCACATCATCGAAAGCGGACGCGGCGAGGGCCAGGTTCCCATCAGCCAGGTTGCCAAGACGATGGGCAAGCTGAAGAACGAACTGACCAAGCTTGAGGTGAATGCTGTTTCGAAACGCATTTCCTCGCTCGGTAACCGCCTCCCCATCCCCAAGGGAATCGACCCCTACAAAGCGCGTCCCAACCGCGGACGCTAGGACTTTCGGACCGCCCCGGTTCCGGCTCAGGCCAGGGACCGGGGCGGTCCTTTTTATGGCGCCGGCCAGTGCGCCGACGCCTTCTGAGAACGGAGAAGCCCATGAATATGCCGCTGAAGACCATCGTTATCCGCGCCTTCCGCATCCTGGCGGTTGCCGAGGCCATCAGCTGGGCAGCGCTGCTGGTGGGCATGTACTTCAAATGGATCGCCAAGACCAGCGAGCTGGGCGTGGAAATCGCCGGCCCCATTCACGGCGCCCTGTTTGTGGGCTACGGAGTGGCGGCCCTCGCCCTGTGGCGGCTTCAGCGCTGGCCGTTCACCGTGGCGCTGTTTGCCGGGATTTCAGCCGTCTTCCCGTTCGCGACCATCGCTTTTGAGCGCTGGGCCGGACAGCGCGGCTACCTCTCGGACAGTGCGGCACGCACCGAAGCCGCCAGGGAACCAGCCGGAGTCTAGCGGCGGACCAGCACCGTGTTCATGGCCTTGTCGTGCAGGCCGCGGTGGTCCGGATCGAAGATGACGGCCGGGATGACGAGGCACAGGAGCACGGCCCGGACCACTCCGGCCAGGAGGCCGGCAGGAGCCCCGCCCAGCCGGACCACGTGGATCCCCATGATCCGGTGTCCGATGCTGTAGCCGAGGGTGCCTACAAGCACCATCTGTTCCGCGGCGAAGATGGCCAGCGTGGCCCAGGAATCACCGCCAAAGGCAAAGTTGCTGATCAGCAGGGCCAGTCCCCAGTCCAGCATGATGGCCACAATGCGGCGGCCAGCGCGCGCGATCGATCCAGGACCGGATTCGGGCAGCCCCAAACGCTCGCCGGGGTATTTTGAGATGCCTGAGGTGTCAGGGCCGGTGAGCCAGGAGCCGATGTCGTTACGATCTACCACCGTCCAAGCTTACCGACTCGTCACCGTTCACAGAGTGGAAGCCGCTGGACCGCGGTGCGGACAGCCGATACCGTTGCCTGATCAGGGCATTTCTGTAACCTGCCCGAAACAATGCGGACACTGTCGGGAAATGACGTGTCCATAAGGTTGGTAACAGTTTCAAGCAATTGCCCCAGACGGGACCCAAGGCAGGGAAACTTTGTTTCCCTGCCTTTCGGATTGCGCTGGACCAGATGGCTTGCCAGCCAGCTATTTACATATGCGTTAGGAGCATAGATGTTCAAGAATGCGGACGAAGTCCTCAAGTTCATCAAGGACGAAGATATTAAGTTCGTCGATATCCGCTTCACCGACCTCCCCGGCGTCCAGCAGCACTTCAACGTGCCGGCCAAGAGCGTTGACGCTGATTTCTTTGTCAACGGCCAGCTCTTCGACGGATCCTCCATTCGCGGCTTCCAGGGCATCGCCGAATCGGACATGCAGCTGATCCCGGACGTCACTACCGCATTCCTGGACACTTTCCGCATGGAAAAGACCCTCGCGCTGAACTTCTCCATCGTGAACCCGCGCACTGGTGACCCCTACCACCGCGACCCGCGGGGCGTGGCCGAAAAGGCTGAGGCCTACCTCGCCTCCACCGGCATCGCAGACACCGCGTTCTTTGCTCCCGAAGCAGAATTCTTCGTCTTCGACAACGTCCAGTACCAGTCCTCCCCGCAGGGCAGCTTCTACAAGATCGATTCCGAAGAAGCACACTGGAACACCGGCCGCGAAGAAGAAGGCGGAAACCTCGGCTACAAGACCCCCGTCAAGGGCGGCTACTTCCCGGTTTCCCCCACCGACAAGCAGGCCGACCTGCGCGACGCCATGTGTGTTGCCCTGGACGAGGCCGGCCTTGAGGTCGAGCGCAGCCACCACGAGGTTGGCTCCGCCGGCCAGGCTGAAATCAACTACAAGTTCACCACCCTGACGCACGCTGCCGATGACCTCCAGAAGTTCAAGTACGTCATCAAGAACACGGCCGACGCCTGGGGCAAGTCCGTCACCTTCATGCCGAAGCCGGTCTTCGGTGACAACGGCTCGGGCATGCACTGCCACCAGTCGCTGTGGAGCAACGGCGAACCGCTGTTCTACGACGAGAAGGGCTACGCCGGCCTCTCCGACACCGCCCGCTGGTACATCGGCGGCCTGCTCAAGCACGCAGACGCCGTGCTGGCCTTCACCAACCCCACCGTGAACTCCTACCGCCGCCTGGTCAAGGGCTTCGAAGCTCCGGTCAACATGGTGTACTCGCAGGGCAACCGCTCCGCCGGTATCCGCATCCCCATCACGGGTTCCAACCCGAAGGCCAAGCGCATCGAGTTCCGCGCTCCGGACCCCTCCTCCAACCCGTACCTGGCCTTCGCCGCCCAGCTGATGGCCGGCATTGACGGCATCCGCAACCGCATCGAACCGCCCGCACCCATCGACAAGGACCTCTACGAGCTCCCCGCCGAGGAAGCCAAGGACATCCCCAAGGCTCCGGGAACCCTGGAAGAAGCCCTCGAGGCACTGCGCGAGGACAACGAGTTCCTGCAGGCCGGTGGAGTCTTCACCCAGGACCTGATCGACACCTGGATCGAGTACAAGTACGAGAACGAAATCAAGCCGCTGTCGCTGCGCCCCAACCCGTACGAGTTCGAGCTCTACTACGGCGTCTAAGACACCCCGGGACTGAGTACCTGCAGTCCAACGAAGTCCGCCCGGACTGCCGGCATCCATGCCGCGCAGCCCGGGCGGACTTTTTCGTTCAGTTCATCTCCACAACGGCAGAGGTGGAGGCTGACTCCAGACGTGCTGAGACCGGGAGCCAGCCCCCTGACATGTGCTCCCCGAGACGAAGACTTTTCAAGCCTTCCCCCCAACAAGGATTGAAGAACACCGCCATTCCACATGATCGGCCAAAGTGAGGCCGGAGGCAATTGTGGCGGCAGCTTCCGGCCACATTACTCCGCGAATCCGCAATACATGATCCGCTGCGGCCCCGCACTCCCGCCGAGGTACTGTCCATGGTCGACGAAGCCGGCGTTGCGGTAGGCCGCCAGGCCCGCAGGGTTGGCCTCATTGACTGAAAGCACGACGCCGGCCTCGCCGCTTCCGAGCCTGGCCGTCAGTTTCGCAGCCGCCTCCACCGCCGCTGCCGCTGCCAGCTGCCCCAGTCCGCTGCCCTGCCGCCGCCGGTCGATGAGGAATCCCCGCAGCAGCCACGCTGAATGATCGTTACGCCAGCCGGCCAGCCGGGCTGCCCCCGCCTGCAGAGTGAGCACTCCCACGGCTTCTCCCCCGGATTCGATGACATAGGGCCGCCGGGACGCTTCAGCAAGCCCTGCGAGGGCCATCCGCAGCGGGTCACCCACAAACCGCTGCTGCCCCGGCGCGAGCTCCAGGAGGGCAACGGAGCCCAGCTGGATGGCGCACGCATCCGGCCCCAGGTCGTCCAGGGAGATGAGCCAGACGGACTCGACCCCGGGACTCAGGTGGCCGGCGTTTCCGCTGCCCCGGCAGGCGCTGCCTCGGCGGACGGGCCTGCCGGATCCATCCACATCACTTCCCAAAGATGCCCGTCCGGGTCCTGGAAACTGTGGTTGTACATAAAACCGTAGTCCTGGACTTCCTGCGACGGCGTACCGCCGGCGGCGACGGCCTTGCGGACTGTTTCGTCCACAGCCTCCCGACTGTCCACGGAATAGGCCATGATGGCCTCGGTGGAACCGGTGGCATCAGCCACGTCCTTGTGCGTGAAGGTCTTAAAGAACCCTTCCACGAGCAGCATGACAAACGCGTTGTCGTTGACGATCATGCAGGTCGCGTTCTCGTCGGTGTAGTCCGGGTTGAAAGTGAAGCCGAGGGCGGTAAAGAAATCGACGGATCGCTTCAGATCCTTGACGGGCAGGTTCACGTAGATTTGCGTAGCCATGCGCCCCAAGGTAGCACCGCGGCGCCATGGCTGTCTGCAGGGCAGCCGCGTTGCGGCGGGCCGGCTAGTGGCCGTAGAACACCCTCTCGAAGACTGCGCGGGCCCGCCGGCTCAGGCGGAGGTAGTCCTCTTCGAGGGTGGCAGCGTGGCCGGACTCGTAGCCGCACCACCGTGCCACGGCTTCGAGGTCACGCCGGGACGACGGCAGAAGGTCCGAGGCCCTGCCGGTCCAGATCACGTTGGCTGACCGGATCCGGCTGGCGAGCCGCCAGGCGCCGGCGAGGAGCTCTGCGTCGGCTGCGGTCAGCAGCCCCAGGGACGCCGCGGCTTCGAGGGCCTCCACCGTGGACGTGGTCCGCAGCTCCGGGTGGCGGCCCGCGTACTGGAGCTGCAGGAGCTGCACCAGCCATTCGACGTCGCTCAGGCCCCCGCGCCCCAGCTTGAGGTGGCGGGCCGGATCGGCGCCGCGGGGCAGCCGCTCGGACTCCACGCGCGCCTTGACCCGGCGCACTTCACGGACATCATGCTCCGAAATGTTTTCCGGGTACCTGATGGGATCAATGAGGGCCATAAAATCGCCGGCCAGGAGGTCATCTCCAGCCATCGGCCGGGCCCGGAGCAGCGCCTGGGCCTCCCAGATCAGGGACCACCTGCGGTAGTACTCCGCGAAGGAATCCAGGGAGCGCACCATGGCGCCGTTCTTGCCTTCCGGGCGAAGGTCCGCGTCCATCTGCAGGACCCGTTCGGCCATGATGGCCGGCTTGAGCGGCTGCGTCAGGAGTGCGGAGACCTTGGCCACTATCCGGGCCGCATGCTCCTGGGCTTCCTCTTCCGTGTAGCCGGGCAGGGCCCTGTGCACGTACATCACGTCAGCGTCGGAACCGTAGCCGATCTCGCGTCCGCCCTGCCGGCCCATGGCCACAATCAGCATGGCGGTCTTGAGCGGCCCCTTGGCGGACACGATGCCTTCGGCCACCCGGAGGGCCCCCAGGACCGCAGCCCTGTCGGTGTCCGCAAGGGCCGCACCTACCTCGTCCTGGTTGAGCAGGCCGGCAGAATCGGCAATGGCTATCCGGAGTATCTCACGCCGCCGGATCAGCCTGATCAGCCGCATGGCGTTTTCGGGATCGGAGTGGCGTGACATTTTGGCAGTGATTTCCTGCCATTGGGCTTCAAAACCAAGCGGCACAAGGTCTTTGTCGTTGCCCAGCCAGGCCACCGATTCCGGCGACACCTCCAGCAGGTCGGCAATCAGCCGGGAATTGGAGAGAACGTGGCACAGCCGCTCCGCCGCGGCGGAGGAGTCCCGGAGCATCCCCAGGTACCAGTGGGTGGTTCCCAGCGCCTCGCTGACCCGCCTGAAAGCGAGGAGCCCGGCGTCGGGATCCACCCCTTCGGCGAGCCAGTCCAGCAGGATGGGCAGCAGCTGGCGCTGCAGCGCGGCCCGGCGGCTGACCCCGGCGGTGAGCGCCTCGATATGCCTCATGGCGCCCTTTGGGTCGCCGTACCCGAGCGCGGCGAGGCGGCCCTGGGCTGCCTCCGGCGTCAGCCTGGCGTCCTCGCTGCTGAGTTTGGCGGCTGTGTTCAGGAGCGGCCGGTAGAAGATCCGTTCGTGCAGTTCCCGGACGGACCGTTTGGTCTTTTGCCACTGTGCCAGCAGCGCATCCGGATGCGGCCGGTCGGTGGAAAACGGTCCCAGAACGGCCTTGGCGAGGGCGCGGAGGGCGGCCTGACTGACTGGCATCAGGTGGGTCCGGCGGAGCTGGAAAAGCTGGATCCGGTGTTCCAGGAGCCGCAGGTAACGGTAGGCCTGGTCGAAGGCGGCGGCATCGGTCCGGCCAATGTAGCCGCCGGCCGAAAGCGCTGTGATGGCGGCCGTGGTGTCACGCTGGCGCAAGGTTTCGTCGGATTTGCCGTGCACCAGCTGGAGCAACTGGACGGTGAACTCGACATCGCGCAGGCCGCCCCTGCCGAGTTTGATCTGGCGCTGTTCTTCAGCAGCCGGAATATGTTCGGTGACCCGGCGGCGCATGGCCTGCACCGATTCAACGAAACCCTCGCGCCCGGCGGAACTCCAGATGAGCGGCGCCACTGCCTGCTCGTAACGTTTACCGAGTTCACGGTCGCCGGCAATGGTCCGGGCCTTCAACAGGGCCTGGAACTCCCAGCTCTCCGCCCAGCGGGCGTAATAGCTTTCGTGCGAAGCCAGGGTCCGCACCAGCGGCCCGGACTTTCCTTCCGGCCGAAGGTTGGCGTCCACTTCCCACAGACCGGGTTCGCGGGCCACCGAGGAGATGGCCCGGGAGATTCCGGCTGCCAGGGCCGTACCGATGGTGATGGCCCGGGCATCCTCAAGGTCGCCGGCGTCGATCACGTAGATGACGTCGACGTCGGAAATGTAGTTCAGTTCGCGGGCACCACATTTGCCCATGCCAATGACGGCCAGGCCAACGCCTGCCACCTCCGCGGGGCTGAACTGTTCGGCGGCTTCCGCCCGGGACACGGCCAGGGCGGCCTCGATGGCGGCCCCGGCCAGGTCGGCCAGCTCAGCCCCGACGGCGGGCATAAAGTCCAGCGGATCGGCGGCGCACAGGTCCTTGACGGCAAGGTCCACCACCCCGCGGCGGTACGCGGTCCGCAGGGCCGCATACGCCTCACCGCCGGTGATTCCGGCCAGCGGCCTGGACTGCCACGGGTCCGCCCGGACCGAGGCCAGCAGCGCCGCGCGCAGCTGTTCCGGGTCCGCCGGCAGGGGTTCGGGGCTGGCCGTGACCTCGAAGGCCACCAGGTGCTCCGGATGCCGGATCAGGAATTCGCCCAGCGCTTCAGAAGCGCCCAGCACACGGTACATTGGCTCGCTGGTTTCAGGGTCGGCAGCAGCCAGCTCACGCAATGCCGGGTGCTTCTCAATCAGGCGGACCAGGGACTGCAGTGCCGCGTCCGGGTTGGCCGCCATCTGCAGGCCGGCAAAGATCCTGTCCTGGTCCAGGCCGCCCAATTCGGGCGCAGCCAGGAATCTCTCACCCTTCTCCAGGTCGCTGAAGCCGGCCGAGATCAGGCGGCGGGCGAGGCTCAAGGCCGCCGCCTAGAGAATGCCGAGGTTGCGCTGCAGTTCGTAGGGAGTCACCTGAAGCCGGTAGTCCTGCCACTCCGCACGCTTGTTGCGCAGGAAGTGCTCAAAAACCTGTTCGCCCAGAATCTGCGGCATCAGTTCCGAGTCCTCCATGGACCGGATGGCGTCGTGGAGGCTCGCGGGCAGCGGATCATGCCCCATGGCACGCCGCTCGGCCGAACTCAGCGACCAAACATCATCCTCCGCCGCAGCGGGAAGCTCGTAGCCTTCCTCGATACCCTTCAGTCCTGCGCCCAGCAGGACCGCGTAGGCGAGGTACGGATTGGCGGCCGAATCGATGCCGCGGTACTCGATCCGGGCCGACTGACCCTTGCCGGGCTTGTACAGCGGCACGCGTACCAGCGCCGACCGGTTGTTGTGGCCCCAGCTCAAGTAGCTCGGGGCTTCGCCGCCACCCCAGAGCCGCTTGTAGGAGTTGACGAACTGGTTGGTCACCGCCGTGAATTCCGGGGCATGCTTGAGGATGCCGGCGATGAACTGGCGCGCCGTCTTGGAGAGCTGGAACTCTGCGCCGGCCTCGTAGAACGCGTTGGCGTCACCCTCAAACAGCGAGAAGTGCGTGTGCATGCCGGAGCCCGGGTGCTCGGTGAAGGGCTTGGGCATAAACGTTGCATAGGTGCCCTGCTGCAGGGCCACTTCCTTGACAACCGTGCGGAACGTCATGATGTTGTCCGCCGTTTGAAGGGCATCGGCGTAGCGGAGGTCAATTTCGTTCTGGCCCGGTCCGGCTTCGTGGTGGCTGAATTCCACCGAAATGCCCACCGACTCCAGCATGGTCACGGCCGTGCGGCGGAAATCCTGGGCCACGCCGCCGGGCACGTGGTCGAAGTAGCCGCCCTCGTCCACCGGGATGGGTGAGCCATCCGGGCCCGGTTCCTGGGACTTGAGGAGGTAGAACTCGATTTCCGGGTGGGTGTAGCAGGTGAAGCCCATGTCGGCTGCCTTGGCCAGCGTGCGCTTGAGGACGTTCCGGGGATCCGCGGCAGACGGTTCGCCGTCGGGGGTCAGGATGTCGCAGAACATCCGGGATGTCTGCTCGGTTTCACCGCGCCATGGCAGGATCTGGAACGTGGACGGGTCCGGCTGCGCCAGCATGTCGGATTCGAAAACCCGGGCCAGGCCTTCGATGGCGGATCCATCGAAGCCAAGGCCTTCCTCGAAGGCGCCTTCGACTTCCGCCGGCGCGAGCGCCACGGACTTAAGTGAACCTACGACGTCGGTGAACCACAAACGTACGAAACGTATGTCGCGCTCCTCAATCGTGCGCAGGACAAACTCTTGCTGGCGGTCCATGGTGGCCTCTTCTCCGGTCAACGTTCACGCTCCGGGTCCGCGGGAGCGGCAGCCGGCAGCAGTTCACCATCACTTTACTCAGCAATTCCGCCCAATGCGGGAGCCGCCGCCGCGCGTAACACAGGGTTAACATCGGCATCCCCGCTTTGGCAGCCCGATGGCGGCAAAAAGGGTGGCCGCCGCCCGTTGCGTTATGGCGCGTATCACACGTTGTGTCACGGCCGCGGGTGGCTAGGACACACCCCGCCGCACTACGCTCTAGCCATGGCCTCAACCACTAGCTCCGACCCAAGCGCGTCCGCTGACGTATCCGCACCCTACGGAAACGGGCCCGCACCGGCGCAGGCGCCGTCGTCGGGCGTTGCTGCAAAGCCGGCCGCCAAGGTCCGCGTCCACCATCTTCAGCAGGCAAAACGGGACGGCACCAAATTCGCCATGCTGACCGCCTATGAGCAGTACAGTGCCGAGATCTTCGACCAGGCCGGCATCGAGGTGCTCCTGGTGGGGGACTCCGCGTCCAACAACGTGTTTGGCAACGAGACCAGCCTGCCGGTGACGGTGGACGAGCTCCTGCCGCTCTGCCGCGCCGTGGCACGCTCAGCCAAGCGGGCCATGGTGGTGGCCGACCTGCCGTTCGGCAGCTATGAAGTCTCCGCCCAGCAGGCCGTGGCCACCGGCGTCCGGTTCCTCAAGGAAGGCCTGGCGCATGCCGTCAAGATCGAGGGCGGGAAGTTTTACGCGGAGACAGTCCGCGCCATGGTCCAGGCCGGCGTTCCGGTCATGGCACACATCGGCTTCACCCCGCAAAGTGAGCACGCTTTGGGCGGCTACCGGGTCCAGGGCCGCGGCGATGACGCCCAGCGCCTTATTGACGACGCCGTGGCGCTGGCTGAAGCAGGGGCGTTCAGCGTTCTGATGGAAATGGTGCCGGCGGAGACCGCCGCCGCCGTCGACGCCGCCATCGACGTGCCCACCGTCGGAATTGGCGCCGGTAGCGCAACCACGGGGCAGGTGCTGGTCTGGCAGGACATGGCCGGGCTCCGGGGCGGCCGGATGGCGAAGTTTGTGAAGCAGTACGCCGATCTCCGCACCACCCTCAGCGACGCCGCAAAGGTCTATGGGGACGAAGTCCGCTCGGGACAGTTCCCCGGCCCCGAGCACTCCTTCTAAAGGAACCCCTTGCAGGGACGGCGCTACTCCCCTGAGGCCGTGGCGCCGTCTTCGACTTTAATGGCGGACACCTCGAACTCCAGGGTGATCTTGTCCGAGACCAGCACGCCGCCCGAGTCCAGGGTGGTATTCCATTTGAGCCCGAAGTCCTGGCGGTTGATGCGGCGCGACCCTTCGAAGCCAGCCCTCAGGTTCCCCATGGGATCCCGTTCAACACCGACAAAGTCGATCGGGATTGAAATCTCACGGGTAGTACCGCGAATCGTCACGGCGCCGCTGACGATGAAATGGCCCTCGTCCACCTGGTCAACGCGGTCACTCACGAACGTGATCTCCGGGAACTGGGGCGCGTCAAAGAAGTCGTTGGTCCGCAGATGCTGGTCACGGTCGGCATTGCGGGTATCAATGCTCGCGACGTTGATGGCCAGCTGCACGCCTGAGCGTTCAGGGGCGTCCGGGTCGACGGTGATGGTGCCTGCGAACTCGTTGAAAGCTCCGCGGACTTTGGTCACCATTGCGTGGCGGGTGGAAAAGCCGATGCGCGTGTGCGCCGGATCAAAGCGCCACAGCCCTGCGTATTCCGGCCTAAGTTCAGCCATGTCGTGCCTCCTTGCGGTTAGTCCTCGTCGCCCTTTTCCCACGCCTCATTGCGGGCTTTGACTTTTTCGAGGGCGTGCTCGGCTTCCTCGCGCGTCTTATAGGGGCCTATCAGCTGGCTCCAGTCCGAGAGGGCGTCTTCTTCCACCTCGTGGGTGTTCACGTTATACCAATACTCGGTCATGACTGCTCCTTCGTCCTCTCGGCCGCACGCGCTGACTGTGACCCCCGTAACTTAACGTCCGACGGGCGCAGGTTGGGCTTCCACGTTACAGGGCGTTCCGCGGTGCCTTATATGATCAATCTATGCCTTCCCTTGCCTCAACTGCACCCACCGGCACGCTTACCCGGGGAACAGTCAGCCCGCAGCTGCCCGTTCCGGCGTCCATACCGCGCCCGGAATACGTCGGCAAGCCAGGACCGGCAAAGTTCAACGGTTCAGAGGTCAAATCGGCCGAGACCATCGAGAAAATCCGCGTTGCGGGCAGGATCGCGGCCCAGGCCATCGTTGAGGTGGGAAAGCACATCGTGCCAGGGGTGACCACGGACCAACTCGACAGGGTGGGCCACGAGTTCCTGCTGGACCACCAGGCCTACCCGTCCACCCTGGGGTACCGGGGATTCCCGAAGTCACTCTGTTCATCACTGAATGAAGTCATCTGCCACGGCATTCCGGACAGCACAGTGGTCCAGGACGGCGACATTATCAACATCGACATCACCGCCTTTATCAACGGCGTCCACGGCGACACCAACTACACCTTCCTGGTGGGCGACGTGGATGAAGAATCGCGCCTGCTGGTTGAGCGCACGCAGGAATCCCTGAACCGTGCCATCAAGGCCGTGGCGCCAGGACGCGAAATCAACGTCATTGGCCGGGCCATCCAGTCTTACGCCAAGCGGTTCGGTTACGGCGTGGTGCGGGACTTCACCGGCCACGGCGTGGGCGAGGCCTTCCACACCGGCCTGATCATCCCGCACTACGATGCCGCCCCGGCCTACAACACCGTGATCGAGGCCGGCATGGTGTTCACCATTGAACCCATGCTGACGCTCGGCACCATCGAATGGGACATGTGGGAGGACGACTGGACCGTCGTCACCCGCGACCACAAGCGCAGTGCCCAGTTTGAGCACACCCTGCTGGTCACGGAGACCGGCGCGGAAATCCTCACCCTCCCCTGACATCCCCCTGGATCCCCGGTCAGCCGCCCGGCCTGCCCGCCCTGCCACGAACGGAACAACATTGGCCAAGAAGGACGAGAAGTCGCACAAGAACGCACCGCTGATCGGCATCGACATCGGCGGCACCGGAATCAAGGGCGGCATCGTCGACCTGAAGAAGGGCAAACTCCTGGGCGAACGCTTCCGTGTACCCACACCCCAGCCGGCCACGCCTCAAGCCGTGGCCGATGTTGTGGCGCAGGTGGTAGCCGAACTCTCCAGCCGTCCCGAGGCTCCGGATGCCAATTCGCCGGTTGGTGTGACATTCCCCGGCATCATCCAGCACGGAGTAGTCCATTCCGCGGCCAACGTGGACAAGAGCTGGCTCAACACGGATATTGATGCCCTGCTCACCGCCCGCCTGGGACGGCCGGTCGAAGTCATCAACGACGCCGACGCTGCAGGACTGGCTGAAGCACGGTATGGTGCCGGCGCCGGGATCGACGGCACCGTCCTGGTCATTACCTTGGGGACCGGGATCGGCTCGGCCTTTATCTTCGACGGGAAACTGGTGCCCAATGCGGAACTGGGCCACCTCGAGATTGATGGCTTTGATGCCGAGACCAAGGCCTCGGCTGTGGCACGCGAGCGGGACGGCCTCAGCTGGGACGAATACAGCGTGCTGCTGCAGCGGTACTTCTCCCACGTCGAGTTCCTGTTCTCCCCCGAACTCTTCATTGTGGGCGGCGGAATCTCCAAACGCGCGGACGAATACCTGCCCCAGCTGAAGCTGCGGACCCCCATCGTGCCAGCCGAGTTGAAGAACGAGGCAGGAATTGTGGGCGCCGCCGCCGAGATCGCCGTCAAGCATAAACTCACTAAATAGCCGGGGCTGTTCCTGCTGTGGCACCGGCGCTGATCGTCGCCGGTGCCACAGGGCAGCGGCCCGCCCGCCCGGCTGACCTGCGGGGACCGAATTCCTACAGGGCGCTCTTTTCGGACTTCCTGGCACCCTTAACGGACCGTCCGGCAGCATCAGCCGCGGATTCGTGGCGAAGCAACGCGATGGCGGTTTCGAAGTCTTCCAGGGATTCGAAGGCCTGGTAGACGCTGGCGAAGCGCAGGTAGGCCACCTGGTCCAGCTTCTGCAGCGGCCCCAGGATCACCAGACCCACTTCATGCGCTTCGATCTCCGCGGCACCCGAGGCCCGGATCTGCTCCTCCACCTCCTGGGCCAGCAGCGCGAGGTCATCCTCGCTCACCGGGCGGCCCTGGCAGGCCTTGCGGACACCGTTGATGACCTTGCTCCGACTGAACGGTTCACCGACGCCCGAGCGTTTGATGACCGAGAGGCTGGTGGTTTCCACGGTGGTGAATCTGCGGCCGCACTCCGGGCACTGGCGGCGGCGCCTGATGGCCGAGCCGTCATCGGCCATGCGGCTGTCCACAACGCGGGAGTCCGGATTGCGGCAGAACGGACAGTACATGGTGTCGCCTCCCTCTGTTGTCAGCTGGCTTCCTACCACAGCATCTTACGGCACAGGAAGGGCACTAAATACTACATGTAGTGTCTGCACGGACTACATGTAGTACTTCATGCCGGTGGAGGCGGCGTCAGGACCTGCCGCCGAAGCGCACTGTGACCGCCTCACCATGGGCCGGCAGGTCCTCGGCACCGGCGAGGCTCACGATGTGGCCGCTGACTTCATGCAGGGCGGCCCGGCTGTAGTTGACCACCTGGATGGCGCGCAGGAACGTGGTCACATTCAGCCCGGACGAAAACGCCGCCGTGCCGCTGGTCGGCAGTACGTGGTTGGACCCCGCACAGTAGTCCCCGAGGCTCACAGGGCTGTAGTCCCCCACAAAGATGGCGCCGGCGTTCCTGATCCTGGCGGCCACCGCCGGTGCGTCCGCCGTCATGATCTCCAGGTGCTCGGCCGCATACGCGTCGCAGGCCGCGATGCCCTGTTCCAGGTCCTCCACCAGGACGACGCCGGACTGCGGGCCGGAGAGTGCCTCCACCACACGCTGTGAGTGCTTGGTCTGCGCTGCCTGCCGGTCAAGCTCGGCACGGACGGCTGCGGCGAGATCCTCTGAATCGGTGATGAGTACCGAGGCGGCTTTGGGGTCATGTTCGGCCTGGCTGATCAGGTCGGCGGCCACCAGGTCCGGCCTGGCGGACGAATCGGCGAGGATGGCAATTTCCGTAGTGCCGGCTTCCGAGTCGATGCCCACCACACCCTTCACCAGACGCTTCGCCGTGGCCACAAAAATGTTGCCCGGTCCGGTGACAACATCCACCGGTTCCAGTGCCGGTCCCGCATCGCCCGCTTCGATGCCGTATGCGAACGCAGCAATGGCCTGTGCGCCTCCGATGGCATACACCTCGCTGATGCCGAGCAGGGCGGCTGCCGCCAGGATGGTGGGGTGCGGAAGTCCGCCAAAGTCCTTCTGCGGAGGCGAGGCCAGTGCAATGGATTCCACGCCCGCAGCCAGTGCCGGGACAACGTTCATAATGACCGACGACGGGTAGACGGCCAGGCCGCCGGGCACGTACAGCCCCACCCGCGAAACCGGCACCCAGTTCTGGCTGACCAGTGCGCCGTCGCCCAGTTCGACGTCCACATTGCGCGGCCGCTGGCCGTCCGCGAACTGCCGGGCACGGCTGATGGATTCCTCCAGCGCGCTCCGTACGGCCGGGTCCAGTTCCGCCAGGGCCCTGGCCAGCGATTCGGCCGGTACCCGTGGGTGTGCCTGGTCCACGCCGTCAAACCGCAGGGCCAGATCGCGCAGTGCACCGAACCCGTCCTGCCGGACGGCTTTGATGATGTCCAGCACCTTCTCTTCCGCATCCGCCACCGTGTTCTGCCGGGCGCGGGGTACGGCGGCGCGCATGCCCGCCAGCGTCAGGCCCCGTCCCCGGAGGTCGACCGTCCGGAAGCTGACGGTTGCGGTTGTCTGGGTTGCTGGAGATTCAGGAGAAATGGTCACCGGTCCATTTTACGCGCCGGGCGCCGCGCCCCCGGCGAACGTCGGGCCGCCGCTGCCGGGCCCCTGCCGGAGCAGGTTCAGAAGGCTCAGGGCAAACACTGAAACGGCCGTGGCGGCCGGCCACAGCAGCAGCACCGACAAGGAGCGGAGCGAGAAGGCCACACTGGGATTAAGCGAGGCATCCACCGGCCCGCCCCACAGCATGCCGGCAGCGACCCCTACCTGCCAGGCGATCAGTGCGCCGGCCAGTCCGCCGGCCAGGCTGAGGAGGAACGCCGGTTGGGCCGCCCGGCCGCCTTTGTCGGTGAGGAAGACGGCCACCAGGCAGCCTGCAAACACCAGCAGGCCGCCCAGAGTCAGGTCCCGGGGCAGCCACACCTCGGGGTTGGTCCCCACAGCGAGGGCCGGATTGCGGGTGACCAGGTTGAGCCCGCCCGGCGCGAGCAGCCACCAGAACAGGCCCACGGGAACCCCCGCGGCCGCGGGCCACATCAGCCACTTCCAGGGGAGGCCCGGGGATCGGCTGCCGATTTGTTCGTCCATGAAACAAACCTTAACAAAGCTTCGGCGCCTGCCATCACATGACGTGGCAGGTCTGCCGATTCCGCCGTGCCCGGGCGGGACTTATACCCTTAAGGAAGAGTCCACGTCACCATTTTCCAGGGAGCACTTTTACCATGTCAGATCCAGCACCGTTTGAGGGCACGTTCAAGGAAATGTTCCGGCGGCACGCCGCCGGCGTGGCCATCATTACGGTGAACTATCAGGGCCAGCCGTACGGTTTTACCGCCACCTCCGTGGCCTCGCTCTCGGCCCAGCCGCCGCGGTTCACGTTCAACATGGCTCGCAGCTCAAGCTCCTGGCCGGCTGTGGCCAACGCCACTCACCTCGGTGTCCACATGCTTGGCCTGGAAAACCAGGCCCTGGCAGACCGCTTTGCGCGGACCACGGACCGGTTTGGTGGCGACCACTGGGAACTGGGTCCCCATGAGGTCCCGGTCCTGAAGGACGTGGCCGGCTGGCTGATCGGCAAGATCCAGATGCGGCTCTCGTTTGAGAACAACGCCGTGGTGGTCGTGGAAGTAGTGGACGGTGCCGTAGGCGAGGACGGCTCGCCCCTCCTGTACCACGGGGGCAGCTACGGCCAGCCCGTACCGCTGGACTACGAAATCTAATAATCCAGGCAGGTTGGCCCGAGCAACACTTTCAGGTCCCCAAACAGGGACGGACTCGGGTTTACCCTGAGGTGGACCGGCAGCGCCATGACTTCGGTGCGCGTATCGCCCTGCAGGTGCAGCCGCACTTCGGAATTTCCGCGATGGTTCCGTAGGACATCGCCAAGCTCACTGATCACAATCTCGGTGGCCTTGTGGGTGGGCATGGAGATCTGCAGGGGGCCGTTGGTCCCTTCGCTGAGGTCGGGGACGCTCAGCTCCATGCAGTTCAGTGCCACGGCGCCGTCATCCCGCCGCTGGAGCCGGCCTTTCACCACCACCACCAGGTCCTCGGCAAGGACTGAGGCAATGGGGCCGTAGACCTGTCCGAAGAACATCACCTCGATGGAACCGCCCAGGTCCTCGATCTCGGCCCGTGCGTACGCGTTGCCGCTGGCTTTGGCGATCCTGCGGCTGAGCGAGGTGATCATGCCCGAGATGGTGACGATCGCCCCGTCATGCGGCCCGTCGTCGGCAATGATCGAGGTAATGCTCTGGTCTGCGTGCTGGCTCAGCAGCCCCTCCAGTCCCTGCAGCGGGTGGTCCGAGACGTACAGGCCCAGCATGTCCCGTTCGAAGGAGAGTTTGTCCTTCTTCTCCCATTCCGGGAGGTCAGGAATTTCAATGCTGAGCGAGGCCTCCGACTCGGCTTCTTCGAAGCCGGCGAACAGGTCAAACTGTCCGATCGCCTCGTTGCGTTTGAGCGTAATGACCGAATCGATGGCCTCTTCGTGGATCATCGCCAGCGCGCGCCGGTGGTGGTTGAGGGAGTCGAACGCCCCGGCCTTGATCAAGGATTCAATGGTGCGCTTGTTGCACACCACGGCGGGAACCTTGACCAGGTAGTCCTTGAAGGACGTATACGCCCCTTCCTTTTCACGCGCGACCACCATGGCTTCCACCGCGTTGACGCCCACGTTGCGGATGGCGCCCATGCCAAAGCGGATGTCGTTGCCCACAGGGGTGAAGTTCAGCGCCGATTCATTGACGTCCGGCGGCAGCACGGTGATGCCCATGCGTCGGCACTCGTTGAGGTAGATCGCCGACTTGTCCTTGTCATCGCCCACCGAGGTCAGCAGGGCTGCCATGTACTCGGGCGCGTAGTGCGCTTTCAGGTAGGCGGTCCAGTACGAGATCACGCCATAGGCGGCCGAGTGCGCCTTGTTGAAGGCGTAGTCGGAGAACGGCAGGAGGATGTCCCAGAGTGTCTTGACGGCCTCCATGGAGTAGCCGTTGTCCTGCATGCCCTGGGAGAAGCCGGCGAACTGTTTGTCCAGCTCGGACTTCTTCTTTTTGCCCATGGCACGGCGCAGGATATCTGCCTGGCCGAGGGAGTAGCCGGCCAGTTTCTGCGCGACGGCCATCACCTGTTCCTGGTAGACGATCAGGCCGAACGTGCCGCCCAGGATCTCTTTGAGCGGTTCCTCAAGCTCCGGGTGGATGGGAACAACAGGCTGCACCCCGTTCTTGCGCAGGGCATAGTCCGTGTGCGCGTTGGCGCCCATGGGGCCGGGGCGGTAGAGGGCCAGCACAGCGGAGATGTCTTCGAAGTTGTCCGGCTTCATCAGCTTCAGGAGCGAGCGCATGGGGCCGCCGTCGAGCTGGAACACGCCCAGGGTGTCGCCGCGGGCCAACAGTTCATAGGAGGCGACGTCGTCGAGGGCCAGGCTGTCCAGGTCCAGTTCGTGGCCCCGGTTGAGTTTGATGTTCTCCAGGGCGTCGGAAATGATCGTCAGGTTCCGCAGGCCCAGGAAGTCCATCTTGATCAGGCCGAGGCCCTCACACGTGGGGTAGTCGAACTGGGTAATGACCTGGCCGTCCTGGATGCGGCGCATGATGGGGATGACGTCGATGATCGGGTCCGAGGACATGATGACGCCGGCCGCGTGGACACCCCACTGCCGCTTCAGGCCCTCGATGCCCAGGGCCGTCTCAAAAACCTTCGCGGCCTCCGGGTCCGTGCTGATGAGCTGGCGGAAATCGCCCGCTTCGCCGTAGCGCTTGGCCTCCGGGTTTTGGATGTCCGCCAGCGGGATGTCCTTGGCCATCACCGCCGGCGGCAGCGCCTTGGTGAGCTGTTCGCCCATGCTGAACGGGTAGCCCAGCACGCGGGAAGAATCCTTCAGCGCCTGTTTGGTCTTAATGGTGCCGTAGGTGACGATCATGGCCACGCGCTCGTCGCCGTATTTCCGGGTCACGTAGTCGATGACTTCGGAACGGCGCCGGTCATCGAAGTCGACGTCGAAGTCGGGCATGGAGACGCGGTCCGGGTTGAGGAAGCGTTCGAAGATGAGGCCGTGGTGCAGCGGGTCGAGGTCGGTGATGCGCATGGCGTAAGCCACCATGGAACCGGCGCCTGAACCACGGCCAGGGCCCACCCGGATGCCGTTGTTCTTCGCCCAGTTGATGAAATCTGCCACCACCAGGAAGTACCCGGGGAACCCCATGGAGGTAATAACTTCCAGCTCATAGTCCGCCTGCGTGCGGACCTTGTCCGGCACGCCGCCCGGGTAACGGAACTCCAGTCCGGCGGCTACTTCCTTGACCAGCCAGGACGTTTCGTCTTCGCCCGGCGGGCACGGGAACCGCGGCATGTAGTTGGCGCCGGTGTTGAACGAGACTTCGCAGCGTTCGGCGATCAGCAGTGTGTTGTCGCACGCGTCCGGGTGGTCCCTGAACAGTTCCCGCATTTCCTGCGGGGACTTGAGGTAGTAGCCGCTGCCGGAGAACGCGAACCGGGATCCGCCATTGTCGTAGGTGGGTTCCAGCAGAGTGGACCCGGACTGGATGGCGAGCAGTGCCTCGTGAGCCTTGGCATCGTGCTCGTGCGTGTAGTGGAGGTCGTTGGTGGCCACCAGCGGGAGGTTGAGTTCCTTGGCCAGCCGCAGCAGGTCCCCGGTGACCCGGCGTTCGATGTCCAGGCCGTGGTCCATCAGCTCGCAGAAGTAGTTTTCTGCGCCGAAGATGTCCCGGAACTCCGCAGCCGCTTCCACGGCCTCGCGGTACTGGCCCAGGCGCAGCCGGGTCTGGACTTCTCCCGAGGGGCAGCCTGTGGTGGCGATCAGGCCTTCGGAATAGGTGTTCAGGAGTTCGCGGTCCAGCCTCGGCCACTTGCCGAAGACGGCATCCAGGGAGGCGATGGACGAAGCCCGGAAGAGGTTGCGCATGCCGGCGTTGTTGTAGCTCAGCAGCGTCATGTGGGTGTAGGAACCGCCGCCGGAGATATCGTCCTTGCGCTGGTGTTCCTCTCCCCAGCGGACGCGGCTCTTATCGGTCCGCGCGGTACCGGGGGTCACATAGGCTTCGACGCCAATGATCGGTTTGATGCCCTGGTCCGTTGCCCGCTTCCAGAAATCGAAGGCCCCGAACAGATAGCCGTGGTCGGTGGTGGCCAGCGCCGGCATGCCGAGGCGTTCGGTCTCATCGAACAGCTCGCCCAGCCGGGCGGCGCCGTCCAGCATCGAGTACTCGGTGTGGTTGTGGAGATGGACGAACGAGGCATTGCTGGAAGTCACCGCCCTATTCTATGCGCTGGCCGCCGGAGCGGTGGCCGCCCGTCATGGCTAGGCTTGCCCTGACTCGAGGACTTCCAGGGCGTAGGCAAGGTCCTGGGGATATTCGCTGGTGACGGTCACCCGCTCGCCGGTAACCGGGTGGTCAAAGCCGAGCTGGCGGGCATGCAGCCATTGCCGGGTCAGGCCCAGGGTTGCGGCCAGCCGCGGATCAGCGCCGTAGGTCAGGTCACCGGCGCAGGGGTGGCGCAGGGCGGAAAAGTGCACTCGGATCTGGTGTGTTCTCCCGGTTTCCAAGTGCACCTCCACCAGGGTCGCCTTGCCGAAGGCTTCCAGCACCTCGTAGTGGGTGACGGACGGCCGGCCGTCCTCAACCACCGCAAAGCGCCAGTCGTGTCCCGGGTGGCGGCCGATCGGGGCGTCAATGGTGCCCTCCAACGGGTCAGGCAGCCCTTGGACCACCGCGTGGTACACCTTGTCCACGGTGCGTTCCTTGAAGGCCCGCTTGAGGGCCGTGTAGGCGCGCTCCGTTTTGGCCACCACCATCACTCCGGAGGTGCCGACGTCGAGCCTGTGGACGATGCCCACCCGCTCCGGGGCACCGGAGGTGGAGATGCGGTAGCCTGCACCGGCGAGGCCGCCCACCACCGTGGGACCCACCCAGCCTGGCGACGGGTGCGCGGCGACCCCCACCGGCTTGTCCACCACAACAAAATCGTCGTCGTCGAGCAGGATCTTCAGGCCTTCCACAACTTCCTCCACCACTTCGAGCGGGTCCCGTCGTTCAGGCACCGTCACTTCCAGGACATCCCCGGCCACCAGGCGCGCAGACTTTCCGACCTTCTTGCCGCGGCTGGCCACGTTGCCTTCGGCAATGAGGGTCGCCGCCAGGGAGCGGGATATCCCCATCAGCCCGGCGAGCCCGGCATCAGCCCGCTTGCCACCGAATTCATCGGCCACCACCACGCGCTCAGGCATCGTCAGTTTTCTGCTTCGGCACCGCGACGTGCCGTGACCCGTCCAGCGAGATCCCGCGCAGCGTCAGGATACAGATGATGGAGACGGCGGAAACCACCGCGGAGTCGGCGATGTTGAAGATGGCAAAGTTTGGCAGCTGGATGAAGTCCACCACGTGCCCCATGCCGAAGGAAGGTTCCCGAAACAGGCGGTCAGTCAGATTGCCCAGCGCACCGCCAAGGAGCAGTCCCAAGGCCAGCGCCCACCAGGCGGAGCCGAGTTTGCGGACCTGGAACAGGATGGCAATGGAAACCCCGGCCATGATGATGGAAAACACCCATGTCACGTTCTCTCCGATGGAGAAGGCCGCCCCGGAATTCCGGATTAAGTACCAGTGCAGGAATGGCGGCAGCACGGGGATACGCTCCCCTTCCACCATGGACGTGGTCACCCAGATTTTTGTCAGCTGGTCAAAGGCGTAGGCGAAGACGGCAAAGCCCGCGAAAAGCGACAGCAGGAGCCTCTTCCCTTTACGGGAGGAGGAAGGAGCAGGGGGCGCAGCGTCAGCGGCAAGTTCGTCAGTCATGGTGCTTTCATTTGGAAAACCGATGTTAATCACAAAAGCCGGCGGCCGAGGAATCCCCAGCCACCGGCTTTCAGAATACGTGCTTGACGGACTAGTTCGCTTCCACCTCAGGGGCTGCGACTGAACCGCGGGCGTCCAGGTCGCGCAACTGGCCTTCGATGTAGGCCTTCAGGCGCGAGCGGTAATCGCGTTCGAATCCGCGGAGCTGCTCTACCTTGCGTTCCAGGACGGAGCGCTGCTGCTCCAAGGCACCCAGGATCTTGCGTGACTTCTCCTGGGCATCGTTGACCAGGCTGCTGGCCTCGATCTGGGCTTCGGCAATGATCTTGTCCTTCTGGGACTGGCCATCGGCGACGTGACGGTCGTGCATCTGCTGTGCCATGGCCAGGAGGCCGGCGGCAGACTCGGCCGAAACGCTGCTTCCGGCGGCCGGTGCCGGAGCTGCTGCCGGTACGGCTGCAACGGCTGCTGCCGGTTCGGCTTCCTTCTTCTTGGCGGCCTCGGGAGCCTTGGTTTCGGCCTCGGCCTTTGCCGGGGCCTCGACCTTGTCAGCCTTGACGGGCGCGGGGACCTTCTCAACCACCGGGGCGGCTCCAGCGGAGCTGGCCGGCACGGCGGAACCGGATTCGGCAAGCTTCTTGCGGAGCTCGTCGTTCTCCTGGTTCAGGCGCCTCAGTTCCACAACGATCTCGTCCAGGAAGTCGTCAACCTCGTCCTGGTCGTAGCCTTCGCGGAACTTGGTCGGCTGAAAGCGCTTGTTGACAACGTCTTCTGGCGTCAAAGCCATCTGGTCACCTCATTGGTCTAGTTAGTCAGTAGGCCTTCCGGCCGTCAAAACTACGGTACCTAAAATTTGTCTGGTTCCTCTAATTCAACACTGGGTGTCAAACCGGAGATTTCTTTCGCGCCACAGGGACAAGTTCGTTTGCAGGAACGTCGCCTGAGTTGCTAGGTCTTGTCGAAGATTACGCGAAACCCCTGGTCACCGCCATTGCAACGCTGACGGCGATGAAAAGGACCAGGAATCCGAGGTCCAGCGTCACGCCGCCGAGCCGGAGCGGGGGGATCACGCGCCGGAGCCCCTTGAGCGGCGGATCGGTCACCGAATACACCGTGTGGGCCGTCACGAGGGCGGCACCACGGGGCCGCCACTCCCTGGCAAACATCTGGACCCAGTCGAAGACGAGGCGGATGATCAGTGCCACAAAGAACAGGAGCAGGGCGATATAGACAAGTCCGAAAACAATTCCCATGACTTAACTCATATCTCCATGTCCATATCCCGGCACCGCGGTGCCCTGCCAATGATTCTTGTCTATTTCAGCACAGATGCCAGACAGGTGTCCCTGCCTGGCATCAGCAATAAGCTTTGTGGCTAGCTTTGGTTGAAAAAGCTTGCCTGGGTCTCGCTGGCCTTTTTGTCGTCACCAATAACCTCAATGTACGACGGTGAGAGCAGGAAGACCTTGTTCGTGACCCGCTCGATGCTGCCCCGGAGGCCGAACACCAGGCCTGCCGAAAAGTCCACGAGCCGCTTGGCGTCGGCTTCGCCCATGTCGGTGACGTTCATGATGACTGGAATGCCGTCGCGGAAACTCTCACCGATGAGCTTGGCGTCGTTGTAGGACCGCGGGTGGATCGTGGTGATCTGCCGAAGTCCGGACGTTTCCTCGCGGCTCGAGGCCGCACGCTTGATGGGGGTCACGGGTGCGCGGTATTCCTCTTCAGGGGCGTGTGACGATTCGCGGCTGACGTCGCGGACCGGTGCCGGGGCCCGGCGTTCCTCGCGCTCAGCGTCCATCGAATCGTCCTCGTCCTTACGTGTTGTAGTGTGCTCGGACTCGTAATGTTCATCGCCATCGGCGAGCCCAAGATAGATCATTGTCTTGCGCAGAGCGCCGGCCATGGTCGACTCCTAATCGTGTCCGTAGGCGGGCCGCCCAATAACTTGACAGCACTGGAATCCCCCGCCACTCGCTTCCTATGTGCTTGACGCTACCCCACGGCGGGACGCGATCCGAGAATATCGGAGCCGATTCTCAGGTGTGTCGCCCCGAACCTGATGGCCGCCTCGAGATCCTGGCTCATCCCCGCAGAGATGCCGATGGCGGCCGGGTGTGAGGCCACGAGCGACGCCGAGATGGCGGCCAGTTTTTCGAACGCCGCCTCCGGGTTCCCACCCAGGGGGGCAACGGCCATCACACCGGCGAGGTCAAGCCCGGCGGCACCGGCAATCCGGTCGGCCAGCATCGGGACATTGTTGGGTGCGGCGCCGCCACGGTGGGCTCCCGCGTCGTCGTCGAGGCTGACCTGGATGAAGCACCGCAAAGCCCCACGGCCTGTCCCCTCCTGCTCCACGGCGATGGCCCGCTGCAGGCCATCAACCAGGCCGGGCCGGTCGATGGAGTGGATGGCATGGGCATACCTGGCCACGGATTTTGCTTTTTTGCTCTGCAACTGTCCGACGAAATGCCAGTTGAGCTTGAGCTCGGCCAGTTCCGCGGCCTTGGCCGAGGCTTCCTGGTCCCTGTTTTCACCCACGTCGCGAACGCCCAGGGCAGCGAGGCGCCTGATGTCATCGGCGGGATGGAACTTGGTGACCACAATCAGCGTGGGCAGGTCACCGGTACGGCCCGCCTTCGTTGCGGCGGCGTCGATTCGACGCTGCACCGCCGCCAGGCGCTCCGCGAGGTCCGACGTCCGCGCTGAGCCGTCCGTCGTCATTCCGTATCCCCTGACCACACCAGCCCGGCGAACCGTCCGGTGCCGGCGGACCGCCGGTAGGAGAACAGTTCGTTACTTTCCCGCGTGCACGGCCCGGCGTATTCAATACCGACGCCGGCCGCTTCCAGTTGGCTGCGTGCGCCGGCGGGAAGATCCAGCGCAGCAGTTCCCCACGTGGTGGTCGCCCAGGTTGACGGCACCTGCCGGGCCACCTGGGCACGCAATTCTTCCGGAACTTCATAGCAGTTGCCGCAAATTGAGGGGCCGAGCCAGGCGCGGATGCCGGTGGCGCCGGCTTCCTTCATCCGTTCAACGGCTGCCGTCAGGATGCCATTTGCTATCCCCGGCCGGCCTGCGTGCACAGCAGCCAGGACCGGACCGTCCTGCCCTTGTCCCACGAGCACCGCGGGGATGCAGTCTGCCACCATCACCGCGAGCGGCAGCCCATGCGAGACCATGCCGTCCGCCGTGGGGGCCGGCGTGCCGGACTCCATCAATTCAACGGTTCTGCCGTGCACCTGGTCCATAAACCGCAGGGATCCAGGGGCCAGGTCCGCGGCGGCCTCAAGGGCCCCGCGGCGCCGCAGGACGTCGGTGGGGTCATCCCCCACGTGGAGGGCCAGGTTGCCTGCACGGACATCCGTGAAGGCCACCTGCACGCCGGGGGAAACCTCAGCCCGCCAAAAGAACAAGCCATGCCCTACTTCAGGAAGTCGGGGACATCCAGGTCATCCGCGCGACTCCCCGAAAGATCCGGCTCCACCACGGAAGGAAGGTCGACGTCGAAACCGGAGTCTGCAGGGATGGCCGAGGGGCGCTGCTGGCCCCAGTTGCTCAGGCCTGAAGCGCCTACGCCTGCGTGGACGGGCTGCGCGTTCAGCTGGTGGCTTCCGCCGCTCTGGGTGGGAGCCTGGGCCGGTGCGGGGGCTGCTGCGGGGCGCTGCGGCGCAACATGGGGCTGGGACTGGTCCATGGACGGCGAGGTGGCCTTGACGTCGTCGAACCCTGCGGCAATAACCGTGACCCGGGCCTCGTCACCGAGGGCGTCGTCGATGACGGCACCGAAGATGATGTTCGCTTCAGGGTGGGCCACCTCCTGGACCAGGCGGGCTGCCTCATTGATCTCGAACAGGCCGAGGTCGGAGCCGCCCTGGATGGAAAGCAGGACACCGTGCGCTCCGTCGATGGAGGCTTCCAGCAGCGGGGAGGCGATAGCGAGTTCCGCGGCCTTCACGGCGCGGTCTTCGCCACGCGCCGAGCCAATGCCCATCAATGCGGAACCTGCGCCCTGCATCACGGACTTCACGTCAGCGAAGTCGAGGTTGATCAGGCCGGGGGTGGTAATGAGGTCAGTGATGCCCTGGACACCGGACAGCAGGACCTGGTCAGCGGAGCGGAATGCGTCCAGGACGGAGACGTTGCGGTCACTGATGGACAGGAGCCTGTCGTTCGGGATCACGATCAGGGTGTCCACTTCGTCGCGGAGGGCGTCAATGCCCGCCTCGGCGGAGCCTGCACGGCGGCGACCCTCGAAGGTGAACGGCCTGGTGACAACACCGATGGTCAGGGCGCCCAGGGAGCGGGCAATGCGGGCCACGACGGGAGCGCCGCCGGTACCCGTGCCGCCACCTTCACCGGCAGTCACGAACACCATGTCTGCGCCGCGGATGACTTCCTCGATCTCGTCTGCGTGGTCCTCTGCAGCCTGCTTGCCCACCTCAGGGTTGGCCCCCGCACCGAGCCCGCGGGTCAGTTCGCGTCCGACGTCCAGCTTGACGTCGGCGTCGCTCATCAGCAGCGCCTGCGCATCTGTGTTGATGGCGATAAACTCGACACCCCGGAGGCCCACCTCGATCATGCGGTTGACTGCGTTCACGCCACCGCCGCCGATGCCGACGACCTTGATGACGGCCAAGTAATTCTGCGGAGCTGCCACGTTACGTGTCCCTTGTTCGTGTCCTATTGCGAAAACTGTGGAGTCGGGCTTGAAGCTTGCAACCTTAACCTTCGAGTTGAAGGTTATAGTTATGTCAAGTAACTCATGTCTGGAACGCTATTTCCTAAGGTTCGGACATTCAATAACCAGCACCGCGTGTCGCGGTAATACGGTAAAGATTGCAACCTGCCCGGAGCGTGCCTTCATCGCGTCACCGGATGCCGGGGCGCGCTCACATCGTACACGCGCACGGGGTTCTTAGGATCCGCGGGAACTTTCAGCAACGCCTCCAGCACCTTGGCCTTGAGCTCCTTCTCCCCCGCGTTGCCCCAAATAATGGTCTGGCCGTCTACCAGCTTCAGTTCCACGGCATCCACGGACTGGGCCGACGCGTTGGAAAGCCTGGACAGCACATCCGGCGGGAGAGCGCCCAGGACCGCGGCGGTGGCCTGGAACAGATCCTTGCCGATGGCGCCGGCGCCGCCGTCGATCACCGGAAGGGATACCGACGCAGCGTCCGCGGTGGCGGCCAGCACCACGCCGTCCACGTCTACCAGCTGGTACTGCTCCCCCTGCTTGACCAACGCCACGGGGATGCGTTCCCGGATCTCCACCACGAGCTCGGAAGGAGGCCGCGCCTGCGTGGAGACGGATTTGATCTGGACCAGAGGTTCAAGCAGCCTGCCCACCTCCTCATCGCTGATCTGCGGAAGCGGTTTGCCTTTCAGCGGACCCAGAGCGTCCTGGACCTGGCCGGTGGTGACCAGCTTCGTCCCGGTTACCGAGATTGTTCCCACCGACAGGATGGGCGAGAAAATGGCAGCTGCGAGCAGCATGGCAACCAGCCCCAGGAACGTTCCGAGAGTGATGAGGGTGCGCCTCTTCCGGCGCTTTCCCGGCGGCTCGGGGAACGCCAGCACGTTGTCGCCGGTGTCAGGCGCCGCCTCCGTGGTGCGGGGCAGATCCGACTTTTTCGGCTTCTTCCGCGGCCCCGCGGGTGCCGCGTCCGGCAGGGGCGCGCTCTTGGAGGCGGAGATGACGTCCGGCTGCCCCGGCGCCTTGACGGCCGGCTGGCGCCCCGCCGGCTCCCGCCGGGAAGGCGGGGCGTAGGTGGGGCGGCGTGGACTACCCATCGAGCGCCTGCACGATCCGGGGGCCGAAGCCGGTCACGTCCCCCGCTCCGACGGTCAGGATGATGTCCCCCGGCGTAGCGGCCGCAACGAGGGCGGCCACTGCTTCACCGGGCTCAACCAGGCGCCCGCCCGGTCCCAGGTGATCGGTAATGAGCCGGCTGGTGACTCCGGGAATGGGATCCTCACGGGCCGGGTAGATATCCAGGACCAGTGCTGTATCAGCGAGGTCCAGCGCGTCGGCGAATTCGCGTGCGAATTCCCTGGTGCGGGAAAACAGGTGTGGTTGGAAGAGCACATGGACGCGGTGTCCGCCTGCCACGGACCTCGCTGCGGTCAGGGCCGCCCGCACCTCGGTGGGGTGGTGGGCGTAGTCATCAAAGACGCGGATGCCGCGGGACCCACCCTTCAGTTCAAATCGGCGTGATGCCCCGGAGAAGCCAGCCAGTGCCCGCACTGCGACGTCCGCGCTGATACCCAGTTCCAGGGCCACTGCCACCGCGGCGGCTGCATTGAGTGCGTTGTGCCGGCCGGGGACCTGCAGTTCCAGGGCCAGCCGGCCGGCGACCGGTGGGGAAACCGCCACGTGCCCGGGGCCGTCGTCGTGCAGGACAAGATCGGACCGGTCCGAGGTTCCGTAGAGGACCACCCTGGTGTTGCCTCGGGCCTGGGTGCGCTCTGCCAGGGCAAGGGCACCGGCGTCGTCGGCACAGGCGATCAAAACGCCGTCGGCCGGCAGCAGCGCGGTGAACCGGTCAAAGGATTCGTACACGGCTTCGGGGGTACCGTAATGGTCCAGGTGGTCCGGCTCCACATTGGTGACCACGGCGATCCGTGGCCGGTAGTTCAGGAAGGATCCGTCGGATTCGTCAGCTTCGGCCACAAAGACACCGGAGGCGCCGTGGGCTGCATTGACGCCGAGCGCAGGCACGTTCGCGCCAATCGCAAAGGACGGTTCGAGTCCGGCACCCTGGAGCAGGACCGTGATCATGGAGGTGGTGGTGGATTTCCCGTGGGTTCCCGCGACGGTCACCACGAGGTCCTCGCCCATGGTGGCCGCCAGCGCCTCAGACCGGTGCAGCACAGGCAAGCCGGATTCCCGGGCTGCCACCAGTTCGGGGTTGTCGGCACGGATCGCCGAGCCTGCCACCACCGTCTGTGCATCGCCCAGGTTTGCTGCGGCGTAACCCACGGCGATGCGGGCACCGGCGGCTGACAACTCGGCCATAACCGGCAGGTCCTTGGCGTCGGAGCCGCTGACGGTGACGCCGCGCGCCACCATAATGCGGGCAACGGCGGACATTCCCACTCCGCCGATGCCAACGAAGTGGACACGGCCCAGGGACTCCTGGCTGCGGATGCTTGCGGGGATCATGCGGAGACCGCTTCCAGGACAAGGCCGGCCATCAGCTGGTCGGCGTTTCTGATACCTAGCCGGCGGGAGTTCGCGGCCATCGTTTCCAGCCGGCCCGCATCGGCGGTCAGCGGGATGAGCTCGCGCGTGATCCAGTCCGCGGTGAAGTCCCGGTCCGGAACAAGGAGGGCGCCGCCGGCTTCCACCAGGCCGGCCGCGTTGAGTGCCTGTTCGCCGTTGCCGATGGGCAGCGGGACGAAAACGGCGGGAACTCCAACGGCGGCCACCTCGCAGACCGTCGCGGCGCCGGAACGTGCCAGCAGCACGTCAGCGGCGGCGTACACGTTCTCCATCCCGTCCACGTACTCAACCTGACGGTACCCGTCGGCGGCGAGCGGGCCGCCGTCGGGCCCCGGAACGGTCTTGCCGCGGCCGGTGATGTGGAGCGTCTGGATCCCGGCGGTGCCAAGCGCCTCCGCCGCAGCTGCAACGGCACGGTTGATGCTCTGCGCGCCAGAGGACCCTCCGGTCACAATCAGGGTGGGCTTGCCAGCGTCCAGCCCCAGGGCCTCGCGGGCCGCGGCACGGGCGGACTCCCTGTCCAGGCCGGAGATTTCGGTCCGCATGGGCATTCCTACATGGCGGGCGTGCCGCAGCCGGGTGGTGTCGAAGGCTGTGGCCACATGGCGGGTCAGGAATGATCCCACCCGGTTGGCCAGGCCCGGACGTGTGTTGGCCTCGTGAATCACAATGGGAATCCCGCGGCGGCGGGCGGCAAGGTACATCGGTGTGCACACGTAGCCGCCCACGCCTACCAGGACGTCGGCGGAGGAATCGTCCAGGATACGGCCGGACTGCCGTACTGCCCCTGCCAGCCGTGCGGGCAGTTTCAGCAGGTCCAGGGAAGGCTTCCGGGGAAAAGGCACCCTGTCAATGGTGGCGAGCTCCACGCCGGCCGCGGGTACCAGCCGGGTTTCCATGCCCGCCGGCGTACCCACAGCGAGCAGCCTGGACCCCGGTGCTGCAGCCCGGAGCGCGGAGGCGATGGCCAGGAGCGGGCTGATGTGGCCGGCGGTGCCGCCGCCCGCCAGGACAATTGAGAGATTCTGGGAAGTCATCTGGTGCTAGGTACGCTTTCTTGCGGTCTTGGTTCGGGCAGTTTTCCCGGCCTTTTTGGTGCCGAACTTCAGCATTCTCTTGGGCCGGATGGCGGGCGCCATCTGTTCGCGGGCCAGCGACAGCACCACCCCCACTGCGCACAGGGACATCAGCAGCGCGGAACCGCCGTACGAAATGAACGGCAGGGGCACACCAATGACGGGCATCAGGCCTGTCACCACGGCCATATTAACCGTGGCCTGGCCGAGCAGCCACACCATGATGGTTCCCGCCAACACGCGGTGGAACATGTCCTCCTGCGCCACGACCACGCGGTAGATGGCGGCACCGAGGATGGCAAAGAGCACCAGTACGACGACGGTGCCCACCAGGCCGAGTTCCTCGCCGATGATGGCGAAGATGAAGTCGTTGTGGGCTTCCGGAATCCAGCTGTACTTCTGCCGGCTTTGGCCAAGGCCCACGCCGAACCAGCCGCCGGAGGCAAGCCCGTACAGGCCGTTGGTGGCCTGGTAGTTGGCATCGATCCCGTCGGCGCAGGACTGGCCGGTCCACCAGGAGGTGATGCGGCACATCCGGTTCGAACTGGTAACGGCCATCAGGCCGGCCCCGGCGGCGCCGAGGATGGCGGCGAAACCGAACATGTAGAGCGGCACGCCGGCGAAGAACAGGGCGGCGGCGGTGATCATCATGATGATCATGGCCGTGCCGAGGTCGTTGCCCCACAGCACCAGGCCGATCACCGCGCCTGCCAGGGGCACCGCGGGGATCAGCACGTGTTGCCACAGCCGGAGCAGCTTTCCTTTCATGGCAAGCACCGTGGCCATCCACAGGGCCAGTGCCAGCTTGGACGCTTCGGAGGGCTGGAAGGTAATGCCGCCCAGGTCGATCCAGTTCTTGTTGCCGTTGACTTCGTCGCCCACCAGCTGGACCAGGACAAGGAGCACCAGCGCAGCGCCAAGGACGGGCCAGGCCAGGCGTTTGAGCCACACCACGTTGATGCGTGAGAGCACGAACATCACGAAGATACCGATCGCGGCGAACATGCCCTGTTTGAGGGCGTCACCGTACGGCGATTTTCCGGCGGCGATGGATTCGACGCTCGAGGCTGAGAGCACCATCATGATGCCGATCGCCGTGAGCGCCAGCGTGGAGCCCAGGATGAGGTAGTACGTGGAGCCGTTCCGGGAGGTTCCAGTTCCCTCCAGGGCAGACCAAAAGCCGCGGTACCAGCCCCTGATCCGGACAGGCAGGGTGATGGGCTTTGCGGGCGAAGGGAGTCTCCCGGCGCGCGGCTGTGGGGCCTTGGGCCGGGTGGGCGTGCTGACCATTCTTACTCCTCGCCGGTCTGGGCCTGCCCTTCCACCAGCTCGCGGACAGCTTCGATAAAGGCGTTGCCGCGATGAGCGTAGGAAGAGAACTGATCCATGGAAGCAGCTGCCGGTGCCATCAGCACGGTATCGCCTGATCCGGCCAGCTGTGCCGCTGACGCAACGGCCCGGGACATCACGTCCTCCCCGGAAACAGGAGAGTCGCCCGCGATGGCTCCGCCCGATGCGGCAGTGTGCATATTTTCAGTGTGGCCCGCCGGGGTGATGATCACGGGGACATCCGGTGCGTGTCGCTCCAGGGCATCGGCCAGCGGCGCGGTGTCCGTACCGATGAGGACGACGGCCTTGAGCCGGGCCGCCTGCCCCTGGATGAGCTCGTCGTAGCTGACCCCCTTGGACAGGCCACCGGCAATCCAGATGACGTCCTTGAAGGCAGCCAGCGATGCTGCGGCGGCGTGCGGGTTGGTGGCTTTGGAATCGTTGACCCACAACACACCGTTGTGCCGGGCGACCGGCTGGATCCGGTGGTTGCCGGGGACATAGTCCTGGATGCCCCGGCGGACTGCCTGGGCATCCACCCCGTAGGCGCGGACCAGTGCGGCAGCGGCCAGGGCGTTGGCCACCATGTGGCGGGGAGCGAACTGTCCCAGGTCCGTCATCGCGGCAAGCTCGGCAGCGCTGTCCTTGCGCTGTTCGATGAAGGCGCGGTCCACCAGGAGCCCTTCCACCACGCCGAGCATGCTGACGGCCGGGGTGAGCGTGGTGAATCCGACCGCGCGGCAGCCCTCCATCACATCGGCGTCCTCGACCATGCGCTCGGTTTCGATCTGCTCGGCGTTGTAGATGCAGGCCTTTTGTGTCCGGGCGTAGACCTTTGCCTTGTCGGCCAGGTACGAGTTGTAGGAGCCGTGCCAGTCGACGTGGTCTTCGGCGACGTTGAGGCAGACACTGGCCACAGGAGACAGTGACTCGGCCCAGTGCAGCTGGAAGCTGGAGAGCTCCACCGCGAACACGTCGTACTCAACGGGGTCCCGCAGGGCATCGAGGATCGGGGTGCCCACATTGCCCACGGCAATGGCCTTCAGGCCGGCGGCCTGCAGCATCGACGCCGTCAGGCCAACCGTGGTGGTCTTGCCGTTCGTGCCGGTGATGGTGAGCCAGTCAGCGGTTTTATGGCCTGCGCGGACCCGCAGCCGCCAGGCAAGCTCCACATCGCCCCACACCGGGATGTGCGCCCGTGCCGCAGCGGCCAGGAGGGCCTGGTCGGGCCGCCAGCCCGGTGAGGTGACGATGAGGTCGGGGAAACTGCCGTCCACCTTCGGGACCCTGGTGACGGCGTCATCGCCGAGGAGGACGTCAGCTGCGCCCACAATCTTCAGCGTCTCAGCCTGGGCCCGGGCGGTTTCTGTGCTTGCGGCGTCCACCACCACAACCCGGGCACCGAGTTCGATCAGGGTGTCCGCGGCAGCGAATCCGGAGACACCGATGCCGGTGACAACAACACGGAGTCCG
The DNA here is from genome assembly GCA_023264815.1 of Arthrobacter sp. Taxonomy (GTDB): domain Bacteria; phylum Actinomycetota; class Actinomycetes; order Actinomycetales; family Micrococcaceae; genus Arthrobacter. The sequence continues at coordinate 62,917 of JAHFUZ010000016.1, read as the reverse complement.
GCCCAGTCGGAGTCCCAGCTGACAAGGTTCTGCAGGCGGACGGAAACGGTCACAGGAGCACAACCCATTCTGCGTAGAAGACGCCCAGGCCAACGGCTACGAACAGCCCGCCCAGGATCCAGAAACGGACAACAACGGTGACTTCGGCCCAGCCTTTGAGCTCAAAGTGGTGCTGCAGCGGCGCCATCTTGAAGACACGTTTTCCGCCGGTGATTTTGAAGTAGCCCACCTGGATGATCACCGAAAGGGTGATCAGGACGAACAGGCCGCCGACGATGCCCAGGAGCAGTTCAGTGCGGGACAGGATGGCAAAGCCGGCAATGGCTCCGCCGATGGCCAACGAGCCGGTATCGCCCATAAAGATCTTGGCCGGTGAGGTGTTCCACCAGAGAAAACCCACCAGGGCCGCGCTGAGGATTGCCGCCAGGAGTGCCAGGTCCAAGGGGTCGCGGACCGAATAGCAACCACTGCCGGCTTCGCGGGGCGAGCCGCAGGCCTGGTTGTTTTGCCATATTCCCATCAGGGTATATGCGCCGAAGACCATGACCGAGGCGCCGGCCGCCAGGCCGTCCAGGCCGTCCGTCAGGTTCACGCCGTTGGTTGCTGCCGTGACTATCAGGTTGGACCAGAGGACAAAGAGAATTGCACCAATGACCGTGCCGCCGAAGGCAAGGTCCAGCCACGGGATGTCGCGGACCAGGGAGATCTTGGTGGACGCCGGCGTCAGGCCGTCGGAGTCGGGGAAGTTCAGTGCCAGGATAGCGAAGCCGATGCCTACTGCGGCCTGGAGGATGAGCTTGGCCTTGGCGTCCAGCCCCAGGCTTCGTTGGCGGGAGATCTTGATGAAGTCGTCGAGGAAGCCCACCAGTCCCATGCCCACCATGAGGAACAGCAGGATGAGGGCGGACGCCGAGGGGCCGGCCGAGGCGGGGTTCATCAGCCACATGATCAGGTGGGTCAGCCCATAGCTGAGCAGAACCGCTCCCACCACGACGGTTCCGCCCATGGTGGGCGTGCCGCGTTTGGTGTGGTGCGAGGTGGGTCCGTCATCCCGGATGAACTGTCCGTAGCTCTTGCGCACCAGCAGGCGGATAAACAGTGGTGTGCCCACCAGAGCGAACAGCAGGGCAAGCCCTGCGCCGATAAGTAGTGCAATCACAGCAACTTGCTCCCTTCATCGGCAGGTTCCATGGTGTGTGGGGGTAATGCTATCCGATCGCCCAGGTGCCTCAGCCCTACGCTGTTGGAGGACTTGAAGAGCACCAGGTCACCCGGTTCAAGCTCCGCGCTGAGGAGCGTGTAGGCGTCCTCGGCGGTTTCGGCGAACACACATTCATCCCCCCACGAGCCTTCCTGGACGGCGGACACGTACAGCGCCCGCGCCTCCTGGCCAACCACCACCAGACGGGAAATGTTCAGGCGTACCACCTGCGTGCCTACGGCGGTGTGCTCGCGGATCGAATCCGGGCCCAGTTCGAGCATGGCGCCCAGGACTGCCCAGGTGCGGCGGCCGCGGCCAAGGTCTGCCAGGGTTCGCAGGGCGGCCCGCATGGACTCGGGATTGGCGTTGTAGGCGTCGTTGATGACGGTGACACCGTCCGGGCGTTCGGTGCGTTCCATGCGCCAGCGGCTGGCCGCTGACTGGGTGCTGAGGGACGCCGCGATGTCCGAGGCCGGCAGGCCTGCTGCGTGAGCCGCCGCTGCGGCGGCAAGGAGATTTCCGGTGTGGTGTGCCCCGATGAGGCGGCTGCTGACGTGGACGGCCGCGTCGGCGCCGGGAAGGACGAGGTCGAATTCAGGATTGCCCGCGGGGTTGGTGTCGGCATTGTCTGCCCGTACGGCAGCGTCGGGGTGCCCTTCGGCCGAGAAGCCCAGTACGGCGGCGCCGGTGCGGGAGCGCATGCCGGCAACCCGGTCGTCGTCGAGGTTCAGGATGGCGGTTCCGGTGGGAGCCAGTGCCTCCACGAGCTCGCCCTTGGCAAGCACGATGTTTTCCACGCCGCCGAACTCCCCCGCATGGGCGGTGCCCACGCAAAGGACTACGCCGATGTCCGGTTTGACCATGTCGGCAAGGTAGCGGATATGCCCGATGCCGGTGGCGCCCATCTCGATCACGAGGTAGCGCGTCTCGGCAGAAGCCTGGAAGACGGTGAGGGGCACGCCCACCTCGCCGTTGTAGGAACCTTGGGGGGCAACGGTGGCGCCGTGGGTTGCCAGGATTCCCGCGAGCAGGTCCTTGGTGGTGGTTTTCCCGGCCGAACCGGTAATGCCGATGACTGTCAGGATCTCGCCGGAAGCGGCCTTGGCGGCGCGCATGCGGCGGACGGCTTCGGCGGCGAGTGCACCCATGGCGAGCACTGCGTCCTTAACGATGACGGCGGGGTAGCCGACGCCGTCCGGCCCGGTGACGGGGCGCTCCGCAAGGCCCAGTACCGCGCCCTGGCTGAAGGCGGCCGCGACAAAGTCGTGCCCGTCCGCGAACTCGCCGGGCTTCGCGACGTAGAGCGTCCCGGGGGACGCCTCGCGTGAATCGGTGACCACCGACAGCGGCGTGATCCCCGGATCGGCGTCCAGGCGCCCGGCTGTAATTTCGGCGATCTCCGCCGCAGTAAATGCAATCATCTCGGTCTAGGACTCTATCCGGTCGGCTGGGAGAACGGTGAATCCCCGGGCTGTCAAGGCGTTCCGGAGTTCAACCCGGTCATCGAGGGCAAGGTTGACTCCCTTGACCTCCTGCCAGACCTCGTGTCCGCGGCCGGCAACCAGGATGGTGTCCTGGGCGCGGGCCAGTTCAACGGCCCGTCGAATGGCCACATCCCGTGGATGGACCTCTTCGATGACGCACCCGGCCCCTTCCCGTTCCTGTGCGGCACGGGCGCCGGCGAGCACGTCAGCGCGGATGGCTGCTGCGTCCTCATCATGGGGGTCGTCATCGGTGACAATGACCACGTCGGCGAGCTGGGCGGCGATGGCACCCATGGCCGGCCGTTTGCCCTGGTCCCGCTGTCCTGTGGCACCGAATACCACAATCACCCGGGAACCGTCAGCGGGCGATCGGACCGCTTCGAGCGCCCGTGCCAGCGCATCGGTGTTGTGGGCAAAATCGACGACGGCGGCGGGCTGGCTGGAGACCAGTTGCATGCGGCCTGGTACGGCAACGGTAAAGGGGTCATGGGCGGTGATGGCCGCCTGGACGGTTGCGGCGTCAAACCCACTGGCAAGGACCATAACGGTAGCCAGGGCTGCGTTGGCGACGTTGAAGGCTCCGGGCAGGCCGGTGTGGACCTGGAGCACACGGCTGCCGGGCCCGCTCAGCGTGAACTCGGTACCCAGGCCCCGCGCTGCTGTGCTGCTCACCGTCCAGTCCGCGGAAGCACCATCCGGTGAGGTGGCGAGGGTGGTGACCGGTATTTGGGCAGCCGAGGCCAGCGTCCGGCCCCATTCGTCGTCGACCGTAACAACGGCAGCGCGGGCGCGGCGAGGCGTAAACAGCTCCGCCTTGGTGGCGAAGTACTCCTCCATGGTGCCGTGCAGGTCCAAATGGTCCTGGGTGAGGTTGGTGAAGCCGGCGACGTCGAAGACCACTCCGTCAACACGCTGGAAGGCGACCGCATGGGAGGAGACTTCCATGGACGCTGCGTCCAGTCCCCGCTCGCGCATCAGGGCCAGCAGGCCATGGACGTCGGTGGACTCGGGAGTGGTCAGCAGGCTGGGAACAGGATCGCCGCCAGCGACGATTTCGATGGTCCCGATCAACCCGGCCCGTTGCCCCAGGGAGCGCAGCAGGGCGTTGATGAAGTACGTTGTGGTGGTTTTGCCGTTGGTGCCGGTCACTCCGAACAGGCGTGGTGGCTGGCCGGCGGACGGCTGGCTTTGGTAGATCATGGCAGACAGCGGTCCCACCACATTGCGTGGTCCGTCCACCACCAAAACGGGTACGGCGGTGTCTGCCGAGAGGGCTACGAGCCTCGCCCCGGCGTCGTCGGTCAGGACGGCAACGGCACCCCTGTCCACAGCCTGGGACACAAAATCCGCGCCGTGGCGGGTGGCGCCGGGCAGCGCCACATACAGGTCACCGGGTTCAACGGTGCGGGAGTTCAGCGATATCCCCGTAATGCCGATGGCGGCGGACGCGCCGGGTACAGGGATGCCGATGGCTTCACCGATGCTGTCCAGCCTGACCGCAGCCACGGCTGTTGGCCTGAACCGGGCCGCGGTTGGTTCCCCCGCCGGCCCGGAATGGCTGCCTGGTGCGTTCTGCTCTGACAAGGGGATCTCCGATGGTGCTAGTGGCTCGTGCCCGCGGGAAACTGTTCCCGGAACGGGCGCTGAAAGTATTACTGCCTGACGGGTTATTACTTGGCGTACTGCGGCAGCCTGGCGGGTTCGCCCGTGGACGGCTGGACGTTGTAGGTGCGCAGTGCCTGGCTCATGACCGAGCGGAACACCGGCCCCTGCGTAATACCGTAGATGTTGCCTTTGGGACGCTGCAGTACAACCTCAACAATAAACCGGGGATCATCCATCGGTGCCATTCCGACGATGGAGGCCGTGTAGCCGCAGAAGCCGGACTTCCCGTCGTCGCAGGGAGATTCAGAGGTACCGGTCTTGGCGCCCACACGGTAGCCGTCAATGGCGGCGTCCTTGATCTGGCCTTCGGTGACTGCGCTCTCCAGGATGTCCCGCACCTGTTTCGCGGTGTTGTCCGACACCACCTGCCGGGACGGTTGCGGCGCAACTTTTTCTTCGGCGCCGTCGCCCGAGATGTATGAGTCGATGAGGCGGGGCTGGAGCATCACGCCGTTGTTGGCGATCGTTTGGAATGCACGGACTGTCTGCAGGGTGGACTGGGAAACGCCCTGGCCGAACAGTACGGTGTACTGCTGGCGGCTGTCCCACTGGTCCGGAGGCGCCAGGATCCCGGAAGCCGTAGCGGGCAGTCCGATGTCCGGCGCCTCACCGATGCCAAATTTCCGCAGCCAGTCGTAGCGCTGCTCCTTGGTGAGCCGCGAACCGGCCGCCACGGTGCCGGTATTCATGGACCAGCCCAGGATGCCGGCCAGCGTGCGTTCCTCGGTGCCGTGCGTAAAAGCGTCCGTGAACGTCTGGCCGTCCACAGTGTAGGAGGGGCCCAGGGTGAAAGTATCCAGCGGGCTGGACTTTCCTTCCTCGATCAGGGCCGCGGCAGTGATCATTTTCTCTACTGAGCCCGGCTCGTAAGCGGCGGTCACGGACCGGACTCCCCTGTCCTTGGCCGCCACCCTGCCGGGTTCGTTGGGATCCGGGGCGTTGGAGTCCGCCATCGCCACGATGTCACCGGTCTTGGCATCCATCACCACGATCACGCCCCATTCGGCGCCCTGGTTGTTGGTGGAGCTCTGGATGGCCTGCTGGGCAAAATACTGGAGGTCCGAATTCAGGGTGAGCCTGACGTCCTTGCCGTCCTCGGGAGGTGTCAGCTCATCCACGCCGACGGGAATCCTGAGGCCGTCGGCACCGATTTCGAAGAGCCGTTTTCCGTCCGTACCGCGCAGCAGGCCGTCCTGGGTCTGCTCGATGCCGGCCTGGCCCGTGGTGCCGTCCTGGAGGAAACCGATGATTCCGCCGGCCACCGACCCGTTGGGGTAGACACGCTTGCTGACGCCCACCGTGTCCACGCCGGGGATGCTGAGCTTCGAGACCCTGTCTTCGACGTCCGGCTTCAGGTCCTTCGCCACAATGTAATAGCGCGATTTACCGGTAACTGCCTCGCGGATGGCGTCCAGGTCCATGCCCAGCACCAGGGCGAGGTCCTTCAGCCCCTGTTCCCGGCTGACGTCCACGAGTTTGTCCTTGCCGTCCACCTTGGCCAGCCGTTTGAAAGTTTCGGTCTTGGTGTTGACGGTCTGGTCCACCACCACGTTGTACCGGATGACGCTGTTGGCCAGGACGGTACCGTTGGCGTCCAGGATGCTGCCGCGCTCAGCGGGGAGAGTGGTCTCACGCATACGGTAGTCGAGGGCAGCGGCCGCCATGCCGCCCACGTCCAGGCCCTGGACCATAAACAGCTTGCCGCCGACTACCAGGAGCAGGGTCAGCATGATGCCCAGGCCGAGGCGCAGCCGTTTGGTGGCGTTGGGCTCCTTGCCGCTTTTTGCCTTGCCGGTCCTCTGCGCCACCCAAATTCCCTTGCTGCTCGCCTTGTTGCCTGATGTGGTGCCTGGCGGTTTGCCTGGCCGATATGCCTGACGGGCTGCTTTTCAGCGGCTGTCAGCTACTGCCCCGGCACCTTCTGTTCCGGCGCCGGAACCGATCCGCCGTGGAGTTCCACTGCAGGTACCGGCGGAGACGGCACTGCGGCCGGAACCTCAGCCGGAGCCGCCGGGGCAGCCGCTGCCTGCGCAGGTGCTTCTGCGACAGGCTTGCGGTTCAGCAGCGGCTCCGACGTTGACGCCGGCGGAACAACTGTAAGCACCCCGGCTACTGCCGGAGCCGGGATTACTGCCACTGCAGCGCCGCCCTTCACGGCCGGTGTTGCCTTGCCCGTGACAGCGAGGGTTGAAAGATCGATCTGGCCCTTCACCGTGGAAGCTACCATTCCCAAGTCTGCGGCCTTGGCCGCCAGATTCTGGGGAGCTTCGAAGTTCTGCAGCTGCTGTGTCAGATCCTGGTTCTGTTTGGTGAGAGTACTTTGCTTGCCCCTTAGTTCCACGAGCTGGTACTGGGACGTGGACACCGAGATGTTGAGAACCAGGACTGCCATCAGGGCAACGGCGAGCAGGGCGAAACACATCACCACAAACGGGGCGCGGCGTTTCTTCGGCGCCGACCGCACCACGGACAGGGGCGTACGTTCCTTGCGGACCGGGCCGGAAGCCTGGGTCCTGAGAGCCGGGGCGTTGCTGCCGGAGAGGACCGGGAAGTTCTTGGCGGCGGCAGTGCTCATGCTTCTCTCCTGGCTCTGATACGTTCGACGGCCCGCAACCTGGCGGAGGCGGCGCGGGGGTTTTCGGCGATTTCCGCGGCGGTGGGAACTTCCGTGCCCTTGGTCAGTGTCTTAAGGACCGCTTTGTGTTCCTCCAGCTCCACCGGGAATCCCAGCGGGGCGGAGGATTTGGAGCCGGCCTGAAAAACGGACTTGACGATCTTGTCCTCCAGGGAGTGGTAGGACATCACCACGATCCGTCCGCCAAGGGCGATGGCGTCCACGGCCGCAGGGACGGCCCGCTCCAGTACGTCGAGCTCCTCGTTGACTTCGATCCGCAGTGCCTGGAAGGTCCTCTTTGCCGGATGGCCGCCGGATTTGGCGGCGGCTGCCGGAACGACGGCGCGGATCTGCTCCACGAGTTCGCCGGTGGTGGCGAAAGGCTTAGCTGCCCGCGCAGCGACGATCCTGTTGGCGATCCGGCCGGCGAATTTCTCCTCGCCCCATTTCCGGATGATCCTGACGAGATCCTCTTCGCTGTAGTTGTTGACCACATCAGCCGCGGTCTGTCCGCGGCTGGTGTCCATCCTCATGTCCAGCGGCGCATCAAAGGAGTAGGCAAAGCCACGCTCGCGCTCGTCCAGTTGCAGCGAGGAGACGCCGAGGTCCATCAGGATACCGTGGACTTCGGCGACGCCCAGGTCTTCGAGGACATCGGCGATTTCGTCGTAGACGGCGTGCACCAGGTCGGTGCGGCCGGCGAAGCGGGCCAGCCGTTCCCCGGCCAGCGCCAGGGCCTCTTCGTCACGGTCAATGCCGATCAGGTGCAGGTCAGGGAAGCGCTCCAGCATGGCTTCCGAGTGGCCGCCCATGCCAAGCGTGGCATCGATGGCTATCGGGGTCTCGCCCCTGAGCCGGGCAGCTTGGAAACCTGGTGCCAACAAATTGATGCACCGGTCCTTGAGGACCGGCACATGGCGTTCGGACGTCGGCTTAGGCTGGTCATTCATGCCTTCGTCCTTTCAGTCGGCGGGTGTGGTGTGGTGCTTCTTGAGCCAGATCCCCATCCGCGCCTATCGTCATGTCCGCCTGGCTCCGGGGAAGTGAGCCAGGTTGACGTCGCCGATGGGCGGCTGGAGATCTCGTACAAGAAGCGGAGGGTCGGGGCTGGCCGGGTGATTACAGAATCCCCGGAATGGCGTCGTCGGTCTCGGAGAAGGCTGTTTCCTTCTCTGCCAGGTACTCGTTCCAGGCCTGGGCGTCCCAGATCTCGGCGCGGGTTCCGGCGCCGATGACGGCCAGTTCCCTGCCGAGGCCCGCGTACTCCCGGAGCGCTGCCGGAATGGTCACGCGCCCCTGCTTGTCAGGTACCTCGTCCGAGGCTCCAGAGAGAAAGACGCGAATGTAGTCACGGGCCTGCTTGGAGGAGATGGGCGCCTCCCGCATTTGCTCGTGAACCCTCGCAAATTCCTGCTCACTGAAGACGTAGATGCAACGCTCCTGGCCCCTTGTGAGAACCAGCCCGGCGGCAAGTTCCTCGCGGAACTTTGCGGGGAGGATAATTCGGCCCTTTTCGTCCAGGCGTGGCGAATGTGTGCCCAGAAACACTGGCCCACCGCCCGTCTGCCGTCAGGAACTGCACATCCCCTAATGTTGCAACTACCCTCTTATGTCCTCCACATTACTCCACTTTCCCCCACAGTCAACGCAAAACGGCCTCAAATCGCACCATTTCCGGGGATCATCGCCCCAAACGGCGCGGAATGGCGCGGAATGGCGCGGTGGATGGAAGTGGAGGGCCGGTGGGGCGTCGGGGGGCACGCAGGAGCAGCGGACGACGGCGGGGTCACGCCGCCGTCCGACGCTTCCCCAGGGCCATCGCCCGCCGGTGTCCCGACGCCGGCCCGGCGGGCAGCCCAGTCCGCGCTCGTGCCCCCGGGCGGGAGGCCATAACCCCGTTAACGCAGAAGACCCGCCGTGGCGGGTCTTCTGCAATGGTCCCTGCGGGGAGCGACGTGGAGGGAGGGGGTGAGGGGTGGAAAGTGGAGGGTCCGCGCGGCAAGGGGCGGCAGTCAGCAGGGCGGGAAGTTCAGCACGGGGATGCGTGCAGTCAGCAGAGGCAGTGCCTCAGGAGTCGTCGCGGCGACGCTCGTCCCAGCGTTCCTCCAGGCTGGACATAAAGGAACTCCGGGGCTTGCCGGCCTTCCCCGGGCCCGACGGACGGCCCCCCTTGGCGCCGGATGCGTTGCGCATGGTGGCGAAGTACACACCGCCGCCCATCACCACGAAACCCAGCACACCAACGATGATGAGCTGGGTAGTAACGCCGACAAGGAGCAACGCAATGCCTGCAAGGGCACACAGCACGCCAATCACCACATGGCGGGTGGACCAGGAGCGGCCTGGATCCGATCCCATGGAATTCGCGAACTTGGGATCGTCCTCGTGCAGCTGCTTCTCCAGCTGCTCAAGCAGCTTCTGTTCGTGCTCCGAGAGCGGCATCACGACCTCCTTTAGTAGGCCAACGTCCGGGCTGGTCCCATCCCGTACTCCTGCACCAATAACGACCCGCATGACCGGGAGGTTCCCGCCCCGCCAACGCTGGCGGTTTACGAACACCGGGATGAGACCGACTGGAACGGCAGTATGTCCAAGAAGTCCGGCAGTAACTGAAAACTATGTACATATAAGGATAGTTTGTTGGGGGCCGTTCTGAAAGACGGCCTCGTGCGTCCGAAACCCCCTGCGCCGGATCTATCCGGGGTGTCAGGAACCGCCTCTGGGGTCCAGCAGACTGGCCGGCAAGACCGATTTGGTGCCGAACTTCCGGCTGACCTGGTCCAGGGCCTGTTCCGCGGCACGCCAGTTGTCATCACGGCGGTCCAGGCTGAGCTGCAGGGAGGTCTGCGCGGCCGCCTCGAGCTGCTCGGCCCGGATGCCCACCAGCCGGACGGTCATGGGACGCGGGCCCAGGGATTCCAGGAGCTGGAGTGCCACACCATGGAGCAGCTGGGCGCTGTCCACGGGCGTGTGCACGGTGCGGCTCCGGGTAATGGTGGAGAAATCGGCGTAGCGAAGTTTCAGTGCCACTGTCCGGGCCACCATTCCTGAACTGCGCAGGCGCCCGGCCGTCCGGTGGGCCAGGCGCAGCAGTTCCCTGCCGATAATGGCGTCGTCGGCGGTGTCCACGGCAAAGGTTTCTTCCGCGCCTATGCTCTTTTCCAACCGCACCGGCGTTACCGGACGCGGGTCGATCCCCCACGAGAGCCTGTACACATGTTCGCCCGTGGCGCCGAGCATCTTCTTCAAGGAACTCACGGGGGTGGCAGCCACGTCCGCCACGGTCCTGATGCCCATCCGGGCCAGGACGTCCGCGGTCTTGGCTCCAATTCCCCACAGGGCACCCACCGGCAGGCTGTGCAGGTACGGCACCGTCTCATCCGGCCCAATCAGCAACAGCCCATTGGGCTTGCATCTGGTGGAGGCAATTTTGGCCACAAACTTGCTCGCGGCAATTCCCACCGATGCCGTGATGCCCAGCTCGGCCGCCACCCGGCGCCGGATCAGTTCGCCGATGGCGCGCGGCGACCCCAACCGGCGGATTGCCCCGCCCACATCCAGGAATGCTTCGTCGACGCTCAACGGCTCCACGAGGTCCGTGATGGACCCGAAGATCTCCATCAGCTGGGCCGACACTTCGTAGTACAGCTTGTGGCGCGGTTCGATGATGATGGCGCGGGGACACATCCTTGCCGCTAAGGCCATGGGCATGGCCGACTTCACACCAAAAGCCCGGGCCTCATAGGAGGCGGACAGCACTACCGAACGGTCCGCCGGGAATCCGACGATCACAGGCTTTCCAAGGAGGTCGGGACGCGTGCGCAGCTCCACGGAGACGAAGAAAGCGTCCATGTCCACGTGCATAATGCATCTGCGCCGGAGCTCCCGAAGACCCACGTCGGGGAACTGGTCATTCTGCTCAGGCTCCACGACGGAAATTCTATCGGCTGCTACTGACTAAACTGGAGGCTGAGCCCGGCATCAACCCCAGGAGGAAAGTCCCTGTGACGGTCACGAAGAACCTTAAGCCAACAGGATTAGCGGCATTGGCCGCCAGCTCACTGCTGGCCCTCGCCGCCTGCAGCCCCGCGGCGCCCGGAGTGACCACCTCCTCCTCCAGTTCGGCACAGTCAGCCACAGACAGTGCCAACATCACCGCTTCGGCAAGCCCGACGCCGTCGCCCGGCACGTCGGCCACGGTCGGCAACATTGTGGCCGGCTTCCCCGAAACGCTCATTCCCGCCATGCCGGGGGCCACCGTGATCTCCAGCAGCTTCGACAAAACCGCTGCGCCCGCCACAGTGGCCTTGGTGGGAAGCGTTGCGGCCCCCACCGCCGCCGTCGTGGACTTTTATGCCAAGCACCTCGAGGGGCTGGGGTTCAAAGCTGTTCCCGGCGATGCGGTGGGAGCGGTGGCGTCCAAGGATTTCGTCCGGAATGGCACGGAGACAGTCAACGTCGCGGTGGTTGAAGCCGCCGGCGTATCCACTTTCACCATCGGCGCCAACGTGGCAGTTGAGTCAGCCAAGTGACTGTTTCAGAGCAGCTGAGGCTTGAACAGGCCGCCTTTGTTGCCGCTGTTGCCGGGGAGCTCACCGAGTTCCTCACGGCACGGCAGGCCCTGGTGGCTGCAATCTCGCCCGATGTCGAACCCCTGATGGGGTCGATCTCAAACCTGGTGACCGGCGGCAAGAGGCTCCGGGCCCTGATGTGTTACTGGGGTTGGCGGGGCGCCGGCGGCGACCCCGCAGCCACGCAGATCGTCACGGCCGGATCGGCACTGGAACTGTTCCAGGCCGCTGCCCTCATCCACGACGACATTATCGACCGTTCCGATACCCGCCGGGGCGGGCCCAGCGTCCACCGCCGGTTCAGCCAGTTGCATGATGCCCAGGGCTGGGCCCTGGACAGCGAACGGTTTGGGCACGCCGCGGCGATCCTGACCGGGGACCTGTGCCTGTCCTTCAGCGAGGAGGCGTTTACCAACATCGGCGGGCAGGCAGCCTCGGGCAGCCAGGCACGGCTGATTTTCAACCTCATGCGCACCGAGGTGATGGCCGGCCAGTACCTGGACATCCTGGAGGAAGTAGCCGGGCCCGTCAGGGACCGCGCCGGAGCGGTGACCCGCGCCCAATCGATCATCAGGTTCAAGTCCGCCAAATATTCCACTGAACATCCGCTGGCGCTGGGCGGCGCCCTGGCCGGAGCCCACGACGACCTCCTTCGTGGCTATTCTGCCTTCGCCCTGCCCCTGGGCGAGGCGTTCCAGCTGCGGGACGACGTACTTGGCGTCTTCGGCGACCCCGTCACCACCGGCAAACCCGCGGGGGACGATCTCCGCGAAGGCAAAAGGACTGTGCTCATTGCCCTGGCGCTGGAACAGGCCTCAACCGAGGAATCAGCGTTCATTGACGCAAAGCTGGGGAGCCCGGACCTGGGCGATGAGGACGTGGCCGAAATCCGCAGGATTATTGAGGAATCCGGCGCGCTGCAGGCCACTGAACTGCTGATCAACGACTTTGGCAGTGCCGCCTACGAAGCCCTGGAGCTGTTGCCGCTCGAGGACCTGCCCAAAACGGCACTGCGGCGGCTGGCCGAGGCCACCGTCAGCCGCGCCGCCTGATTCCCTCCGGCTCCAGGGCTTTCCAGCGCTGCCGGAAAGCCCTGGAACTGCACGAGGTTCCCGGCTACCAGGCGAGTGTCTGCGCCCGGCGCCGGATTTCGGTCTTGCGGCCCTCGCGCAGGGCATCAATCGGCCGGCCACGCAGGGAATCATCTGCGGTGAACAGCCAGACGATCAGGTCTTCATCCGAATAGCCGGCATCAGCCAGGACTACGATGGTCCCGCGCAGGCTGTCCACGACGTGCCCGTCCTGGATAAACGCGGCCGGAACTGACCGGATCCGCCGGTCCCCGATGCGCAGCGCCGCCAGGGCACGTTCATCAAGAAGGCTATGGACTTTGGTAATAGATACGTCCAACAACTGCGCGACATCCGGCAGGGGCAGCCACTCGCCCACAAGGCTTTCTACGTTACTCACGGATCAAGGTTGCCACGGCCGAAGCCCTGCCGCCTAGTCAGCACTGCCGCCCGCCCGGACGCACGGAGCGACACTCCCACGAACAGCCCATGCCGGGCCATCCATAGTTCTTGTGCTATGGCCGGATTCATGAGAGATTCTCATTGACCACATTTGTAACAGCAATAACTTAAGTAACACTAGTATCAGTATTCACAGCGTTTTTCCGTCCCCGGCAGTTAAGAAGAGGATTCCTTCCATGACGACGTCCCGCTCGCCAAAGCAGACCCCGCGGCCGAGTCTGCCCATGATTGCCGCCACCACTGCGGCTCTTCCAGCGGTAGTCCTCTCGTCCGTGGCGCTGGCCCACCCCGCTGCCGCCGAGGCGCCGGCCCGCGCCATCCCTGCCACGCTTGCCGCAGCCATGAAGGCGCAGGCCGCCGAGGCCAAGGCAGCCCTGATTCCGGCGGCCCTGGTTTCCACGACCATTCCGGCGTCCCTGAAGCCGGCGCAGCCTGCTGCTCCAGCCGAATACACCATCGTCCGGGGCGACACCATCAGCGCCATCGCCGGGAAGTACGGGCTCGGCACGAACGAGGTCCTGAAGCTGAACAACCTCCAGGCGAACACCATCATCTACCCCGGCCAGAAGATTAAGCTGTCCGGCTCGGCTGCAGCGCCCGCGGCACCGGCTGCAGCGCCCGCGGCTCCGGCACCGGCTGCCCCGGCTGCCGCTCCAGCGGCGCCAACCGGTTCCGGAGGCAGCTACACCGTCAAGGCCGGCGATACCCTCGGCGCCATCGCCGCCCGGCACAATGTCAGCCTCTCGGACATCTTCAGCTGGAACGGCCTCAGCATGCGCTCCATCATCTACCCGGGCCAGAAGGTCAAGGTCGGCTCGGGCGGGGCCCCGGCCGCCGCTGCCCCGCAGCCGGCCGCCGCGCCTGTGGCTGCCGCTCCTGCACCGGCAGCTCCTGCCCCCGCCCCCGCGCCCGCTCCCGCTCCCGGCGGCTCCTACACCGTCAAGGCAGGGGACACCCTGTCGGCGATAGCCTCACGGCACGGCGTCAGGCTCTCGGAGCTGCTCTCGGCCAACCAGCTCAGCATGACCAGCGTGATCTATCCCGGCAACAAACTGGCCATTCCGGGCCAGGGGCTCCAGCCGGCGTCGTCCTCACCCGCAGCCAGCGTCACGCCGCTGGTGCCCAGCTCCTTCCTCGGTTTCACGTACCCCGAGGCCGTGGTCAGCTCCGCCAACCAGAACAAGGCATTGCTCAATGCAGCGCCCGTTCCCTCCCGTGATGAGATGCGGACCATCGTGGCGAACACGGCCCGCGCCATGGGCGTGGACCCTTCCCTGGCCCTCGCCTTCGCCCACCAGGAATCCGGCTTCAACCAGCGGGCAGTCTCCCCGGCCAATGCCATCGGCACCATGCAGGTCATTCCGTCATCCGGCGAGTGGGCTTCTGACCTCGTGGGACGGAAGCTGAACCTGCTGGACCCCTACGACAACGCGACCGCCGGTGTTGCCATCATCAAACGTCTGATTGCCACCAGCAAGGACCAGGACACGGCCATCGCCGGGTACTACCAGGGCCAGTATTCGGTCAGCAAGTACGGCATGTACGACGACACCAAGGCGTACGTGGCCGCCATCAAGGCACACCAAAAGAACTTCGGCTGACCAGCCAGGCACACCATGCCCGGGGCTTGATGAAACAGGCGCCCGGGATAACGATAAGGGTCCGGACCGCACGTCGGTTCGGACCCTTTTCACTGCGGGATTAGGATCGTAAGGTGCAGGAACACGTGTCTGACCGTCTCGTTGGATCGCTGGTGGACAACCGCTACGCGGTCCGCTCCAAACTCGCGCGCGGAGGTATGTCCACCGTCTACCTCGCCACGGACCTCCGGCTGGAGCGGGACGTCGCCCTCAAAGTGCTTCATCCGCACCTCGCCACGGATGAGACGTTCCTGGGCCGGCTCGGCAGCGAGGCTAAATCCGCCGCCAAACTGTCCCACCCCCACGTCGTGGGCGTGCTTGACCAGGGCAACGACGGCCAGACCGCCTACCTGGTCATGGAGTACATCAAGGGGCACACCCTCCGGGACGTCATCAGGTCCAAAGGTGCCCTGCCTCCCAGGCTGGCCCTTGCGCTGATCGATCCGGTGGTGGAAGGCCTCGGCGAGGCCCACGCCGCCGGACTGATCCATCGGGATGTAAAGCCGGAAAACGTCCTCATTGCCGACGACGGCCGGATCAAGATCGGCGACTTTGGACTGGCCCGTGCCGTAAGCACGTCCACCAGCACCGGAACCCTGATTGGCACTGTGGGCTACCTGTCCCCCGAACTGGTGCTGGGCAAACCTGCAGACGCGCGAAGTGACATCTATTCGGTGGGCATCATGCTGTATGAGATGCTGACCGGCCGGCAGCCGTACGACGGCGAGGTCCCTATCCAGGTCGCCTACAAGCATGTGAACGAAACCGTGGGCCCGCCGTCGGCCCTGGTGCCCGGCCTCGCCGCCGAGATGGATGAACTCGTCCAGTGGTGCACGGCCAATGATCCTGAAAACAGGCCGGTGGATGGCCACGCCCTCCTCCAGGAACTGCGGCATATCCGGACCAATCTGACGAACACTGAATTGGACCTCCGACCCCCGGCGGCCATCGCGGCCGGGCAGCCGCATCCCACCGAGGTCATAACCCGGACAAACAACCCCACCGCCGCGTTGTCATCCATCCCCCGCCCCCAGCCACCACAGCCGTCGCGGCAGCCCCACGCCGCCTATCCACCCCACGCCCTGTACCCCCCGGATGATGGTTACCCGTCAGCTACGCAGCACGTGCAGTATGAACAGGACGACGTGGACCTGGCGGGGGAAACTGCGCCGCTCAGCAAACGTGCCCAGCGCAAACTCGACCGCGAGGATGAGAAGGCACGGTCCCGGGCGGCGGCAACACCGGTCCGGAACCTGCGTGAGGGCGACCCGCGACGCCGCGGGGTCCTCTGGGCCGTGGTCCTGATCATCATTGCGTTGCTTGCCACAGGGGCCGGCTGGTTCTTTGGGATGGGCCCGGGAGGAGCGGCCACGATTCCGGCTGTTGCCAACAAGTCAGTGGCGCAGGCACAGCAGTTGCTGAGCGAGGCAGGCTTCCAGTCCCGCACAAGTGACATTTTCGACGACGACGTTCCGTCCGGCCTGGTGGTGGGTTCGGATCCTGCGGCGGGGGCAGAGACCCGGAAGTTTCAGCCGGTGTCACTGTTTGTGTCCAAGGGTCCGCAACTGTTCGGGCTGCCAACGCTGACGGGCGGGACGCTGGATGCGGCGAAAACCTCGCTGAACCAGGCTGGGATGGCCCTGGGCAATGTCACGGAACAGTTTGACGAGGCCGTTCCTGCCGGCGTGGTGCTTGCCCAGGATCCGGCCTCCGGCACTCCCGCCCGGCACGGCACCCCGGTGAACCTGCAGGTGTCCAAGGGGCCGCAGCCGATTCCAGTGCCCTCCGTCGTGGGACTGGACGAGGACGACGCCGTGGATGCCATCGAAGCTGCCGGCCTTAAAGCGGACGTCCTGAAGAAGAAGGTCAACGATCCCAACGTGCCCAAGGGCTCGGTCGCTGTCCAGGCGCCGGCCACCGGAACCCTCACAAAGGGCGGAACCGTGACGCTGACGATTTCCGACGGACCCAAGCTGGTGAAGGTGCCCAGTTTCGTCGGCAAGCAGGCCACGGAGGCACGGAAGGGCCTGGAAGCGTTGGGATTCAAGGTTGACGTGAACAACATCCTGGGCGGCTTTTTTGGCACCGTCCGGGACCAGGACCCGGTGAACAAGGATGTCCCCGAAGGGTCTGTCATCACCCTGACAGTGGTCTAGCCGCCAGTCCGTGGCCGGCCATTGCCAGGAAACGCGGAGGGTGCCTCCCGTGGCACGACGTCCCGGGGGCACCCTCCTTGATGGTCAGTGCTTTGCGAGTGCTCCTGCCACCAGGAACGCCATTTCGAGTGACTGCATGTGGTTCAGGCGGGGATCGCACACCGACTCGTACTTGTCGAGGAAGGCTTCCTGGTCCACGGGGTCGGCGCCGCCAAGGCACTCGGCCACGTCGTCGCCGGTCATCTCCACGTGCAGGCCACCGGGCACGGTGCCCAGGGCGTGGTGCACTTCGAAGAACCCGCGCACTTCGTCAATGACGTCGTCGAAATTGCGCGTCTTGTAGCCGTTGGGAGACGTGACGGTATTGCCATGCATGGGGTCAGTGACCCAGAGGACCTGTGCACCGGAGGCGGTGACCTTTTCGACGACGGCCGGCAGCTTCTCGCGGATGTTCCCGGCACCCATGCGGGTGATGAAGGTCAGGCGTCCGGGTTCGCGGTCCGGGTCCAGCTTGTCGATGAGGCGCAGGGCGTCGTCCCCCGTGGTGGAGGGTCCGAGCTTCACACCGATCGGGTTGCGCACGCGGGACAGGAAATCGACGTGGGCATCCTCGAGGCCGCGGGTCCGTTCCCCGATCCACAGGAAGTGGGCGGACGTGTCGTACGGGAAGCCCGTGCGGGAGTCGATCCGGGTCAGGGCCCGCTCGTAGTCCAGCAGCAGGGCTTCGTGGCTGGCGAAGAATTCCACCCGCTTAAGCGCTTCGAAGTCGGCGCCGCAGGAAGCCATGAACTTGATGGCGCGGTCGATGTCACGGGCCAGGGATTCGTACCGGGCGTGCGCCGGGTTTTCAGTGAAGCCCTTGTTCCACTGGTGGACCGAGCGGAGGTCGGCGAAGCCACCCTGGGTGAAAGCCCTGATCAGGTTCAGCGTGGAAGCCGAGGTGTGGTAGGCCCGGAGCATCCGTGCCGCGTCATGGCCGCGGGATTCCGGGGTGAACTCGTAGCCATTGACAATATCGCCGCGGTAGGCCGGGAGGGTCACGCCGTTGCGGGTCTCGTCGTTGGAGGACCGCGGCTTGGCGAACTGGCCGGCCATCCGGCCCATTTTGATAACGGGCATGGCCGCACCATAGGTGAGCACCACGGCCATCTGGAGGATGGTCTTAACGCGGGCGCTGATCTTGTCCGCAGTGGCGGCATCGAAAGTCTCGGCACAGTCGCCGCCCTGGAGCAGGAACGCCTTGCCCTGGGCAGCAGCAGCGAGCCGCTCACGGAGGACGTCCACCTCGCCGGCGAACACCAGAGGCGGGAGCACGGAAAGTTCACGGACCGAGGCGTCAAAAACGTCCTTGTCCTGCCAGCTCGGCTGCTGGGAGACGGGAAGGTCCCGCCAGTCGTCAAGGCCAGGGTAATTGGCTGCTCCGCTCTGGGCGGTGCTGGACAGCGAGAAGGCAGGTTTTGCAGATAGCTCAGTCACTATCTAAGACTAATGCTCGCTGACGGCTTCGGGACACCGGCCCGTCACGCGTCGCGAGAGGGGCGTCACAGTCAGCCTGCGGCTGAGTCCTTGCCTTCCGTTCCGGTGGTCTCTGCGCCGGCCAGGCGGAGCTTCACCACGGCCGCGTATTCGTCCACATATTCCTGGCCGGAGAGCCGCATCAGCTCGAACATGATTTCATCGGTAACTTTTCGCTGTACCGCGCGGTCCTCGGCCTGGCCGGCATACCGACTGAAATCCAGCGGCGCCCCAAAAATCATCCCGATCCGCCGGATATTGGGCATCCGTTTGCCGATGGGCTGAACTTTGTCCGTGCCGATCATTGCCACTGGAATCACCGGCACGCCGGCCTGCAGGGCCAGCCTGGCCACACCCACCTTGCCACGGTAGAGGCGGGCGTCCGGGCTCCGGGTCCCTTCGGGGTAGATGCCGAGCAGGCCCCCGCTGGTGAGGACATCCATGCCCGCGTTCAGGGACACCGCGGATGCGGCGCCGCCTGACCTGTCCATGGGCAGCTGGTTGGTGAGCCTGAAGAACAGAGCCGTCAGCCGGCCCTTGATGCCGGTGCCAGTGAAGTACTCGGACTTGGCCAGGAACACCACCGGACGGCGAACCATCAGCGGCATAAAAATTGAATCCGAAAACGAAAGATGGTTGGAGGCGATGATCGCTGCGCCCTCGGCCGGAACGTTGTCCAGGCCCTTGACCCACGGGCGGAAAAGAAGCCGCAGCACCGGCCCCAGGAAGATCCGTTTCATGACCCAATAGAACACGTATAGAACCTCTCCTGAAGCCTGCGTGCCGGCCCTCCGTTGGGTCAGGCCAGCAGTTCAATGCAACCCTACTCTAGTGAGATTTATCGCGAACAGTGACACGATGGTGTCATGACAGAAAGCAGCACTCCGCCCCGGCCTGCCGCTTTCAGCTACCCCGGCCACGGACCCAATGCCCGGACCGGCGTGGCCATCTGCCACGGCTTCACCGGCAGTCCGCTCAGCGTCATGCCATGGGCTGAGGACCTCGCCGCCCAGGGATTTGCCGTGTCCGTCCCGCTCCTTCCCGGCCATGGGACCGACTGGCGGCAGCTCGCCCGCTCAAACTGGCGCCAGTGGTACGGGACCTTCGAAGCGGCCTACCGGGACCTGGATGCCCGCACCGACCGCTGTTTCGTGGCCGGTTTGTCGATGGGCGGAGCCATCGCCCTGCTGACGGCCTCCCGGCATCCGGTAGCGGGCGTCTCGGTGGTGAATCCCGGGCTCAGTTTCTACGACCGCCGGGTCCGGGTCATCGGCGTGCTGAAGTATTTCCAGCGGACCACCATTCCCATCCAGGAGGACCAGCCGACGGCGCCAGCCACCGACGACGGCGACTACTCACGCACGCCGCTGGCAGCCGTGCATGAACTGAAGCGGCTCTTCGGCGCCGCCGTGCGCGGACTGCACCGGATCAATGCGCCGGTCCAGGTCTTCAAATCCCGGGCCGATGCCGTAGTGCCACCCACCTCGCTCTCCATGCTGCAGGACCGGCTGGGCCCGCAGCTGGTGGAGGTGGTGGACCTCCACCACAGCGGACACGTTGCCACCCTGGACGTGGATGCGCCCGAGATTTTCATCCGGTCCAGCCAGTTCTTCCTTTCGCAGTCAGGCAGCGGCATGACAAAAGACCAGGTTTTGCCGGCCAGCGCCGCAAACACCACCCACCCCACCTCGGAGACCATATGACCGGCTTTCCGGACCACAGCCCGTTCAGCAGCGCGCCCACCGGAGACGGACCCCGGATCGGTGTGGTGCTCTCCCACGGGTTCACGGGCAGCCCGCATGGGCTCCGCAGCTGGGCCCAGTCCCTGGCCGACGTCGGATTCGCCGTCCGCATGCCCTTGTTGCCGGGCCACGGCACCAGCTGGCAGGAGCTGGCCCGGACCCGCTGGACGCAGTGGCACGCCGCGCTGGATGAGGCCTACCTGGAGCTCGACGCCCAGTGCGGCCAGGTCTTCGCTGCGGGGTTAAGCATGGGCGGCGCGCTGGCGCTCCGGATCGCGGCCACCAGGCCCGTCAGTGGCGTGATCCTGGTCAATCCCGGCCTGGTCATCGACGATCCCCGCGCCCCGCTGGCCGGTATCCTGAAGCTCGTCCTGAAGAGCACTCCCGCAATAGCCAACGACATCCTGAAACCCGGCATGGACGAGGGCGCCTATCCGCGGACACCTGTGGCCGCAGCCCACGAACTGAACAAGATGTTCAAGGACACCGTCCGGCTCCTCCCCCGGGTCACGGCACCGGTCCGCGTGTTCCGTTCCACTGTGGACCATGTGGTTTCAGATTCCAGCATCGTGGCCCTGCGGCGTGGGCTGGTCAACGCCCCACTGACACTGACTGCCCTGGAGAACAGCTACCACGTAGCCACACTGGACAATGACGCCGAAGAAATCTTCCGGGGGTCCGCAGACTTCATCCGGACAGTGCTGGCCAGTCAGGGTTCGCCTGAGCTTCAGGAAGGTGCTGCCCGTGACTAGGCCCGATTCCGGCTCGCCTGACCCGAGTGCCAACCAGGACGACGCCGTCTGGCTGGACCTTGTTGCCCGGCTGGAGGGGAAGTCTCCCGGAGACAGCAGCACGGTGGACGGCAGCACCGTGGAGGGAGTCCCCGGTGATGCCGGCACGCCCGGCAGGCCCGCTACCTTCCGCGACTTCGATCCCCTGGGCCTTGCGGGCCTGGCCCCCACGGAGTTGTCAGCCGCCGAACGGTCCGGGGCCGCACCCGGCACCGGCCGCGACACGTCCGGCCCAGACGCGGATGCCGGCCCAGACACCGGTGCCGGGCCGTTTGGCGGCGGCCCGCGCGACTATGCCGTGGAGGACGACGGCGGGGACTTCATCCCCGAAGAGCCACCAAGCCTCTCCGGCACCGATCCGTTGACCATGCTGGCCTGGCTTGGCGCGGTGGGCGGCCCCGTGGCGCTGGTTTTGTCAGCCATGTTCTGGCGGTCAGCGCCGCTGCTGGCGATTGTGGGGATGGTGGCTGCGTTCATCCTGGCCGTGGTCTACCTGATCATGAAACTGCCGCAGGAGAAGAACGACAACGACGACGGCGCCCGCGTCTGAGCATGCCCCGCCCCCGTGGGCGCCTGCCGGTTCAATCCCCGGCCAGGTGCCCGGCGCAATGGCTCACCGGCGCAGGCGGCGGCTCACCCGGGACAGATCCGCTGCGCCGATGAGGCCGGCGTTGGGTCCCAGCGCGGCAAGCTCAATGCCCGCGGCAGGGCGGAACCCCCTGCCCGTCAGATTCCTGGCAAAGGCTTTGCGGGCGGGCTCCACCAGCAGGTCCCCCGCAGAGCAGAGCCCGCCGCCGATCACAAAGAGACCGGGGTCCAGCGCGGCGGCCAAGTTGGCCAACCCCAGGCCCAGCCATTCACCCACTTCGTCCAGGAGTTCGCGGCAGGCGGCGTCGCCGGCAAGGGCAAGTTCCGTCACTATAGCGCCCGTAATCCGGTCCGGCCGTCCACCAACCGCGGCCAGAAGTTCCTGGGCTACAGGCGAATTGGCCGCGGCCAGGATCCTGGCCTCGCGCCCCAATGCATTGCCTGAGGCATACTGCTCCCAGCAGCCCCGGTTTCCGCACTCGCAGCGGTGTCCGCCCGGCATGATGATCTGGTGGCCGAATTCACCGGCTACGCCGAAACGGCCGCGTTCCACCCGGCCGTCCAACACCATGGCGCCGCCGATGCCCGTGCCGAGCGTGATGCACACGAGCCTTTCCTCCCCCTGGCCGGCACCAAACCGCCATTCCGCCCAGGCGGCGGCGTCGGCGTCGTTCGTGAGGAAGATGGGCCTGCGCAGCAGGCGCTGCAGGTTGGCCCGCAGGGGCTCGTTTCGCCAGGCCAGGTGCGGGCTGAAAAGCACCGTGCCGCCGTCGAGGTCCATCCAGCCTGCCGCCCCGATGCCAACGGAGCGGATCCGGTGATCGGCGCCAAGTTCAGCCACCAGCTCAACGATGACCTGCTCTACGGCGCGCGGGTCGCTCCCGGGAGTGGACCGGCGCGCTTCGCTAAGGATTTGGCCGTCGGTGTCCACTACTCCGGCGGCCACTTTTGTGCCGCCGATGTCGATGCCGATGGCCAGCCCCGCGCGCTGGAGCCCCAGGTGTTCGCGGAATACTTTCCGGCGCCAGGGCGTGGACGGCTTGGCCCCGGGCCGTTTTGGCCATGGCGCCGGCCCAGTGGGCGGGCCAGCCTGTTTACCGGGGGACGTTCCATACATAGTGACCCATTCTAGGCGCGCCCGGAGCGGGGCAGCGGGAGCCCGGGACCCCGCGTTACCTGAGCCTTTTGACTAGCATGTTACTGACGAGTAACTTTTATTCTGCACGACCACGTTGCGGGCGTATTAGTCTTTAGGCATACCCTGTGCGGGTCCATGGATATCAAAGGAGCTATAGTGCGAGAATTCAGTGTTCCGCCGCTGGTTGTTGTCCCCCCGGAAACCAACATCACCGACCTGGTGCTGCGTCAGGCTGCAAAGCCCAGCAACCCCGCGCTGTTCTCGCGGCTGGATTCTGCCGGCGCCTGGCAGGACGTCCGGGCCAAGGACTTCCTGGCTGACGTCTCCGCGCTGGCCAAGGGCCTGATCGCAAGCGGCGTGGGCGCCGGCGACCGTGTGGGCATCATGTCCCGCACACGCTACGAGTGGGCGCTCATCGACTTTGCCATCTGGTTCGCCGGAGGCGTGTCGGTCCCGATCTATGAGACCTCATCGCCGTCGCAGGTCGCGTGGAACCTGGGCGACTCGCGCGCAGTCGCCGCGTTCGGCGAATCCGCGCACCACGAGGACATCATCCGACAGGCCGCCACCTCCGAGGGACTCACCGACCTGCAGCACGTCTGGCAGTTTGAGGGCGGCGGCCTGGATGCCGTCCGGGAAGCTGGCCGGGATGTCAGCGACGCCGACCTTGAGGCCCGCCGGTCGTCTGCGCGGCTCGCCGATGTTGCCACCATCATCTACACCTCCGGCACCACCGGCCGGCCCAAAGGCTGCGAGCTCACCCACGGCAACTTCGTGGAACTGTCCGACAACGCCCTCGCACTGCTGGGCGACGTGGTCAACGAGAACGCCAAGACCATCATGTTCCTGCCGCTGGCCCACGTGTTCGCCCGGTTTATTTCGGTGCTGGCCGTTGCGGCCGGCGCCACGGTGGCGCACACACCGGACATCAAGAACCTGCTGGCCGACCTGCAAAGCTACCAGCCCACCTTCATCCTGGCCGTCCCGCGTGTGTTCGAGAAGGTCTACAACTCGGCGCTGACCAAGGCTGAAGACGGCGGCAAGGGCGCCATCTTCCACAAGGCCACGGAAACCGCCATCGCGTTCTCCAAGGCGCGCCAGACAGGGCACGTGGGCCTGGGACTGAAGCTCAAGCACACTTTGTTCGACAAGCTGGTATACGGAAAGCTGCGCGCTGCCATGGGCGGCAACGTGGCCCACGCCGTGTCCGGCGGCGGGCCGCTGGGCGAACGGCTTGGCCACTTCTTCCAGGGCATCGGCCTGCAGATTCTTGAAGGTTACGGCCTGACGGAGACCACCGCGCCCATCTCCGTGAACACACCGGCACTGATCAAGATCGGTTCCGTGGGCAAGCCGCTGCCGGGCAACTCCGTGCGCATTGCCGACGACGGTGAAATTCTTGCCAAGGGCGTCTGCGTGATGCGTGGCTACTACAACCTGGAAGGCCTGACGGCGGAGTCGTTCTCGGACGGGTGGCTTCGCACCGGTGATATCGGCCGCCTCGATGAGGACGGCTTTGTCTGGATCACCGGGCGCAAGAAGGAAATCATCGTCACCGCAGGCGGCAAGAATGTGGTCCCGGCCCTGCTGGAGGACCAGATCCGCGCGGATGCGCTGGTGTCCCAGGTGCTGGTGGTGGGTGACAACCGTCCGTTCATCGGTGCGCTGGTGACCCTGGACCAGGAAGCCTTACCCGGCTGGCTGCAGCGCCATGGCCTGCCCAGCACCACCACGCTGGACGAAGCCGTGGAGAACCCTGTGGTCAAGGCCGCCGTGCAGGACCTCATTACGCAGGCGAACAGTTCGGTCTCCCAGGCGGAAGCCATCAAGTCGTTCCGGATCGTCGCGTCCGACTTCACCGAGGCGTCAGGGCACCTGACGCCGTCCATGAAAGTGAAGCGGGCCCAGGTGATGAAGGACTTCGAGACAGTCATCGAGGAAATGTACGGCGCCCCGCGCGACTGAGCGGCGCCCTGCCGGGCAAACAACAACGCGGGGTCGCTTCCCGTCCTTTGGAGAGTCTCCATTGGGCGGAAAGTGACCCCGCGTTGCGTTAAGGGGTTACCCCACGACGAGCAGGAGGTCCCCGCCCTGGACCTGCTCAACCGCTGAAATGGCGAGGCGCGAGACCTTGCCGCCCACCGGCGTCGTGATGGAAGCTTCCATCTTCATCGCTTCGATGGTGGCCACGGTGTCACCGGCCTTGACGGTGTCGCCGGCCTTGACCGTGACGGTGACGGCACCGGCGAACGGCGCGGCAACGTGGCCCTGCTGGGCCGGATCGGCCTTCTCCGCGGCCTTGACGTTGCTGACAACCGAACGGTCGCGGACCACCACGGGACGTGACTGGCCGTTGAGCGTGCACATCACGGTGCGCATGCCCTTTTCGTCCGGCTCGGAGACGGCTTCCAGCGAAGCAATCAGGCGGACGCCCTTTTCCAGCTGGATTTCGTGTTCGGCGCCGCGCTGGAGGCCGTACAGGTAATCACGCGTATCCAGCACGGAGATGTTGCCGTAGGTCTCCACGCTCTTGAGGTAATCCTTGGTGGGACCCTCGAAGAGCAGGCGGTTCAACGTGGCCTGGCGCGTCTTGGAATCGCCCTTGAGCGCTGCGCTGTCCTCGGGGCTGAGGTCCACGTCGCGGACCTTGATGCTGCGCCCCTGCAGTGCCTTGGTGCGGAACGGCTCGGGCCAGCCTCCGGGAGGATCACCGAGTTCGCCGGAGAGGAAGCCGATGACGGAGTCGGGGATGTCATAGTTCTGCGGGTTCTCGTTGAAGTCCGCCGGATCAGCGTTGAGCCCCACGAGGTGCAGGGCGAGGTCGCCCACCACTTTGGAGGACGGCGTCACCTTGACCAGGTGGCCCAGGATGCGGTCTGCGGCCGTGTACATGTCCTCGATGGCTTCGAAGCGCTCCCCCAGCCCCAGTGCGATGGCCTGCTGCCGGAGGTTGGAGAGCTGTCCGCCCGGGATTTCATGCTGGTAGACGCGCCCGGTGGGACCCGGCAGACCGGATTCGAAAGGTGCGTAGACGCGGCGGACCGCCTCCCAATAGGGTTCCAGCGAGCTGACGGCCTTGAGGCTGAGGCCGGTGTCCCGCGGGGTATGTGCCAGCGCCGCCACCAGGGCCGACGCCGATACCTGGCTGGTGGTTCCGGCCAGGGAGGCCGTGGCCACATCCACGGCGTCTACGCCGGCGTCCACGGCGGCCATCAGGGTGGCCAGCTGGCCGCCCGCGGTGTCGTGGGTGTGCAAGTGGACGGGCAGGTCGAAGCGTTCCCGGAGCGCTGAAACCAGTTTTGCGGCCGCGGCGGGGCGGAGCAGGCCTGCCATATCCTTGATCGCCAGGATGTGGGCGCCGGCGTCAACGATCTTCTGCGCCAGGTCCAGGTAGTAGTCCAGAGTGTAGAGCGTCTCCGCAGGGTCCAGCAGGTCGCCCGTATAGCAGAGCGCCACTTCGGCAACGGCGGTCCCGGTGGCCCGGACGGCCCGGATGGCCGGCGCCATCTGGTTGACGTCGTTCAGGGCGTCAAAGATACGGAAGATGTCGATGCCGGTGGCGGCAGCCTCGTTGACGAAGGCCTCCGTCACTTCTTCGGGGTACGGCGTGTAGCCAACAGTGTTGCGGCCGCGCAGCAGCATCTGCAGGCAGACGTTCGGCATGGCCTTCCGCAAGGCCGCCAGGCGGTCCCACGGGTCCTCGCCCAGGAACCGCAGGGCCACGTCATAGGTGGCACCGCCCCAGGCTTCAACGGACAGGAGTTCCGGCAGCAGCGCGCTGACCGCGGGCCCGGCGGCCACAAGGTCGCGGGTACGCACACGGGTGGCCAGGAGCGACTGGTGGGCGTCCCGGAAGGTGGTGTCGGTGACGGCGACGGCGGTCTGCTCCCTGAGTGCCCGGGCAAAGCCTTCGGGTCCGAGTTCCTGGAGCCGCTGGCGTGAGCCGGGTGCCGGCTGCCGGTCACCAACGGCGGGCAGCTTGGCTGCCGGATCGGAATGAACCCTCAGTTCGCCGTTGGGCTTGTTGACCGTCACGTCTGCCAGCCAGGTCAGGAGCTTGGTACCGCGGTCCGCTGAGACACGTGCCTTCAGGAGCTGCGGGCGTTCGTCAATGAAGTTGGTGGCCACATTCCCCGCAATGAAGTCGGCATCGTCCAGCACGGCCTGCAGGAAGGAAATGTTGGTGGACACGCCGCGGATGCGGAATTCGGCCAGCGCACGGCGTGCGCGGGCAACGGCTGCCGGGTAGTCGCGTCCCCGGCAGCTGAGCTTCACCAGCATGGAGTCGAAGTGGGGGCTGATCTCGGCACCTGAGTAAACGGTGCCGCCGTCGAGCCTTACACCGGCGCCACCGGCCGAACGGTACCCGGTGATCTTTCCGACGTCGGGACGGAACCCGTTGGCCGGGTCCTCGGTGGTGATGCGGCACTGCAGCGCAGCACCCTTGAGCTGGACGCTGTCCTGGGAGAGACCGAGGTCCGCGAGGGTCTCACCGGAAGCGATCCGCATCTGTGCCTGCACCAGGTCAACATCGGTCACTTCCTCAGTGACGGTGTGCTCCACCTGGATGCGGGGGTTCATTTCAATAAAGACGTGCTGCCCGGCGCGTTCTCCCACCGTGTCCACCAGGAACTCAACAGTTCCGGCATTGACGTAGTTCAGGGCCTTGGCGAACTTCACGGCGTCACGGTAGAGAGCCTGGCGGATGCCCTCGTCCAGGTTCGGCGCCGGAGCGATCTCAATGACCTTTTGGTGGCGGCGCTGGATGGAGCAGTCGCGCTCGAAAAGGTGGATCACATTGCCCTCGGCGTCGGCCAGGATCTGCACCTCGATGTGGCGCGGGCGGAGGACCGCCTGCTCCAGGAACATGGTGGGGTCACCGAACGCCGCATCGGCCTCGCGCATGGCGGACTGCAGTGCCTCGGGAAGGGCTTCCCGGGTATCGACGCGGCGCATGCCGCGCCCGCCTCCGCCTGCCACGGCCTTCGCAAAGATGGGGAAGCCGATCTGGTCGGCGGCGGCGATCAGCTCGTCAAGGTCCTTGGATGGCGCGCTGGATTTCAGGACCGGAACGCCGGCGTCACGGGCAGCCTTCAGCGCCTCCACCTTGTTGCCGGCCAGTTCGAGCACTTCCGCCGGCGGGCCCACGAACGTGATGCCGGCATCCTTGGCGGCGCGGGCCAGGTCGGGGTTCTCCGAGAGGAAGCCGTAACCGGGGTAAATGGCGTCGGCCCCGGACTCCTTGGCCACCCGGACAACTTCTGCGACGTCGAGGTAGGCCCGGACGGGGTGGCCCTCTTCACCGATCAGATACGCCTCGTCGGCCTTCTGGCGGTGGATCGAGTTCCGGTCCTCGTTGGGGAAGACCGCAACGGTCTTGGCGCCCAGTTCGTAGCCGGCGCGGAAGGCCCTGATCGCGATTTCGCCGCGGTTGGCCACCAGAATTTTGGAAAACATTATTCTCCTGCATCATTGCGGGTGGATCGGTAAGTGGTCACAGTGTCTAAGACCTGTGCAGCCAAACACAAATTATTGTGGCCACGGTCACAGAAACTTCCGTCATGTCCCGCGTGAATCGACGAGGGCCTGAGGAAGCCGACCCTCCGACCGGGCCGGGAAACCATGCCGCTGCACCCCATAAAGCGGTATTCGCCAGCATAGCCACATATGATGAGTACGGCGGCAGGAGCCGCCCGGCTTCGGCACTGCCGGAGCAAACATTACCCCCAACACGGCATCCGGCGTTAGGTTTTGGTCTCACACGTGCAAGTAGTCAGCATCAGCAGCCTCAAGGGCGGAGTCGGCAAGACTTCCGTCACCACAGGATTGGCGTCTGCGGCGCTTGCCGCAGGCATCCCCACGCTCGTGGTGGACCTCGATCCCCACGCCGACGCGACCACCGCCCTCGGCGTCCAGCCCGGCGACCAGCTGGATATCGGCCGGATGCTCAAGAGCCCACGCCGCGCCAGGCTGGCAGAGAACGTGGCCGGCAGCTCCTGGACCGCACGCACACACTCAAACGGATCCGCCCCGGCCGTCCTGGACGTTGCCGTAGGCTCCGCCTATACGGGTATCTACGACCGTCCCGACCTGGGCCGCCGCGACCTCCGGCGGCTCTCGACAGTCCTGGCCACTGTGGACCGCTATGACCTGGTCCTCATTGACTGCCCGCCGTCCCTGAACGGACTGACCCGAATGGCCTGGTCCGCGAGCGACAAAGTGGCACTCGTGGCCGAGCCAGGTCTCTTTTCGGTGGCCGGCACGGAACGGACCATGCGCGCCATCCAGCTGTTCAAGCAGGAGTTCGCGCCGAACCTCTCTCCCGCCGGCATCGTGGCCAACCGCGTCCGCAGCGGCTCGTCTGAACACTCCTACCGGCTTGCCGAGATGGAGTCCATGTTCGGAGACCTGCTGCTGAGCCCCCGCATCCCGGAGCAGGCGAACTGGCAGCAGATCCAGGGGGCGGCCCACCCCGTGCATCACTGGCCAGGCGAATCTGCCAAATCATCGGCTGCACTCTTCGATTCCCTGCTGGCCAACCTCCTTGCCGCCGGCAGCGGCCTGCGTAACCGCACCCAGCGCTAGTCCCAGGCCAGGGCTCCTCGCGGGTCCCGTCGAAGATCCAACACCAAGAGAAGAGGCCGCCTCGTCAAACGAGGCGGCCTCTTCTCTTGGCCAACTAAGGATACTCAGCTGATTTTGCGTGCCGCGCGCCGCTTGCTCAGCTCGTCGTCGGGAAATGACTGTACCGCGGCATGCTCGCTGGGCAGGGAGGCCAGACTGCCTTCGACTTCACGCCAGACGCGGCCCACAGCGATGCCGAAGACACCCTGGCCGCCCTGGACCAGATCGATGACTTCGTCAGCGGACGTGCATTCATAGACGCTCGCACCGTCACTCATGAGCGTGATCTGTGCCAGGTCCTCCACCCCGCGTTCACGCAGGTGTTCCACGGCGGACCGGATCTGCTGCAGGGAGACACCAGTGTCCAGCAGGCGCTTAACCACTTTAAGGACCAGGATGTCCCGGAAACCGTACAGCCGCTGGGAACCGGAACCGGCCGCACCACGGACGGCCGGTTCAACGAGGCCGGTGCGTGCCCAGTAGTCCAGTTGGCGGTACGTGATGCCCGCGGCCTTGCATGCGGTGGGGCCGCGGTAGCCGGCGTCTTCGTCAAGGACCGGGAGGTCTTCGGTAAACAGGAGCCCCTGGGCACCACTCGCGGGCACAGCCACACCAGCCGTTGTGGGCTGCTTCAGCCCGCCTGCTTCGCCTTTGGGACTCACCTGGATCCTCCTTGTCATTAGCTCCCGGGGACCACTGCACCAGCCGGTGCACGCATGAAGTTCATGCATGTAATTTCGCGGGGGTCGTACTTCTACAGTGTGACCTGCGCGACTGCTGTAAGCAATGGGAGCTTGATACCTTCGACGTTAGGCCTGCTGCGCCCTGAGGTCAAAGATCTCGGGCCCTTCGCGGGGCGTGTCGGAACTTTCAGCCTCAACTTTAACCTTAACGAGATTTTAGCCGTCGAAGTCTTCGGGCTCCACATCGTCCAGGAACTCACGGAACCGGCGCAGCTCCCGTTCCTCATCCACGGTGGGTCCCGGCTCGGTGTCTTCGCCTTCATCATGCTCGGTGATGCGCACGCCGGCTTCGTCCATCACGGAGTCGGCGCACCAGATGCGGCACTTGGCCCGGAGGGCAATCGCGAGGGCATCCGAAGCCCGCGAACTGACGGTGGTGCCATTCTCGAACTGGAGCTGGCCATAGAAGATGTTGTCCTCCACGGCCACGATGTTCACACTGACAACGGAGTGCCCCAGGGACTCCACCACGTCCACCAGGAGATCATGGGTCATGGGGCGCGGCGGCACAACACCCTGTTGGGCAAGCGCGATAGCGCTGGCCTCGGGCGTTCCAATCCAGATGGGCACGTGGCGCTCACCGTGCATTTCACGCAGAAGGACCAGCGGCTGGTTGGAAGGCAGTTCGATGCGAACGCCTACTATCTCGACTTCGATCATCAGATGTCCATACGGGAGATGCGGTCCTGCACCAGGGCACGGTGAAGGATGAGGCACTGGTCGGAGATTTCACGCGCAGCTTCGGCGGCCCGCGCCTGGGAAGCGGAGTCCCGGCGGGACGCAAGCGGGGCGACCGCCCGCTCCACGAGCCCGAATTCACGGTCCGCGGCGGCCTGGAAAGGGCGCAAGTGGCGCGGTTCCAGTCCGTAGCCCTCCAGCTGGACACATGCTTTGGCCACCTGAAGGGCATGTTCATCGAACTTGCCGTTGCTGTGGCTGATGAGTCCGAAGCTGAGCAGGGAATGGAGCAGCGGGACGCTCGCTCCGGATTCGGCCCGCAGCTGCTCCTCACTGAACTTCCGGCCGCGGTTCTGCAATTCGGCCGCGAGCTCATCCGAGACGATCCGCGGTGAAACCACGACGCCGGGCGGCAGGTTTTCGGGCCGCTCTCCCCTGTCGATCGCATCCAGATAGTCCTTGATGACTTTCAGGGGAAGATACTGGTCACGCTGCAGGGCCAGGACAAAGCGGAGCCGCTCAACATCACTCTCCGCGTACTGCCGGTAGCCGGCCGGTGTCCGGCGCGGGTTGATCAGCCCCTTCTCCTCAAGGAACCTGATTTTCGACGCGCTCATGCCGGGAAAGTCGCCGCTGAGCTGGGCGAGGACTTCCCCAATGTTCAGGACTTGGGGTCCCCGGCGTTCCGGCTGTGCCATTGCCACAGGCAAGCGTCCCGGAATCAGGCGCGGCCTGCTGCACGGGCAGGGCTCAGGTAGAAGGTAAGGCGGAACTTGCCGATCTGGACTTCGTTGCCGGACTTGAGCTCAACGCTGTCCACGCGGTCGTGGTTAACGTAGGTGCCGTTCAGGCTGCCGGTGTCCACCACCTCAAAGCTACGCTCGGTGCGGCGGAACTCGACGTGGCGGCGGGAGACGGTGACGTCGTCAAGGAAGATGTCAGCGTCAGGGTGCCGCCCGGCGGTGGTGGTATCCGAGTCAAGCAGGAAGCGGGCACCGGCGTTCGGACCGCTGTGGGCTACCAGGAGGGCGGACCCGGCCGGCAGTGCCTCCACGGAGAGCCGTTCCTCCGACGAGAGCCTGGGTGCGGCGATGGGTTCGCTGGTGATGGGGGTGAGATGGATCGAGGTGGTCTCCGAAGCCCTGGCCGCACCCGTGCCGTAGTCACTGTCGGCATGGTCCTTTTTGTGGCCAACCATGGATTCCTCCTCTTTCGCTGCAGCTCACACGACTGCATTCAACATTTACCCTGACGGATGCACCGCACAGTTCCCACGCCGGGCCCGTTCCGGCCACTGACGTGCGTAGACGCCTCTGGCCGGACCGGATAAACCCGTTACGTTCAGCCTACCTGCTGTTCGTACTCGGATGCACTGAGCAATGACTCCACGGCGTCAGCTTCGGCGAGTTTGATCTCGATCAGCCAGCCGTCGCCGTACGGGTCGGTGTTGATCAGTGCCGAGTCGGTGTCCAGGGATTCGTTGCGGGCCACCACTTCGCCGCTCACTGGAGCGTAGATGTCGCTGACACTCTTGGTGGATTCCACTTCGCCCACCACTTCGTTCGCGGTGACTTTGCTGCCGGCTTCAGGCATCTGCGCGTACACAACGTCCCCGAGCGCGTCCTGGGCGAAATCGGTAATGCCCACCCGGACCACGCCGTCGGCGTTCGGTGCGGTAACCCACTCGTGCTCGGCGGTGTAGGACAGGTCTTCGGGAATGTTGCTCATCAGGGGCCTTTCATCGGGTCAATCACCAATGTCAACGGGGCCCGGAAAACAGGCCGCCGCTTGAAAGTATAGGCACAAGTCCACGGGCGTTCGAGGATGATTCTGACATGATGGGACGCATGAGACCACCTGCAAAGGAAACACCCGGGAAAAAGGGAAATTGGCCGGCACGGATCATCTTTGGCGCCGTGGCGTTCCTGGTCCTCGCTATTGCCTACTTTGCCCTCGCGGCCGTGCTGCCGGTGTGGTGGGCGAACGTCATCCGTGGCCAGGTCCACGGTGACCTGGGCGCCGGGATCCTGGTGGGAATGTTCTATGGATTCGTGTTTACCCTGGTGCCCCTCCTGGTGGCGTGGCAGGCAACGCACAAAAAAATCAGCTGGCCCTGGAAGTTCCTCATCCTGATGGCGGCAGTGGCTTTGGCAACCCCCAATCTCCTGACCGCGGGGATCATGTTTGGCACGTCCCAGGCCTCCCACAACGGCCAGCGGATCCTGGGGACGGAGGCCACCTGGTTCCCGCTGTGGACGCAGATCGCGGCGATCGCCGCCGTCGCCGTCTTTGTGGTTGGCCTCATCCTGTGGAAGATCTGGCGGCAGCGGGGCAGGAAGGTCAAGGCGCTGAAGAAGGCCGACGCCGAACGTTCCCTTGCCGCGAAAGCCGAAGAGGACCGCTCGGCCGGGACAAAGCCTGTGGCCGCCGACGGCCAGGCTGACCGGGGGTAAAGCCATGCCGGAGCTACCCGAGGTTGCAGGCCTGGCCGGTTTCCTGGATGCCCGACTGCGCGGGTCGGTGGTGGAGAAGGTCCAGATTGTCTCGTTCGCCGTCCTGAAGACCGCGGATCCGCCGTACACCGCGCTGGAAGGCCGCAGCGTTTCCGGCGTTCGGCGGTTCGGAAAGTTCATATGCCTGGACACCGACGGGCCTTCCTTCGTCTTCCACCTCGCCCGGGCGGGCTGGGTCCGGTTCACCGACTCCCCCACAGACACGCAACTGCGGCTGGGCAAGGGGCACATCGCGGCCCGGCTGGCATTCACCGGCCCCGACGGCCGGCATGGTATGGATTTGACCGAGGCCGGGACCAAGAAGAGCCTGGCCGTCTACGTGGTCCGCGACCCCCACGACGTGCCGGGCATCGCGGCCCTGGGGCCGGACCCGTTCAGCGAGAAGTTCGACGCCGGGACGCTGGCGGAGATTCTCGGCTCCAGTTCCCAGCAGATCAAGGGCCTCCTGCGGAGCCAAACCGTGATTGCCGGCATCGGAAACGCCTACAGCGACGAGATTCTGCATGCGGCCAGGATCTCCCCCTTCGCCATCGCCAAGTCACTTGACCGCGACACCGTGCACGTCCTGTACGACGCCATCCACACCATCCTGGGAACGGCTCTGGCCGAGGCCGAGGGCAAACCACCCAGCGAACTGAAGGACGTCAAACGCAGCCACATGCGGGTCCACGCCCGCACCGGAGAGGCCTGCCCGGTCTGCGGCGATACCGTGCGGGAAGTCTCGTTCGCGGACACGGCGCTGCAGTACTGCCCCACCTGCCAGACCCACGGCAAGATCCTGGCCGACCGGCGCACATCGAAGTTCCTGAAATAGAGCCTGGCCGGCGTCGCGACGACAACGTGGGGAAAATGGCACAAAACAGAAGCGCCCCGGAGAAATTTCTCCGGGGCGCTTCTGTTTTGGTCGGGCTGACAGGATTTGAACCTGCGACCCCTTGACCCCCAGTCAAGTGCGCTACCAAGCTGCGCTACAGCCCGTCAGTTCCGCCGTTCTCCGCTGCGTTTACTCCTGGTGTTTACCAGGATTTCAACTCAGCAGTCCGGCCGAACCACCTTGAAAAGCTTACACGATCCCGGAGGGTGCAAATGACACTTTTCCACCTGCACACCCCCGGTGTGTCGTATTTAACGCTTCTTGCCACGCTTTTCGCGGACGCGCATGTTGACCTCGATGGGTGTTCCTTCGAAGCCGAACGTTTCACGGAGCCGGCGGGTGATAAAGCGGCGGTATCCCGGGTCCAGGAATCCGGTGGTGAACAGCACGAACTTGGGCGGCCGGCTGGAAGCCTGCGTGCCGAAGAGGATGCGTGGCTGCTTGCCGCCACGGACCGGGTGCGGGTGCGCTGCCACGAGCTCGCCGAGGAAGGCGTTGAGGCGTCCGGTGGGGATGCGCTTGTCCCAGCTCTCCAGGGCAAGGTCCAAAGCCGGGACCAGGCGGTCCTTGTGCCAGCCCGTGAGCGCGGAAAGGTTGACGCGGGGCGCCCAGGCCACGTGGGCCAGGTCCCGTTCAATTTCCTTCTCCAGGTAGCTGCGGCGTTCGTCGTCCAGCAGGTCCCATTTGTTGAAGGCGAGCACCAGCGCCCGGCCGGATTCGATGGCCAGCTGCAGGATGCGGACGTCCTGCTCGCTGAGCACCTCGTCCACTGCGAGGAGTACGACGGCGACCTCCGCCTTCTCGAGCGCGGCCTGCGTCCGGAGGGAGGCGTAGTAGTCGGCACCCTGCGCCATGTGCTGGCGGCGGCGGATACCGGCTGTGTCCACAAAGCGCCAGGTGCGCCCGCCCAGTTCGATGAATTCATCCACGGGGTCGCGGGTGGTGCCCGCCGTGTTGTCCACCACCACGCGCTCGGAGCCCGCCAGCTTGTTCAGCAGCGAGGACTTGCCCACGTTGGGGCGGCCGATCAGCGCGATGCGGCGCGGCCCGCCGGAGCGTTCCGTGCCTTCGATGGTGGAGAACTCGGGCAGGGTGTCCATGACATGGTCCAAGAGGTCGGCCACACCGCGGCCGTGCAGGGCGGACACCGGGTACGGCTCGCCGAACCCGAGCCCCCACAGGGTGGCCGAGTCTGCTTCCTGGGCGAAGTCGTCCACCTTGTTGGCCACCATGATGACCGGCTTCTTGCTGCGGCGGAGCATCTTCATCACGCCCTCGTCCGTGGCCGTGGCGCCGACGGCCGAGTCGACCACGAAGAGCACGGCGTCGGCAAGTTCCACGGCCATTTCAGCCTGTTCCGCCACCCGGGCATGGATCCCGCGGGCATCGTGCTCCCAGCCGCCGGTGTCCACCAGGGTGAAGTTGCGTCCGTTCCAGTGCGCCGAATACATCACGCGGTCGCGGGTCACGCCGGGGGTGTCCTCCACCACGGCTTCGCGGCGGCCCAGGATGCGGTTCACCAGCGTGGACTTGCCCACGTTGGGGCGCCCGATGATGGCAAGGACAGGATCGAGCTTGAGCGGACCGTCGAAGTCCTCGTCGTCATAGTCCCCGCTCAGCAGGGCGGCATCGTCCTCGTCGAGGTCGTAGTCCGCCAGGCCGGCGCGGAGCGAGGCAGCACGCAGCTCCGCTTCGTCGTCGTCGATGGCGGCCAGCCGCTCGGCCACCTGGTCCGTGCCGGTGGGCGTGTATTCGTCTTCGCCGGCGCCGGAGTGGCCGGAGGTTTGAGTCGTATCGCTCATTGCACTTTCCTTAAGTGGTCATCTGCCGGCGTCCCGGCTACTGCTTGTTCGAGCGGTGAATCCGCGTGGGGCAAAGGCTGCCCACTGTTGTGGATGGTCTCCTGGACATGCCCCGCAAGGGCAGCACGGATTTCCATTCCCGCCCTGTCCATTGAAGCACGGCCTGTTTCGCCGGGCTTGCGGCTGAGGGTCAGTGCGTTGCCGAAGCTGACATGGAAACGCCGGCCCGGCCTGGGTACGGTGTCCAGGTGTTCGCTGCCCCGCCGGGTACCCAGGATTGCCACGGGAACCACAGGCGCGCCGGAGTTCAGTGCCAGCCAGGCGACGCCGTTGTTGATGTCGGCCGCCTGCCCGCTCCCCCGCGTACCTTCCGGGAGGATTCCGATGCACCGCCCGGCGTCGAGCAATTCTTTCCCGAGCACCAGGACGGCCCGGTCCCCGGAACGGTCCACCGGGAGCTGGCCGGAGGCACGGAGGACACGGCCCAGGAAACCCTTGAACATCTCCTTCTTGACGAGGATGTGCATGGGGCGCGGGGAGGCCCCGAACATCACCGGCCCGTCCAGGAAGCTGATGTGGTTGCCGGCAAAGATCACCGGGCCCCCGGTGGGCACGTTGTGTCTGCCCGTGACAGACGTCCGATAGACCACGTGGTCCAGGAGCCAGCCCACCGGCCGGCTCCAGGTCATGGTCAGGCCGGACGGAAGCTTCGGGCGGTCAGTCACGGTTGAGGACCTTCGCCACGATCACGAGGGCCGCATCCACGGTCTCGGCGAAATCCAGCTCCGAGGAATCGAGCGTAACCACGCCATCGGCAGCCTGGGTGAAGTTCACCACGGTGGAATCCTTCGCGTCGCGCTGGGTGACCTGGGCCGCGAGCTGCTCGGCATTTTGCGTGCCGCCCAGCTGGATGCCGCGGCGGCGGAGCCGGGCTTCCTCGCTGGCGGTCAGCAGCATCCGCACCTCGGCACCGGGCGCGACGACGGTGGTGATGTCCCGCCCCTCCACCACCATGCGGCGGTGGTGCCTTTCGATCAGTTCACGCTGCCGGCGGATCAGCTCGGTCCGGGCACCCAGCGTGGTGGCCACGGCACTGACCGCCGCCGAGATGGCCGGTTCGCGGATGGCGTCGGTGACGTCCGTCCCGTCCACACGGACGAAATCCTCCTGCGGAGTGGTGCTCAGTTCCAGGACGAGGTCCCGGGATGACTGTTCCACCGCGGCGGCGTCGCTGAGGTCCACTCCGTTGGTGACGCAGAACCAGGTCAGCGCACGGTACATGGCGCCGGTGTCCAGGTAGGCAAGGTGCAGCCTGCGGGCCACCTCCTTGCTGACGCTCGATTTGCCGGATCCGGAGGGCCCGTCGATGGCCACCACCAGTGGCCGGCCGATCCGCAACGCCGGCATGGTGTCAAGAAGTTCCTGTGTCATTACTGCAGTACCCGCCATCCGCGGTCGTTGAGTGCTTCGATGAGGTGGTCATGCTTGTTGGGCAGCACGGAAAGCTCCACCATGCCCACGTTCTGACCTGACGAGTGGTCAAGCCTCAGGTCTTCCACGTTGACGCCGATCTCGCCGATTTCCGTCAGGAGCCTGGCGATCTGGCCAGGCTTGTCGTCCACCAGGACCGTCAGCCACGTATAGGCCTGCGGCGGTCCGCCGTGCTTGCCCGGGATCCGGGCCTGGCCGGCGTTCCCTTCACTGATCAGCTGCGCAAGGTCAAGCCGGGCGCCCGGCGCCAAGGGATCTTCCAGCGTGCCGATGAGCCGGTTCAGGTCCTCGCGGACCCCATAGAGGATCTCCACCACCTTGCCGGCGTTCCCGCCCAGGATCTGGACCCACAGCTTGGGATCACTTGCCGCGATCCGGGTGACGTCGCGCAGCCCGTTGCCGGCAAGGGACAACGCATGGAGCGGGGTCCCCTGCAGCCGGCTGGCCAGCAGCGAGGACATGACCTGGGGCAGGTGCGACACCAGGGCTACCGCTTCGTCGTGTTCGTCGGCCGTGAACTGGGAAACCACTGCCCCGAGGTCGGCGGCCAGGGAACGCGCGGTCTGCACGGCAGCCTCGGATGAATCCGGGCCCGGGCACACGACCCAGGGCATGGACGTGAAAAGCTCGCCACGAGCCGCAACCGGCCCGGACTTTTCACGGCCTGCCATGGGATGAGTTCCCACGTACCGGGCAAGATCCGCGCCGCGCTGCTGCAGCCCGGCAAGGATGCCGGCCTTCACGCTGGCAATGTCCACCACCACGGAGTCCGGGTAGTCGGCCAGGGCCTTGGCCACCACATCGGCTGTGACATCAGGCGGTGCTGCCACCACCACCAGCTCAGGTACGTCATCCCCGAGATGGGTAAGCGGCTGGCCGGCGCCGATGTCCACCGCCACTGCCTGGTTGGTGGGCGACGGGTCGGAAACGAAGACCGGCACGCCGCGGCCGCGAAGCCCCAGCCCGATGCTGGTACCGAGCAGGCCGGTGCCAATCACCACCACCGGCCCGTTCAGGTGTCCGCGCCCGTGCGAGCGAAATGCGGACATGCCTCAGAGCCCTACGGATGCCAGCAGGTGGCCGACTTCCTGCTTGCCAAGGTTGCGGATGCTGCCCTGGCGCTGGTCGCCCAGTCCGATGGGGCCCACCTTGACGCGCACCAGGCGCAGGACCGGGAAGCCCACTGCGTCAAAGAGCCGCCGGACAATCCGGTTCTTGCCGGAGTGCAGGATGACCTCGATCAGCACGTGGCCGGGAGTGGAGTCCACCAGCTTGAACGAGTCAACGGAGGCGAAGCCGTCCTCAAGTTCCACGCCTTCCTTGAGCTGCGCGCCGATTCCCTGCGGGAACGGGCCGCGGACCTGGACCAGGTAGGTCTTGGGGACCTCGTAGGACGGGTGGGTCAGCCGGTTGGCCAGCTCGCCGTCGTTGGTCAGCAGCAGCAGCCCTTCGGTGGCGACGTCCAGGCGGCCCACGTGGAACAGGCGTTCACCGTGGTTGTTCTTGATGAAGTCACTGATGCACGGGCGGCCTTCGGGGTCCTCCATGGTGGACACCACGCCCTTGGGCTTGTTGAACACCATGTAGACGAGGTTTTCGTCCAGCTGGATGCGCAGGCCGTCAACGTGGATGACCGCGGTTTTGGGGTCGACGCGGACACCCAGTTCGGTGACCACCTGGCCGTCCACTTCCACCCGCCCCTCGGCGATCATTTCTTCACAGACACGGCGCGACGCCACGCCGGCCTGCGCCATGACCTTCTGCAGGCGGACGCCGTCGGCATCGTGCAGTTCGGACTGCGGAACCGGGCCCCGGGGGCCGCGCTTGCGGGAAGGCTTGCGCACGGGGCCAAGGTTCTGGCCAAAGCGTTCGCTGCCGAAAGCGCGCGAGGCTGCGGCCCCCGGCTTGCCGGTGCGGGGCTTGGGCTTGAGTGCCCCCGGAGTGCCGGGCGCCTTCTTGGCACCGGGCTTGCGGGCAGCAGGTTTGCGCGATGAGGCAGCGGATGCCGCCCGGTCGGCGGTGCCCCGCCCGGCCGGAGACGCGGGGGCGTCGCCGGGATCGACGAAGCGTTCCTCGCGCGGCTTGGGAGCTTTGTACGGGCGGTCGCCGCCGCCGAATCCGGCGGTGCGCTTGCCGGCGCCGGCACGGAAGCCACCGCCTTGGGCAGCGTTTCGGCCGCTGCCGCCCTGTGCCGGATTGCGGCTCGCCGGCGTACTGCGGCTCGCGCCGCCTTGCCCGTTGCGTTCTGAACTGTTGCGTCCCGAACTGTTACGTGGTGAACCCTGGCGTCCCGCCTGTGTCATGACCCGTCCTTCGATATGTTGGCCGGCAAGTTGTCCATGAACAACCCTAGCCAGCCATGCAGAATTTATCTGCCCTTATGAATACTCTGGTGCGCAGGCGGGATGTCCCGCCTACATTCTGTCGGCGTCGTAGAACTCCGCGATGCCCTCAAGACCCGGGAGGTGGGGTGAGAGCTGGGGCAGTTCCGCCACGGATCCAATTCCCATCCGCTCCAGGAAATACGAGGTAGTCCGGTAGAGGATGGCTCCCGATTCCGGATCGTTTCCAGAATCTTCGATCAGCCCGCGCTGGGTCAATGTCCGTACGACAGAATCGACATTGACTCCTCGAATTGCAGAAACCCTGGCCCTGGAGACAGGCTGGCGATACGCGATGACAGCGAGTGTCTCCAGTGCCGCCTGCGTCAGCCTGGCCGTCTGACCCTCCAGCACAAACCGGCCCACTATGTCGGCGAAGTCCGTGCGGGAATAGATCCGCCAGCCACCGGCGATGTTCCGCAATTCAAAACCCCGGGGGCTGGAGCTGAAACCAACATCGCTGGCATCGTCCATGTCCGGGGCCTTAACAGTATAGCCGTTATACTCCCGCTGCAGTTCCGCCAGCAGACGTTCGACGGCGGCGACCGTCAGGTTCAGCCCCGCGGCGAGTTCCGTGGCGGTGGCCGGCTGGTCCAGGACCATCAGCACGGCCTCCAGGGCAGCCCTGGCACCGCCCGGCAGCGAGTGGACATCCGGAACCCCTGGCCCGTCGTCGTCCGCGGTGTCCGCGGCGCCCGGAATGGCTGGAAAGTCCTCCGTCACGTCTTGTCCTCATATTCTTCAGTCAGGTTAGCGGTGGACCAGTCGCTGCCGTCCGCTGTCCAGTGCACGGTGAGGTCGCCCAACGGCGAGAGCTGATCGAAGGACACCACCCTGTCACGGAACATTTCCAGCAGGGCCAGGAATCGGGCTACCACCACCAAGGTGGAGTCGGCATCGGCAATCAGGGACCGGAAGGAGAGCGGCTTTCCCAGCTGAAGCCGAAGGCCCAGGATCTCGGCCTGTTCCTTGACGCTGACAGGGCTTCCGTGCAGGTGCCCGAGGCCCACTTCAGTGGGCTTTGGCGCCTTGGGCTGGAGGGCGGCTTCGGCCAGGCGAGCGAACTGCAGGGGCGTGTGCTTCCACACCAGTTCCGGAAGCATGGCAGCGAAGTGTTCCTCCAGGGCGACCTGGCGGGGAAACCGCTGCGCCTCCTGCTCCAACGTTCCGGCCATCAGCGCGGCCACCTGCTTGAAAGCCTTGTACTGGAGCAGCCGGGCAAACAGGAGGTCACGGGCTTCCAGCCGGGCGATGTCCTCGTCGTCCTCCACCTCGCCGGCCGGCAGCAGCCGTGCCGCTTTGAGGTCCAGGAGGGTGGCGGCGATGACAAGGAACTCGCTGGCTTCGTCCAGCGCCCATTCCCCGCCCAGCTCCTGGAGCTTCCTGGTGTACTTGATGAACTCATCGGTGACGGTGGCGATGGCAACCTCGGTGATGTCCAGCTGGTGCTTGGCGATGAGGCCCAGCAGGAGGTCGAATGGACCCGTGAAATTGGCCAGCCGCACCTCAAAGCCGGGCTTGGACTCAGCCACGGCCTGGCTAGGGTGCGCCGCCGCGCGAAATCAGTTCCTTGGCCAGCCGGCGGTAGGCATCCGCGCCAATGTGGTTGGCGGCATAGCTGGTGATCGGTTCGGCGGCCACCGTGGCGTCGGCGAACTTGATGGAGCGCTTGATGACCGTTTCGAACACCTTGTCGCCGAAGGCTTCCACGAGGCGGGTGATGACTTCGCGGCTGTGCAGGGTGCGGGCGTCGTACATGGTGGCCAGGACACCATCCACCTGCAGGCGGGGGTTGAGCCGGTCCTGGACCTTATCGATGGTCTCCACGAGCAGTGCCACCGCGCGGAGGGCGAAGAACTCGCAGATCAGCGGAATGATCACGCCGTGGGCGGCCGTCAGGGCGTTGACCGTCAGCAGGCCCAGCGATGGCTGGCAGTCGATCAGGACGACGTCGTAGTTGTCTTCCACTTTCTTGAGCGCCCGGTCAAGGACCTGTTCGCGGGCCACTTCATTAACCAGCTGCACTTCTGCGGCGGAGAGGTCGATGTTGGCCGGCAGCAGGTCGACGTTTTCGACGCCGGTCTGGTGGATGGCATCGCGGATGTCCACCTTGCGGTCCATCAGGACGTTGTAGACCGTGAGGTCCAGCTCGTGGGGATTAACACCGAGGCCCGCCGACAACGCACCCTGCGGATCGAAGTCGACCAGGAGGACGCGGCGGCCGTATTCGGCCAGGGCGGCCGCCAGGTTGATGGTGGAGGTGGTCTTGCCGACGCCACCCTTTTGGTTGACCATGGCGATCACGCGCGCAGGACCATGGGAGGACAGCGGCGCGGGTTCGGGGAATTCGCGGTGGGGGCGCCCGGTGGGTCCCATCACGGCGTCTTCCAGATCGAGTTCCGTGCCTTCCAGAGTTGCCGAACCCTGTTCGCTGCTCACGTATCTATCCACACTTTCGATGACGGTGATTTTTCCTGCCGCTGGAGGTCCAGCGCCGATCCTGCTTTTCACCTAGGCTACAGGCCCCGACACGGTATTCGACGGAACTTGACTTTGTGCGCCTTTTGAGCCTTGACCTTCTACTAGAGGTCGAAGGTTAGGGTTCCGAACACACAGACCGCCCGCACAGCCGAAGCTGTACGGGCGGTCTGGCATCGGGAAAGCTCAGGCGGGCCGCCGGCTACGCGTTGGCCAGGGCGGGCCGGGCCTCCGGGCCCCGCGCCTCCGGCTCGCCGTGGCCTGCAATCATGGTCTGCTCGTCGAACGGAGCCTGGCCGGAGAGAACGGCCCCTACCTGCTGGCCGTCGATTTCCTTGACCCAGGTTCCGATCAGGATGGTTGCCACAGCGTTCCCGGTGAAGTTGGTCAGGGCGCGGGCCTCCGACATAAAGCGGTCGATGCCAACGATCATGCCGACGCCGCCGAGGAGTTCGGGCTTGTGGGCCTGCAGGCCGGCAGCCAGCGTGGCCAGGCCGGCGCCGGTGACGCCGGCCGCACCCTTGGAGGCAATGATCATGAAGACCAGCAGCGAGACCTGGGCCCCGAGGTCAAGCGGGGTACCCATGGCGTTGGCGACGAACAGCGAGGCCATGGTCAGGTAGATGGCCGTGCCGTCCAGGTTGAAGGAGTAGCCGGTGGGCACCGTCACGCCGACCACCGGCTTGGAGACACCCAGGTGTTCCATCTTGGCGATGAGGCGCGGCAGGGCGGCCTCGGACGAGGACGTGGAGAAGATCAGCAGGTACTCACGGGCCAGGTACTTCATAAGCCTGAAGATGTTGACGCCGGCCACCAGCTGCAGCAGGCCGCCCAGAATCACCACGATGAAGAGTGCACAGGTGATGTAGAAAGCCACCATGAGGGTGAACATGCTGACGATGGCCTGGACGCCGGTGGCGCCGACCACGGCAGCGATGGCACCGAAGGCGCCCACCGGGGCCAGCCACATGATCATGATCAGGATCCGGAAGACCAGCGCCTGGCCGTGCCCGATGGCTTTGAGGATCGGTGCGCCCTGCGGGCCCATCTTCTGGAGGGCGAAACCTACGAGGATCGCGGCGAGCAGGGTGGGCAGAACCGGAATGTCACCCGGGATGATGTTGAGGAGGAATTCGACGGTGCTGTCCGTTGACGCCTTTTTGCTGGGATCGTACGGCGTGAGCTTCAGTCCCTCGCCGGGGTGGATCAGGTTGCCGACCACCAGGCCGATGGCGAGCGCAAACGTGGACATCACCAGGAAGTAGCCCAGGGCGAGGCCGCCCACCTTGCCGACCGTGGCAGCCTTGGCGATGGACCCGATTCCCAAAACGATGGTGCAGAAGATGACCGGGGCGATCATCATCTTGATGAGCTTGATGAAGCCGTCGCCCAGCGGTTTGAGGGACTTGCCTGCCTCGGGGAACATGAGGCCGATGACGGCGCCGAGGATAACGGCAGCGATGACGGCGATGTAAAGGTAGTGCGACTTGTCGATGCCCTTGCGCCGCGTCTTCACGGTGCCGGACGACTCTCCTCGTTGAGAGGCCATGATGTGTCTCCTTATGGATAATCTGGTAGACGCTGCGGCACAATCTCTGGGCTCATCGCGTCGGTCGGTGTGAGATCCATCATTGGGCACACAGTGACGCAGCTCACCGTTGCGGTCATATTGGTCATAGGAGCGTCTGGATGATCCACCGCTGGAGCATCGCCCGCAGGCTGTTTGTCGCCAACCTGCTGATCGTGGTGGCCTTCATCGCCATTGTGGGCACCGCAACCTTCGTGGACTCCCGCGACCGCGCCTACGAGGAGGCCGGCCGCCGGATGACCGGGGTGGCAGCGGCGGTAGCAGCGAACCCCCTGGTGCTTCAGGCCGCCGACGAGCCTGACCCGTCCGCAACACTTCAGCCCTACGCCCTGAAGGTCATGGACAGCGCCGGGGCGGAGTTCCTGACCATTATGGCGCCGGACAGGACCCGCTGGACGCACCCGCGCAGCGAGGAACTGGGCAAGCCGTACATCGGTTCCATCGATGCCGCTCTGCGCGGTGAAGTGTTCACTGAGGTCACTACCGGAACCCTGGGACCGTCTGTCCGCTCGATTGCTCCGGTCCTCGATCCCGCCGGCAACGTCAGGGCGCTGGTGGCAGCAGGCGTGACCGTCCGGACAGTCGATGTGGCGTTCGCCGGCCGGTTGCCGGCCCTTCTCGCGATCGGCGGCGCGCTCCTTGTGGGCGGGTCGCTGGCGTCGTGGCTGCTGGGACGCTACCTGCGCAGGGTGACCAGGGGGTGGGGGCCCGAGCAGCTGGCGCAGCTGTTCGCCTACTACGAATCTGTGCTGCACTCGGTCCGGGAAGGCCTTATCCTGGTCGATACCAAGGGCCGGGTGGTGATGTACAACGACCAGGCCGCCGAGCTGCTGGGGCTTGAACCGCGCGGTTCGGCTGATGATCCGTCCCGCCCGCCCGCACTTGCCG
Organism: Arthrobacter sp.; assembly: GCA_023264815.1. Taxonomy (GTDB): domain Bacteria; phylum Actinomycetota; class Actinomycetes; order Actinomycetales; family Micrococcaceae; genus Arthrobacter. The sequence continues at coordinate 18,220 of JAHFUZ010000016.1, read as the reverse complement.
GCCTCCCCCTCACCGCGAGCTTGAAAGAACTTTTTGAGTCCGGCCGGACGGCCCACGATGAGATCCACCTGACCGGACCACGGATTGTGGTGGTGAACCAGGGCCCGGCTGTTGGCACCTCCTCCCCCGGCAGCCGGCAGCCTGCGGTTTACGGTACGGTGGCCACCATCCGTGACCGCACGGAAATCGAGTCCCTGGGCAGCGAACTGGAAACCATGAAGACGCTGTCCGACGCCCTGCGCGCCCAAACCCATGAGCACGCCAACCGCCTGCACACCATGGTCTCCCTGCTGGAACTTGGCCGGACTGCCGAGGCGCTGCAGTTCGCCACCAGCGACCTTGAGCTCAGCCAGCAACTGACCGACGAGATGGTCAGCTCCCTGGATGAACCTGTCCTCAGTGCCCTCGTCATGGGCAAGGCGGCAGAGGCCAACGAACGCGGCGTGAAACTGACGCTCCGGACCCAGGGAACGGCCTCCACGGAAGGCCTTGCCATCCAGGACCTGGTCACCATCGTGGGCAACCTGCTGGACAACGCCATCGACGCGGCAGCCGGTGGCTCTGCTCCCAGGTCGGTGGAGCTGACCGTGGAATCCGACGTCGAAGGTGTGGACATCACGGTCAGCGACTCCGGTCCCGGGGTTGATCCGGACGCCGTGGACCATATTTTCAAGCATGGCTTCAGCACCAAGAAGGCCGGCCCGTTCGGCCGGGGCGTGGGTCTGGCGCTGGTCAGGCAGGCCGTAGAGCGGCTGGACGGTACGATGGCCATCACCGGAACGGCCGGGGCGACTTTTCGGGTGTTCCTTCCGGCAACTGCCTCCGGCAACGACACAGAGGACATTTCCAGTGAGTGATATCCGTGTCCTCGTGGTGGAGGACGAACCGGTGGCGTCGGCCGCCCACGCCGCGTATGTGGGCCGGATGGCCGGGTTTACGCTCGCGGGCACCGCCCCCGACGGCCAGTCCGCCCTCAGGCTGCTGACTGAACTCGCCGCCTCAGGTGAGCCGGTGGAACTGGTCCTGCTGGACATGAACCTGCCGGACCTGCACGGGCTGGACATCGCCCGGCGGATGCGGTCCGCAGGCATCCTGGCGGACATCATCGCCATCACTGCCGTCCGGGAGGTGGCGATCGTCCGCAGCGCCGTGGCCATCGGCGTGGTCCAGTACCTGATCAAGCCCTTTACCTATGCCACCTTCGCGGACAAGCTCGCCAGCTACCGGCTCTTCCGGCAGCAGCTGGCCGGCCCCGCGTCCGGGGCCGGCCGGGCGGGGGCGTCCCAGAGCGAGGTGGACCAGGCGTTCGCGAGTCTCCGGGCGCCGTCGGAACTGCCCCTGCCCAAGGGGCTGTCCGTCTCCACCCTTGACTCGGTGAAGGAGTACCTGAAGGAGCAGTCCGGCGCCGCCTCGGCTACGGAGGTCATGACGGCGCTGGGCATGTCCAGGGTGACCGCACGCCGCTACCTCGAATACTTGGCCGACGCCGGCAATGTCACGCGGGCGCCGCGCTACGGAACCCCCGGACGCCCAGAGAACGAGTACAGCTGGAACCGGGCCTAGGCGGCGCCACCGGGCCGGAGTACGCCCAGCAACTGCCCAATCACGTCCGGGTCCTCGATGGTTGAAGGCAGAATATAGTCGTCGCCGTCGGCGATCTGGCGCATCGTCTTGCGCAGGATCTTCCCGGACCGGGTTTTGGGCAGGGCCTGCACCACCGTGGCGTGCTTGAAGTCGGCCACGGGCCCGATGTCCCGGCGCACCAGGGCTACCAGTTCGCGGACCAGTTCGGCCTCGTCCCGGTCCGCCCCGGCTTTGAGCACCACGTAGCCGCTGGCACGCTGCCCCTTGAGGGGGTCGGCCACGCCGATCACCGCACATTCAGCGACGGCCGGGTGGCTGGCGATGACCTGCTCGATGGCGCCGGTGGACAGGCGGTGGCCGGCAACGTTGATGATGTCGTCGGTCCGGCCCATCACAAACACATAGCCATCGGCATCCTGGTAGCCGCTGTCGCCTGTTGCGTAGCTTCCTTCGAAGGCCGCCAGGTACGAGGACACGTAGCGGTCATCGTTCTGCCAGAGCGTGGTCAGCGTCCCGGGAGGCAGCGGCAGCCCCAGGACAATATTGCCCTCTTCGCCCGGATCCACCGGTGCGCCGGCTCCGTCCACGACGGACAGCGCAAAGCCGGGCATGGGCACGGTGGGCGAACCAGGTTTGAAGGGCAGGTCGTCCAGGCCGCGTGGGTTGGCACAGATGGCCCAGCCCGTTTCGGTCTGCCACCAGTGGTCCACCACCGGAACGCCCAGTGCCTCGCCGGCCCACTTGTACGTTTCGGTGTCCAGCCGCTCACCGGCCGCAAAAAGCGTCCGCAGGCTCGAGGTGTCATAGCGGGCCAGCTCCCCCGCCCCCGGATCAGCCTTGCGGATGGCTCTCAGGGCGGTGGGGGCCGTGAACAGGACGTTCACCCGGTGGTCCTGGACAACGCGCCAGAACGCGCCGGCATCGGGCGTGCCCACCGGCTTGCCCTCGTACAGCACCGTGGTGGCGCCGGCCAGCAGTGGGCCGTAAACAATGTAGGAATGGCCCACCACCCAGCCCACGTCTGAGGCCGTCCACATCACGTCCCCGGGGCCGACGTCGTAAATATTCTTCATGGTCCAGGACAGTGCCACCGCGTGGCCGCCGTTGTCCCGCACCACGCCCTTGGGCGTACCGGTGGTGCCTGAGGTGTACAGAATGTACAGCGGATCGGCGGCGGCAACGTCCACCGGAGCGGCGGGATCGGCGTGTTCCATGGCAGCGTCCCAGTCGGTCCACCCCGCGTAATCCGCGACGCCGGCTGCAAAGCCTTCGCGGTCCTTGACGATGACTGGCAGGCCGCCCACACCGGCAAGGGCCAGGGCTTCGTCCACAGCAGGCAGGTACTCGACCCGGCGCGACGGCTCGATCCCGCCAGATGCCGTGACAATGACCGCGGGGCCGGCATCCGCGATCCGGGCAGCCAGCTCCTTGGGCGCGAACCCGCCGAACACCACGGAGTGCACCGCGCCAAGACGCGCGGTCGCGAGCATGGCAATGGCCGCTTCGGGAATCATCGGCATGTAGATGACCACCCGGTCACCCCGGCCCACCCCCTGCGAGCGCAGCACTCCGGCAAACCGCGCCACCAGCGCCGTTAGTTCGGAATAGGAGTAGCTGCGTTTGGTTCCCAGCATGGCGGAGTCGTAAATGAGCGCGTCCTGGTCGCCGCGGCCGGCCTCGACGTGCCGGTCCAGGGCGTTGTACGACGTATTGAGCATCCCGTCCGGAAACCAGCGGTACAGCGGCGCTCCGGAGGCATCCAGGGCCACGGACGGCTCTGCGCTCCACGCCACCGCGGCGGCGGCCTCCAGCCAGAAATCCTCCCGCTGTTCCAGGCTCCGTGAATAGGTGTTCCGATAATTCGTCCCGGCCATGCTGTGCTCCTGTCAACGCTGACGTCTTGGCCTCCATGGTAGGCGGACGCACCCCGGCAAACAATAGATGTGTATACACAAAGTTCACTTTCTAGCCGATTCTTTGCCAAATGCTGGGCTTGTACGCCATCTGTGTATACACTGACATCATCCACTACATGACGGGAGGAAAACCTTGCGGGCCAGCGACAAAGCCTATGCGGCTCTTCGTGAAGACATCATCGAATGGCGCCTGGCGCCCGGCACCGTCCTTGCCGAAGTGGAACAGTCAGCACGCCTGGGCGTCTCACGCACCCCCGTCCGGGAGGCGCTCAGCCGGCTGAGCGCCGAGGGACTGACGACGGCGGCAGGCGGCCGGGGCGTCGTCGTCACCGCTATCTCGCTGGAGGACATCGACGAAATGTTCGAGCTGCGGGAGACGCTCGAGGGCAAGGCTGCCGCCCTGGCCGCCGAGCGCGGCGAACGCGCGGTGTTCGAACGGCTCCACGCCGACCTGCTGCGGGCCCCGGAGCTGATCAGCCCGGCCGACCCTGCCCGGCACGAGTACTACGCGCTGGTGGGGCGCCTCGACGAGGCCATCGACGCCGCCATCTCCAATTCCTACCTTGCCCAGGCGATGCGCAGCCTGCGGGTCCATCTGGTCCGCGTTCGACGCCTCGCCGCCGACGACGAACCGCGCCTGCATGCCGCCGCGGCGGAACATGCCGCGATCGCAGAGGCCATCGCGGCGGGCAACGCCAGGCTTGCCGCGGCGGCCACCACCCTGCACCTGCACCGCAGTCTTTCCCACGTCAAAGCCACCCACTCACCTCATGAGGAGCACCATGGTTAAGCTCAACCACGTCCGTGTCTACAAGAGCGAAGAGAACCTCGCCCGCGAAGACCAGCTGGCCCACAAAATTGCCGAGGTCGCTGCCGATCCGGTCGAGGTCCTCCCGGAGGTGACCGAGATGGTCATCAACCGGGTCATCGACAACGCCTCCGTGGCCATTGCGTCCCTGAACCGCGGTCCCATCGTGGCTGCCCGCGCCCAGGCACTGACCCACGCCCCCACCACCAACGGCAAGGGCTCCGGCGTCTTCGGCATCACGGACCGGGTCTCCCCCGAATGGGCGGCATGGGCCAACGGCGTGGCCGTCCGTGAACTCGATTACCACGACACGTTCCTCGCGGCCGACTATTCCCACCCGGGCGACAACATCCCGCCGATCCTCGCCGTCGCGCAGCACGTCGGAGCCAGCGGCAAGGACCTTATCCGAGGCATCGCCACCGGCTACGAAATCCAGGTCAACCTGGTCAAGGCCATCTGCCTGCACAAGCACAAGATCGACCACGTGGCCCACCTTGGCCCGTCCGCAGCAGCCGGCATCGGCACCCTCCTGGGCCTTGATGTGGAGACCATCTTCCAGTCCGTGGGCCAGGCGCTGCACACCACCACCGCCACCCGCCAGTCCCGCAAGGGCGAGATCTCCACCTGGAAGGCCCACGCTCCCGCGTTCGCCGGCAAGATGGCTGTCGAGGCCGCGGACCGCGCCATGCGGGGGCAGACGTCTCCCGTGCCGATCTACGAAGGCGAAGACGGCGTGATCGCCTGGATGCTTGATGGCCCGGACGCCGCCTACGAGGTGCCGCTGCCCGAAGCCGGCGAAGCAAAGCGCGCCATCATGGACACCTACACCAAGGAACACTCGGCCGAATACCAGGCCCAGGCCTGGATCGACCTTGCGCGCAAGCTGCACAAGGAACACCCGGAGGCCACCGACCCCGCCAACGTGAAGTCGGTCCTGATCAAGACCAGCCACCACACGCACTACGTGATCGGGTCCGGCGCCAACGATCCGCAGAAGTACAGCCCCACGGCAAGCCGTGAAACCCTGGACCACTCCATCCCGTACATCTTTACCGTCGCACTGCAGGACGGCTCCTGGCACCACGTTGATTCCTACGCCCCGGAGCGCGCCGGCCGCCCGGACACGGTGGAGCTGTGGCACAAGGTCACCACCGAGGAAGATCCGGAATGGACCCGCCGCTACCACTCGCTGGACATCGCCGAGAAGGCCTTCGGCGGCTCCGTGGAGATCACCCTGAACGACGGCACCGTGATCACCGACCAGATCGCCGTGGCCGACGCCCACCCGCTCGGCGCACGGCCGTTCGCCCGCCAACAGTACATCGACAAGTTCCGCACGCTGGCCGCCGGCCTGGTCACCGAGCAGGAAATCGAGCGGTTCCTCACCGCTGCCGAAAGCCTCCCGGACCTGGGCCCGGGCGAGCTTGATCAGCTGAACATCACCGCTGCCCCCGGCGTGATCAACCTCAGCGCTGCGCCCGCAGGCCTCTTCTAGGCCTCCCCTTTTCCGACCTGACAGGGAGAAACCATGCTGTACTCCAAGACAACCCCGGAGCAGAAACGCGTGGCACTGCGCCAGATGCTCGCCTCCGGCACCATCCAGCAGTTTCCCGGCGCTTTCAGCCCGCTCTCCGCGCGGCTGATCGAGGAGAAGGGCTTCGCCGGGGTGTACATCTCCGGCGCCGTGCTGGCGAACGACCTTGGCCTGCCGGACATCGGGCTGACCACCCTGACCGAGGTGGCCACGCGCGCCGGGCAGATCGCCCGCATGACCGACCTGCCCTGCCTGGTGGACGCGGACACCGGGTTCGGCGAGCCCATGAACGTGGCCCGCAGCATCCAGGAACTCGAGAACGCCGGCCTGGCCGGCTGCCACATCGAGGACCAGTTCAACCCCAAGCGCTGCGGCCACCTGGACGGCAAAAACGTGGTGGACCTGGACACCGCAACCAAGCGCATCCGGGCAGCCGCTGATGCACGCCGGGACCCGAACTTCCTCATCATGGCCCGGACCGACATCCGGGCTGTGGAAGGGATCGAGGCTGCGCAGGAACGGGCACGTGCCCTGGTGGACGCCGGCGCCGACGCCATCTTCCCGGAAGCCATGAAGGACCTCTCCGAGTTCCAGGCCATCCGCGACGCCGTGGACGTGCCGGTCCTGGCCAACATGACCGAGTTCGGCAAAAGCGACCTGTTCACCGTTGACCAGCTGCAGTCAGTGGGCGTCAACATGGTGATTTACCCGGTCACGCTCCTGCGCATTGCCATGGGGGCTGCAGAGCGTACGCTGGAATCGATCAAGGCAACAGGTTCCCAGGTAGCACAGGTGGAAAACATGCTCACCCGTGCGCGTCTCTATGACCTCGTGGACTACGAGGCCTACAACCAATTCGATACCGGCGTTTTCAACTTCCAGATTCCCGGCGTCCGCTAGGACCCGGGAAACCCGAAAGAACGAAGGAGTTCAACATGGCAGCTGTTGATATCAAAAAGGGCCTGGCCGGCGTCGTGGTGGACTACACCGCGGTCTCCAAGGTCAACCCCGACACCAATTCACTGTTGTACCGCGGCTACCCCGTGCAGGAGCTGGCCGCCAGGTGCAGCTTCGAGGAAGTCGCCTACCTGTTGTGGAACGGCGAACTGCCCAACGCTGACGAGCTGGCCGCCTTCACCGACCGCGAGCGCGCCGGCCGCGCCCTTGATCCGGTGGTGAAGCAGGTCATTGACACGCTGCCCACCACCGCCCACCCGATGGATGTGTGCCGGACCGCGGCCTCGGTGCTCGGCGCCCGCCACCCGCTGGCGGAAGACTCCTCGCCGGAGGCCAACATGGCCAAGGCCGTGGACCTGTTTGCCGCCATGCCCGCCGTGGTTTCTTATGACCAACGGCGACGCCGCGGCCAGGATGTGGTGGAACCGCGGGATGACCTGGGCTACTCGGCCAACTTCCTGTGGATGGCGTTCGGGGAGGATCCCGTGGACGAGGTCATCGAGGCCTTCAACGTCTCGATGATCCTGTACGCCGAGCACTCCTTCAACGCATCCACCTTCACGGCACGCGTGGTCACCTCCACGCTCGCGGACCTGCACTCAGCGGTCACCGCGGCCATCGGCGCCCTGAAGGGCCCGCTGCACGGCGGGGCCAACGAAGCGGTGATGCACACCTTCGACGAGATCGGCATCCGTGCCGAGGAGTCGCTGGACCAGGCCGCCGCCCGGGCCAAAGCCTGGATGGAGGATGCCCTGGCCCAGAAGAAAAAGGTCATGGGCTTCGGCCACCGCGTCTACAAGCACGGCGATTCCCGCGTACCCACCATGAAGGCCGCGCTGGACAAGATGATTGCCCACTACGGCCGCCCCGAACTGCTGGGACTGTACAACGGCCTCGAGCAGGCCATGGACGAGGCAAAGGCCATCAAGCCGAACCTTGACTACCCGGCCGGACCCACCTACCACCTGATGGGCTTCGACACCCCCACCTTCACTCCCCTGTTCGTGGCCAGCCGCATTACCGGCTGGACCGCCCACATCATGGAACAGGCAGCCTCCAACTCCCTGATCCGGCCGCTGAGCGAATACAACGGACCCGAAGAGCGTCATCTGTCCTAAGCCCCGCGTGGGCCTATCCGGCAAAAACGTACGACGGCGGGCCGGTCACCTTACGGGGTGGCCGGCCCGGGCCGTCTGCGTGACGTCAGCGGGTCGAGTAGTCCAACACTTCGCGGACGGTTTCGTTGTCATCGTTCAGGACCACGGTGAGGCGCAGCGGCATTGACCCCTCAAGGGCCAGGGGAAGCCAGTGGGCTGCGTCCTGCCACATCCGGTCCACCGGCAAGGTACCGACGTCGAACCATTCCGGTGCGATCTCCACGCTTTCCGCCGGCTCGCCGTCCCAGCGCTCCGCGACGAAGAGGCGGGTGGTCATGTTCCATTCCGGCCGGGCCGGAAAGTCGAAGACCACCACACCGGCGTCACGGAGGTCCGCTTCCAGGACAACAACTCCGGCTTCCTCCTGCACTTCGCGGCAGGCAGCCTCTTCATCCGTCTCCCCCGGCTCCACATGGCCGCCAAGGCCAACGACCTTGCCCATCCCAAAGCCGGTCTTCTTCGTTCCCAGCAGGACCTGCGGAACGCCGGCGGACTCGCGGGTGAGGAAACACAGCGTGACAGGGGTGAACGTCATGCCCTCCACCCTATCGCCGCCGGCCCGGCGTAAGTGCGCGCCTACCCCAATGCGCGGGGGTGCGCCGAGGCGTAGATTTCCCGGAGGGTGTCCGCGGTGACCAGCGTGTAGACCTGCGTGGTGGTAACTGAGGCATGGCCGAGCAGTTCCTGGACCACACGCACATCCGCACCGCCCTCCAGCAGGTGCGTCGCAAAGGAGTGCCGCAAGGTGTGCGGCGAAACGTCCTTGGTGATGTTGGCTTTCACGGCGGCGGCCTTCAGGATGGTCCAGGCACTTTGCCGGCTGATCCGGCCGCCTCTCGCGTTCAGGAAGAGGGCCGGCGTTCCTTTGCCCTTCGCTGCCAGCAGCGGCCGCCCCCGTACGAGGTAGGCGTCCAGGGCGCGGGCTCCGTAGGAACCCAGCGGGACGAGCCGTTCCTTGGACCCCTTGCCGAACAGCCGCACCACGGCCGGGCCGGTTTCGGCGCCCTGGAGTGAAATGTCGTCGACGTCCAGGCCCACGGCCTCGCTGATCCTGGCACCGGTGGAGTACAGGAACTCGAGCAGCGCACGGTCCCGCAGTCCGGCGGCGGTGTCAGTGCCGGACGCTTCCAGGATCCTGGTGACTTCGTCCACGCTGATGGCTTTGGGCAGCCTTTTGCCCGGCATGGGCGGGTGGACGTCGCTGGCGGGATCCGTCGTCGTCAGGCCTTCCAGCGCCCAGAACTTGTGCAGCCCGCGGACAGCCACTACGGTCCTGGCCGCAGACCTGACACCCAGGGCCGTGCCGCCGTCGGAACCGTCATTGAGCGCCAGCACAAACCCCGTCACGTGATGCCTGGTGATCTGGTCCGGGCCCGTGCACCCCTGTGCCGTCAGGTAGCGGGAGTACCTGGCCAGGTCTCGCCGGTAGGCGGCGAGCGTGTTGGCGGCCAGCCCGCGTTCTACGCCCATGTGCTGAAGGTAAGCGGTGACGGCGCGGTCTACGGCGGTAGGCTGCCGGACGGGGGCCGCAGCACGTTCCGGGGCTGCGGCTTCCGCGGACGGAGGGGCAGTCATCAGCGCTGGCTGGGGTGCGCCGGCCAGGGTGCGTCCGCGGGCCGGAGCCCGGCGAAGTCGTCTGCCCGCGCCGCGGATGCGGCCAGTATTCCGACGACGGCCGACGGGTTGTGCAGCCGGCCGGCCAGGACCGCCGCTACCGCCTGGTCGAGGTCGATCCAGTGGAATTCAATCTCGGCTTCCTCGTCCGTCCGCTCATGGCGGTCATGGTGGGGCACCTCGGTGAGACCGCGGGCGAGGTAGATCCTGATGGCTTCGCTGGAGGACCCGGGCGAGTTGAAGAAGTCCGCGAGGACGTTCCATTCAGCGGCCGAGAGGTCCGCCTCTTCGGCCAGCTCGCGGGCGGCCCCCACCACAAAATCCTCGCCTTCGACGTCCAGGAGACCCGCCGGGATCTCCCAGAGGTCCATGCCCACGGGGTGGCGGTACTGCCTGATGAGGAGGACCTGGCCGGCTTCGTTCATGGGCAGGACGGCCACGGCACCGGGGTGGTCGATGTAGTCGCGGGTCAGTGCCTCGCCGGTCTCGCTCAGTTGGAAGCTGTCGCTGACCACATCCCAGATCCGGCCTTCGTAGACCTTTTCGGTAGACAGAAGACGGCGCGGGCTCGGCGCATCCGAAACCTGCTCTGCAGCGGGGGTAGTTTCGGGTGTACCGGGCATCGCGCCGTCCTCTACTTATGCGTTTCTATTGTGCGGCGACAGTACGGGCAGGCTTGGCCGCCGGCGCGTCCTGCGCGTTCTGGTGGTCCAGTGCGGCCTTGATCAGCCCGCTGAACAGCGGGTGCGGCCGGGTGGGACGCGAGCTCAGTTCCGGGTGGGCCTGGGTTGCCACATAGTACGGGTGTACTTCGCGGGGCAGCTCAACGTACTCCACGAGCTTGCCGTCCGGCGATGTGCCGGAGAAGACCAGGCCCTCGGCCGCGATCTGGTCGCGGTACTTGTTGTTGACCTCGTAGCGGTGGCGGTGGCGTTCGCTGACGGTGGTGGTGCCATAGGTCTCGGCGATGACGGAGCCTTCGTCCAGCTTGGCCTCGTACAGGCCCAGGCGCATGGTGCCGCCGAGGTCGCCCTTGCCTTCGACGATGTCCAGCTGCTCTTCCATGGTGGCAATAACCGGGTACTTGGAATCGGGCTCGAATTCGCTGGAGGACGCGCCTTCGAGGCCAACCACATTGCGTGCATATTCAATCACCATGCACTGCAGGCCCAGGCACAGGCCCAGGACGGGAAGCCGGGATTCGCGGGCGTACTTGAGCGCACCCAGCTTTCCTTCAAGGCCGCGGATGCCGAAGCCGCCGGGAACGCAGATGGCGTCCACACCGCCCAGGGCCGCGACGGCGCCTTCGTGGGTTTCGCATTCGTCGGAGGGGACCCAGCGGATCTTGACCTTGGTGTCGTTGGCGAAGCCGCCGGCACGCAGTGCCTCGGTCACGGAGAGGTAGGCGTCCGGGAGGTCGATGTACTTGCCCACGAGGGCAATCTCGACGTGGTGCTTGGGGTTGTGGACTGCTTCGAGCAGCTTGTCCCAGCTGGTCCAGTCAACGTCCTTGAACGGCAGGTCCAGGGCGCGGACGATGTAGGAGTCCAGGCCCTGGGTGTGCAGGGTCTTGGGGATGTCGTAGATGCTGGGCGCGTCCGGGCAGCCAATGACGGCTTCAAGGTCGACGTCGCACATGCGGCCGATCTTGGCGCGCATGGCCTCGGGGATTTCGCGGTCCGAGCGGATGACAATGGCCTCCGGCTGGATGCCGATGGAGCGCAGGGCCGCTACGGAGTGCTGGGTGGGCTTGGTCTTCAGTTCCTGCGACGGTCCGATGTACGGAACCAGCGAAACGTGGACGAAGAAGACGTTGCCGCGGCCAACGTCCTGGCGGACCTGGCGGGCCGACTCGAGGAAGGGCTGCGACTCGATGTCGCCCACGGTGCCGCCGATTTCGGTGATGATGACGTCCGGCGCGTTTTTGCCCTCGGCGGGCAGACGCATGCGGCGCTTGATCTCGTCGGTGATGTGCGGGATGACCTGCACGGTGTCACCAAGGTATTCGCCGCGGCGTTCCTTGGCGATCACGGTGGAGTAAACCTGGCCGGTGGTGACGTTGGCGGAGCCTTCCAGGTTTTCGTCCAGGAACCGCTCGTAGTGTCCGATGTCCAGGTCGGTTTCGGCGCCATCGTCCGTGACGAAGACTTCACCGTGCTGGAAGGGGTTCATCGTGCCCGGATCCACATTGAGGTAGGGATCGAGCTTCTGCATAGTTACAGACAGGCCGCGTGCCCGCAGCAGGTGGCCGAGGCTCGAAGCCGTCAGCCCCTTACCGAGCGAGGACGCCACACCACCGGTTACGAAGATGTGTTTGGTCGTCTTGGACGAGCCCGGGAACCGGGAATTTACACGGGAATTTGATCGCTGCACCACGGAATTCGAGCCTATCATCAAATGAGCCTTTCCCGGATCAGGAAACTGTTTCCCCAAATGATCCAGTGTGCACGGCAGGGCACCCCGCGATCAAGGGTTCCACCCGGGTCAGGCCCGCTGCGGCAGCAGTTTGGCGTCGTCCAACAGCTCCTGGGCGTGGGCCCGCGCCGATTCGGAGTCCTCCTGGCCGGCGAGCATGCGGGCGAGCTCCTTCACGCGTTCGGCGCCGTCGAGGAGTCGAACATCACTTGAGGTAAACCCGGTGGCGGTGCCGCCGTCGGCTCCCCTGACCGAAGTCTTGGTGACGGTGATGTGCTGGTCGGCGAAGGCCGCCACCTGCGGCAGGTGGGTGACCACCAGGACCTGGACGTGCCGGGCGAGCATGGCGAGCCGGCGGCCGATTTCGACGGCGGCCCGCCCGCCTACGCCGGCGTCCACTTCGTCGAACACGAAGGTGGGCACCGGGTCCACCGCTGCGAGCACTACTTCGATGGCCAGCATCACCCGGGACAGTTCACCGCCCGAGGCGCCTTTGCCGAGCGGCCGGGCAGGAGCCCCGGAGTGCGGCTGGAGCAGGAAGGAGATCTCGTCTTCGCCGTGGGGCATCAGCTGTCCGGCGCTTTCGAGGTTGATCACCAGGGTGGCATCGGCCATGGCGAGTGCCTTGAGTTCGGCGCTGACGCGGCCGGAGAGGTCCTTGGCAGCCTTGGCCCGGATCTTGCTGATGGCAGCGGCCTGTTTCTGCAGGTCTGCTTCGGCTTTGGCAACCTCAGCGTCCAGCGCCTCGATCCGGGTGGAATCGTCCTGGAGTTCATCAAAGCGCACACGGGCGTTCTCCGTCCAGACCAGGACCTCGTCGATGCTGGGTGCGTACTTGCGGACAAGTTTCGCCAGGGAAGCGCGGCGGTCTTCAATTTCGGCGAGCCGCTCCGGGCCCTCCGAATCAAGGCCTGCCTGGTAGCTGGCCAGCTCGGTGGCAATGTCGTTGAGCAGGAAGCCCACTTCGGCCAGGCGGGCCGCAGCCGAGCCCAGTTCGGCATCGTGTTCGGCCACGTGCTCAAGGGTCCGCTTGGCGGCATCCACCAGGGTGGTGGCGTCGCCCGCGTCGCCGTAGTCCTCCGCGATCAGCGCCTGGTGCGCGGTGTTGGCCGCGATCCTGAGCTCCTCCACGTTGGCCAGCTTCACGGCCTCCGCCTTGAGGGACTCGTCCTCCCCCGGCTGCGGATCGACGTCGTCGATCTCCGCCAGCGCAATCTCCAGGGACTCGGCTTCGCGGAGCCTGTCGCGGGCGGCGCTGCGGAGGGATTCCAGTTCAGCCTGGCTGGCCTTCCAGTGGCTGTAGAGCGCCTGGTACGTGCCCAGCGGGCCGGCCAGAGCGTCACCGGCAAACTTGTCCAGGGCACCGCGCTGGGCGGCTGCACCCTTCAGCCTGATCTGGTCCGACTGGCCGTGGACCACCACCAGGGATTCGCCGATCTCGGCGAGGACGCCCACGGGCGCGGCACGCCCGCCCAGGAAGGCACGGCTGCGCCCGTCCGCGCCGAGGCGACGGGCCAGGATGAGTTCCGCGCCGCCGTCGAACTCTTCGACATCGGCACCGGCCTCCAGCGCCCGCGCAACGGCCGCATGCCCGGCGTCGAGCTTCAAAACGGCTTCCGCGGTGGCGCTCTTGGCGCCGCTGCGGACCGCACCGGCATCGGACCTGGCCCCCAGCAGGAGCCCGACGGCGGTGACCACCATCGTTTTGCCGGCACCGGTTTCGCCGGTGACGACGCTCAAGCCGGGGCCCAGTGGCAGGGTGGCGTCGGTGATGACGCCCAGATCGCGGATTCTCAGTTCTTCAAGCATGGTTCACTTTGCGTTCGCGGGATCGGTTTGGTCTCCAGGCCCGGCGTCCTGCTGCTCGGGGTGCACCTGAAGGGGCGGCATGGGCCGGGGCGTCCGGACCACCGGGATGGGCCCGGTGTGGATGCCCTCGGACTGCGGCACGGGACCGCGCCAGCCGTGGATGGGCAGTTCGAACTTGCGGACCAGCCGCGCGGAAAACGGTGTCTGGTGTGTCCTGGCGAGCCGGACCGGGGTGGCCGATTTTGTCACCTCAACGCGGGCGCCGGGCGGCAGGTCCACGGACCGCCGGCCGTCGCACCAGAGCACGCCCTGGGCCCCGGTGCGGGTGAGGACTTCCACGGCGAGCCGTGACCGCGGCGATACCACGAGCGGTTTGGCGAACAGCGCGTGGGCGCTGATGGGAACGATCAGCAGGGCTTCAACCTCGGGCCAGACCACAGGGCCGCCGGCCGAGAAGGCGTAGGCGGTAGATCCGGTGGGCGTGGCAAGGACCACGCCATCGCAGCCGAACGAGGTCAGCGGGCGCTCATCCACTTCGGTGACCACCTCCAGCATGCGTTCGCGGTTGCCCTTTTCGATCGCGGCCTCGTTGAGGGCCCAGGTGTGCCAGATTTTCTGGCCGCGGACCCAGACCTGCACGTCGATGGTCATGCGCTCTTCCACCGTGTAGTCACGGCGGGCAATCCATTCCACGGTCTGCGCCAGGTCTGCCCGTTCGCTCTCGGCCAGGAATCCGACATGTCCGAGGTTGACCCCCAGCAGCGGGACATCCACCTCGCGCACCAGTTCGGCGGCGCGCAGGATGGTCCCGTCACCACCGAGGACCATCACGAGTTCCACGTCCGGCAGGAGGACATGGTCATGCAGGATTTCAACCGGCTGCGTGAGGTGGCCGAAGAACCGCTCCATGTCGGCCAACTCGGATTCCTGCATCACGGGCACAATGCCTGAATCGTGCAACTGTGCGCAGGCTTCCCAGGCAGCCTTCAGCGATTCCTCGCGGCCAGTGTGGGCAAGGACAAGTACTCGCCTGCTCATCGGTTCCGCTCTCTAGTGGTTCGGCCAGATTCGGCCAAGCAAACCGGCTAGGGCTGCGTGGCGCTCTTCGATCTTAGGCAGGTCTTCGGTGATCCTGCGCTTTATCCACAGGAAGTATTCGACGTTTCCGTCCTGGCCCGGGAGCGGGCTGGCCGCCAAGCCGCAAAGGTCCAGTCCGGCGTCGAGCGCTGCGTTGGCCACTTTTTCCACCGCCATCCGGCGTTCGCGCTCGGACGTGACAACCCCGGTGCGGCCCAGCCGGTCCTTGCCGATCTCGAACTGCGGCTTCACCATCAGCACCAAATCACCGCCGGGCACAGTGCACAGGGCCAAGGGGTGAACCACCAGGGTCAGGGAGATGAAGGAGAGGTCAGCCACCGTCAGTTCGGCCGGTCCGCCGATATCCGCCGGGACCATGTACCGGACGTTCATGCCTTCGTGCACGGCCACCCGGTCATCTTCACGGAGCTGGGGCACCAGCTGGCCGTGGCCAACGTCCACCGCTTCCACGTGGGCGGCACCGCGACGCAGGAGCACCTCGGTGAAGCCGCCGGTCGAAGCACCCGCGTCCAGGCACCTCTTCCCCGTCACGGAAACGGCGGGAAACGCGTCCAGCGCGCCGGCGAGCTTGTGGCCGGCGCGGCTGACGTAGCTGTCCTCGTCGGTGTGCTCAACCACGAGGTCCTGGCCGTCGGGAACCTGCAGGGAAGCCTTGGAAAGGACCTGTCCGGCCGAGCTGACTTTGCCTTCAGAGATCAGTGTGGCGGCGTGCGTGCGGGACCTGGCCAGGCCGCGGGCCACGAGGGCCTGGTCAAGCCGCGCCATGCTCATGGCCTTCCCTGCTGGGGACGTCCGCATTCAATGCCTGCAACAGGGCATCATGCAGCTCGCCGTAAGCAGCTTCGTGTTCTGCGACAGGCAAGTCCGCCAGATGGTCCAGCCCGGCCACAAGGGCGGCAATGTCCGGATCGCTGACCATGGGGGATTCACGGGGCCATTCGGGCTCTGGCCGGGCTGGTGCTGGCTGTTGTTCTGACTGGGCTGGTTCCGGGGAGTTTTCGTCGTTCAGATCAGTCATTGGACCAGTCTACTGAGTGCGCCATTCGAGTTTGGGTGCCCTGGCCTCGACGGTTTCCGGGACGGCAGCCCACCATGCAGCGCAGGCGGCCCGCCATGCGTCCAGGTCATCCTCGTGGCCGTGAATCCTCACGGTGTCGCCAGTGGCCTCGGCCGACGCCGCACCGCAGAGGAACGTGCCGTCCTGGTGCTCCACTGCCGGGTACGGGCGGTGGAGGTCGCTGAGTTCGCTGATGACGTAGTCCGGGCGTTCGGCCGTCCGTGCCGCCAGGATCGAGCTTTTGGTGTCCACGCCGGTCAGCACCGCCACGGTGGCGAAGCCTGCGTTATTGCCTCCCAGGATGTCAGTGTCTAGCCGGTCACCCACCACCAGGGGGCGGTCAGCGGCGAGGCGTTTGGCTGCTGCGTGGAAGAGCGGGGCCTCGGGTTTGCCGGCAACAAGGGGTGCCTTGCCAGTGGCCGCCGAGACGGCCGCAACCAGCGTGCCGTTGCCGGGGGCGATTCCGCGGGCCTGCGGGATGGACATGTCCGTATTGGTGGCCACCCAGAGGGCACCGGCGGTCACCGTGTAGGCGGCCTCGGCGAGGTCCTTCCAGCCGATGCCGGGGTTGAACCCCTGCACCACGGCCACCGGGCGGTCGTCCTGGCTGCCCACAGGGGTCAGGCCCACCAGCTCGATCTCCTGAGCTAGGGCTGGGCTTCCGGTGATCAGCACCTTGGCTCCGGGAGGCAGCATGGAAGCCAGGAGCCCGGCCGCGGCCTGGGATGAACTGACAACCTGGCTGTCCTCCGCCGGCGCGCCGAGTTCACGCAGGTGAGCGGCAACCTCCGCCGGCGACCGGGACGCATTGTTGGTGACGTACCCCAGGCCGATGCCCAGGCCTGCCAGCTGTTGCAACGACTCAACGGCGCCGGGGATGGCGTGCGGCCCGGCGTAGACCACGCCGTCCAGGTCGGCCAGGAGCGCGTCGAACCGGGAAATCAGGGAATCTCCAGTCATAGCGGGCTAGCTGTCCCGTCCTTCAGCGTCGACATCGTCCGCGTTGAGTTCGTCCCGTTCCACCGAGTCCTCGTCAGATTCGGCATCATCGGACTCGAAGTAATCGGATTCCACGTCGTCGATGGCGGCGTCCACACCAGCGGATTCAGCAGAGTCCGCTGACGTCCCGGCGGCGCTTGCAGCTGCCGTGGCCGCGGTGGCCGCTTCGGGGGCCCCGGCGGCGCGTTCAAGCAGGCGCCGGCGCTGCGCTTCCTCGCGGGCCTCCTCTTCCTCGTCCCAGCCCAGGTCCACGATGTCCGGCTCCTCGTCTGCACCCAGGCCCAGGGCGTTTTCAGCTACTACGGCCTGCTTCTGCCACTTCGAGGCTTCGTCCGTGCGGCCAACGGCAGCCAGGGCGTCAGCGTAGGCACGGAACAGCCTGGGGCTGTAGGAGAACGCGCGGTTGATGTCCAGCTGGGCAATTTCAAGTTCGGCCACGGCAGCGTCCAGCTGGCCAAGGTCTGTCCGGGCGCCGGCTGCCACGATGGCCAGCTCTGCTTTGCCCGGTGCGTCAAGGTCGTTGGCTTCCTCGGAGCGCACCACGTCGAGTGCACGGTCCGGCCGGCCCAGGCCGCGCTCACAGTCCGCCATCACGGGCAGGTGGACGTTGGAGCCGCTGATTCGACGGTACGTCCGGAATTCGCGCAGCGCTTCGCCGTAGTGTCCGGCGGCGTACGCGGTCAGGCCAACGGCCTCACGCACAGCCGCGAGCCGGCCACCGCGGCGGCTGGCCGCGAGGGCATGCTGGAACGCGAGCTCCGGTTCCTCGTCGATGAGCCGGCCGGCCATCACCAGGTGGCGGGCAACCCATTCAGCGCTCTTGGCTTCAAGGGTCTTGATCTGGTGCTGCGTGGCGCGGTCAAGTTCCTTGCCCGTGACATCCTCGTCGATCTCCGGCGAACGCTCGCGGTCAGGTCGGTTGGCGCTGCGAAGGTCACGGGCGTTGGGGACCCGGGCCGGACGGTCCTCAGCACGGTCCCTTCCGAACTGGCGCGGACCGGAGTCACCGCGGTCAAAACTGCGGGGTGCGCGGTCCTGGCGGTCGCCGAACGGTTTGCGGTTCTCTCCGCCGGCGAAACCACGGCGCTCACTGTCGCCTTCGCGACGCGGCCGGTCTCCAAACGGCTTACGCTCACGGTCACCGCCACCAGCGTAGGGCTTACGCTCTCCACCGCCGCTGAACGGCTTGCGGTCCCCACCACCGAAGCTGCGACGCTCCCCATCACCCTCGCGGCGCGGACGGTCACCGAACGGCTTACGGTCGCGGTCACC
>JAHFUZ010000015.1 GCA_023264815.1 Arthrobacter sp. | reverse complement strand
CCGGCGCCCGGCTTAATGACGGTCTCAAAGAAGCATAGTGATACGGCGTCGGCAGGCGACCACAGGCACATTTTCAGCCCGGAACGGGCGCCCCGCAAGGGGCACAGAGGCTTAATGCGGGTTAAACCCGAACGGTCTATCACTCTCTTGAAGAGAGTGATAGACCGTTCGTGCATGTGCCGCATTAAGTGAGAGAGCGTCCCCCCGAAACGTGCGGTAAGTGATAGAGCGTTGGGGGTAGGTGGCGGGGGTTAGACTGCGGCGAGGGCTGAGCGGACGGATGCCGGCATCGGCGTGGTGGGCCGGCCGATCAGCTGGCGGAGGTCGGAGCCGCTGACGAGGAGGTCGCCGCGGGCGATGCCGAGGTCCGAGTCCGCCAGGATGTCAGCGAAGGCCTGCGGCACGCCGAATCCGGCCAGGAGCCCGGCGTAGTCGCTGGCCGGAAGATCCTGGTACGCCACCGGCGTGTTGGCCGCCGCACTGATTTCCTGGGCCAGTTCGGTCAGTGTGAAGGCGTGGTCTCCGCCCAGTTCGTAAACTTTGCCTGCCTGGCCTTCTGCCACCAGGACCGCGGCGGCGGCCTCGGCGTAGTCCTGGCGGGACGCCGCGCTGACCTTGCCTTCGCCGGCACTTCCGGCGAGCGCGCCCTGGGCCAGCGTTCCCTGCAGCTGCTCGGTGTAGTTCTCGAGGTACCAGCCATTGCGCAGGATAGCGAACGGAACGCCGGAATCCTTGAGGATGGCCTCGGTGGCCTGGTGCTCGGCGGCCAGCTTCATGCCCGTGGTGTCGGCATTGGCAATGCTGGTGTAGGCGACGAGCTCCACCCCGGCGGCCATGGCCGCCTCGATGACGGTGCGGTGCTGCGCAACGCGCTGGCCAACTTCGCTGCCGGAAATCAGGAGGACCCTGGTGGCGCCCTCGAGTGCCCGCGCTACCGAGGCGGCGTCCGTGTAGTCCATAGCCCGGACCTGCACACCGCGGGCCTCGAAGTCCGTGAGCTTTTCAATGGAGCGTCCTGCCGCAACGATTCCCGCGGCGGGCACATTGCGCTGCAGCAGCGCCTCGATAACGTGGCGGCCAAGCTGTCCGGTTGCTCCGGTAACGACGATGCTCATGGGGTATTCCTTTCACCATTTGTCAGGGGGTCACCCTGCACAACGAGCCCTCTGGCGGAATACTTCCCACAAGAGAGTACGCACTTTGAAGTAAGGTACTCACCTTTTAGTAAGATATGGGAATGGAAACCCAAGTTTTGCCCGCCCGGCTCCCCGCCGACCTTTCCGACGGCGTGTTCCCGGCCGGTTGCCCCAGCCGCACCGTCCTGGACCACATCACCAGCAAGTGGGGCGTGCTCATCCTGCTGTCACTCTCCGAGGGAGAGCAGCGGTGGAGCGATCTGCGGCGCCGGGCCGAGGGCATCAGCGAGAAAATGCTGGCGCAGACACTGAAGACACTGGAGCGAGATGGGCTGGTGCTCCGAAAGTCCCAGCCCGTGATCCCGCCACGCGTGGACTACAGCCTGACGGACCGCGGCTATGAACTTTCCGCCCTGCTGATTCCGCTGGTCGCATGGGCCTACAACAACGCCGATGAAATCCTCAACGGCGAGCGCTGACCACCAGCGGACTGCCCAAGTAGAAGACACTCCGCAAGTCGAGTACCTGTTACTGGTGTGACTGGTGTGAATAGCGCCTAACGTTCATGTAAGGTGCCGGCCAGGAATAGGAGGACCATCCTCTGCTGGGTGCTTTCCGGCCAACGCACCGCAGTGGGCGGCGCCACGCCGCTTCAAGGAGTGGTTCGCATGGTGAAAGCACATGTCCAGGACCTGGCCAGCATGGGTAGGCCCGTCAGGCTCTCAACCCTCATCGTCCGCGCATGGACACGCGCCTGGGATGGCATCCTGGCAATGTCCGGCCCGAGGTGCCCCTACCGGGTGGGCGAGGCCGTGGTGGGAGACGATCCGTTCAACGGCCGGCATGAGGGAATCATTATGTCCCAGCACGGTCCGTTCGTGGAGGTCGGGGCAACAGCAGGAGTGTTCTACTACGACCACCGCCACCTGAGGCCGCAGGAGTAGCGGCCTCAGGTGGCGGTGGGATTATCGGCCTCAGGCGGCGGGATGGCGCAAGGTTTTAGCGCGCAGACCAGCCGCCGTCCAGGGTGTAGCTGGCCCCGGTGGCCATGCCGGCGTGATCTGACGCCAGCCAGGCCACCAATGAGGCCACTTCGTCCGGTTCCACCAGGCGCTTGACGGCGGACTCGGTGAGCATGACCTTGGCCAGCACCTCGGATTCCGGAATCCCGTGCACCTTTGCCTGGTCGGCGATCTGCTTTTCCACCAGCGGCGTGCGGACATAGCCGGGGTTCACGCAGTTGGAGGTGACGCCGTGCTCCCCGCCCTCAAGTGCCGTCACCTTGCTCAGCCCTTCCAGGCCGTGCTTGGCGGATACGTACGCGCTCTTGAACGGGGAGGCCCGGATGCCGTGCACCGAGGACAGGTTGATGATGCGGCCGAACCCATTGGCATACATGTGCGGCAGGGCGGCCCGGATCAGCAGGAAAGGCGCCTCCAGCATGAGGGCGATGATCCGCCGGAATTCCACAGGATCAAACTCCTCGATGGGGCTGATGCGCTGGATCCCGGCGTTGTTCACCAGGATGTCGCAGTCCAGGCTCACGGTGGCGAGCCTGTCCACGTCCAGCAGGTCAACGGCCCAGGAGGTGCCGCCCACTTCATCGGCGAGGGCGGCAGCACCGGCGGCATCGACGTCGGCCACCACCACCTTCGCTCCGCGGGCGGCGAGCTCCCGAACGCACGCGGCACCTATTCCGCTGGCGCCGCCGGTGACCACGGCCTTGCGGCCGTTCAGTGTGTTTTCCATTGCAGATCCGGTTCCCATCTGTACTGTTCCTTCAGGCGTCGCGGCTCAGGCAGCTCAGCGTGAGCTTGCGGGGAGCAGGCCTTCGCGGGCGGCGTCGGCCTTATCCACGTCCTCCAGTGCAATGCCCTTGGTCTCCTTGAGGCTCAGTACCGCTGCTGCGGTGACGGCGCAGGCAACCACCAGGTAGATAGCGGTGGGGACCCAGGAACCGGTGTCCTTGAGCCACTGGGTGGCCAGCAGCGGAGCCAGGGAACCGGCGAAGATGGACGTCACCTGCGAGCCAAGGGACACGCCGGAGTAGCGCATCCGGGTGGGAAAGAGCTCGGCCATGATGGCGGGCTGGCCGGCGTACATAAACGCGTGCAGGCACAGGCCGATGGTCACGGCGAGGACAATCACCACGGCGTTGCGGGTATCGAACATCGGGAAGGCGAAGAACGGCCAGGCCGCACCGGAGATGGCACCGATGAGGTAGACGGGCCGGCGTCCCAGCTTGTCCGCGAGCCGGCCCACCTGCGGGATGACCAGGAAGTGGATCACGTGGGCGATCAGCAGCGCCAGCAGGAGCGAGGAGGTGTCGTACTTGTGCACGCTCTTGAGGTAGACGATCGCGAAGCTGACCACCAGGTAGTACATGATGTTCTCCGCGAAACGCAGGCCCATGGCCTGCAGGATGCCCTTGGGGTACTTACGGACCACTTCGAAGACGCCGTAGCTGACAGCCTGTTCCTTCTCCACAAGGGCCTTGGCCTCCAGGAAGATGGGGGCCTCGGTGACGTGGGTGCGGATGTAATAGCCAACGAACACGATCACGGCGGAGAGCCAGAAGGCAACGCGCCAGCCCCAGCCGAGGAAGGCTTCCGGGCTCAGGGTACTGGACATGATGAAGAGCACCAGGGTGGCGAGCAGGTTGCCCACCGGAACAGCGGACTGCGGCCAGCTGGACCAGAATGCACGGGAGCTGTTGGGGCTGTGCTCGGCAACCAGCAGCACGGCGCCGCCCCATTCACCGCCCAGCGCGAAGCCCTGGATGAACCGCAGTGCCACCAGGAGGGTGGGGGCCAGGTAGCCGATCTCTGCGAAGCCCGGGAGGCAGCCCATCAGGAACGTGGCCACACCGACGATCACGATGGTCAGCTGCAGGGTGGGCTTGCGGCCCAGCTTGTCGCCGATCTGGCCGAACACGATGCCGCCGAGCGGACGGGCCACAAAGCCCACGGCGTACGTGATGAAGGCCTGGATGATGCCGTCCAGCTCATTGCCGGTGGCGGGGAAGAAGTACTTCCCGAAGACGAGGGTTGCCGCGGTGGCGTAGAGGAAGAATTCGTACCATTCCACCACCGTGCCCACCATCGACGCGGCTACGATCTTTTTGAGGCCGGATCCCTTGGATGCGGGTCCGGCGGCATTGTCTGCCGAGCGCTGCTCTACGCTCATGAGTTTCTCCTTAGTGTCCACTTTGACACGCGCTGTGATCCACAGCACTAATGGCTCCACTGAGTATTACTGCACAAACTTGGGCTTTCAATGCCCAATATGGCACCCCTTATGTGCACAATTGCAGATATGAATGCCAACCCGGATGACTTGCTCGTCCTCCTCGAGGTGTCCCGTTCGGGGAAATTTACGACGGCGGCACAGGCTTTGGGCCTGAACCACACCACCGTCTCGCGCCGGATCGCCGCACTGGAGAAAGCCTTGGGTGGGCGGGTCCTGGCCCGCGCCGCGGGCGGCTGGGAACTGACGGAGCTTGGCACGGACGCGGTCCGCGTGGCTGAACAGGTTGAGGCTGCGGTGAGTGCGCTGGGACCGGCGGGAACGGCACCGGACCCTATTGCCGGCGTCGTACGCATGACGGCAACCGACGGCTTCAGCGCATATATCGCCGCCCCGGCAGTGGCGCGGCTGCGGCGGGACCATCCCGGGCTCAGCGTGGAGGTGGTGACCATGACCCGGCGGGCGCTGCAGCAGCGCTCCGGCCTGGACATTGAGGTGGTGGTGGGCGAACCCCAGGTCCACCGCGCCGAAGCCGTCCGGCTGGGCGAGTACATGCTGGGCATGTACGCCTCACGCGCGTATCTGGCCGAGCAGGGGACGCCGGGCAGCGTGGCTGAACTGACCGAGCATCCGCTGGTCTATTTTGTTGATTCGATGCTGCAGGTGGACGACCTCGACGCACCGCGCCGGCTGGTTCCGGCCATGCGGGAGGGGCTGACTTCCACCAACGTGTTTGTCCATGTGGAAGCCACCAGGGCCGGGGCGGGCATCGGATTCCTGCCGTGCTTTATGGGCGACCTGCACGCCGACCTGGTCCGGCTCCTGCCCGACGACTTTGCTGAGCTCCTCCCCTACTGGATGGTGCTGCGGCCCGACTCGATGCGCCGCCCCGCGGTAGCCGCCGTCGTGCAGGCGCTGCGGGACCAGACAGCGGCGCACCGCGAGGCCCTGCTGGGCCGGCGAAAAACCCCATCGACTGTCCCACCCGTACCCTAGCCTCGCAAGCTCGGCCAGGGAACCCTCCGGGCGGGGCCCACGTAACTGCCGTTTTCACGCCCCAAAACGGCGGCTACGGAGCAATCGAGGTTCCCGGCGGGTCGTGCCGGACCGGGGAGCCGGTGGCGAAGGCGCGCACCCGGGCATCGTCCCAAATGTGCGCGGGGACGGCGCCGCCCAGGAGCCGGCGGGCCAACTGGGGATCGCCGTCGAGCGGGGCATCGCTGCCGGCCATCACCATGTTCCCGTAGCGGCGGCCCTTGAGCATGGCGGGATCGGCGATGATGAGGGTGTGTTCGAACGCGGCCGCGATGGTGGCGGCGTCCTCGCGGGCGTTCTTGAGGTCCGGCGCATCGCCGGAGTTGACCACATAGATGCCGCCGGGGGCCAGCACGCGTTTGATGTGCTCGGTGAACTCGGCGGTGGTGAGCGGCCTTGGGGTCAGGGAACCGGCGAAGACGTCCCGGATGATGAAATCGCGGGTATCCGCTGTGAGCGTCTCAGTGACTTCGCGGGCCTCGCCCACGCGGATCCGGAGCAGCGGCGCTTTGGGAAGGTCGAACCATCCCCGGACATACTCGGCCAGCTTGCCGTCGAGCTCCACCACCACCTGTCGCGCATCCGGGTAGGCGGCGTGGAAATAGCGGGCCAGGGAACAGGCGCCGCCACCCAGGTGCAGGCCACGCAGCTTGTGGCCGGGCGCGGGCGTACCGCCCTTGGCCGCTCCTGCGGCCGGCTTCGGCCAGCGCGATTCGATCAGGGTGGCCATCCAGCGCATGTACTCGAAATCGAGGAAGAGCGGATCGGCGAGGTCGATGTGGGAGCTCATGACGCCGTTGATCTTCAACAGCCAGCCGGTGGAGTTGTCCTGGTCCGCGATCAGCTCACAGTCGCCGGTATCGATGTAGTACACGCCCTCCACAGGACCGACCGGGCGGGTGCCCTTGGGCACTTCCACAACACCCGTCGTCGCGCCTTGGTTTTTCCGGCCGCCTGACGTGCCGCGTTTCGCCATTACCCGTGTGCCGCTTCAGTCATTCTTCAACACTAGTTGTTCGCCGCACGTCGGGACGCCGACAGGAGTCAGCCGGCATTACCTGCTAAATACCGGAGCGGGGCGCCTCCCGGTGCGCGCGCTCGCGGCTGCTCCGCAGTTCCTCTGCCCGGGCCGCCTCTTCTTCCTCGACAGTACCGTCACGACCGCCATCGCGTTGCAGGCCGTCGTCCCTATCGCGCCCCACGTGCTCGGCGCCAGCCGCGCCGCCGGCTCCGGCCACCCTCCTGTCCCGGCCCACATCGGTGCCATCGCCCACGTGAACATCGGGGTCGATTGCGTTGGCCTTCTCTGTTTGCCTGGCCACATCGTCCCGGAGGGATCGTGCATCGCCGGCTTTCTGTTCGGCTTCCTGCTTCAGACGCGCAGCCTGAACCTGGGCCTGCTCGGCATCAGCGCGGGCACGGCTTGCCCGGGCCTCCGTCTCACGAGCCTCGAGTTCCACTTCCTCGGCCTTCCGGCGCAGTTCGGCGGCCTTTTCGCGATTCGCCTCCTCGCGCTTCTGTTCGATCGCCCGGCGGCGCTGTCCCGTCACCAGGTACGCCACCAGCAGGACCACTACAACAATGCCAATGATCACCCAAACCCACGGTGCTACATCCAAGCTACCCACCTCTTTCCGCGCAGTGCGACCGGGCCGTCGCCGCCAAACCGGCTGGCGCCTTGGGCCCGCTGATATGAGCTACCTCTGATGAAAAGCAAAATAGAAAGGGTACTTACTTTTCATTAGTAACCATGCTTACTATTTTACGGCAACCTTGGCTGGTTCTTGTTCTGCAGCCGGCCTTCTTTGGAAAGAGAGAGCGAAATGACAGAGAACCAACGTCCCGAAGACGCGCTATACACAGCTCCTCCAGGCCACCCAGGTTCGGCGGAAGATCCCGGTTTCACCCAGGAACGCAGCGCCAGTACCTTCCCTTCGGCCGCCTCAGGAGGAGCCGCAGCTACGCCCACCACCGCACCCCCACCTGCAAGCGCCGTGCCGCAAAGGTCTGATGGACTTGGCTCGTCCCGCACTGACGCCGCCAAGGATGAGGCCGCAGACGTTGCCCGGACCGCGGCGGACTCCGCCCAGCGCCTAGCTGAAACCGCCAAAACAGAGGCGGCCCACGTCGCGTCGGAGGCCAAAGCAAATGCCAAGGACCTGCTTTACCAGGCCCGCAGCGACCTCACCGAGCAGGCCGGAGCGCAGCAGCAGAAGGTGGCCAACGGCCTGCGGTCCGTTTCAGACGAACTGCATGCCATGGCTCAGGCCTCAAACCAGCCCGGTGTGGCCTCGGACCTGGTCCGTCAGGCCGCCGAACGGTCCTCAGACGTTGCCACCTGGCTCGACGGGCGCGATCCCGGATCCCTCCTGAATGAAGTCAAGAGCTTCGCGCGGCAGCGGCCCGGGACGTTCCTGCTCCTGGCCGCCGGCGCCGGAGTCCTCGCCGGGCGGCTCACCCGCAGCCTGGGCGCTGGAGCGCCGGAATCAACGGCCGCCAGCGGGGCCGGCGGCCAATACGATGCGACCGACCAAAACGGCACCGGTAACCAATATGCCGGCAGCGCCGGTCAATACGACGGAACCGGTCAACACGGCGCGGGCCCGGGCGGCTACACACCGGCGGCCGGTGGCGCTGTTCCGCCCCCGCCGGTAGGGCTGCCCGGCCCGGCAACCACCACGGCAGGGTTCGACGGCGGCGCACCGGGAAGCAGCTACGGTGACCCTTCCCGCGCCGCCAGTCCACTGGACAGCCCCCGGCTCGCGGAAGAGCCGTGGCCTGAGAACCGCCTCGCTGACGATCCCCTGCGGGAGCGGGAGCTGGCCGACGATCCCATGGCCAACGACCCGCTGACCCGGGACCGCTCCGCCGATGGCCAGACTGGCAGGTTGTGATGAGCAGCCAGATACCTGAGTCTCCCCCGTCGGCGGCGCACGTGAAGGCTGACAACACGTCCTTGGGCGACCTGATCGGCGAGGTGACGCGAGACCTGTCCACCCTCATGCGCCAGGAACTGGAGCTGGCCAAGGCCGAACTCAAAGAGTCAGCCGCCAAAGCGGGCAAAGGCAGCGGCATGCTCGCCGGCGCCGGCGTCGCCGGGCACTTCGTCCTGCTGTTCCTCTCGATCGCCCTGTGGTACGCCCTGGGCGGGCTCATGGGGCTGGGATGGTCCGCCGTCGTCGTCGCCATAATTTGGGGCATCATCGCCGCGGTCCTGGCCTCCATCGGCCGCAGGGAACTCAAAACGGTCAAGGGCCTGCCCCAAACCACCGAAACACTCCAGAAGATCCCCCCAACCCTAAAACCCGGTGAGGTAAGACGATGAGCGATAACCCCGACGCAATCCGTTCAGACATCGAAGCAACCCGCGCCCGTTTGGGCACCAACGTGGACGCCGTGGCAGACAAAGTCACTCCGTCCAACATCGTCCACCGCCAAACCGACAAAGTCCGCGATGCCGTGTTCGGAGTGAAGGAGAAAGTCATGGGAACAGCCGACGACGTCACCCACCGCGTCCACAGCGGCGCCCACGCCCGCACTGACAGCGCGGGCAACGCATTCCACGACGCCGGCGCCGCGATCGGTGATGCCCCGCACCAGGTCAAGGCCAAAACGCAGGGGAATCCGCTGGCCGCTGGCCTGATCGCGTTCGGCGCAGGACTTCTCCTGTCGTCACTGATCCCCGCCAGCGAAAAGGAGCGCGAAGCAGCCGACGCGCTCAAAACCGCCGCCGAACCCATGACCACCCAGCTGACCGAGGCGGCCAAAGACATGGCCGAAGGCCTCAAGGAACCAGCCCGCGAAGCCATGGAAAACGTCAAGGCCACCGCCACCGACGCCAAGGACAACGTCCAAAACACGTGACCGGCGCTAATACCCCGCGCGCAGCAATACCAGTCAGGCCGGTCCCCCGTTCACGGGAGGGCCGGCCTGCCCATTACCAACCCGGGAGGACACCTCCATGACCGCTCACGATTCCGCCGAAACCAGCACGGCCAAAGCCGGCCAGGCCCCGGCGCCCGACGATTCCCGGAGGCCGGACAGCCCCACCGACGTCACCAAACCGTCGTGGAAGTACATCGCCAAAAAGACCTTTCGGGAGTTCACCAAGGACCAGTGCCCGGACCTGGCAGCGGCACTGACCTACTACTCAGTCCTTTCGATCTTCCCGGCACTATTGGCGCTCGTATCCCTCCTCGGCATCTTCGGGGACCCACAAAAGACCACCTCCGCCCTGCTCGACATCGTCCAGGGCTTCGCTCCGGGCCAGACCCTGGACACGATCCGCCCGGTGGTCCAGGACCTTGCCAGCTCCTCGGCTGCCGGCCTGACGCTGGTCCTCGGCCTCCTCACCGCTCTCTGGTCCGCCTCCGGTTACGTCGGAGCCTTCGGCCGGGCCATGAACCGGGTCTACGAAATCGATGAGGGCCGCCCCTTCGTGAAGCTGCGCGGCACCATGCTCAGCGTCACCATCGTCAATTTGCTGATCGTCGTTGTCATCGCGGCGATGCTCGTGCTGAGCGGCCCCGTGGCAGAATCCGTCGGAAGCCTGATCGGCCTGGGCGGTGCCTTCGTGACCGTCTGGAACATCGCCAAGTGGCCGGTGATGCTCGTGCTGATCATCGTGGCGATCGCCATCCTCTACTACGCCACCCCGAACGTGAAGCAGCCGAAATTCCGCTGGATGAGCATGGGCTCTGCCATTGCCTTGGCGGTGTTCCTGCTGGCCTCGCTGGCCTTCGGCTTCTACGTGGCCAACTTCAGCAGCTACAACAAGACCTACGGCGCAATCGGCGGTGTGATCGTCGCGCTGCTGTGGCTGTGGATCCTGAACATGTCCCTGCTTTTTGGAGCCGAATTCGACGCCGAGATGGAACGAGGACGGCAGCTCCAGGCCGGTATTGAGGCTGAGGAAACCATCCAGCTGCCGCCGCGGGATACCAAGAAGAGCGAGAAGCTGCAGAAGCAGGAAGAGGAAGACATCCGGCACGGCCGCGAACTGCGCGAGAAGTCCAGCGCGGAGAACGGACAGGACGCCGACGGCGACGGCCAGGACGGACCCCAGGCTCAAACCGGCGTACGGCATCGCGGGAAGGGCCGGGACTAGGCAGGACCTCCAGGATGGGAGAAAATTGTGTTGTAGATCCTGTGAGTTTCCCGGCCTGCCAGTGGGCCGGGGTGAGACGGGGTCGGCGGCGAGGTGGCCTCTTCTGAGACCGAGGCCAGTCCCCCCAGTCGTCGTCGGCCCCCCGAATTTACTGCGCAGCGTGCCGGTGGATCTATTGCACCTGCTCCCGGTCAGCTCTTCAGCGCCGCCGCTGGTTCGCGCGTGAGTGACAGCAGATAGGCGCCGAACCCCTGTGGCGCCCGGGCGTCGGTCCGTCCCGAAGTCCGGACCCGGATGGTGTCCGTGGACCAGACTGCGGCCCCGTTCTGACGAAGCCGCTCCACCAACGCCCGGTCCTCGTGCGAGCGGACGCGGGGAAACCCTCCCGCCAGCACGTAGGCGGAAGCCCGTACTCCCAGGTTGGCGCCATGCACGTGGGCATGGTTCTCCCCCAGTTGGTGCCGGGCGTGCCAGCGCCTCAGGAGCTCGCCCTCCATGCCTTCCGGGTCAGGTTCCACAGTTCCCAGGACTGCATCCGCCCCGCGGCCGGCCAGTTCCGACTGCCGTAACAGCCAGTTTTCGGGCACCGAGGAATCGGCGTCCGTATTTGCCAGCCAGAATTCCGGCGAAGCGTACGGCAGGCCCTTTTCGTTGCTTGCCAGCAGCACAGCACGGTTGCCTGCCCGCCGGCTCCCCCCGACGCTGCGGAACGTTACCTGCAAGGAACTGATGCGGCGGTCTACCGCGGCCAGGTGCGATACGACGTCCGCGGAACCATCCGTACAGCTATCGAGCACCACGAGGATGGACACGGCCGTGTTCGGCCGGTATGCCTGCAGGGCGTCGGCCGCGGTGCGCACGGCACCGAGGGCCCTCGGAAGGAGCTGTACCTCGTTGTGGACCGGAATCACCACGGCCATCTGCCTGATGCGGTCCACGTCAGGCCCCCGAATTTCCGGCATCAGCAGGGGACACCAGCGTTTCCAGCACAAAATCGCGCTCCTGGTACAGCCCTGCGGTGCGCCAGCGCAGCCGGTTCCGGGCCAGCGCGTGGACCGAGTCGCCGTCGAGCTCCCAGCCGGAAACCGGGTGCCGCCAGTGGCACAGCAGCAGCGTGCCGCCAGGCGCCATGGATGCCTGAATGCGCTCCAGCAGGTGCCCAAGCTCCGGGGACGAGAGGTAATACCCCACCTCTGAGACCACCACCAGGTCGTAGCCGCCGTCCGGCCACTCGTGCGGGACGGTGACCTGCCGGGTGGAGACTCCCGGGAACGGTGCGACGCGCACTGCGGCAAGTTCCAGCGCGGTGCTGCTGGCGTCGACCGCCAGGAGGCGGGTGCACCTGCCGGCGAGGTCGGCGGTCAGCGTGCCGATGGAGCACCCAATTTCGAGGCCTGACCGGTACGTTTCCCGGGGCAGCGCAGCGAGGGTCAGCAGGCGCTTCCGGCGCTCATACCAGCTGGTGGTGTACTGCCACGGGTCCTCGGACTGTGAGTGCACGGCATCAAAGATCCTTTGCGCGTCAACGCTGGTGTGCGGCGCAGGCCGGGCCGCTGACTCGCCGGCGACAGCCTCCGCCGGGCCCGGGCGGGTCCACGCAAACGTCTCGAAGGGGCGATGGAAATGTTCCAGGAACTCTTCGCCGAGCAGCGCCCCGTCCCCGGCCAGGGCAGACAGGGGACGGATCTGGCTGGTATGGAGTTCCAGTGCGGCCCGCTTGGCTGCCTGGTGGTTTCGGTCCAGGGGAAGCCGCACCCAGGACTGCCAGGCGGGATCCTCCGGCGACGCCCACAGCCAGTACCAGATGGGGTACTCCAGCAAGGCATGCCCGGCCTCCCGGGCGATGCTGGCCGCCGCGGTACCCAGCGCGTCGTGGTCTGCATGGCCATCGGCGCGGTACGGTGCCACCAGCGCGACCTGCTGCGGCGGGCCGGGGCGCCGGGCGATGGCCTCACGCAGCAGCGTGCACATTTCCGGCAGGCGTTCGTTCAGGCCGCCATCCGGCAGTCCGAGGAACTGCCAGCGTCCGGCCAGCCCCAGCAGCTCCATTGCGGCCCCGAATTCCTTCCTCCGGACGGCTCCCAGCCGGGCCGGGGTGGTGGTGGCGGAGTCCGGGTGCGAGCCCTCCCCGGCGGTGCACAGGAGCACCTCGACGTCGGCGCCAGCTGAAGCCAGCAGTGCCAGGAGGCCGCCAGCGCCAAGCGACTCATCATCCGGATGGGCGGCCAGCACCACAAACCGCATGGCACCCAGTTCCTGTGGTGACAGGGGCAGCGCAGCCAGCCCTGCCAGCCCGCTGGCAGCCCATGCTGCTTCGCCCGTGCCGTGGTCTGTGTGTGAAAACGTCACCACGGGCGCTCCCCCTGAAACGTCAGACGGCCCAGCTGGGCATCGTCCCGCAGGGCGTGGTGCTGCCTCACGTAAAGGGCAAGGTCCGCCGTTCGTTTGGCGTACGATTCGTCGAATGCCAGTGGTCCCGGTCCGCGGTTCTGGCTGACCAGGGACAGGACACGTTCGACGGCGGCGGCTACCGTTCCGCGCACGCGCAAGGCCTCGCTCCACGGGCTGGAGTGAACGGACGCCGGCCCTCCATTCCCGGCGGACAGGGCACCACTGTCTACCTGCTCCGCCGTCCGCGCCAGGTAGTGCAGGGTGGAGGTCAGGATCCGGTCCGTTTCGCCCAGTGCGGCCAATGCGAGCTGGTCAGGTTCCCGCCCTCCCTCAGCAGCCGCATGCAGCGAGTCGGCGTAGTCCCTCGCCACGGCCACCGCTCCACCAAGCCAGCAGGCAGCTACCCCCATGCCGCCCCAAGCGAAGCCGGGCCGGCTGAAGTACCAGCTATCCCCGCCCAGCGGAACCGCAGGGACCTCGCTGAAATGCACCGTGCCGCTGGGTATCTCCCGCAGGCCGCGGGCTACCCACACAGGTTCCTCGCAGGTCACCCCTGCCTGCCGGAGATCGACGGCGAAAGCTGCCCTGGCGCCGGATTCGGTGTGCGCGGTAATGACAGCCCGGTCCAAAAGCGGAGCCAGGGAGCACCACGGCTTGGCCCCGCTCAGCAGGATTCCGCCGGCGTCGGCCTTGGCATTCAGCCGCGCCCCCGGGCCTTCGGCTGCGAACACACCCCAGGCACCGCCGCGCCTTTCCAGGGGAAAGCCAGCCTGGGCGAGGATGGCCAGCGCATCCAGATGCGGTTCGACAACTCTGGCCGCCGCCACATCTACACTGGCCACCGACGCAAGCAGCTCCCATAGGAGGACCGTCTGTCCCTCGCCCGGCCGCGGCCACCGGTGTCCCAGGTCCCTGGCCACCGCCAACAGGGCAGGCACATCCCCTGCAGACGATTGCACGGCGTCGAGCAGGCCTCCCCACAGGGCACGGTTCGCTTCGGTTGACGCCAGACGGACCGGCATGGGAGAGCTGCTCCGGCCATAGGCGGGGGGCGATGTGTCCGGCCGGGTATCCGGTTGATGTTCAGCCACGCGCTGGCGCCTGCCTGTCCCGGCCTACTTTTCGGCCGGTTCAGTAACAGCCGCGGACGGCGTCATGGTTTCGGCATTCACCATCCAGGCCAGCTGTTCCAGCCTTTCGATGGCGGCATGCAGCAGATCGGCGCTGGTGGGGTCCTCTTCGTCCACCTCGTCATGGACATCCCGCATGGTCTTTACCGTGCGTTCCAGCCTGGCGGTGACCAGCTTGACGGCATCCTTCGTGGAAACCAGCCCACCCGGAAACTCCTCCAGCCGGGTATCGGAAGTCACGGTGTTACTCCGGCCGTCGGGCAACGCGTGCAAAGCCCGCATCCGTTCTGCCGCCTGGTCGGCGAAGAGGCGGACACTTGCGATGATTTCGTCGAGCTGCAAATGCAGGTCACGGAAGTTGGTGCCCACAATATTCCAGTGGGCCTGCTTGCCTTGCATGTGGAGCTCAACCAGGTCCGTCAGGACCATCTGAAGATTGCTGGCAAGGGTAGGTGACGCTTTCATCGAAATCCTCCATTGCAGGCGGTGAGTTCCGGACGGGACATCGGCCGGAAAGTCATTCTAAGCATACTTAGCAGTATTGGAGGTGAACGGTTCGTTTGGCGTCCAGGCCGAGTCCCGGGACCTTCAGCGGACCCTTGCCAGGGCGAATCCGTCCCATCCCTTCGATCCGACGGTCTGGATCACGGTGGCATCAAGCTGCGGGTGTTTCCCGAGCAGCTCCAGTGCGCTGATAATTCCGGGCGCGTTGACCTCATCCATCGAAGGGTCCAGGACCGCCCCTTCCCACACGGCGTTATCCAGCACCACCACGGTTCCCGGCCTGCCCAGCCGGACGGCCCAGTCGAGATAGTCGGCGTCGTGTTCCTTGTCCGCGTCGATGAACACAAAGTCGAAGGGCTCCTGGCCCTCGGCCTGCAGCGCGGCCAGGGTATCCAGGGCCGCGCCCACCCGGACCTCCACCTTGTCCGCCAGCCCGGCTGCCGCGACGTTTGCCCGGGCCACCTCGGCATGTTTGGTGAGGTATTCGCACGTCACCAGCCGGCCGCCGTCGGGAAGCCCCTGAGCCATCCAGATGCTGCTGAACCCGGCCAGCGTCCCAATCTCCAGAACGCGCCGGGCGCCTGACATCTGGACCAGGAGCTTCAGAAGCTTGCCGGCGTTGGGGGTCACCTCGATGGGCGGCATGCCGGCGTCGACGGCGGAACTCACGGCCCGGTTCAGCGCGGCGTCCGGATGCACCACAGTGCCTGTAAGGAAATCTTCCACTGCCACCCAGCCCGGCTGTGTCTTATGCGCAAACATGGCCACAGTCTGGCATGCGGCCAGGCAGCGGTCTAGGAACCGTCAGCGATGGCCTTTTCGAGGCGGTCCACCTTGGCGTTGAGCTCGCCCTCGTAACCGGGGCGGATATCAGCCTTGATGACCAGTGAGACGCGGCTGCCGAACCGGCCCACCGCCTCAGTGGCGCGCTTGACGACCTCGAACACCTCGTCCCACTCGCCCTCGATAGTGGTGAACATGGAGTCCGTCTGGTTCGGCAGGCCGGACTCCCGGACGATCCGCACTGCGGCCGCGACGGCGTCGTGCACCGACGCGTCAGTGGGGCGGGTCCCCCCTGCGGGAGTGCCGGACGGGGCAACAGAAAATGCAAGCAACATAGGGCAAGTCTGTCACGGGGCCGGACGCCGAAAAGCGCCACGGAAGCCGCCTGAACGTCATATAACCGCCTACCGTCGGGTAACCATGGCCGCCGCCTGCCGCGTTGCTAACCTGATCGGATGAGCATTGCTGTCGTCCGCAAGCCACTACGCGCAGACGCTGCCCGGAACGTGGACAAGATCATCCTGGCCGCGCGCCAGTGCTTCCGCGAGCACGGCCCAGAAGTCCCCCTGCAGACCATCGCGGCGACGGCAGGCGTTGGCCCGGCCACGCTTTTCAGGAACTTCGCCGACAAGGAGGAGCTCGTCCTGGCCGCCCTCAACCGGCAACTTCGGGAGACAGTGGACCCCGTGATCGTCGAGTCCCTCGCGGCAATGGATGCGGCCGAAGGACTGCTGCGCGTCATCGAGGCGATCATGGCCGCCGCCAGCGCTGATGCCAACCTGCTCGGTGCAGTGGCCGGACGCCGGGAACTCCTCACCGGGATCACCGGCTCGCTGATGGACTCCCTTGGCATCCTCCTGGTCCGCGGCCAGGGCCAGGGCACCCTGCGTGCGGACATCTCCATGACAGACATGTTCCGGCTGCTTGCCATGCTGATTGGCGTGGTGGACACCATGGAGCCTGGCTCCGATGCGTGGCGCCGCCCGGTAGCACTCATTGAGGACGCCATCCGCACCGAACGGACCCGGCGTCCGCTGCCTGCCCATGTACCGCTGCCCCCTTCGCAGCTGCAGGCCCCGCAGTTCAGCTGAACGGGCCCGCGGGACCTCCCGCCACTCGCCGCCCCACGCCACGCCATTGTGGCTCTCTACCCCTTGGCCTAGACTCAAGAGGGGTTACGCAGCCAGCCTCTGAACGATCAGAGGAGACGTAATGCCCCATATCCTTGGCACTCAACAGGAAGTTGTGAGCCCCCGATGAACCACTCCCAGCTATCCCAGGTGCTTAACGATCCGCGCGGCCCGGAAGAAGTTCTTCCCCTGCTGGCCGCCGAGGAACTCGCGAACCTGCTGGATGCCTTGTACCAGAACCTCGATACGCCGGCCCCGGATCTGGGTGCGCAGGTTTGGTATGAACTTGCCGTCGAAGAAAGCGCCCGCCGAACAGCCCCGCCCGAGGAAGGGCAGTCCGCGTAAGAAGCACGAACCGGACCCGGAAGGCCCGCCGCACCTGACCGAACGCGTCACCTCGACGAGGTGAGCAATCACTGTCAGGCGGCGCCGCCCTCCGGGTCTTTTTCTTCGGAATCCGCGCCCGGCAGGTCCGCGCCCGGCAGGTCCACGTCCGGCAGGTCCACGTCCTCCGTCGGGTGCTTGTCAGGTTCGTGATGATGCGGCACGTGTTCCTTCGCGGCCAGCAGGTGCTGCTGCAGCTTCTCCTCCGCGTCACGGCGGCGGCGGGAAGTATCACGCATCTCCCTGGTGGCCTCAGAGCCGCTTGCGTCGTGAAACGGCCGGGACTTCGGTTCTGAGCCCGGGTTGTCTGTTCCGCCGGCATCCGAACCGTGGCGTTCTGCCTGTACGTTCATTGTCACCTGGCTCCTCATTCGCCGCGGCGTTGTGCCACGGCGACCGTCAGGTCCCGGAGGCAGCCGGGCATTAGTTGTCGTGCTCTATATTCCGATGGTGGAGTTCGGCCCGGACGGCTGCGCGCAAAGCAGCCATGCCCGGTTCCTGGTTGACGTCCAAGGCCAGTCTTATCTGTTCAGAGAGGATGTCAAGGTCCTCCGGCGGCACGTCGGTGAGGGACCTGAACCGGGTGAAGAAGCGCTTGACCGGCAACCCTGCGCGCCAACCGCGGGCTGTGGGGTGGCGGGGTTTACCGGGTCTGATGCGGGCTGCGTGCAGCTTTATTTCCATGGTCAGCGCTCTCACGAGATTCCACGGCCAACTGCATAGCCAGCCTCATGGTACAACTCCTGCGCCGCGCACCACTAGGGTTTTTCGCCGGTCAGTTCCAGCCGATGAGCCGCAGCAGGGCTGCGGTGCCGGCACCGACGATGACCACCACGAGGAACGGTGCCCTGAGAGCCAGTGCGATGGCGGCCGCGGCAAGGGCACCGAGCCGTGCGTCCGCAGCCAATACCTGGCCTGAGGCCACCGTGTTGACGATGGTCAGGGACGCCAGCAGGCCGATAGTCATGGTGCCGGCCACGCGGGACATTCGCGGGTTCTGCAGGAGGCTGGCGGGCACGAAGTAGCCCATCAGTTTCCACGCATAGGCCAGCACACAGGCCAGCAGCAGCCAGAACCAGAGACTCATGCCCCGGCCTCCCGCTTCCGGCCGTGGTGCTCCTCGTAGGGGTCCACGTCCGGTTCCAGGCCTTCGTCGCTGCGGCCGTGGCTGAACCAGCCGATCACGGCCGCCACCAGTGCCGCAATCAGGATGGGCACGCCGGCAGGCACAAACGGCACGGCGATGACTGTGGCCACCGCACACGCCACGGCGATCGCGGCCGGCTCGAGCCCCTTGAGGCGCGGCCACAGCAAGGCGAGGAAAGCAGCAACGGCCGCTCCGTCCAGGCCCCACTGCTTGGGGTCGCCCAGCCCGCTTCCGGCGAGCGCACCAACAGCGGTGAAGAGGTTCCAGAGCACGTAGATGCCGATCCCCGCGGTCCAGAAACCACGCTGCTGCTCGGCAGGATCGGTCTGCCCGGTGCTGGTGGCCGTCGACTCATCGATGGTGACCTGAGCGGCAGCGTACCGCCGCCATCCCCGGGGCTGCAGGAGGGTGTTGAGCTGCATCCCGTAGATGCCGTTCCGCATACCCAGCAGGGTGGCTGCGCTCATCGCGGCGATGCCGGATCCGCCGCCCGCCACCACGCCGATGAACGCAAACTGGGAGCCGCCGCTGAAGAGCAGCAGGCTGAGCGCCATGGTCTGCCAGAAATCAAGGCCGGACGTGACCGAGAGTGCGCCGAAGGAAATGCCGTAGAGGCCGGTGGCGATGCTGATGGAGATGCCCACCCGGACGGCGGGCGACGCGGCGAGCTTCACCGGCGTGGCCGCGCGTGGCCGCCCCGCAGGCTCCAGGCCCACAGGATAAGCGGCAGCTGCAGGGGCAGCCTGAGCGTGTGCGCCTTGCGCTGCTCCGCCGATCCCGTGGGACCGTAGGCGCGGCGGAGTGCGTCCACATGGCCGGCGAGGAACACGGCGAACATGGCGGTGACGGCGGTGGCGGCCGGCCGCCTGGTGGCAGGTACCAGGAGTACGACGGCGGCACCCGCCTCCAGCAGGCCGCTCACCGCAATCCATTCCTCCCGGGTCATGACCGCCAAAGGCCGCCCGCCGCCGTCGGGCGTTGATTCCCCTGCCGCACCTGGCTGGCCGGCGTCCGGGGCGTCGCGGCAGAGATAGTCAGGGACCACCTGGGCGAAGAAGCGCGGCTCGCGGAAATGCTTCATGGCGCTGGTCAGCAGCAGCGCGCTCATGGCAGCTGCGGAGAGAGTCTGGACGGTCCGGCCGGACCAGCGAAAAGGCATGGTTCCACTCAATCACAGCGCGGGGCCCTGCTGCTAAACCACGGATTCCGCGCGGGAACGGCCGGCGCCAGGGCAGGCCAGTCCCGGCGGTCAGGACGGCAGCTGAACCTGTTGCCCGCTCGTCTGGAGCTGCGCCAGGACGCTGGCCGGTTTGTTGGTGGTGATCTCGTGGATGCCCAGCCCCTGGCAAAGGGCAACATCACGGTCGGTGTCCACGGTCCAGACGCGGAAGCGGCGGCCGGAGTCGAGCCAGCGCTGAACGTTCCGCGCATGTTCGCGGACGTAGATGATGCCCGGCCCCGCGAGCCCCACCTCGCAGTCGTCCAGGATCCGTTCGCCTTCCAGCTGGGCGGCCTTCATCACGTTGGCCACGGCAGTTCCCGTCAGGGGCCCCAGGCCAAGCTCGTCGCGGACTTCGTCAACGTCGATGTCGTCCACCAGCTGACAGATGTGCTGGGCCGGGACCGCCTTCAGCAGGTGCTTCACTGAGTCCGGGCTGAAGCTCATGAAGGACACCGTAATGTTGTCCAGCGTGGAGGTGGCGGCGTCCCACCCTTCGCCCCGGAGCACGTCCAGCACCCTGTCCTCCAGCCGCAGCTGGTAGGGGCTGGGATGCTTGAGCTCGATGGCCAGTCCGATGGGCCGGCCGGCGCCCCGCAGGATGTCCAGCAGCTCCGGCAGGGTCAGGAACTGCTCTGACCGCGCGCCGTATTTTTCCGGGATCCGGGCACCCTTCCAGGAGGAGAAGTCCAGCAGCCGCAGCTCGGCCAGGGTGCGGTCCGCCACGGGCCCGGTGCCGTCCGAGGTGCGGTCCAGGTTGGCATCATGCAGCAGCACGGCGTGCTGGTCCCGGGTGAGGTGGACATCGCACTCCACACCGTCGGCGCCGTCGGCAATGGCCTGGAGGTAAGCGGCGCGGGTGTGTTCGGCAAAGGCGGCGCTGGATCCCCGGTGGGCGAAAACCA
Source organism: Arthrobacter sp. (assembly GCA_023264815.1). Lineage (GTDB taxonomy): Bacteria > Actinomycetota > Actinomycetes > Actinomycetales > Micrococcaceae > Arthrobacter. Next base: position 75,931 of record JAHFUZ010000015.1, on the reverse strand, counting down.
GCGGCCGGTCCGGCACAGACTCCTCGAATGTCATGAGGACACGCTAGCGGACCGGGCCCGGACGCACGGGGCTAGGCTGGGCACATGCAGGTGAACTCTGAGCCAATTACCCGGCAGTCCCCGCCCCAGCGCACGGGCAAGGTGCCGCCCCGGGGCAAAACGGGCACCGCCCTCGCAGGCCATCAGCTCAGCGCAGGCGACGCCGACAAAGCAGCGGCACTGCGGAAAATGAAGCTGGTGGCGCTGGGACTGCTGATCGCCATGGCGGTCATCTTTGTCTTCGCATTTGCGCTGCAGAAAGAGTATCCGTGGCTGCAGTATGTGCGGGCCGCGGCGGAGGGTGGCATGGTGGGTGCGCTGGCCGACTGGTTCGCCGTCACCGCGCTGTTCAAGTACCCCATGGGCATCAGGATCCCGCACACCGCCATTATCCCGCGCCGCAAGGACCAGATCGGGGCGTCGCTGGGCGAGTTTGTGGAAACCAATTTCCTGTCCGAGCAGGTGGTGCAGGAGAAGCTCGCCTCGGTGGACGTGGCGCGGAAGGCCGGCGCGTGGCTGTCCGGCCCCGGCGGTGCCGAGCGCGTGGCCAAGGAAGGCGCCGCCGTGATCCGTGGCGCGTTCAAGGTGTTGAATGACGACGACGTCCAGGCAGTGATCGAGGCGATGGTCCGTAAGCACCTGCTGGCTCCGCCGTGGGGACCGCCGGTGGGCAGGATGGCGGAACGGATTTTTGCCGACGGGCACCACCACAAGCTGGTGGACCTGCTGGTGGACCGCGCTGCGGACTGGGTGGACGACAATCACGAGACCGTCAGCAGGCTGGTCTCGGACCGCTCCCCCACATGGGTTCCGCAGTTCGTGGACGGGCTCGTGGGTGACAAGGTCTATGTGGAGATCCTCAAGTTCACCCGCGCCGTGCAGTCCGATCCGAACCACCAGGTTCGGCAGCAGATCGACAAGTACCTGAACGACCTCGCGCAGGACCTCCAGCATGATCCGGCCATGATTGCCCGCGCGGAGGACATCAAGGCCCAGGTACTGGGCGATCCCGAGGTCCGTGAGCTCGCGTCCCGCACCTGGGGAACCGTCAAGAACGCGCTGCTGTCTGCGGTGGATGATCCGGACAGCGAACTCGCGGTGCGCTTCAAGGTGGCAGTCCGGGACTTCGGCGCACGCCTGGTCAACGACGACGAACTGGCCGGCAAGGTCAACGCCTGGATCGGCGATGCCGCCGGCTACCTCGTGCGGACCTACCGCTCGGACATTGCCGGCGTCATCACCGACACGGTGGCCCGCTGGGATGCCGAGGAGACCTCGCAGAAGATCGAGCTCCAGGTGGGCAAGGACCTGCAGTTCATCCGGATCAACGGCACGGTGGTGGGGTCCCTCGCCGGGCTGGCCATCTTCAGCGCGGCGCACCTGGTGTTCGGCTGACGCGCCGCGCCGTGGCGACGCCCAAATGTGCCGGCGACGCGCAAATTGCCCTGCGCTAGGGATATTTGGGGTGCGCAGCATAATTTGCGCGTCGTCGCCGGGTGAGCGTGTCGAAAAGGATGACGCGTGCCAACCGCACGTTCTTAGGCGAAGGCCTCCAGTTCGACGCCGGCCGCCTCGAGTCCGGCACGGACGGCGGCAGCCATCTCCACGGCACCCGGGGTGTCGCCATGGATGCACAGCGAATCCGGCCTGACCTGGACCACGGTTCCGTCCACGGCCACCACCTCACCCTTGGTGGCGAGGCGAACGGCGCGCTCCACGATCGAGGTGACGTCATGGAGGACGGCCCCTTCCCGCGAGCGCGGCACCAGCGTGCCGTCCGCCTGGTAGGCGCGGTCCACGAAGGCCTCCACAAAGACGGGGTGCCCGGCTTCCTTGGCCTGGACCAGGAGCTGTGAGCCGGGCAGGCCGAGGATGGGCAGCCCGGGGTCGTAGGCCTGGATGGCGGCAACCACGGCGGAGGCCTGCTCGGCGTCGTGCACCAGGCGGTTGTAGAGGGCGCCGTGCGGCTTGACGTAGTCAACGGAGGCACCCACGGCATGCGCCACGCCGTCGAGCGCTCCGAGCTGGTACAGCACGTCGCCAAAAAGCTCATCAAAGGACATGTCCAGGGACCGGCGGCCGAAGCCGGCAAGGTCCCGGTACCCCACGTGCGCGCCCACGGTCACATCGAGCTCGAACGCTGCCCGGCAGCTGTCCAGCATGGTGACAGGGTCCCCCGCGTGGAAGCCACAGGCGACGTTGGCGCTGGTCACCAGCGGGAACATCGAGGCGTCATCGCCCATGGTCCATGAGCCGAACGATTCGCCAAGGTCAGCGTTAAGATCCAAGGTTTTTGCCCTCCAGGGTGTTGTGTTCCGGGATGTTGTCCGTGCTGCCGCCCTCCGCGGCTGCGGAGGAGGCTTTGAGCTCCCCCGGAATGGTATCCGGCATGGGGCCGAAAGCCTCCTTGGCGTTGGCCACCACCGCCCGGCCCATGATGAGGTTGCCTGCGCCGCCCACCACGGCACCGATGCCGAACGGCAGCGCCCGTCCAAGGAGCGCCGATCCCTGGCGCTTGAGCAGGTTCTTGAGGAAGGCCTTCTGGATTTTGTTGCGGATGGCGCCGAAACCGGTGGGCATGGTCTTCGTCAGCACGTTTCCCCAGGCCTGGGTGGCGCTGGTGCCCTTGCCCATGGCCTGCCCGCTCAGGGTTCCCAGCAGTGCGGTCCCCTCCTCGCCCAGCATGATGGCCATCACCATGGTGCTGGCCTTTTCCGGGTTGGTCAGCCGGATTCCGTGCAGTTCGGCCAGCGACGTGGCATAGAGCGCCGTGGCCTCCAGGAAGCCCACGGTGGCGGCAGCCGAAAGCCCCAGCGAGGCCACCGTCCCGACGCCGGGCACCACGGCGGTGGCCCCGACCACCGCACCGCCGCCGGTCACCGCCCGCAGGTAGTCACGCTCCAGGATGTCCGCGAGCCTGGCCGCGCTGGCCCCGGGATGCTTGCGTTGCAGCCGCCGGACGTAGGCGAGCACCAGCGGCCGTTGGATCTCCACGGCGCGAAGGAGCATGTTGTGGACGCCGGGTTTCGGCTTCCCGTCGGCGTCGAACACCGCGTTGTGGGCGGTTTCCTGAGCGATTCGTACTGCGGGATTGCTGCGCTTGGCCATGGTCACCTCTGCTTGTAGTACGGTTGTCCGCCGGCAGCCCTGGCCGCGGCCCTGCCTTAACACTAAGGGTGCTTAACACTAAGCGCCGTTCCGGGTCCGCCGGTATTCGGCCCGCGCCTAGACTTGCCCTATGCCCACACTCCAGGCCCTGCGGCCGTTTGCGCACCGAGAGTACCGGGTCCTGATTGCAGCCCTGGCCATCTCCATCTTTGGATCGGGGATGTGGGCTGTCGCCATGGTCTACCAGGTGATCCACCTGGACGGCGGGCCGCTGGAACTGTCCCTGGTGGCCACCGCAGGCAGCGTTGGCCTGGTGGCCTTTGTCCTCGCCGGCGGGATCGCCGCGGACAGGGTGCCGCAGCGGCTGCTGATCATTGCCGTTGAAGGCGCCAACCTGGCCGTGATTGCCGCCATCAGCGCTCTGGCGATGACCGGCTGGCTCCAGCTGTGGCATCTGGCCGCGGGCAGTTTTGTCCTGGGCGTGGGCGCCGCGTTCTTCTTCCCTGCCTACTCCGCCATCCTGCCGCAGATCCTGCCCTCCGAGGACCTGCTGGCCGCCAACGGCATGGAGGGCACCATGCGGCCCATCCTCCAGCAGGCCGCAGGGCCGGCCGTCGCCGGCATCCTGGTTGCCGCGCTCTCGCCCTCGCATGCCGTGACCGGCGTGGCCGCGTGCCACCTCGCGGCGTTCGTCATCCTGAACTTCCTGGGCCGCCACGCGCTCGCTTCCACGGCACCGGGTGCCGACGGCCAGGCCCACGGGCAACGCGCCAAGACGTCCTTTTTCCACGACCTCCGCGAAGGCATCAGCTACACCATCCGGACCCCGTGGCTGCTGTGGACCCTGCTCTGGGCCTGCGTTTCAGTGCTGTTCCTGATCGGCCCCATCGAGGTGCTGATGCCCTTCGTGGTGCGCGACCAGCTCGGCGGGGACTCCCGGATGTTCGGTTTCCTGCTGGCCGTGATGGGCGTGGGCGGGGCGATCGGATCCCTGGTGACAGCTTCCCTGAAGCTGCCGCGGCGCTACCTCACGGTGATGATGGTGTGCTGGGGTGCTGGCAGCCTGCCGCTGGCCGCCGTCGGAATCCTGGACAGTTTCTGGACCGCGGCCGCCGCGCTGTTCATCTTCGGCGCCACCGGCAGCGTGGGCATGGTCATCTGGGGCACGCTGCTGCAGCGCCGCGTGCCCAGGCACCTGCTGGGCCGGGTCTCCAGCCTGGACTTCTTTGTGTCCCTCGCCCTGATGCCTGTGTCCATGGCGCTGGCCGGGCCGGCCGCAGCGGTTTTCCCCATCTGGGCGATCTTCCTGTTCGCCGGCGGCGTCTGCCCCGTCCTTGCCGTGATTGCCATGATCGCGGCCCGGATGCCCCAGGACGAGCTGGCCCATCCGCTGGACCCCGCCCCCGCGGTGGAAAGCACGACGACGGCGGGAGACTGACGCCTCAGTGCGCGGCGTGCACGACGGGCAGGCTCGCCGTTGGCGGTCCGCTCGGGAACACCGTGGGCTCGGGTGCCTCAAAGCGTGCCAGCGCCACGCGCACGGGTTCTTCACCGACGCGGAACACCTCGCCGCGGACATCCACGTCCAGCTGCCCGCCGCCCTGGACGCTGAGGGTCAGCGCCTCGGCATCGAGCTCCACGAGCAGCAGCCGGCCCCGGATCTTCAGGTGGAAGGTCAGCGCCTCCCACTGCTCCGGCAGCCGCGGGTCAAAGAAGGGCATATGGCCCTGGTCCCGGAGGCCTGCGAAACCGCAGACCAGCGAGCTCCAGACTCCTCCGGTGGACGCAATGTGCACGCCGTCGATGGTGTTCCCGTGGGTGTCATCCAGGTCGATGAACGCGGCGTTGGTGAAGTGCTCCAGCGCAGCATCCGAATGGCCCACCTCGGCGGCCATGATGCCCTGCACGCAGGCGGACAAGGTGGAGTCGCCGGTGGTGATGGGATCGTAGAAGTCGAAGGCTCGGCGTTTCTCCACCGCGGTGAAGTCCTGCCACTGCAGGAACATCGCCAGTACGGTGTCAGCCTGCTTGAGCACCTGGTGCCGGTAGATCACCAGCGGGTGGAAGTTCAGCAGGAGCGGGTACTTTGACCGCGGCGTGGTCCAGTCCCACGGTTCAAGGGTCATGAAGTCGTTGTCCTGCGAGTAGACCTGGAGGTCGTCGTCGAAGGGCAGGTGCATGCGGTTGGCTGCCTGCACCCAGAGCTGGCGTTCGGCGTCGTCGATGGCAAGGTGCTCCACGGCCGCGGCGGCGCGCAGGTTAAAGCGGGCCATCACATTCGTGTAGAGGTTGTCGTTGACCACGGCGGTGTATTCGTCCGGGCCGGTGACTCCGTGGATGTGGAAGAGTCCGTCCTTGCCAAAGAAGCCCAGCGAAACCCACATCCGTGCGGTTTCGATCAGCAGCTCGGCGCCCATGCCTTCACGGAAGGACTCGTCCCCGCTGGCCCACATGTAGCGGCTGGTGGCGAAGGCGATGGCGGCGGCGATGTGGAACTGCGCCGTGCCGGCCGCGTAGTAGGCGCTGGCCTCGAGGCCGTTGATGGTGCGCCACGGAAACAGCGCGCCCTCCACGCTGAGTTCCTTCGCCCGGATTTTGGCGGCCGGAAGCATCCCGTGCCGGAATTCCAGGACCTGGCGGGCGCCGTCGGGGTTGGTGTAGGTGAGGTAGGGCAGGAGGTAGACCTCCTGGTCCCAGAAATAATGCCCCTCGTAACCGGATCCGGTGACGCCCTTGGCGGGGATGCCTGCCACGTCGGCCCGGGCGGTCGCCTGTGCCAGCTGGAAGAGGTTCCAGCGGATGGCCTGCTGGAGCTGGGGCTGGCCCGCCACGACGATGTCTGAGGTGGCCCAGTACTGCCGGTAGTGCTCCCGGCTTTCGAGGAAGATGTCCTCCACTGGCCGAAGCCCCGCTTCGGCGGTTTCGGCGGGGTCCCGTTCGGAGTCCTGGACCCCGGGACCGGCGGCGTAGGCGACGCTCTTCTCGAGCCGGAACGGCTGGCCTGCATGCACGGCCAGGACGTAGCGGACGCTGCTGTCATCTTCGCCGGCCAGGGTTTCAAAGCACTGCTGGCCGGTGGAGGTCCAGTGGTCCACGGCGATCCCCACACGCTGCCGGGACTCCGCCGCTTCCCAGGACAGGCGGAGCGAGCCGTCGCCGCCGTCGATCCGGACCGGGAGCAGGACCCGGCCGGCGTGCCGGCCGGCGCGGCGCGGGTCATGTGCCGAGTGGTCCTCCACAGGCTGGTCCTGGCGGTTGATGACGGACGAGGTGACGTCCGCGTAGATGTCCCGGTCCGCGGCGACCTCCAGCGAAATGCCCAGGCTGCCGCGCGAGGCAAAGCCCACCGCCCGGCGCTCAGTGGTGGTCACCGTGGCCCCGGACTTGCAGTGCCACACGATGCGGCACTCGTAGATGCCGGTGGAGAAATCCACGGCGCGGCGGTATTCAAGCACGTCCGATTCGGCGAGTGAGAGGGTTTCGCCGTCAACAGCCACCGTGAAGTTGTTGGCGTCCGGAATGTAGATGATCCGCTGGCCGGTCCGGGCGAAACCGAACGCATTTTCGGCGTGCTTGATGTCCCAGGTCTCGTGCAGGCCGTTGATGAAGCTGCCCGGGAGCTCGGCATCGGCGGCCGCCCAGTGGGCCCCGCGGATCCCCAGATGCCCGTTGCCAAGGGCAAAGAGCGTCTCCAGGGTGCCCGCATTGCCGGGCTCGTGGTGTGTTTCCACGAGCTGCCAGGGGGTATCGGGGAACCGTTCGCGGTCAGCGGTGATAAGAGCCATGGTGTTGGGGTCCTTTGGCGTGGTGCTGGTTGGCTTCGGGCTGGTTGGTGTGAATGCCCAGCCGGGATGGCTGGCTAGAGGAGTTCCTGGAGGTCGTTGACCACCAGGGTTGCCCCGGCATCGAGGAGGGCCTGCCGGCCGGCGCCCCTGTCGACGCCGATCACGGAGTGGAAGCTGCCGGCGCTGCCAGCCTGGACACCGGAGACGGCGTCCTCCACCACTACGCATTCTTCGCTGCGCAATCCCAGCAGCTGTGCCGCATAGGTGTAGGTGGCCGGGCTCGGTTTGCCGGGCAGCCCTTCGGCCGCGGCCACAACGCCGTCCACCACAATCTCGAAGTGCCCGTTCAGGCCCGCGGCTTTCAGGACGGCGGGCGCGTTCCGGGAGGAGGAGACGACAGCGACCTTGAGTCCCCGCTCCAGCGCGGCTTCGAGGAAACGCACCGACCCCGCAAAAGGTTCGACGCCGGCGCCCACAATGTCGTTGAAAACCTGGTTCTTGCGGTTGCCGAGTCCCTGCACGGTGTTGCCGGCCTGCTTGTCGCCTGCGCCGGTCGTCGCGTCAGTATCCTCCGAGCCCTCCGGAAGCACAATGCCGCGGGACGCCAGGAAGTCCCGGACGCCGTCGAACCGGGGCTTGCCGTCGATATGGTCGAAGTAGTCTTCCTCGCGATAGCCGGGTACCTCGGGCCGTGAGGCCAGGAAGTCCTCGAAGAGTTCCTTCCACGCCTGTTCGTGAACGGTGGCCGTGGGCGTGAGCACGCCGTCCAGATCGAACAGGATGGCGGCGGCGCTGGTCCAGGCGGAGTTCTGGGTTGTCAGTACGTCAGTCATGCGCAATGTCCTTTCAGACGGCGGGCAGCTTTCGGGCGTTTGTTTAATGGTTATCCGGGCGCGGGTCAGACCGGCGCAGTTCTGGCGGCGTGCAGTTCTGGCGGCGCCATGTACCCGGCCGGTTGCTTTGGGCCGGCAGCGGCGGGGGTCCAAGCGGTGGCATCAGGGAATCGCGGGTCCCTTTCCAGCCGATTCAGCGGCCGCAGGAACTCGGGCCACCCCGAGTGTAAGCGCTTACAAATTTCGCGCGCAACTGTATTTATGCAGCCCGGCCCAGCTCAGCCGGCCAACAGGCGCACAATCCCGGCCGGTCAGCCGAGCACATAGTGGCGCAGGAAGGCGCTGACGTCCACCATCTCGGTTTTACTCATGGCATGGCCCATGCCGGGATACGTCCGAGCCGTCAGCCGGGTGTTCTCCTCAAGCCACTGCCCCGTATATTCCGTGGCGTCCTCATTGATGACCAGGTCCGCTTTGTCGCGGCCCCAAAAGAAGGGCGGCGGCGTCTCGAAGGAGTCGGTGAGCGAGAGCAGTTCGTTCTCCAGCACAAAGCCGGAAAGCCCCACCGTGGCCCGGAAGTCCGCGGGGTGCAGGCGCAGCAGCGTACTGGCCATGGCCATGCCCTGCGAGTACCCCAGCAGGCTGACGCTGCTGTGGTGCCCGCTGACGGAACGGATCCAGGCATGGACGGCGGTGGTGGCGGAGACGACATCGGCGAAGTCATTGGCCAGGAAGTAGTCCAGCAGGAACCAGCCATAGTGGTCGCCGATCACCATGGGCGCCCGCAGCGCCGCACAGGTGAATTCGGGCGGCAGGTACTCGAACAGCCGCACCATCCGGGATTCATCCGTGCCGTAGCCATGCATCAGGACCAGCAGGGGCGTACCGTCCCGTTCAGCTTCCGGCTTGGACCAAACAACTGTCTCCATCGGATCAGCGTAGCCAGTACGGGCCACTGAACAGCCATGACCCCGTGGCGTGCGGCCGCGCCGGTCATTGAATCGTGTCCCGCCTGGCTGTAGCTTGAGAGCGCAGCATGCTTATTAGTTCGCGCTGTCCGCACCCGAACATCAAGGAGCAAGTCATGAGAATCGGTTCCTCCATCTTCCTCATCGCCCTCGGCGCCATCCTGGCGTGGGCCGTAGCTCCGGGGCTCATCCCGTTCGTGGACCAGGTGATGATCGGCTATATCCTCATTGTGGTTGGCGTCATTGGGCTGATCGCCTCCCTCATCCTGGCCTCACCCGGCCGCAGCCGCCGCGTCAGCGAAACCCGCTCGGTGGTTGACCCCAACACCGGCGAGCGGATCACCCGCAACGAGAGCCGCGACGGCGGCCTGTAAACCCGAACAGAGCAGCCCCGGGACAGCAGCACCATGAAACCCGACAGCCGGGCCGGACCACCACGGTCCGGCCCGGCTTTTTCGCGCCTAAGCCGCCCGAGGCCACGCCCCTGACCGGATCCCGTTCCCCTCCGCGACGGACAGCTCCGAGGGATTCTGTGTTTTGTTGGCTTTCGTTGACAAACCAACATAGACAAAGATAAAGTCAAGTAATTCAACATCATGTGATGCCAGTCACGGGCTCCCCGCACCGGTTCACTCACTGAGTTTCAGCACTTTACGCAACGGAGGGTACGTGTTCGCCGAGGAGCGCCAGCAGAAGATTGCCGAGCTTGTTGCCGGCACCGGCCGGGTCAGTGTGACCATGCTGGCTGAGCGCTTCCGCATCACCACAGAAACCATCCGTCGCGACCTCGCCACCCTCGAAACCGCCGGCACCGTCCGCCGCGTGCACGGCGGCGCCGTGGCCGCGGACCGTTTCAGCACGTCCGAGGAGAGCATCAACGAGCGGACCATCCAGCGGCCGGACCTGAAGCTGCGCATCGCCCAGGCTGCCCTGGCCCTGATACCCCAGGCCAAGTCGGGAAGCATCCTGCTCGACGCCGGCTCCACCACCGAAGCGTTGGCCGACCTCCTCTCCCGGCGCGCCGCCGTCGAGCCCTCCGCAGCGGAATCCCGGCCCGAACTGGTGGTGATCACCCATGCCGTCCCCATCGCCGCACGGCTGGCCAGCACGCCTGGAATCGCCCTCCAGATCCTTGGCGGGCGGGTGCGCGGCCTCACCCAGGCTGCGGTGGGACAGGCCACCGTGGACTCCGCCCACCGGATGCGGCCGGACATCGCGTTCATCGGTGCCAACGGCATCCACGCAAGCTTTGGCCTGAGCACGCCCGATCCTGAAGAAGCTGCTGTCAAGGCGGCCTTCGTCCAGTCGGCACGCCGCATCGTGGTGCTGGCCGACTCCTCCAAGCTGGACGCGGAAACGCTGGTCCAGTTCGCCTCCCTGAAAGATCTGGACACCTTGATTACAGACAGCGAACCAGGCCCGGAACTCACAGCTGCCCTGACCGATGCCGGCGTTGACGTGGTGATCGCGTGATCGTCACCTTCACGGCCAACCCCAGCCTGGACCGCACGGTGGCGCTGCCCGGCCCGCTGGAACGCGGCGAGGTCCAGCGCGCCGTGTCCGTCAGCCAGGAATCCGGCGGGAAGGGCGTCAACGTCTCCCGCGCCCTGGTGGCTTCGGGGCTGCAGACCGTCGCGGTGCTGCCGGGCGGCGACAGCGATCCCGTACTCGCCGGACTGCGCCACGACAGCGTCCCCTTCGCGGCCCTGCCCATCGATGAGCCGCTGCGCACCAATGTGGCGCTGACCGAACCGGGCGGCGTCACCACCAAGATCAACGAGCCCGGCCCGGTACTCAGCCTCGAGGAGCAGGAAGCCCTGATCACCCTGCTCCTGGAACGCGCCCGCGGCGCCAGCTGGGTTGTCCTGGCAGGCTCCCTGCCGCCCGGCTTCCCGGCCGACTTCTACGCCACGGTTGCACGGCGGCTGCGCAGTTCGTCCGGTACCGGCGCCCAGTCCGCGGCCGACGGCGGCACGCCGCTGATCGCCGTCGACTCCTCCGGCGGACCCCTCGCTGCCGCCGTGGCTGACGCAGCCGCGGACGGTATCTCCGGGAAACCGGACCTCCTGAAACCCAACGCCGAGGAACTGGCGGAACTGGCTGCAGCAGCCGGCTTCGCCACGGCGTTAACCGCAGAGGAACTCGAAGCGGACCCGGAGGCCGCCGCAGCGGCCGCCGCCGCCGTCGTGCGTTCCGGTGTGGGTGCTGTGCTGGCAACTCTCGGATCCAAGGGAGCTGTGCTGGTAACGGCCGACGGCGCGTGGCTGGCCACGCATCCGCCGGTCGCCGCGGTCAGTACGGTCGGCGCGGGCGATTCATCGCTGGCTGGCTATCTGCTCGCCCACGGCCAGGGCGCCGCCCCGGCCGATTGCCTCCGTCAGGCGGTGGCCCATGGTGCCGCCGCCGCCTCCCTGCCGGGTTCCACTGTCCCGGCAGTCCACCAAACCACCCCGGATGCCGTAACCATCACGGCCCTTCGAAAGGATTGACAGTGACTCAGCTCATCACCACCGAACTGGTCGAGCTCGACCAGAACCTGGGCACCTCGCCCGAGGACGTGATCCGGAAGCTGGCCAGCAAGGTAGCTGCCACCGGCCGCGCGTCGGAAGTTGAAGGCCTCTTCGCCGACGCCTTCGCCCGCGAGCAGAAGACAGCAACGGGCATCCCCGGGGGCATCGCCATCCCGCACTGCCGCTCAGCCGCGGTGGTTGAACCCACCCTGGCCATGGCCCGGCTCAGCCCAAAGGTGGACTTCGGTGCCAAGGATGGCCCCGCGGACCTGATCTTCTTCATTGCGGCCCCGGACGGCGCGGACCAGGAGCACCTCAAGCTCCTCTCCAAGCTGGCCCGCTCGCTGATCAAGAAGGACTTCACCGCAGCTTTGCGTGCCGCTTCCTCCCGCGAGGAAATCGTCTCGCTCGTGGAGGGCGCCCTGGCGGACAAGCCGGCCACCCATGCGGCTGCTGCACCGGCTGATGCGGCTTCAACAGGCTCAACCACCGGCGCGGCCCCGGTTGCGGCAGGCTCGGTTCCAGCGGGCGCCGCTTCGGCAGCGCCAACCCCCTCAGGTCCCAAGCGCCTCGTCGCCGTCACGGCCTGCCCCACCGGCATCGCGCACACTTACATGGCCGCCGATTCGCTCGTTGCCGCTGCCCAGGAAATGGGTGTGGACCTGCAGGTGGAGACCCAGGGCTCCTCCGGCGCCAAGCCGCTGGACCCTGCCGTGATCGCCGCCGCAGACGCCGTGATTTTCGCGGTGGACGTGGACGTCCGCGGCAAGGAACGCTTTGCCGGCAAACCGGTCATCAACGCACCCGTGAAGCGCGGCATCGACGAGCCGGGAAAGATGGTGCAGGAAGCACTTGCCGCAGCCACCGATCCGCACGCCCGCCGCGTCCCGCACTTCGGCGCCGAGGAACAGGCCGAGGCCGAGGCTGCCGAAAAGGGCGAGCACATCGGCCAGAAACTGAAGCGGGCACTGCTGACCGGTGTCAGTTACATGATCCCCTTCGTGGCCGGCGGCGGCCTGCTGATCGCCCTGGGCTTCCTGCTGGGCGGCTACGACATCACCGCCGTGGCAGACAAGGTGGTGGTGGAGAACAACTTCGGCAACCTGCCTGAGGGCGGCCTTGCGATCTACCTCGGCGCGGTGCTGTTCAAGATCGGCGCCCTGTCCATGGGCTTCCTGGTCCCCGCGCTGGCCGGCTATATTGCCTACGCCATCGCTGACCGGCCCGGCATCGCACCAGGTTTTGTGGCCGGTGCCGTTGCAGGCTTTATGGGTGCCGGCTTCCTGGGCGGCATCGTTGGCGGCCTGCTGGCCGGCTACATGGCCCACCTGATCGGGACCTGGCAGGTGCCCCGCTGGCTCCGCGGCCTGATGCCCGTGGTGATCATCCCGCTGCTGGCCTCCATCTTTGCCTCCGGCCTGATGTTCCTGGTCCTCGGCGGCCCCATCGCAGGCATCACCGCTGGACTGAACTCCTGGCTCTCGGGCATGACCGGCGCGTCGGCTGTGGTCCTTGGCATCATTCTGGGCCTCATGATGTGCTTCGACCTCGGCGGTCCGGTCAACAAGGTGGCCTACGCGTTCGCCGTTGCCGGCCTGAGCGCAGGCAGCGCCACCAACCAGGCACCGTGGCAGATCATGGCCACCGTAATGGCTGCCGGCATGGTTCCGCCGCTGGCGATGGCCCTGGCCACCGTCCTGGACAAGAAGCTCTTCAGCCTGGCCGAGCGCGAGAACGGCAAGGCTGCGTGGCTGCTGGGGGCTTCCTTCATCTCCGAAGGCGCCATCCCGTTCGCTGCCGCAGATCCGCTGCGTGTCATCCCCGCGAGCATGGTGGGCGGCGCCCTGACCGGTGCACTCAGCATGGCTACCGGCGTCACCTCGCAGGCACCACACGGCGGCATCTTCGTGTTCTTCGCCATCGGCAACCTGGCGATGTTCGTAGTCTCCATCCTGGCCGGAACCGTAGTGAGCGCCCTGGTTGTTGTGGCCCTCAAGCGCTGGGTGGCCGCCAAACCCGCTGCTACGGTAGAAGCCGTTCCCGCAACGGTCTGACCCGGCCTTACCAAACAACGACTCACGGTGCCGAACCATTAGGCGCCGAAAGACAAAGGAGCAACAATGTCAGAACGCACCGCAACCGTCGCCAGCCGCGTAGGCCTGCACGCCCGCCCCGCCGCCATCTTTGCCGAGGCCGCAGGCGAGTTCGACCTGGACATCACCATCGCCCGTGAAGGCGAGCCGGCCGATGAGGCCATGGACGCCGCCAGCATCCTGTCCCTGATGAGCCTGGGCGCCTCCCACGGCGACGTTGTGGTGCTCCGCGCCGAAGGCACCGGCGCGGACGACGCCCTGGAACGCCTGGTCCAGATCCTGGAAACGGACCACGACGCCGAGTAGCGGCTTAGGTTCACAACAGCGCGTGCCAGCGGCCGCCGTCGTACGTCCTCCGCCCGTGGGGAGACGTACGACGGCGGCCGCTCACGTTATGGCTTCGCTTTCTTTGCGGTGACGAGCAGGTATTCCCATTCCATCTGCCATGCCGAATCGCCGTGGGCATCCCCAAACGAGTCGGCAAGCTCGGTGAGCGCCGTATCCAGTGATTTGGTCTTCTCCTGGTCCTCACCAATGAACTTATAGACGGAGATGGTGGGGCCGTAGTGGGACTTGAAGTACCGGACGAAGTCCTCCGGCTGGTGGAAACTGTGAATGGCCAGGGTGCGCTTTTCCGCGTGGAAGTCCGTGACACGGTCACGGAGCAGCTCCCGCACGTGATCCTCGCTGCCCCACAGTGGCGGCGGCTGCGCCCCGGGCGGAGGCGGCGGCGCGAAGGGCTTCATGGTGGCGAACATCTTGCCGATGAACCCGTCGGGTGTCCAGCTGAGCAGGCCGATGGTCCCGCCCGGTTTGCACACCCGCACGATTTCGTCGGCGCCGGCCTGGTGGTGGGGTGCGAACATCACGCCCAGGCAGGACATCACCACGTCGAATTCGCCGTCCCCGAACGGCAGGGCTTCGGCGTCCGCCTCCTGCCATTCCAGCTCGACGCCGCGGTCGGCCGCCTGGTGACGGCCGGCGTCGAACAGTTCGGGAGTCAGGTCGCTGGCAATCACCTGGGCGCCCATCATGGCCGCCGGGATGGCCGCGTTGCCGGCGCCGGCAGCAACGTCAAGGACCCGCTGCTTGGGTCTGATGCCGCTGGCCTCCACCAGGATGGCGCCCAGATCGTTGACCAGTTCGCTGGCCAACGCGGGGTAATCCCCCGAGGCCCACATGGCCCGGTGCTTCTGCTTCAGCGCCCGGTCCGCCTCGTCCGCCTCTGTTTTGTCGTTCATGTCGGCGCCCCTCTCCATCTCCATTGACAGGTTGTGAGTGACAGCACGCTGCTTGAACAGGGCTGTAATGCGCCCATTCTGGCCGCCGCACAATCCGAAAAGCAAGCAGACTTAGCGCTTCCTTGTTTTTCCCCCGCCGCGGAAATAGCGTGGAAGCCTGGCCGGCAGCAGCCTGGCCTGGCCGTCAGGCCCCGTTCGAGAGGATGACATGCCGGCGAAGAAGAACCCCAGCCTGAAAGATCCCGAACTGTATGAAGAACTGCGGGAGGACGGCGCTTCGAAGCAAAAGGCGGCGCGGATCTCCAACGCGGCGGCCGCGAAGGGCCGCTCCGCCGCGGGCCGAAAAGGCGGGAAGTCCGGCGACTACGAGGACTGGACCGTCCCGCAGCTCAAGGCCAAGGCCAAGGAAATAGGCCTCACGGGCTACTCGGCCAAGAAAAAGGGCGAACTCATTTCAGCCCTGCGGAACTCCTAGGCGGCTGCCATCACCCGAACCGTGGCGGCCGTCAGCGGGAGGCGCCATCCGGGATTATGCCCCCTTGCGCGCCCTGGTGGTGGTCTTGGCCGCGGACTTCGCTGCCGTGGGCTTCGAGGCGGCGGGCTTGGACGCGGTGGACTTAGTGGCAGCGCTGGACTTGGCCGCGGTCCCGGCAGACTTGGCCGCAGGTTTGGCGGGCGCCTTCCTGGCCGGAGCCGTGGCACTTTCGTCAGTGCCGCCGTCGTCCGCGTCCTCCTCGGAGCCGGCATCGGCACTCCCGTCCACGGCACCGCCGGCCCGTTTCCGGTCCAGGCTGCGCTTGAGTGCCTCCATCAGGTCGATGACTTCGCCCTTGCCGCCTTCGCCCGCCTCCGCGCTGAACGTTTCGTCGGTGTCCAGGGAGTCGCCCTTCTCCAGTTTGGCTTCGATGAGTTTGCGGAGCTGGACCTGGTAGTCGTCGGTGAACTGCTCCGGTTCAAAGTCGGCGGCCATGGACTCCACCAGGGCGGCGGACATTTCGCGTTCCTGCGCGGAGATCCGGACCGACTCCTCCAGGGCCGGGAAGCTGGCCTCCCGGACTTCGTCAGGCCACAGCAGGGACTGGAGCACCAGGACGTCGTCCTTGATCCGCAACGCCCCCAGCCGGGTCTTCTCGCGCAGCGCGAACTGGACCACGGCCACCCGGTCAGTGTCCTCGAGGGCCCGGCGCAGCAGGACGTAGGCCTTGGGCGACTTGGAGTCCGGCTCGAGGTAGTAGCTCTTCTCGAACATCATGGGTTCCAGCTGCTCAGACGGGACGAACTGGACCACCTCGATCTCGTGACTGCTCTCCGCAGGGATGGACTTCAGCTCCTCCTTGGTCAGGACCACCGTGCGGCCGTCGTCCTCGTAAGCCTTGTCGATGTCCGAGTAGTCGATGATCTTGCTGCAGACCTCGCACCGGCGCTGGTACCGGATCCGGCCGCCGTCGGCGTTGTGGACCTGGTGGAGGCTGATGTCGTGGTCCTCGGTGGCGCTGTAGACCTTGACGGGCACGTTGACCAGGCCGAACGCAATGGCACCTTTCCAGATGGCTCTCATCCCTCAAGTGAACATCACCGCAGGCCAGAGGTGAAGACCCATGGCCGGCGCTAAGGAGCGCGTCCGCGTCGCCGGGCGCGAACTGACCCTCACCAATCTGGACAAAGTGATCTATCCGGAGACCGGCACCACCAAGGCGGACGTGCTGGCGTACTACGCTGCCGTGGCGCACGTGCTGATTCCCGCGGCTGCCAACCGGCCCGCCACCCGCAAGCGCTGGGTCAACGGCGTAGGCACTGCGGAGCATCCCGGCGAGGTGTTCTTCCAGAAGAACCTCGAGGACTCGGCGCCCGGCTGGCTCCCGCGCGCGGCCATCACCCACAAGGACAGGACCATCTACTACCCGCTGGTCAACGATCCCGCCACCCTGGCATGGTTTGGCCAGATCAATTCCCTGGAGATCCACGTCCCGCAGTGGCAGGTTGATTCGCACGGCAACCAGCTCAACCCGGACCGCCTGGTGCTGGACCTGGACCCGGGAGACGGCGCCGGGCTGGCCGAATGCGCGGAAGTGGCCTTCCTGGCCCGCACCATCCTGCAGGACGTGGGCCTGGATCCCGTCCCGGTAACCAGCGGCAGCAAGGGCATCCACCTCTATGCCGGCCTTGACGGAAAGCAGACTTCCGAGCAGATCTCCGCCTTCGCCCACGAACTGGCCCGCGCCCTGGAGGCCGATCATCCGGACCTCGCCGTCAGCGACATGAAGAAGACCCTTCGGAAAGGCAAGGTGCTGGTGGACTGGAGCCAGAACAGCGCCGCGAAGACCACCATCGTCCCCTATTCCCTCCGCGGCAGGCCCACACCCATGGTGGCCGCGCCGCGGACCTGGCGGGAGCTTGGCTCCGCCAAACTCCAGCACCTCGACTACAAAGCCGTGCTGCGCCGGGTGAAGGAAGGCAAGGACCCGTTCGCCGCCGTCGAGCACGCCGGCGGCGGGCACCCGGAGAACACCGAACAGTCAACGCACGACGGCGGCGCGCACCAGCGCCTGGAGCGGTACCGTTCGATGCGGGACCCTGAGGTGACGCCCGAGCCCTTCTCCGGTGCGCCCGGAAACGGGAACACCTTTGTGATCCAGGAGCACCACGCCAGCAGGCTGCACTTCGATTTCCGGCTGGAGCACGAAGGAGTGCTGGTGTCGTGGGCGCTGCCGAAGGGCGTCCCCGAGTCGGGTGGCAGGAACCACCTCGCTGTCCAGACCGAAGACCACCCGCTGGACTATGCCACCTTCGAGGGCACCATTCCGAAGGGCCAGTACGGCGCCGGCCACGTGACCATCTGGGATCACGGCACCTACGAACTGGAAAAGTGGATCAACGGGCGTGAAGTCATCGCCACCCTGACGGGTTCGGAGGGCGGAGGCCTGGGCGGGACGAAGAAGTTTGCGCTGATCCACACCGGGCGGGGACAGGGCCGGGACAGCGAAGGGCAGTGGCTGATCCACCTGATGGATAAGGACCACCACACGTTCCATCCGCGGCGGGATGCGGCCGAGGACGCGGCCGGGGACGCGGAACCAGCTTCGGAACCCGCAGGCGAACAGCCTGCCCCGGCGGCCGGGAAGCCGCCCGCCCGCCTCCGCCCCGAGGATTTCAGCCCCATGATGGCCACAGCCGGAACGGCTGCCGACCTGCAGGGCAGCGATTGGAAGTTCGAGCTCAAGTGGGACGGAGTCCGGGCGCTCATCATCGCGGACGACAGGAATGTCCGCCTCATCAGCCGGAACGGAAACGACGTCACGGCAACCTACCCGGAACTGGCGGACCGGGCCAGCTGGCCGGAGGGAGCGTTCGCCGCTGATGGCGAGATCTTCGCCGTCGGGCCTTCCGGAAAGCCGGACTTCGGCGTCCTGCAGGGACGCATGAAACTGACCCGGCCCGGCGACGTCGCAAAGGCACGTAGCGCTATTCCCGTCCGGCTGATGCTCTTTGACCTGTTGGCAGCGGGTGGCCGGGACCTGCGGCGGCTGCCGTTTGAGCAGCGGCGGGAGCGTCTCGAGCAGTTCTACCGGCCTTCTGACAGCCCTGTGGAGCTGTCACCGGTTCTAAACGAGAAGATCGAGCACCTGCTGGAGAGCGCACGGGAACTGGGGCTCGAGGGTGTGATGGCCAAGCGGACGGACAGCCGGTACGCCAGCGGGCAACGGACCCGGACCTGGATCAAGATCAAGCTGGAACAGACCCAGGAAGTGGTGGTGGGCGGCTGGCGGCCAGGCCGGGGCGGGCGTCAAAGTTCGGTGGGCTCGCTGCTGGTGGGCATCCCCGAAGGCAAGAACCTGCGCTACGTGGGCCGGGTGGGAAGCGGGTTCAGCACCCGCGAACTCGAGGAACTCCGGCAGAAAGTGGACGGCTTGGCCCGCAAGACCTCCCCGTTCGACGACGTCCCCCGCGAGGATGCCTCGGACGCCCACTGGGTCACGCCGAAGCTGGTGGGTGAAGTGACCTTCGGCCAATGGACGGACGCGGGGAAGCTCAGGCACCCGGTGTGGCGGGGCTGGCGGCTGGATAAGACGGCGGACGAGGTTGTGCCGGAAGTTGAGCCGGAGGCGTAGCGGAGGGACCCGTCCGGCGACGCGCATAATCCCCCGCGACACCGAAAATACCTGGCGACCCCCAAATACGGGGGTCGCCAGGTATTTTCGGTGTCGCCAGACGTTTTCGGTGTCGTCAGGAGGAGTGCGGCATCTGCGGGCGGCCGGTGCGGTGCACTGCCGTCACGGCGGCGTCGTTTCCTACCTGGCTGTGGCCGGAGCCGTGTTCCTTGGGATGCCGGCGTTTGCCATTCCCGTCCGGCCAGTGCTGTTCACCTGCCATGGCTTTGGTGACGACAATGACCGCCGGTCCGGGCGCTGACTGCCTGTCCATGGCTGCCGCGAGGTGATCCGCCACCTCAGGTTCGATCCTTGCTCCAGTATTCTGATTGGCCATTTTTTCTTCCTTTCTGCAATGAAATGAAGCCTCCACCTAGTTCTGGAATAGCGTTCCGCGGGCTGCTTCGCGGGGCCGCGGGGCCGTGGGGCCGCGGACTCGGCTTACCAGCGGACCTTCTTTTCCGTGGGCCCCTGCTTGCCGCTGGTGTGCGTGGGCTTATGGCTCTTTCCGACGCTCTGCAGCCCGGATCCGCCGCCCCTGGACTTGCTGGCGAGCATCGCCCGCTGCGCTTCGGTCAGCCCTGCCCGGACACCCTTGGCCTCCGGGGTTTCGGACGAGGGCTGGTCGGCGGTGTTTTTTTCAGTCATTGGATGGAACCTTTCTGAGGAGGATCAGCGTGTGTCTGAGGGGCTCGGGGAGGACGGGGGCCGGAGGTATGCCGTTGGTGGGCAGAAATTGGGCCGCGGGCGTCCGCCTACTCAAAAATCAGTGTTCCCATGGCACAACAATAGGCAGTCCACGCCGTGCTTGTGAACCCCCGCAGCAGGGTGGCCAACGGCTTTCGGGCGACGCCAAAACCGCCGTGGCTGCCGTCACATTCCCCGCTGAACGGGGAGCAAAAAGCCCTTGAAAGTCCGCCCGGAAGAAAAAGATTCGGTAACGATGGCCCCAGGCCGCCGGGATCCCCACGATGGCGCGGTGAAAGCGGGAAAAGAAATCCGCCGAAGGTCGCTCAAAACGGCCCGAAACATGCGATCCTACGCCATCAAACTCTCATTTTCACCAGGATTCGCGTAAAATTGAAGGCCTGCCCGGAGCGGGGCAGCTACAAGTCGCAAGCAAATGACCTCCACAGGAGTTGCCCAAATGCCCACAGACCGAAGCACGACCGACTCTTCAGCAGGCGTCAATAGCGCCGGCGGAACCAACCATGCAGTACCACCTAACGCACCATCCGCGGTCCCCGCCGGGAAACGCAAACCGAAGATCCTTGCACGACGCCGGCTCAAAGAGTCCGACGTCAACGTGGTCAACCAGCCCATGCTGAAAAAAGCACTCGGCGGAACCATCGTGGGTAACACCATGGAATGGTACGACGTCGGCGTGTTCGGCTACCTGATCACCACCATGGGACCCGTCTTCCTGCCGGAGTCAGATCCGACAACACAGACGCTGTTCCTGCTGGGAACGTTCGCTGCCACCTTTATCGCCCGCCCTCTCGGTGGTGTCATCTTCGGCTGGCTCGGCGACAAGGTGGGACGCCAGAAGATCCTGGCCACCACCCTGATGATCATGGCCGCCAGCACCTTCGCCGTCGGCCTCCTGCCCGGCTACGCGCAGATTGGCCTGTGGGCTGCTGCCCTCCTGGTCCTCCTGAAGGTTGTGCAGGGCTTCTCCACCGGCGGAGAATACGCCGGCGCCACCACGTTCGTCAGTGAATACGCCCCGGACAAGCGCCGCGGCTACTTTGCCAGCTTCCTGGACCTGGGAAGCTACCTGGGTTTTGCGATCGGCGCGGCCCTGGTGTCCGCCCTGCAGCTGACCCTTGGCCAGGCCGCCATGGAGGAATGGGGCTGGAGGATTCCCTTCCTGATCGCCGGCCCGCTGGGCCTGATCGCCGTGTACTTCCGGAGCAAGATCGAGGAATCCCCGCAGTTCCAGGCAACCCTGGATGCCCAGGAGGAGCTGGCCAAGAACGCTGCCTCCACCGACGAGGCCGCAGCCAAGGGGCCGGTGGGCATCGTTAAGGCGTACTGGCGCTCCATCATCGTGGCGATGGTCCTGGTGGCCGCGGCCAACACGGCAGGGTATGCCCTCACCTCCTACATGCCCACGTATCTCACCGAGTCCAAGGGCTATGACGAGGTCCACGGCACGCTCCTGACCATCCCCGTGCTGGTCATCATGAGCCTGTGCATCCCGCTGACAGGGAAGCTGTCCGACCGTATTGGCCGCCGCCCCGTGCTGTGGATTGGCGCACTGAGCACCGTGCTGCTGGCCATCCCGGCATTTATGCTCATTGGCGTTGGCGAGATCTGGTCCACACTGCTCGGCCTGGCACTCATCGCCTTCCCGGTGACGTTCTACGTGGCCAACCTTGCCTCGGCACTGCCGGCCCAGTTCCCCACCTCCAGCCGATACGGTGCCATGGGCATCGCGTATAACTTCGCCGTTGCCATCTTTGGCGGCACCACGCCGTTCATCGTGGCGGCCCTGATCGGTGCCACCGGCAACGACATGATGCCTGCCTACTACCTGATGGCCACCTCGGCGATCGGTGCCGTGGCCATCTACTTCCTGAAGGAATCGGCCCGGCGTCCGCTTCCTGGCTCCATGCCCAGCGTGGACACCCAGGAGGAGGCCAAGGAACTGGTGGCCACCCAGGACGAGAACCCGCTGATTGACCTGGACGACATGCCGTTCGAAACCCAGGACATCACCGATGCCTCGGCCAGCCAGGACTCCGCCAGCAAGGTTCCGGCCGGAGTATAGGCTCCGCGCCAGGTACCGCTCAGCACCAACAATCCGGCCTGTGAAGACCGTCTTGTAGCCCGCGCTCAAAGGCCCGTCCTGCCTGCTTTCCTTGGGGGAAGCAGGCAGGACGGGCCTTAGCCGTGTTCCGGCAACTGCAAAGCCAGGACAGAGGGAACCGTAACGCGGGGCCTCGGGCCGCGATTCCGGGAGATCATTTCTGGAGTCCCCGGCTCCGGGCAGCAACCAATGGCAGGTGGTGTGAACCGCATGAAGTCCGTCCTGCGGCAGGTCCGCGCCCTGCACCGGCTGGAGCCCGCCAACAACGACCATCTGGCAGCCCTCCGGGTTGCGGCCAGCGTGGCCGTCCCATCTCTCCTCCTGCTGCTCCTGGGCCGGGAAGACCTGATCATGTACGCGGTTTTTGGCGCACTGACGGGGATGTACGGCAGGTCCGAGCCGCACCAGCTCAGGCTCCGGCACCAGTCCCAGGCGGCCCTGGTGCTCGTGGGCGGAGTGGCTGCGGGCCTGTTCCTGTCCGTCAACCACCTCCAGTCCTGGTGGCTTGTGGCCGTCGAAGCACTGCTGGCCGGCATCGGCTCCGTCTATTCGGACCGGGTGAAACTCAAACCCAACGGCCCGTTCTTCGGCATCCTGGCCCTGGGCGCCTGCGCCTCGGTGCCCGTCCCCGTCCCCTGGCCCCTGGCCCTCCTGGTCGCAGCGGGCGCTGCAGCATTCTCCATGGCAGTGGGCTTCGGCGGCTGGGTGCGCGGCCGGTCGTGGCAGCGCGGTGCCGCACGCAACGTGGTGAGGCTCCGGGGCGCGGCCGGGCGATCCGCGGCCGTTCATGCGGCCAGGTACACGCTCGCGGTGGTCCTCGCCGGCTCCGTCGGCGTGCTCAGCGGCAGCGGCCATCCGCACTGGGCCATGGCCGCTGCGGCGGTCCCCCTGGCGGGGGCGGACCTCCCCAGCCGGGTGCGGCGCGGGATCCACCGCATCGTGGGGACTTTCCTGGGGCTGGCGGTCACCGCCGTCGTCCTTGTTCCGGCACCGTGGTCGCTGGCACCGTTCTTTGCCGCGCACCAGGTGCTGGTCCTGGCCATCCTCGTGATCGTTTTCCAGTTCACCACGGAGCTGTTCATGGCCCGCCACTACGGGCTCGCGATGGTCTCCTTCACTCCCGTCATCCTGCTGATGACCCAACTCGCGGCACCGATCGACCCCTCCGTGCTGATCCTGGAACGCGGCGTGGAGACGTTCGTCGGCGCGGTGGTGGGGATCCTGGTGGTGGTGGCCGTCCGGCAGCGGGCGGCCCCGTTGCCGCTACGTCGGCCGGCGCGCCGGCCCGGTGAGTAGCCGGTCCGGCAGGACACGCGCTGCAGCCGCCACTGCCTTGTAGCGTTTCGACGGGATGGACACGGCCTTGCCGCGGGCGTTATCGGCCAGCCCTTCACGCACCACGCGTTCTGCACTCAGCCATGCCCAGGCAGGCGCCACAGCTTTGTCCATGCCCATCCTGTCGTGGAATTCGGTATGCGTCAGGCCCGGGCACACCGCGGTGACGCCCACTCCCCGCGCCGCGTAGGCCAGGTGGGCCCAGCGGCTGAAGCTGAGCAGCCAGGCCTTCGCCGCCGCGTAGGTGCCACGGGGCAGGAACGCCGAAATGCTGGACACGTTGATGATCCGGCCGGCGCCACGCTCCAGCATTCCGGGCAGCACGGCGTGGGTCAGTGCCATCGCCGCCCCGCAGTGGAGTTTCAGGTGGTTTTCCTCGTCCGCGATGCTGTTCTGCTCGAAATCACGCAGCAGGCCGATGCCCGCGTTGTTCACCAGGATCCCCACGGGCCTGTCCCCGGAGGTGAGGCGTCCGACGACGGCGGCCAGGCCGGCGTCGTCCGTCAGGTCTGCGGGCAGCACCTCCGCCGTGGTGCCGTACCGCCGGTGCAGGTCCACCGCCGTCTGTTCGAGCCGGGACCGGTCGCGGGCGACAATCACCAGATGGTGGCCCTGGGAGGCGAGTTGGCGGGCGAACTCGGCACCGAGCCCTGCGCTGGCGCCGGTGACGAGGGCGGTGGTGGGTGTGTCCATGCGCCCAGACTAGCCGGGCCGGGCAAGGGGGATGGCGTCGGATTTCGCGCCATCATTCCACACTGCCCGGCGCCAGAGACCGGGACAACGGGCCCAGCTGGCCGACATTAGCGAATGATGGCGCAAAATCCGGCGGTGCTACGCGAACCTGGCCAGCGGGTTGACCAGCCGGCCGGCCATCTGCAGCCCGCCGGAGGGATCGGTGAGGTCCAGCATCTGCTGGTTGTTCCGCAGCTGCAGCCTGTTCAGGCAGGACAGTTCAAAGTCCGGGGCGAACAGGTCGTGGCGGGCGAACTGGTCAGCCAGCCCAGGGTGTTCGGCCTGGTAGTCCCGGATGACGCGGGCGGCCGTGCCCCAGAACTCGTCCTGGCTGACCTTCCCGTCCTCCGTCAGCAGCGCGCCAAGGAACCGGAAGATGCAGTCGAAGACGTCAGTAAAGATGGCCAGGACCTTCTCGTCGTCGGGGATGTCCGCTTTGATCCGTGCAACCTCCTCCGGCAGGTCCAGCCTGTCCCCCATCACCACGATTTCCTCGGCAATGTCCTTCATGATGGCCTGGACCGGCACGCCGTCCTCGAGCACCAAAATCACGTTCTCGCCATGCGGCATAAACGCGAGTTCGTATTCGTAGAGGCAGTGCACCAACGGGACCAGATAGGCCTCGAAGTAGCGGCGCAGCCAGTCAACGGGTTTCAGCCCGGAGCGCTCCATCAGGGCGGACACCATGGGCTTGCCGGCCGAATCGACGTGCAGCAGCGAGGCCATGGTGGCCAGCTGCCGGCCTTCTTTCAGCAAGGTCACGGGACTTTCCCGCCACAGGGCAGACAGCATCTTCCGGTAAGGCGAACCCTTGGCGGACGCCGCCTCGTAGTAGCCGTTGTGGTAGCCGATGGCCGCGATCTCGCCGATCATGGCCAGGCCACGCTTCTGCAGGGCGTCGTCGGACAGGATCAGGTTCTGCAACCAGTCGTTGATGGCCGGAGTGGCCTTCATGTACTGCGGCGAGAGCCCCCGCATGAAACCCATGTTAAGGACCGACATGGCGGTCTTGACGTAGCTCCTGCCCGGGTCGCTGGTGTTGAAGAACGTTCGGATGGACTGCTGGGCCTGGTACGTGTCTTCGCCGGCGCCCAAGGCGATGATGTGCCGCTGCGCGATCTCGGCCGCAAATGTCACGGTCAGCTTGTTCTCCCACTGCCAGGGGTGCACCGGCATCAGAAGGTAGTCCTGGGGGTCCACACCGTGGGCCCTGAACTCCGCATCGAAGGACTCCAGTGCGGCGGCACCGAGCTCGGACTCGAAGTGCGTGCGGTAGTCCAGGCCGGCGCTGGCGGTGAAGACGGCCTTGCTGCGGTGCACACCGATCCATTCCAGGCGGACGGGCGCCCCGGTCTCCGGAGCGAAGGACCGGTAGTCGCTGATGCCAAACCCCAGCCGGCCATTGTTGGCCACAAAGCAGGGATGGCCCTCGGTCATGCTCCGCTCGATGGCCTGGAAATCGGCGGCCGCATCCGCCCCGCCGGTCACCCCTGCTGCCAGTTCCCGGGCGGACGGCTGCCCCAGCCACTGCTTGTAGGCGTGGCCGGCCAGGGTGCTGCTGATCTCCTCCAGGTACACCGGGAGCATCTCCTCGCGGATACCCAAGGTGTCCCGGAATTCGGTGATGAACAGCAGGGCATCCGGCTCGGCATCCTCGCCGGCCCGTGCACACCGGATGGACGCGCCGTCCACGGACCAATGCTCCAGCTCCAGGACACGGGCGGTGAACGAGTACGCGGTGGTGCCGTCGTCGCTGCGGACCACGTAGGCCGCAGGCTCCGCCGGGGCTTCCGTTTCGGGACCGGACCCGGAGCCAAGCCGCTGTGGCTCCAGGATCCGTTCGTGCAGGAATTCGGCGAGCGCCTTGCGGACCAGGTGGCGGTTGGCCACGGCCCAGCGTTCCGGTGAGAGGTGCGGGACGGTGTTGGCGGTGGAGACGGCGCCTGCTGCGGCAGCGGTGGTTCCGGAGGTAGTGGTCACAGTGCGGCTCCCTGATGGATCGGGTGGGACGGCTGGTGGGACGGGGCGGAAAGGCCGTGGTGCCGGTGCAGTGCGGCGCGGGCTGCGTGATAGTCCGGCCGCGTGCAGAAACTCAGCAATGCTTCCTTGTCCGGGAGGGTGACGATCCCTGCCGGCCGGAAGCCCAGCCGCTCATTGAGCACGTGGATCTTGGTGTTCCTGGCGTCCGGCTCCACCACCACACGGTCCACTCCGGGGTCCAGGAACAGCCGTTCCAGCACGGCGTCCATCACCGCGGCGGTGTACCCCGGCCGGGAAGCTCCCGACGGCGGCGCCACCAGCAGGTGCATGCCGATATCGCCGGGCTGCACCGCGTAGGCCGTGGCCAGCGGGGAGGCGGACGGCAGGTACTCCTCCATCAGGAAGGCGGGGACGCCGCCGTCGAGCCCCAACACGGCGTGGTGGTGCCCGGTCGCCTGGATGTTTGAGTACTCCTCCACCACCGCGTCAACGGTGGCGGACTGCATGCCCCAGAAGGCGGCATAGGGCCGGGTCACCCAGTTGTGGAGGAGGGGTGCATCGGCCACGGCGTCAACAGAGCGGAAGGTGAAGCTCACGCCGGTACCCCGGCTTTCCGGGTGGCATCAAACCCTGACGGAAACGGGGCGGAAGGCGGCACGGCGTCCGGCGCGCCGAACTGCTGGAAGGCGATGCTGCGCTCCACCGGATAGACCTCCCGGCCGGTGATCTCCCGCAGGATGCACGAGTTGCGGTAGGCGGCCATGCCCAGGTCCGGGGTGACGAAACCGTGCGTGTGCAGCTCGGCGTTCTGGACGAAGATCTCGCCGGGTTCGACGCCGGTGCTGTAGCTGCGTGCCACGGCGAACCGGCCGGCGGAGTCGCGGGCGATGCGGTCCTGGATGCCGGCCAGGAAGCCCGGCTCGCGGTAGGTGTAGCCGGTGGCCAGGACCACGGCCTCGCTGTCCAGCACATAGTCCGAACCCTGTTCCTCGTGCCGGAGCTGCAGGGTGTGGGAGCCTGTAGCCTGGTCCCACACCGCGCCCGTCAGCGACGAATGCGTCAGCAGCCGGGTGTCCACCATGCCGGCGAGGCTCTTGGTGTACAGGAGGTCATAGATGGCGTCGATGAGCTCGGAGTTGATGCCCTTGTACAGGTTCTTCTGGCTCTTGACGAGGCCGTCGCGCTGGTGCTGCGGCAGCCCGTGGAAGTAGTCCACGTACTCCGGTGAGGTCATCTCGAGCGTGAGTTTGGTGTACTCCAGCGGAAAGAACCGGCCGGACCGGGTGACCCAGTTCAGTTGATAGCCGTGGACGTCGATCTCCTGCAGGAGCTCGTAGTAGATTTCCGCGGCGCTCTGGCCGCTGCCCACGATGGTGATGCCGCGCCGGGCCTGCAGCTCACTCTTCCTCGACAGGTAGTCGGCGTTGTGGAGGACAAGTCCCCCGCCGCCGCTTGCCGCCGCCTCCACTATCCCGTCACAGGCCGCCGGCACGTGCGGCGCAGTCCCGGTGCCCAGCACCAGGCGCCGTGCCAGCAGGACCTCCGGACCGGCCGGACCGGCCGCCGCAAGCCGGTACACCCCGCCGTCGTACGTTACATCCAGCACAGCTGTGCTAAAACGGACGGACCGCAGCTGCCCGGCCACCCACTGGCAGTACTGGTTGTACTCGGCGCGCAGCGGATAGAAGTTTTCGCGGATGTAAAAGCGGTACAGGCGACCGGTCTGCTTGAGGAAGTTCAGGAACGAGTACGGCGAGGTGGGATCGGCCAGCGTCACCAGGTCCGCCATGAACGGCACCTGGAGGTGGGCGGGCTCCAGCATCATGCCGGGGTGCCAGTCGAACGAGTCGCGCCGCTCCAGGAAGATGCCGTCCAGTTCGTCCACCGGCTCGCTGAGTGCGGCGAGGCCCAGGTTGAAGGGCCCGACGCCGATCCCGGCGAAGTCGTAGATGCGCGGTTCGGTGGGGGTGCTGATATCCGGGGTGCTCATGCGGAGGCTCCGTTCGTGGCGGCCGGGCCGGCATTGTCACTGGCCAGCAGCCCCGCACCGGTGCGGCGGAGCAGTTCGATAATCCCGCTGATGTCCTCAAGGGTTGCCTCGGCGTTGAGGAGCGTGAACTTCAGGTAATGCCGTCCGGCCACTGTGGTGCCGGCAACCACCGCCTGGCCGGAGGCGAAGACGGCGGCCCGGATGGCCGGGTTGAGGGAGTCGGCGGCATCTTCGGAGAGCCGGCCGTGTGCGTCGGCGCCAGCACCGGAGACCGGCGGCCGGTACCGGAAGACCAGCGTGCTGAGCTGCGGTTCGGCAGCGAGTTCAAAGTCGTCGTCGGCGGCCAGGGCGGAACCCACCCGTGCCGCGAGATCGATCGCCTCGTCAAACAGTGCGCCCAGCGCTTCGGCGCCCATGATGCGCAGCGTGAGCCACAGCTTGAGGGCATCGAAACGGCGCGTGGTCTGGATGCTCTTGTCCACCTGGTTGGGAATCTCGGCCAGGGCGGCGCTTTCCGGGTTCAGGTAGTCCGCGTAGTAGGTGACGTGCTGGAGCATGGACCGGTCGCGCACCAACAAGGCGCTGGAGCTGACGGGCTGGAAGAACGTTTTGTGGAAGTCCACCGTGACGGAATCGGCCAGCCGCGTCCCGTCCAGCAGGTGGCGGTAGCGGTTGGAGACCATCAGCCCGCCGCCATAGGCCGCATCAATGTGGAACCAGGCGCCGTACGCCCGGGCGAGGGCGGCGAGCTCCGCGAGCGGGTCCACCGCCCCGAAGTCAGTGGTTCCGGCGGTGGCCACGACCGCCATAGGCACCAGCCCGGCGTCGTGCGTTTCCGCCATGGCCTCCGCGAGGGCGGCGGGGTCCATCCGGTGGTCCGGGGCGCAGGGAACGGGGATGACGGCGTCGAAGCCCAGGCCCAGCATGGACGCGGACTTCTGGATGCTGAAGTGGCTGTCCGCGGAAGTGAAGATGCGCAGTTTCTCCAGCAGGGAGGGCAGCCGGAGCCCGGCGTTGGCCGGCACCCTGCGCAGTGCGGCGACGGCGTGGTTGCGGGCGATCAGGAGCGCCTGCAGGTTGGACTGGCTGCCGCCGGAGGTAAACACGCCGTCGGCGACAGCCCCCAGCTGCAGCCGCCCGGCGGTCCAGTCGATGAGCCGGCGCTCGATCATGGTGGCACCGGCGCTTTGGTCCCACGTGTCCATCGAGGAGTTCACCGCGGACAGGATGGCTTCGCCAACCAGCGCGGGGATCACCACCGGGCAGTTCAGGTGGGCGGCGTACTTGGTGTCATGGAAGTAGACGGCGTCGCGAAGGTAGACGGCCTCGAGTTCCTCCAGGGCCGCGGCGGTGTCCGGCAGTGGCCGGTCCAGGTCCACGGCGCCGATGCGCGCCTTCATTTCGGCCGGGCCGACGCCGGTGAACGGCCGGGTGGTGCGGTCCAGTTTGGTGGCGACGACGTTGACGCCCTGCAGCACCTGCGCCACGTAGCGGGTGGAGTTCCGGGAATTGAACAGATGGTTGGAGGCTGCGAGGGCCAGCTCCACCCGGGAACCGAAGTCCTGCCCGGGAAGGGCTTCGGTCACCGGATCTACTTCTATCTCATCTACGTGGGGCAGCAACGGCACGGCAGTCATCCTTAGTTCGACATCGGGGGATTGTCTAAAGCAAGGTAAGCCTTACTTAGGGAACCCTTTTCGTCAAACTTTAGTGACCTATTTATCCTGAGCGGCCTCAATCCGCGTATTTTCGGGGCGTCGCCGCGTCATTGACTCGCACCCTGGCGGAAAGAGGGGCAAAATATCCGGCTTTAGCCTTCCGGCCAGTCGATGTGCTGTTCGTAGCCCTCGTGCTGCCGGAGGTATCCGGCGATGAACGGGCAGTGCGGGATGATCCGTTTCCCCGAGGCCACCACGTCGTCAAGGGCGAAGTGGGCCAGGACTTTCCCCAGTCCCTGGCCCTTGAATTCCTCCGCCGTGTCGGTGTGCAGGAAATCCACATGTCCGGGCAGGTCCCGGAAGAAGGACTGGACGGCGACCTTTCCGCCCACCCGAAGCTCGTAGCGGTGATGCTCATCATCCCTGGAGAGCGAGACGTCGGGGCTGAACTTGTCCTCAGTGGAAATCATGTTCTCAGTCATGTTTCGACATTGGCACTACTTGGCCCCGCTGGCAATGGCCCGCCTACCCCACCGCCTACCCCGGATTGTGCGTCCGCCGCGGCCCGCTCCGGCATCCTGCCCAGCAGCAGGACCGCAAGGGCGAAGCATGCCGCGCCGCCCCCCAGGAGCCCCAGCGTCAGCCCGTTGAAGGCGGCCTCCGCCACCGGAATGAAGACGACGACGGCTGCCGTCACCACCGCCGCGGGGGGCCTGCCGCGGGTGTGGAGTGACGCCGTCGGACGTTCCTCAAGGTGCCCGAACACCGCCAGTACCGGCAGCAGCAGGATGATCACGCCGAGGAGGACCAGCGGCCGCGCCCACCACCACTCGGCGGTGCCGGCGGCGGGTTTGGGAAAGTCGGTGAGCAGGAGGAGGCCGGACATGGCCACCAGCAGCGGCAGGTGCCACAGGTACACCGTCATGGAACGGCGGCCGGTCACCATGACCATCGCCCGGACCCAGCGGAGCCCGGAAGCCCAGCCAAGGCCTGGCCGGAAAAGCTCCAGCGCGGCAGCCTGCGAGATGCCCAGGAGCAGCAGGCACAGGTTGGGCGGATTGAGGTTGACCAGCATGTTCCCGGAGTAGAGACCGAGGCCGGTGACCACGCCCAGCAGCAGGTTGGCTGCCACAATGATCCCCACGAGGCCGGAGCGGGTGAGCCTGGCGATGTGGCCATCGGCCATCAGGAAGCCCAGCTGCTGGACGGCGCACCAGAGGAACACCAGGTTCGCGTAGGCCAGGAGCGGCAGCGCACCGCGGAGGCAGTCCACGGCAATCACCAGGGCGGCCAGTGCGGTGAACGTCAGCCACGGAGCGCGCCCGTGGAAGCGGGCCAGCAGCGGGATGTTCAGCTGGGCCGCCAGGTACGCCGCGAGGAACCACAGCGGCATGCCGGCACCGCTGGCCATCAGTTGGACCACCTGCGGGTCGACCCCTGCCAGCAGTGCGGACCACAGCCCCAGGAACATCACTACCAGGAGCGCTGCGGCCGGGCGGACCAGCCGCAGCAGCCTGGCCTGGGCAAACTCGAATCCGGTGCCGCCGCCGGCCTTGAGCCGCTGCCAGGACTGCAGCCCGGTGGTGCCGCCCGTCACGAAGAACAGCGGCATCACCATGAAGATCCAGATGACCGGCACAAACCAGGGCTGGTCCCCCAGGGTGTTGGCGGTGGTCACGGTGCCGTCGGGGTGCAGGACGGGACTGACCATCATGCAGTGGCCCACCACCACAAGCGCCAGGCAGACGACCCTGACCAGGTCGATGGCCAGGTCGCGCTCGGGCGGCCCACCGTGCGGGGCCGTCCCCGGATCGTTCACACCACTCACGTGCAGCCCCTACAAGCGCCGATGCTGTTCTTGCCTCAATTGTCCGCCCGCAGTGCCTTCCCGGCCAGAAATTTGGCGGAGCGGGCGGACTCAGCCGGCCGTCACGGCCAGCAACCCGAGCACGACGGCGAGCAACGGCGTCGTGCCTTGCGTCACCGCGGCCCGGAGGTACTTCCGCCCGCTGAGGGCCAGCACGGCAGCCGCAAGCAGCATGGAGCCGCAGCAGCTGAAGATGAGGGTCCAGCCCACCACCTGCCCCGGTCCCCCGGCTCCGAACGCCACGCAGCCAACGCCGATGAACGCGCCGATGGCCAGGAACAGGTTGTAGAAGCCCTGGTTGTAGGCGAGGGGTTTGGTGGTCTCGGCGTCGGCCTGGGAGCTGAGGCCAAAACGCTTCCAGGTGGCAGGGCTGGTCCAGGTGAATGACTCCATCGTGAAGATGTAGACGTGGAGGGCCGCGGCGAGGAACGCAAAAAGGAGGGAGACCAGGATCATGTGCTGATCCTAGCCGCCCTCCCGCGACCAGCTTCCCGGTGAGGAGCCGAAACTCAGCGCGTGAGCATCCCCAGTGCCGCGCCGGCGAACTTCCCGGCGGAGCTGTTCCAGTGGCCCAGGAGGCCCTGGAGGTTCTCCCCGTCGGCCCGGTGCGCCGGCAGCTGGTCCTGGAGCGTGGCCAGCACGCCGGTGCGGAGCTCAGTATTGAAGTTCACTTTGCCCACGTTCATGGCGGCGGCCTTGACCAGTTCGTCCGCGGGAATGCCGGACGCGCCGTGGAGCACCAGCGGGATGCGGGTCCGCACGGCGATGTCCTGCAGGACGTCCCACCGCAGCTGCGGCTCACCCTTGTACTTGCCGTGCACGTTGCCCACGGCCACGGCCAGCAGCTGCGCGCCGGTCCGGGCCACGAAGTCCTCCACCTGGGCGGAGTCGGTCAGGCCTGCAGCGTCCACGCCCGCCGGGTCCCCGCCGGCGTCAGCGGAACCGAAGGCCCGGTCCTCATCGCCGGCAAGGCCGCCAAGTTCCGCTTCAAGCACCACGTCGGGGTGGCCCTGTGCCCGCAGCAGCGAGCGCGCCGCAACCACCAGCGCAACGTTGTCCTCATACGGGAGGGAGGAGCCGTCCGCAAGGACCGAATCCGCCCCCGCCGCAACGGCGTCGGCCATCACTGCCAGGTCCGAGGCGTGATCAAGCTGGACAGCCACCGGAACGGACGCCGCGTCAGCCAGACCGCGGAGCGCGGCGATCAGCCGCAGGCCGTTGGGTGTGGAGGCAGTCTTGGGAGCCACGAGGAGGATGACACCGCGGCCAGCCTCCTCGGCGGCGCCCACCACAGCCAGGGCGGTGGTGAAGTCGTAGCAGGTGAACGCCGGGACGGCCGAGCCCTGTTGCAGGGCAGAGGTGACCAGGTGGTCAAGTCGGGTGCGCATCAGATGCCCAGGCCTCCCACCAGGATCCAGGCCACGAAGGTCAGGAGGAAGCCGGCCACACCCAGCACGGTGGTCAGGACGGTCCAGGTCTTGAGGCCGTCGGAGACGGTCAGGCCGAGGTAGCGGGTCACGATCCAGAAGCCCGAGTCGTTGACGTGGCTGAGCCCGAACGCACCGAAGCCGATGGAAACCAGAATGAGTGCGGTCTGCACCGGCGAATAGCCGCCGTCTGCCACTGTGGCAGCCAGTAGGCCAGCCGTAGTGATGATGGCCACGGTGGCTGAGCCCTGCGAGGCCCGCAGGATGGCGGCGAGGATGAAGGCCATCAGGATGACTGGCAGACCGGCCGACTGCAGACCTTCGGCCAGCGCCTTGCCGATGCCGGAAACTGTCAGGACCTTGCCAAATACGCCGCCGGCACCGGTCACCAGGATGACGATGGCAGTGGGAGCGAGCGCGGAGTCCATGACCTCCCCGGTGTGCTGCGAGGACCAGCCACGGCGAATTCCAAGGAAGTAGTACGCGAGACCAAGCGCGGTCAGCAGGGCAATGAGGGGCGCGCCAACAAAGGCGGCGAGCTGGGACGCGAAGGAGTCCTTGGGCAGGATGACCGCACCGACTGTGCCCACCATGATCATGAGGATGGGCAGGACGATCAGGGTGATGATCATTGACGGGCTGGGGGCCGTCTTGACTGCGGTCAGCACGGACGTCTTTGAGGTGCCAGCGGGCGAACCCTGCTCGACTTCCGATTTTCCGGTGCCGAAAAGGCGGAACTGCTCGGCCGTGGCGGACAGCATGCCGTATTCGCGGCGGTTCAGTTTCTTGGCCACGAAGTAGCCAAGGACACCAACGGGGATGCAGATGAGGAGACCGAAAATTGTCGTCCAGCCAATATCGGCCTTGAGGATGCCTGCGCCGCCGACGACGCCAGGGTGCGGCGGAACCACCACGTGGATAGCCAGCATGATGGCGCCGACGGGAAGGCCGATCTTGATCGGATTAACTCCTGCAGCCTTGGAAAAGCCGTAGATGATCGGGAGCAGGATGATGAATCCAACGTCGAAGAACACCGGAATGGCAAGCAGGAACGCCGCAGCAGTAAGTGCCGCAATGACCCGGCGCGGGCCGAGCAGCTGGGTGAACTTTCCGGCGAGCGATTGCGCCCCGCCGGAAATCTCGATCATCTTTCCGAGCATGGCGCCGAGCCCCACCAGGATGGCTACGGAACCAAGTGTGCCGCCCATGCCCTCCGTGACGGTTTTGATGATGTCAGGAAGCGGGATTCCGGCCACGAGTGCGACGCCGACGCTAACGACGAGCAGCGCCAGGAAAGCGGGAATCTTGAACTTGATCACTGCCACGAGCAGCAAGGCAACGCCTGCGACTGCTATGGCCAAAAGAACTAGGGCGTTCATTGGAAGTGTCTCCTTTGACAGGCCAGCACGGCTGGCCCCGGGCGGGTGTAACGACGACGGCGGAGGGGGACCGCCGTCGTCGGGCTTTAGTTGGGTATTATGCGGTGCGCTTGGTGGGGGCAACCACCCTGATGACGGCGGAGTCATCGGCGGCGGCGAGGCCCAGGGCCTGGCCCAGGAGGTAAAGCTGCTCGGCGGCGGCAGCAACCGGGGCTGCCAGGCCGGCGGCGCGGGTGGCCTTGCCCACGATGCCCATGTCCTTGACGAAGATGTCCAGTCGGGACAGGACCTCTGCACCTTCCTCGGTGTACGC
Organism: Arthrobacter sp.; assembly: GCA_023264815.1. Lineage (GTDB taxonomy): Bacteria > Actinomycetota > Actinomycetes > Actinomycetales > Micrococcaceae > Arthrobacter. The sequence goes on along the minus strand of JAHFUZ010000015.1, from coordinate 41,713 downwards.
CTCCAGGATGCGGGGGCCGCGGTTGGAGAGCATAAACGAACCTGCGGCACCGGCTTCGAGGGCCGCGAGGGTCTTGGCCTGGTCCAGTCCGAGGGCGTCGGCGAGGGCCATGGCCTCGGCTGCGGCGGCGATGTGCACGCCGCAGAGGAGCTGATTGACGGTCTTGAGGGCCTGGCCGTCGCCGGGCTTGTCACCCACCACGGTGAGCGTGGAGGCGAGGAGTGCCAGGGCCGGGTTTGCCTTTTCGCGGGCTTCGGGGCTGGCTCCGACGACGATCAGCAGGTCGCCTTCGCCGGCGCGCTTGGGTCCGCCGGACAGCGGTGCGTCGACGAGGTCCACGCCGTATTCGGCGAGCTTGGCCACGGTGGCGGGGATGGCGTCGGTGCCCACCGTGCTGCCGAGGATGACGACGGCGCCGGGCTCCAGCACCGAGGCCACGCCGTTCTCGCCGAAGAGGACGTCGTTGAGCTGTTCGCCGTTGCGGACCGCGAGCAGGAGGGCGTCGGCGCCCTTGGCGGCTTCACGGGCGGTGCTGAACGTGGCGATGCCGGCCTCTTCGGCCAGCTTCAGGCGCGGCTCGGCAATGTCGAAGCCGTGGACGGTCAGCTGGCTGGCCAGGCGGGTGGCCATGGGCAGGCCCATGGCGCCGAGGCCCAGGACGGTGACGGTGTAATTGCTGGTCATGGTGTTCTCCTGTGAATGCTGGCTAGAAAGTGTTGCTGAGCTTGCGGGTGACGTCGGCAAGGGACTGGTCGTCGCCCACATTGCCGGCGAAGACGATGTACGGGATGCCCTTTGCGGGGCCGTCCACCGGCTCCCAGAGCGAGACGATGCCCGGCAGCATGGGGCCGCGGACAATTGCGTGGCGGATTTCCAGGCCGTGGGCCGCGACGTCGGAGGACGTGATGCCGCCCTTCGCGATGACGAACCGCGGCGGGAAGGTCTTGAGCGTCCGGTTCACGACGGCGACGACGGCTGCGGACACGGTGCGGGCGATCCGCAGGCTTTCGGCGGCGTCGTCGGTCCTGATGAGCAGGCGGCTGGTGTGGACGATGACGTCGCCGGCGTGCAGGGCTTCGACGACGGCGGCAACCGTCTGGTCGAGGTGCCCGGCGGCCTGTGCCTGGTCACCAAGCAGTTTCTCGACGTCGATCTCCACTATGCGCGCCGCGCTGTGCTGCTCGGTGAGGGCCTTGAGCTGGCGGGTGGTGACGCCGACATGGGAGCCGACGACGATGAGGCCGCCTGCCTCGGAGGGCGTGTTGCCCGCGTAGGCCTCGGCGCCGCTGAGTTCGGTGCGGATTTCCTGGCCGATCCGGGCACGTCCAAACGGCGGGCCCACCCGGTACAGGAGCTTCTTGCCGCGGCGCTCGGCTTCCTCCAGGCCCAGGGACAGGGCGCGGAGATCGTTTTCGCTGACGATGTCGGCCACGATCGGCGTGGAGTTGGTGGCCGGTTCGATGGCGTCGGCGATGGCACCGGCGGTGACCTGCGGATCGGTGGAGGCGCGGATGACGTTCAGGTCCAGGACGATCACCGACTCGGCGGCAAAGCGGCCCTTGGACTTCTCTTCGACATACTTTGCCAGCTCGGAGTTCTTGTACCCAAAGCTCGCGTCCTTGGCGAACTCGGTCTCCGCGGCGGGGGTGAGCCTGGCTGCGTCGTCGCCGGTTCCGCGGGTGTAGTGCACGCCGCCGATGGTGACCCGGCCGGCGTCGGGGAAGGCCGGAACCATCACCACACCGTCGGTGGTCTCACCGCTGACCTCGGCCACGGTGGCTGCGATGACGTCAGGCTCAAGCGGGTAATGGCCGCGGAGGGTGGAGTCGCTGCGGCTGACGAATGCGAGCCGCAGGCTGGACCCGGCAGCGGCCAGCGCGTTCCTGACCACTTCTTCGTTCCTAGCGGCGGCTTCTGCCGGGTCCAGGCTGCGGGTGTTGGTCAGCACGTAGACGGCGGGCTTGCAGTTGCTCTGCACGATGTGCCTAAACGCCCAGGCGAAGTCTTCAACTTCCCAGCGCGTGAGCACGGGCAGATCCGCAACGGACTGCGTTCCGGTGGGGTCGTCGTCGAGCACTACCAGCACACGAGGTGACTCCGCGCTGGAGGCGGCGACGGCATCAGCCACAAGGCTGGCGGGAATCCGGACTTCGGCCGGGAAGGCGGCCAGGAGGTCTGCTTCAAGCGTCACTGTGCACTCCGTTGTGTGGGTATTTATGGTCTCGATGCGTAGCTGTAAGATGTCTGACATCTAACATTTGAATCAGTGTGGCACAGCACATAAAAACGCGCAAGTAGACTTGTCAGACATCTGGCGACGGCGGCAAGGGGGAAACATGGCAAGGAAATCATTGGTGGGCGTTGTGGCCGACGAGCTCCTGGACCGGATCATTGCCGGCGACTTCCCGCCCGGCTCCAGCGTTCCCGGCGAGCTCGAGCTCAGCGCCAAGCATGAAGTGAGCCGGATGACCGTGCGCGAGGCCATGAAAACCCTCGAGGCGCAGCGGATCCTCAGCGTGGAACGTGGCCGCGGCACCTTTGTGAATCCGCTGAACCGCTGGGCCTCCCTCGAAGCCGTGCTGCGTGCAGCCTCGGAGGGGCAGAACGAGGCCTCGGCCTCCGTGCAGCTGATCGAGCTCCGGCGCATGCTGGAGACCGGCGCGTGTGAGCTGGCCGCCACCCGGATCAGCGACGCTGATATCCACGCCCTGTTCGGGTATGTCGCATCGATGCGCCAGGCCCATGAGGTCAACGACGTGGCCGCTTTCGTGGACGCCGATCTCGCCTTCCATGACCTCATCTTGCGGGCCTCGGAGAACGTTTTTGTGGCGGTGCTCTTCGAACCGCTCCACCGGGTACTGGAAAAGCGCCGCGCGGAAACGTCGGCCGTGCCCACCATCCAGGTTCACGCGATCGGCCACCACCAGAACATTGCCGAGGCCCTGGAATCACGCAACCCGGCCAAGGCCCGCGAAGCCATGGATTCACACATGCAGCAGACGCTGGACGACCTCAAAACCCTGGTTCTCGGCGCTCCCTAATGCCCGCACTCGCCTGACATCCGGACAAGAACCCGCAGTGAATGCTCTGGCCACGCCCGGAATTCGCCATTAGGGTTCAAGGACGGCCCGCAACCGGGAATCGAAGGCGATCACGAGGAGCGAAGTTGTCCAATCACACGTACAGCATTACTGAAATCGTCGGCACGTCAGATGAAGGGGTCGACGCCGCAGTCCGCAACGGCATCGCCGAAGCAAGCAAGACCCTGCGCAACCTTGACTGGTTCGAAGTAAAGGAAATCCGCGGCCACCTCGAGGACGGGAAGATCGCCTACTGGCAGGTCCGGGTCAAGGTGGGCTTCCGGCACGAAAGCTCAGGCTCATAGCAACAATTTAGTGGCACCGCTGATGGCCGCGCTCCCACGGGCGCGGCCGTCAGCATGTGTCCCGCCACCGGCATGTTGCTGACGGGGGCAGGAAAAATGCATAGGCTCGTACAAGGCGCACCGCCGAAACCGGTTTCCGAGGCGGCAGTGCGCGGCCACGAAACACCCCCTGCAGCAACGAAGGAGTCACCCATGACTGACATTTCGCTGAACAACGGCGTCGCTATCCCCCAGCTCGGTTTCGGCGTTTTCCAGGTGCCGCCGGCAGACACGCAGCGCATCGTCGAGGACGCCCTCGAAGCCGGCTACCGCCACATCGACACCGCTGCCGCCTACCGCAACGAGGCCGGCGTGGGAGCGGCCATCGCCGCCTCCGGCATTCCGCGGGAAGAACTTTTCATCACCACCAAGCTGCGCAATGGCGACCAGGGCCGGGCGCAGGATGCCTTCCACGACAGCCTCAAGGCGCTGGGGCTCGACTTCCTGGACCTGTACCTGATCCACTGGCCGGTCCCCTCGCAGGGACTCTTTGTCCAGGCATGGAAGGAGATGGAGCACCTCTACGCCGGTGAACAGCTCCGCGCCATCGGCGTCTCCAACTTCCTGTCCGACCATTTGGACACGTTGCTCGCAGCCAGCGATGTCATGCCGGCCGTGAACCAGATTGAACTGCACCCCAGCTACCAGCAGGCCGATCTGGCCGCGAAGAGCCGGGCCCTTGGCATTGCAGTGGAGGCCTACAGCCCGCTGGGGCAGGGCGGCGACCTGAATGGAAACGCGGTCACCGCCGTCGCGCAGGCCCACCACGCAACCACCGCCCAGGTGGTCCTCGCCTGGCACCTGGCCGCCGGCACCATCGTCATTCCCAAGTCTGCCGACTCTGGACGCATGCGCGAGAACTTCGCTGCAACGTCCCTGGGGCTGACGGACGACGAACTCGCCTCGATCACAGCCCTCGAGCGGGGCGCGCGCATCGGTTCGGATCCCGCAGTAGCAGCCTTCTCGCAGCTCTAACATGCAGTACACCCACCTGGGCCGCTCCGGCCTCAAAGTATCCCGGTTGTGCCTGGGCACCATGAATTTTGGTCCGCACACCGACGAGGCCGACGCCCGTGCCATCATGGATGCCGCCCAGGATACTGGCGTCAACTTCTTCGACACCGCCAACGTGTACGGCGGGTCCGGGCACAGGGGCTGGACCGAGGAGATCCTGGGCCGCTGGTTCGCACAGGGCGGCGAACGCCGCGAACGGACGGTCCTGGCCACCAAGGTGTACGGCACCATGACGAACCGTCCCAACGAGTCCAGGCTCTCCGCCCTCAACATCCGGCGGGCACTGGACGCCAGCTTGAAACGCCTGCAGACGGACTACATCGACGTCTACCAGTTCCACCACATCGACCGGAACACACCTTGGGACGAAATCTGGCAGGCCCTCGAAGTCGCCGTGCAGCAGGGCAAAGTCCTGTATTCGGGCAGCAGCAATTTCGCAGGCTGGCACATCGCCCAGGCGCAGGAGGCCGCGCGTCGCCGGAACTACGCAGGCCTGGTCAGCGAGCAGTCCCTCTACAACCTCCTGCGCCGCGAGGTGGAAATCGAGGTCATTCCCGCCGCGGAGCAGTACGGATTAGGCCTGATTCCGTGGTCCCCGCTGCAGGGCGGCCTCCTGGGCGGGGTACTGAAGAAGGAACGCGAGGGCGTCCGCCGCACCGAAGGCCGGGCGGCGGAGGCACTCAAACTGCACCGGGAGCAGATCAAGGAGTTCGAGGACTTCGCGGACGACCTGGGCCACGAACCCGGCGACGTTGCCCTCGCCTGGCTGCTCCACCAGCCCGCGGTGACGGCGCCGATCGTGGGACCACGGACCCAGGAACAGTTCGACGCCGCCGTCCGGGCTTTGGACCTCAGCCTCGACTCCGCGGCACTCGCGAAACTCGACGGCATCTTCCCGGGCCACCGCCCGGCCCCGGAAGACTACGCATGGTGAGTCTGCCGGATCCCGCAGCCGACACCGTGGCACCACGGAACCTCCTCTTCCTCGGCGGCACCGGGGTGATCAGCGCCGCTGCGGCCCGGCGCGCCGTCGTCCTCGGCCACCGGGTGACCATCCTGAACCGGGGGCAGTCCGGCAAACCCGTGCCGGACGGCGCGGAGGTCCTGCACGCTGACATCCGCGACGCGGAGGCTGTGCGGGGCGTACTTGCGGGACGGACGTTCGACGCCGTCGCAGACTTCATCACGTTCACTCCGGCACAGGTGCGGGCCAACATTGAGCTGTTCCGCGGCCGGACCGGCCAGTACGTCTTCATCAGCACGGCATCGGCCTACCAAAAGCCGCCCGCCCGGCTGCCGATCCTCGAATCCACCCCGCTGAAGAACCCGTTCTGGCAGTATTCGCGGGACAAGATCGCCTGCGAAGATGAGCTGTTCGAGGCCTACCGGTCGGACGATTTTCCGGTAACGGTGGTGCGTCCGTCCCATACCTACGACCGCACCAGGGTGGGCCTGGTGGGCGGCTGGACGGACATTCACCGGATGCGCACCGGCCAGCCGGTCATGGTGCACGGCGACGGCACCTCGCTCTGGACGGTGACCCACGCCCGCGACTTCGCCAAAGCCTTTGTGGGGCTGCTTGGCCGGCCGGAGGCGGTGGGCGAGAGCTACACCATCACCTCGGACGAGTACCTGCCCTGGGACCAGATCTACCGGCTGTTTGCCCGGGCAGCCGGGGTTGCGGAACCCGAACTGGTCCATGTGGCCTCGGAAACCATCGCCGTGCACAGCACCGGATACAGCCCCCACCTGGGGCCCAGCCTGCTCGGTGACCGCGCCCACTCCGTGGTGTTCGACAACTCCAAAATCAAGGCACTCGTGCCCGGCTACGCGGCCAGCATCCCGTTCGCGGACGGAACCCGGGAGACCGTTGACTGGCACGACAGCCATCCGGAGCTGCAGGTCGTTGACCAGGAATTTATGGATCTAAGTGATCGGCTGATCGGGTGGGCCCGGCGCACCGAGTAGGCCGGGCCCACCGCGGGCGCTCAGCCTGGGCGGGTTTCCGTGGTGGCAGGCTCTTGCCTCGCTCTGATTGAGCAGGGACTTGTGGTCATTCCCAAATCGGGCGACCCCGGGCGCATGAAGGAAAACCTGGAGATCTTCGATTTCGCCCTGGATCCGCAGGATCTGGCGGAACTTGCCATCATGGATGAGGTCCCCGGGGCTGGAAACAACTCCGACTCAACGGCCACTGAACACCACGCAAACTGGCCCTCCAGGAATGCCGGGCTGGCATAAATAAAGTAAGCATGATTAGTATTGAGGCAGTGGGATGAAGCGTGTCCGGGATACGGGCACCTCCCTAGTAGGAAGAAGGACGACAAATGGGCTTCTTTGCATTTCTGATTCTTGGCCTCATTGCCGGCGCAATCGCTAAGGCGATCCTCCCGGGTAAGCAAGGTGGCGGCATCTTCATCACGTTGCTGCTGGGTGTTGTGGGTGCATTCCTGGGCGGCTGGCTTGGCGGGCTGCTCTTCAACGCACCGCTGCAGGACTTCTTCTCCCTGCAGACCTGGTTGCTCGCGATCGTTGGTTCGATCATCGTGCTGCTTGTTTACGGCATGATCAGCAAGCGCAGCGTCCGCAGCTAACGTCTTTACCGGCGTGAAAACCGGCCCTGGGAACACATCCCCGGGCCGGTTTTCTTTTTCCCCGGCCCCATGGACCGGGGACTGACATCCCCTCAACGGGCAGGAGTTCAGCATGAAATCAAAACTTCTTTTGGGTATTGGCATCGCGGCAGGCTACGTTCTGGGATCGCGGTCCGGCCGGGCAGCATACGACAAACTCAAGGCCAGGGCTGCGGGCATCTGGGACAGCAAGCCCGTCCAGGACAAGGTCAGCGCCGCCACTGCGGCCATCAGGGAAAAGGCTCCCGGGGTGGCTGACCAGCTCGGTGAGGTCGCCCGCAGGGCTGGCACCGTGATGGGGTCCGCTGTCCACCACGACGCATCGTCGGGCAGCGGCACGACGAAAGCGTCCGACGTCGGCTCCTCCCTGGGTGCCTCGGGCACGGGCGGGGATCATGTCCCCGGCCACGGCAGGCCTCCGGAAACGGTGAACCTTAGGACCACGGACGTTGAATCCGATCCAGCGCTTAACGACGCCCAGGGCCAGGATTGGTCCGACGAGGTTGGCGCTACTCCTGCCGGCGCAGCAACGAATGTAGATCCCCGGCGGGAATGATCCGGCGTCCGCGACAGGACGTGACGCTCATCTTGGGGGGCCCGCCCCCGTATGACACGAAGTCCTGCCGGGATTGTGCTAAAACTGATTGACCTTGCTGGCCGTCGCGATCCTTGGGGGACGCGGCGGCCGGCGACGTCTTAGGTGAGGGCAACTACCTGAGGCCCACGCGGCCGCGCAGCCAAATGGGGGAGTACAGATGAGCACATCGGGCAATGTCCCCGCCGCACCCGCCGGCTGGTATGCCGATCCTGCCGGGACAGGACGGCTCCGCTGGTGGAACGGCACCGCGTGGACCGACCAGTACAGTACCCCCAACCAGCAGGGGGCGTACGCCGGCCCGTATGGCGTGAACCCTTACGCGCAGGCCCCGTTCCAGCGTCCACATATCAGCAGGGAGACTCCTGTCTATAATGCACTGATCTGGGCCATCACGCTTCTGCCGCTGCTGTCCACAATTCTTCTGCTGTTCTGGAACCCCGAGCTCCGGTTCATCACCCTGGGGCGGCAGCAGACGCGAACTCTGGATCCGTGGTCGCTCTTCACCCCCGCTTACTTCATGCTTGTCCTCACAGGCCTCCTCGCCTACGCCGCCTCAGTACTGCTCGCCTACTTCGACTCCGAACGGCTGAAGCGAGCGGGAGTGGTCAGGCCATTCCATTGGGCCTGGAGCTTCCTGAGCAGTGCGGTGTACGTCATCGGCCGCTCAGTCATCGTCTCGAAGGTGGCACGCGGACGGGGCCTGGTGCCCATCTGGGTGCTGATTGGCGTCGTCGTCCTCAACATCGTGGTCACAAACATCAAAATGTCGGCCCTGACGTCCTCTATGATCACCGCCATTCCTGTTTAAACCACGGATATACCGGCGCCCGCGGGGAGCGCCCGCATGACCCGGGTGTCCGCCCGTTCCACGAATCTTCTGCGGATTTCCCGACGCCGGCAATAATGTCAGACCCTCCGGGCAGAGTATCCCTATGGAGGCTTTGACGGGGCAGCGTGCAGGGGACGGCGGCAGTTCCGTCCTGCCTGCGGCGCCCGGTGCTGTTCCGGCGCCGGCGAGCCTGGCCGCGGCGATCGCGGTGGTCCGCGCCGTCGTTGCCGCCGCCCCGGACCCGGGCCATCAACGACGCCACCACCGCCCGCACCACCCGGACCTGGACCACCGGCTGGAACAACGGCACCGAAAACCTCAACGAAACCGACACCAACTGGCCCGGAGGCCCCGCCAATGACGGCACCACCCTTGCCGGTGCTGGGCGGATTGTTCCGGGGTCCCCGGCCGATGACGGCTGCAACACCACCGCAGAATTCCTCCGCGTCCGCCTCCGGATCGGAATCGGCGAAGCCAAACGCCGCCTCCACCTCGCCGCAGCCCTCTCCCCCACCACACCCTGCACCGGCCCCGAAACACCCACCCCGGCCGGGCCCCAGGAATGCACCTCCCCTACGGTGTCCTCCCGCGCCGGGACCATCATCAGCACCACCCTGGATCGCCTCAAACACCACACCACCCCAGAAACCCTGGACCTGATCGAACACGACCTCACCCGCACCGCCACCACCACCGACCCCGACTTCGTCGCCCGCGTCGCCCGCCGCTGGGCCGAAACCCTCGACGCTGACGGCACCGAACCCAGCGAAGAAGCCCTCCGCCACACCCAAGGCGCGTTCATCCGCAAACCCCGCCACGGCCTGCACCACCTCGAAATCTTCGCCACCACCGACCAATACGAACACTTCGCCACCATCATGAACGCCGCCACCAACCCCCGCACCAGCCAGAACAGCAACCCAGGCACGGGCACCGGCACGAGCACGGACGCAGGCACCAGCCAGCACACCGGCGGGTGGCAGGACAGGGACATCAACCTGGACCGCCGCACCCGCCCCCAAAAACAACTCGACGGCATCATCACCGCCTTCAAAGCAGCCCTCACCACCAACAAACTCCCCACCGCCGGCGGAAACCGCCCCCAAATCATCGCCACCATCAACCACCACGACCTCCTCCCCCACCACCCCACCACAACGCCCGGCAGCGGCGGCCCCAACACAGGCACAGGCAACTACATCTTCACCGGACCCGTCGCCGCCACCTGTTAGGCGTCGTGTTTTTTGACGGTGGCGGCGTCGGTTGTCGTGACGATGGGTCGTGCGTGGGAACGCCCCGTCGGAGGTTTCCGGCGGGGCGTTCATCGTCGGCCTGACGTGGTGGTCGTCGTTGGTGACGGGGGTTTTCTTACTCGCTGTTCTCGGTGATCGCGGACTGGGCGGCGGCCATGTCGACGATGGCTTTGTTGCTGGCGTAGGTCGCGATCAGGGCGGAGATGGCGAGGTTATTCACTGCCCGGGGGTAGCCGCGTGATGCTTGGTGGATCGCGGCGATGGCGTCGTCGGAGAACAGGGTGTCGGATCGGCCGGCGTATTTGAGGTGGTGGCGGATGTAGTCGACGGTTTGGGCCAGGTCCATGCCGTTGATCGCGAATCTGGTGGAGATTCTTTGGTCCAGGGCGGCCAGGACGGCGAGTTTGAGCCGGCGGCGGAGGGTGGGTTGGCCGACGAGCAGCAGTGCGAAGTGTGAGCCGGTGTCCATTCCGGTGTTTGTGAGCATTCGCAGGGATTCCAGGTCGGTGTTCCCGAGCAGGTGTGCCTCGTCGATCACGACGACGGGCAGGCGGGCGCGTTCGTCGAGTTCGCCGGCGAGCAGGGACGCGGTTTGGTGCGCGAGGACTCCGGAGTAGAACGCTGGCTGACCGCCGAGGGCGGTGACGATTTGGGATTGGATGCCGCGCATGCCGATTGTGGGGTCCGCGATGTAGATGATTTGGTGGCGGGATGCTTCGAGTTGCGCCAGAGCGGCTCTGACGGCGACGGTCTTGCCGGCGCCGACCTCGCCGGTGACTACGCCCATTTGTCGTTGGGCGACGCACCATTGGATCCGGGCGACCGCTTCGCGGTGCCCGGGGTGTGCGTGCAGTGCCTGGACCGGGATGTTCCGGCCGAAAGGCATGGCTGTGAAGCCGTAGTGTGATTGCAGGTTTGAGATGGTCATTGGGGTACTCCAAGGGTTCCGGTCGCGCTGGTGGTGATTTTCTCGAAGCTGATCGGGGCGCCGGTCAGGGTGGTTTTGTGGCGGGTTTCGACCAGGCGCAGGTAATCGATCCCGGAGGCCGCGTTCTTCGCTCCCGCGTCGGCGTCTTTGGCGGCGTTGACGGCTTTGGGGTGGACGTGGCGGCGGATCTCGAGCAGGACCGCTTCCCCGGCCGGGATACCCCCGGCCGTTGTCACCGCGACCGGGCCGGTCAGATCGAACGGGTCATACACCAGCTCGATGCGGGTTCCGGCGAGGACGGGGTCGACCTGGTAGGTGTTGCCCTGCAGGGACACCGTCGCTGTCTTGGTGACCTTCCGGGTCACGGACCACCGGAACGCTTCGGCGATCACGTCCGGATCCCGGCGGTCCGGGCGCCGGTTCTCCCAGCCTGTGTCCCAGCGGGCCAACGGTGTCATCGCGGTGGTGGAGTGAACAGTGCGGTGGTAGACCATCTGCACCCAAGAGGTGAATAACGCGTTCAGTTCCTCCAGGGAGGTGATCGCGGTCCCGTCGGGATCGTCCCCGGTGCCCGGTACCGTCGTTTGAAGTGGTGCCTCGATCACGGTGATCTCGGAGAGGAACTGGGAGCTCACGGTGTTAAAGAACCGCTCGATCTTGCCCCTGCCCTGGGGCCGGTATGGCCTGGAATGGATCAGCTTCATGCCCAGCCTCGCGCAGATCCTCGCCAGTGACGCGTCGACAAAGGCCGATCCGTTATCGACATAGACGGAGTCGGGGATCCCGTGGGTCTGAAGAGCCGGGCGCAGCGCGGCCGAGAGCCGGACGGCGTCTTCGGCGAAAGCCCAACGGGCCGCCGTGACCAGCCGGGAATGATCATCCAGGAACGCGAATAGGTAGGTTTTCCGGCCGCCGATCCGGGGCCCGTGGAGCCCGTCACCGACCCAGATCTCGTTTGGCCGGGCCGCTTCGAACCGGCCGGTGGCCTGCGCGGGCGTGCCGGTTGGGATCTCCAGGGTGCGGAAGTGACGCAGCAGTGTCGACTCGGACGGCGCGTCGCCAAGGGTTTCGGCCATGATCCGCCGCACCTGGGCCGCGGTGCGGTGCGGCCGTTCCAGCTTCAGCGTCGCTGCCAGTGACAGCACAGTCTCCGGGGTCACCGGGGCGGCGGCCCGCTCCCGGGGCTTGAGCCCGTCGAATCCTCCGCGTTGCCAGGCACGGATCCACCGGTCCAGGGTCTCGCGCGAGTAACGCACGTTCTGCCCGGAAGGGCCGGTGTGTTCGGCGGCAGCCAGGGCGCGGACCATAGGCCCGCGCTGGCGGGAGGTCAGCGACACGTCCGCGGCATCACGGATGAGCTGGTAACGGAACAACGCGGTCTGCTCCGCCCGGTCCCTGCGCGCCAGCGGGCCGCGCTGCGGTTCGGTTTCTGTCATGGGTTTCTACCCTCACAAGGTCAGGAAGCGATAGCCCCGGCAGGATCAGCCGGCGCTCCTCCCACCCTTGCCGCCCGCCATGCCGGGCATAAGGGCCAACTCGTGTTGGACCCGGTCCTGCCACCGGGAGGCGCTGAAGAAGAACGGACCCGCAACGGCAAGCCCTGCCGATTGCCACGCCACCGTGCCGACGGAAAACCGGGCCGCGAGCACGCCCGCATACGCCGCCACCGCAGCCAGCGCCCCGCCAGCCGGTCCCGTCGCCGGGGCAGGCCAAAGTCCGGCCGCGTCCGCACCGTCACGGTGGACCAACGCAGTGAACGCCTCCATAATCCCGGTGGACGACACCATAAACGCGCGCAGCCAGCCACGCACCGTGGACACAGGCCGACCCAACCACCCCGCAATGGGCCGGTGCCCGGCCCCACTTGCCACCTTGGCCTCCACAGCGGCAGCGATCACCGCGGCCGTATCAGCCCGACGGGCCGCCAGATCCACACCCAACAGCACATGCGTGGCCAAACAATCCGCGCAACGCCCCCGGCGCGGACGCCCGCGCACCAAGGCCAAATCCGAACCCACGCCATGCCGGATCAACCGCTCCCGCGCCCAGCCCCACGGCCGCAGCCTGCCCCTGCACCCCGGACACGCCAACAGCCCGCCAACCAGATCCAACTCGACAGAGACAACCTCATGACTTACCGTGAGCATCAGCGCGGCCTCGACGCGTAACACAGAACGGCCGGCATGGTGCTTCGAAACTCTCACGCCGGCCGTTCGCCATACCCGGACATCGTCAGCCTGACGCCGCCGACCACACTAAATCAAGACACCACAGCAAAAACCCGCATCGTCACGGCCACCGACGCTCCCACCGCCAAACACTGCGACGCGTAACACCACCACCCTCCGCAAACTCGCCTGCGACGCCGACATCATCCCCGCACTCCTCGGCACCCACGGCGAAATCCTGGACCTCGGCCGCAAAACCCGCCTCTTCACCCCCACCCAACGACTCGCCCTCACCGCCCGCGACCAAGGCTGCACCTTCCCCAACTGCACCATCCCAGCCCCTGGTGCGAAGCCCACCACATCACCTACTGGTCACACAACGGCCCCACCGTCAACAACGGCACACTCCTCTGCCCACACCACCACCACCTCATCCACAAAGAACAATGGACCATCCACACCACCAACAACACCCCCTGGTTCACCCCACCACCCCACATCGACCCCACCCAAAAACCCCAACAAAACCACTACTTCAAACCACCACCCCCACCCCAACGCGAATAAAACCGCGCAACAAACCCCCTGGGTAAATCTCTGGGGGACTGAATGGCGGACGGGCTTGTGGCATCACAGGCACTAAGAGTCAGCAGGGCTACGCCTTGGTTGCGCGCCTGCGGCTGCTACGCCTCGACCGCCCTGCCTATGACCACAGTGCCGTCGACCTCGTCCGACCGGACGATCCGCGCCGCGAAACCTGCATCCGACATGATCGAGGCAGTTTGTCCGGCCTGCAGCTCGCTCGTTTCGATCAGGAGATGCCCATCTGCTCGCAGCCATTCCCCGGCCCCGGCCGCGAGGCGCCGATGAAGGTCGAGACCGTCCTCGCCGCCGTCGAGCGAGACCCTTGGCTCATGGTCGCGCGCCTCGCGCGGCATGGTGGCAATGTGGGCCGTGGGGACGTAAGGGGCGTTTGCGAGAAGGACAGAAACGTTCCCACGAAGTGACGCTGGAAGCGCCCCGTAGAGGTCGCCTTGGTGAACGTTCCCGCCGACCCTGGCAATATTCCGGTGTGCACACGCCACCGCGGCCGGATCAATGTCCGCCGCATGGAGTTCCAGCCCGGCAACCCGCAGTCCGATCGCTGCACCCGCGGCTCCTGACCCACAGCAAAGATCAACAACGACGGCGGTGCCGGCCAGTCCCGCCGACCCCGGTGACAACAGTTCCACCGCCTCGTTGACCAGGAGCTCCGTGCGGCGGCGGGGTACGAATACGTCCGGGTCGACCTCAATCCGCAGGCCACCAAACTCTACCCATCCCAAAATGTGCTCCAGGGGGTATCCTGCGACGCGCCGTTCCACGTGGAGGTTGATCTCGGCAGGACAGGACGCGGAGGCCGCGAGCAGCCGGGCCTCCTCCTCCGCGAAGACACATCCTGCAGAACGGAGCCGGTCGGCGATGCCGGCCAGGAAATCGGCACCAGGGTCAAAATCACAGCCCAGTCCGGAGCGGGACAACATAGACCCCCTGTGAATACGCCAGTAGGAGCGAAGACGTCGGCGTCCGGCGGGACACCGGAATGAACAACTTTATGCGCACAATAGCCGCCATGGCCTGCTATCAAAAGACTGGATTTATTCCGTGTAAGCGCTTACCGTTTGGCGGGGTTCACCTGACGATCGCTGGGATGGTCGGGGACCCGCAGCAAAAACACCCGCAACAGCACACGCAGCACCCTGCACAGCATCGCCGCTACCAGGAAGGTCTCCTGACGTGAATCCACGCACCACCAGAGGCACCACCCCACGCCTCGACCGCACGCTGAAAAACCAAACGCCAACGAACCTGCGCCGCACCACAAGGACCGGCAAAGCACCCACCCGCACCATGCCTTCCCGGCCCGCCTTCCTGCGTCCGGCGGCGGTGGTCCTGGCCGCGGCCCTGGCCATCGCAGCCTCGGCGCTTTCGGCGCAGGCCGTCCCCGGTACCCAGGATCCGAACCCGAAGCAGCCCGCGCCGTCGTCGGCCCTTCACTCGCTCCGGGCTCCGGTGACGGACGAGAATTTCTACTTTGTGATGGCAGACCGGTTCAGCAACGGGGATACCACCAATGACGACGGCGGGCTGGGTCCTGACCCGATGGTGTCCGGGTACGATCCCACCAGGAAAGGGTTCTACAACGGCGGCGACCTGGCAGGGCTGCTGGACAAGATCGACTACATCCAGGGCCTGGGCACCACCTCCATCTGGCTGACGCCCAGTTTTAAGAACAAGGCGGTCCAGACGGAGGACAATTCGGCGGGATACCACGGCTACTGGGTCACGGACTTCACCCAAATTGACCCGCACCTTGGCACCAACGGTGAGTTGAAGGAACTGATCAACGAAGCCCACTCCCGCGGCATGAAGGTCTACTTCGACATCATCACCAACCACACTGCGGACGTCATCGGCTACGAGGACACCGAGGGTAAAGGGGCCCGGCTCACGTACATGTCCAAGGACGCTTCTCCCTACAAGACGGCGGCGGGCGAAGCTTTCGACGACCGCGACGTCGCAGGCTCGCAAAAATTCCCGGAGCTCGACCCAGAAATCTCTTTCCCGTACAAGCCGGTCCTGCAGCCAGGTGAGGAGAACCTCAAAGTTCCCCACTGGCTGAACGATCCCACTCTGTATCACAACCGTGGAGACACCACCTTCCTGGGCGAGGACTCCTACTACGGCGACTTCTTCGGCCTGGACGACCTCTTCACCGAGCACCCCACGGTGGTGAAGGGCATGGAGGACATCTACGAAACCTGGATTCGCGACTTCGGCGTGGACGGCTTCCGGATCGACACCATGAAGCATGTCAACAACGAGTTCTGGCAGGAGTTCGGCCCCAAGGTCCTCAACTACGCCAAGGCGCAGGGCAAGGACGAGTTCTTTATGTTCGGCGAGGTCTTTGACACCTCCAAGAGCTTCACCTCGCAGTTCACCACCCGCAACCAGATGCAGGCCGTGCTGGACTTCCCGTTCCAGGACGCCGCCCGCGGTTTCGCCTCGAAGAGCCAGGACGCCCGCGCGCTGGAGACCTTCTTCGCCGGGGACGACTGGTATACCGACGCCGACTCCAACGTGTACCAGCTGCCCACATTCCTGGGCAACCACGACATGGGCCGCATCGGCAGCTTCATCGCCACGGACAACGCGGACGCCACGGACGCCGAGAAGGTGGCCCGCGACCAGCTGGCCCACGAGCTGATGTACTTCTCCCGCGGCAATCCGGTGATTTATTACGGTGACGAGCAGGGCTTCACCGGTCCCGGCGGCGACCAGGACGCACGGCAGACGCTGTTCGCCAGCCAGGTGCCGGAGTACCTCGACGATGACCTGCTCGGAACCGACGCCACCCACGCCACGGACAACTTCAACGCCGGCCATCCCCTGTATTCCAAGATCAGCCAGCTCGCGGCCCTGACCAAGGAGCACCCTGCCCTGCGGGACGGCGCCCACCAGCACCGCTACGCTTCCCAGGGGCCCGGGATCTACGCGTTCTCGCGCACTGACGCCGAAGACCAGCGCGAATACGTGGTGGCGCTCAACAACAGCGAGAAGCCCCAGACCGCAGAGGTCCCCACCTACATCAGCAAGCGCAACTACACCAGGATCTACGGCGATGCGGCAGAGGAAGCCAAGACCTCCGAAGACGGCAAGCTGACCGTCACCGTCCCGCCGCTGTCCGCCGTGGTCTACCAGTCCTCTGGCCGGATCCCGCACTCCAAGGCAGCTCCCGCCGTCGCGCTCCAGCAGCCCGCCGCCGCACCCGCTGACAACGGCAGGATGAAGGTAAGGGCCGACGTCGGCGGTGCTTCGTTCTACGAGGTCACCTTTGAGGCGAGGCCGGCAGGCGGTGGCTGGGTTCCGATCGGTACCGATGACACCGCCCCGTACCAGGTGTTCCACGACGTGGCGGCCCTGGCTGCCGGCACCGCGGTGGAGTACCGTGCCACCGTGCTGGACAACGGCGGGCACACGGGCACCAGCGCGCCCCTGACGTCGACGGTGCCAGCCCCCGTCCTGACCCTGCAGAAGCCCGACGCGGGCAGTTTCGTCAAAGGCCCAGTGGTGCTCAGCGCCACGGCAGATCCTGAGAATGCCACCCGTGTGGTGTCCTTCGAACGCAGCGTCGCCGGCGGCGATTGGACGCCCGTGGGGTCTGACGATTCCTCCCCGGTGTACTCGGTGACGGACAACCTGGCCCCGCTTGCACTTGCCGACGGCACCGAGCTCCGGTACCGCGCCACCATGACCGGGCCCGGCTTCACCGTGGCTACCGAACCGCGGACGGTGACAGTTGGTGATGCTCCCCAACCGGACAGCGTGACCGTTGCGGGTTCGTTCAACGAGGAGATGGGCTGCACAAGAGCCTGGGAGGAAGTGTGCCCGAAGGCCCGGATGACCGTGGACCCCGCGGACAACATCTGGCGGCTCAAGGCCACCCTCTCCCCGGGCCAATACGAGTACAAGGCGGTGCTTAACCAGTCCTGGGCCTCCAGTTACGGTGCAGATGGCGTCTTGGACGGACGCAACATCGCACTGGACCATCCCGGCGGGGAGGTGGTGTTCAGGTACGACAACCGCACGCACGTCATCAGTGCGGTCTACGCCTCGCAGCAGCCGCAGGCTGTGTCCGTCGCCCACCTGCTGACGGCAGGCTAGTTAGTCCGCTTCAGTGCTGTAAAGGAGCCCGGCCCAGGGGAAACAGACCCACCCCCCGAGGCTGGGCTCCCGGCTGGTCTGCCCGGGGAACCCGGGCGCGGCGTGGTCCCGCGGCCCCTGCATCTGTCCGCTCATGACCTACACCGATGCGGGCGCGTGGGTGCCCGTCATCAGGGCTGCGAGATCATCCGGTTCCAGGAACGACGGCGGGGGCGGCGGACCCCAACTGAAGAGGCCCTGGGCTCCGTGGAAGGTCTCCGGAGTCCAGATTTCGTCTTCGGGGATGCAATCCATATCGGAGTAGTACTCGGAGAAGTTCCCGGCGGGGTCCTTCAGGTACCAGAAGAAGTTCGAGCCGGCGTGGTGGCGGCCGAGGCCCCAGATATGCCGTTCCGGATTGTTCTCGAGCATGGCCTTGGCGCCGCGTCCCACGTCGTCGATGTCGTCCACCTGCCAGGACGTGTGGTGCAGGAAATTGACTGGCGCGGCGAGTGCCAGGACGTTGTGGTGGTCCACCGAGCAGCGCATAAACGCACCCTTGTCACCCACGTAGTCGCTGACTTTGAAACCAATCCCCTCGGTGAAGAACTTCATGGTGGCGGCCAGGTCAACCGTGCCAATCACAGTGTGGCCCAGTTTGCGGGGCTTAATGCGGGTTTCACGCACGACGCCGGGAGCACGGCCCAGGCGGTCGGTCCGGCCTGGTCCGTTGTACGGGGTGGCAGCGGTCTTCTCCTGCGCGATGCGCGGTGCCACATGGATGCGTGCGTTGAATCCGGAGATGGGCTCCTGGGCGAGGAGTTCGGAACCGTTGTGGCTGATAGGCACGCCCAGGCGCGTCATCTGGGCCGTGACTTTAGCGACATCGTCGTCGTTGTCCACGCCAACGCCGAGTTCCACGAGGCGCCGGGTCGGTGCGTGGACGATCTTAAGCTGCTCGCCGCCGTCGCGCGTTCCAAACGAGCTGTTGCCCAGCGGGTCCAGGCCGAACTCCTCGTAGTACGCGGCAGTTTCGGCAACGTTGGGGACGCCCATCACTACGCGGGTCAGACGGTGCAAAGACATGGGATTACTCCTTTGTATCCATGGATAAGGCTAAACGCTGAATCGGGAGTGCGCCCTGCTGCCCGGCCGGACGCCGGGCAGCAGGACCGGATCATGAACCGGCAGGGACGAAGGTCTGCTTGATTTCGCCGATGCCTTCGATGCGCGAGATGAGCGTCTCCCCCGGCTGGATAAAGCGCTGTGGGCTGCGGCCCAGGCCCACTCCGGAGGGCGTGCCGGTGAAGATCATGTCGCCCGGAAGCAGTGTGACAGTCTGCGAGAGCCCCTGGATCAGGGCCGGAACGGAGAAGATCAGTTCGCTGGTGCGTCCCTTCTGCACCTCTTCACCGTCGAGGCTGCAGCCAATGGCCAGATCGTCCGGATTACTGAACTCGCCGGGACTGACCAGCCACGGACCCACCGGGGCGAACCCCGGGAAGGACTTGCCCAGGCCGAACTGCGGCGCGGGGCCCCGCAGCTGGGACACCCGCTCGGACAGGTCCTGCCCGATCGACAGGCCGGCCACGTAATCCCAGGCGTCGGCCGCGGACACGTTGGATGCCTCCTTGCCCACGATGGCCACGAGCTCCACCTCCCAGTCGGTGTTTCCGCCTTGGGGCAGGACCACCTGGGTGTCCGGGCCGGTCAGCGAGCTGACGAACTTGGTGAAAACGGGTGGCAGCTGGTCCGGTTCCTCGAACCCTGACTCCTTGGCGTGGGCGCTGTAGTTCAGCCCGATGGCAAAGACCTGCCGGGGCGCCGGAGACGGCGAACCGAGCTGGGTGCGGTCGATGGCGACGTCGGCCGCGGACCCGGAGAGGCCCCCCGCCCAGGTGCTGAAAGCTTCCCAGGTGTTGTACAGCGACGGCAGGTCCGGACCGAATCGGCCCGCACTGGCGGTGTGGATGTCGATGCCGGCTTCGTCCGAGGTCAGCAGGACCGCCCGATTGTTATGGTTTGCGATACGCAAGAAAAACTCCTTGAAAGTAGGTGGTGCCGGCGCGCAGTGCCCGGCCGGTCAGGACCCGAAGGTCACATAAGCTCCGTGGCCAGGACCTGGCTCAGCGCGGACTTCAGCACGGCCTGGGCGTCGGCGGCGCCTTCCATGGACCGGAAGGCAACGTAGCGGTCCGGCCGGACCAGCACCGCACCGGTCGGGGAGATCCCGCGGTGCTTGAGCCAGGCTGCCCGGACATCAACGTAGTCGCTGTCCAGCACGCCCACAGTGGCTGCCTTGAGGGGCAGGCTGTGTTCGGCGGCGATCTTGTTGGCGGCCTCCACCCAGTCGCCGCCGTCCTCTCCGGCGATCAGGAGGAAATGACCGCCGTGGACCAGGGTTCCCAGCGGGATCCGCCCGCCCTCGCGCTCCACGAAGGCGTGGGGCATCGGGTGGCCGGGCTTGGTGCTCGGTTCGTAGAGGCGAACCGGGTCCAGCGGGACGTACTCGGGGCTGCCGTCGTGGACGATGGCCGTGGAGTCATAGGTGTAGCCGAACTCCACGTTGTGGTGCCGGAATTCCATGGTCTGCGAACCGATGGCCTTGTTCAGGGCGTGCCGCTTGTTGTGCGATTCGGGCAGGTCCTCCCACAGCGGGCGGACCTCAGCCCAGTTCTGCTCCGGAGTGTTGTCCGGCGAGAGATTCAGCGCCTTGTCGATGACGAAGTGGTTCATGGCGTTGGCCACAGCGTTGTTGATGTTGTTTTGGTCAACCGGCTTGCGCTCGGCCTCGTAGGTGTCCAGCAGGGAATCTCCCGCCTGCCCGCGGAGCACGGACGCCACTTTCCAGCACAGGTTGTAGGCGTCGTGCACTGCCGAGTTCAGCCCCAGCCCGCCTGTCGGGGGGTGCCGGTGTGCGGCGTCGCCGAGGAAGAAGACGGAGCCTTCACGGAACTTGTCCGAGATGACACCTTCCATGACCCACTGGCTGATGCTGTTGATCTGGGGGTCGAAGCCCGGGACGCCCAGGGTGGCCTTGAGCCGGTCCAGGACCTTCTCGCGCTGCATGGCCTCCGGGTCATCCGTGGCGTACTGCATGTGCATGATCCATTCCTCGGACGCCGGCCCCCAGTTGTCCGGACCCATCGGAACCAGGACGCCGCTGGACCAGGAGCCACCGAAGTCGGGGTTGACCAGCCAGCGGATGAGGACTTCCTCGTCCTCAAGGTGGGCGGACAGGTCTGCGGTGAAGTGCACGGTGACCATGCGCATCAGGTCCCTGGGACCGGTCATGCCCACGCCCAGGATCTTGCCCACCGTCCGGCCGCCGTCTGCGGCGAACAGGTACTTGGCGCGGACGGTGAAGTCGGTGCCGTCATCCTTGTTATGGACGGTGGCCACGACGCCGTCCTCGTCCTGGACCAGGGCGGTCAGCTCGTGGTTGAAGCGGACGTTGCCCGGATTGACCGACTCGGCGTGTGCCCTCAACACCGGCTCGAGGCGGATCTGCGGAAGGTTGCAGGTGCGGCGCGGGCTGGCGGCGACGTAGTCGGGATCGGTGTAGCCGCCGCCCCATACCTCCAGACGGCCCAGCTCACGGCCGTAGCCGTCGTGGTTGCCGGTGATCCCCGCATACCAGCCGGTGGCCTTCATGTTCTTTGCAGGGGTGCTGCGCTTGTAGATCTCCGGGGCGACGCCCACCTCCGTGAAAATCTCCATGGTGCGCTGGTTGAGCACGTGGGCCTTGGGCAGGATCGAGGTGTTGGGGAAGGCTGTCACCAGCAGCGACTCGATACCGAGGTTCGAGAGCGTCATGGACGCGGTCAGGCCGGCGCCGCCGCCGCCAACGATCAGGACAGGAACTTGTACATCCGTCATGGAATCTCCTAGAGGCAGTTACTACGGGATGTGGCCGTGATCCTCGAACCTGGGGGCTTCATTGCCTTCCGGATTCAGGCGGCCGATCTTGGGGTGATCTGAAACACACTCTTTCAGCCCTTCATCGACAAAGCAAGAAAATTTCGATTTTATTTAACTTCGGCGTTTTTCCTGTCGGCGTCGGGTAAGGTATTCCCATGACCGTCACAGAGCCCAAGACCCACTCCGAAGGGGTGTACGCATCCCTGCGGGCCGAGCTGCTGGGCGGCGCCTTCGAGCCGGGCAGCAAACTCAGGCTTGCCGGCATAGGTTCCCGCTACGGCGTCAGCCTCTCGGTAGTTCGCGAGGCCATGACCCGTCTCGCCGGGGAGGGCCTGGTTCAGGCACTCCCGCAGCGTGGTTTCTGCGTGGCTCCCCTGTCCGTGGAGGACCTCCTGGATCTGACCCGCGCCCGCGTCCTCATCGAAACGGCCGTGCTCCGCGAGTCGATCGGCCAGGGCGGCCTGGACTGGGAATCGGCCGTGATCGCCGCCCACCACACGCTGCAGCGAACGCCCTACACCACCAGTGAAGGCCACCTCGGCGGCGACTGGTCTGTGGCGCACCATGCGTTCCACAAAGCTCTGCTGACCGGAGCCAAGAGCCCCCGGCTCGAGTCCATCGCCACGGAACTGCGCGACTGCTCCCTGCTGTACCAGCACTGGTCCATTGACATCGCCCATGACCTCGACCGCGACGTCGCGGCAGAGCACCGGACCATCGCCGAACTCGCCGTCGCCAGGGACGCCGATGGCGCGGTGAAGGCCCTGACCGATCACCTCGAACGGACCACTGCAGCTCTTCTGGCCTACGCCAAGTCGAATACGGAATCCGGGCGCGGCATCGGCATCTCTGCCTGATTCCACGTCCCGCCAGCTCTACGCCCGCAAGGACTCGGACACGGCGGCCAGCAGGGAGTTGAACCTGGCGTTGCCGGGAAGATCGTCGAGGTACACGGGCGTGCCGGCCGGATCCCCCAGCGGCACCTGCCAGTTCGGATAGAGCTCCTCCGTGGTGCCCGGCTGGTTCTGCACGCGCCGCTCCCCTACCGCGTCAACCAGCGCAACGCCGAGCAACACCGATGGCGCCTGGGCCAGCAGGCGGTGCAGCGCTTCGATGGCGCCCTCCTCGCTGTCATTCGAGCCGTCCCCGGGCAGCAAACCGCGCTCGCGCAGCAGCGCCGTCACCTTTTCCAGCGTGGCCACATGCTCGGCACGTTCCTCAGCCTCGGACCGCTCCAGCAGGCCCAGCCTGCTGCGGAGCGCCACGTGGTCGCCTGCGAGATAACCGGCCGTCGGCGGCAGGTCATGCGTGTTGACGCTCGCGAGTGCCTGCGTGCGGTACCGTTCTGGCGGCAGCGGGGAATCGCCGTCGTTCTCGAACCAGAGGATGGACGTGCCCAGGATGCCTCGGGCGGCAAGGTAGTCACGCACCCACGGTTCAAAGGTTCCCAGGTCCTCGCCGATCACCACGGCACCGGCGCGCTGGGCTTCAAGGGCCAGGATGCCGATCAGCGCCTCATGGTCGTACGTCACGTAGGCGCCGTCGCGCGGTGAGTTCCCCGCGGGCACCCACCACAGGCGGAACAGGCCCAGGACGTGATCCACCCGGATGCCGCCGGCGTGCCGGAGCACGGTGGACAGCATCTTGCGGAACGGTTCGTAGCCAGCCTCGGCCAGGCGGGACGGATGCCACGGCGGCTGGTTCCAGTCCTGGCCCTGCTGGTTGTACATGTCCGGCGGCGCCCCCACGCTGATCCCGGGCGCCAGCACGTCACGGAGCGTCCACGCGTCGGCGCTGCTCAGGTCAACGCCGACGGCGAGGTCGTGCACCACACCCAGCCGCATCCCCGTCCGGCGTGCTGCCTGTTGGGCGTACTCGAGCTGCTCGTCACAGATCCACTGCAGCCAGCGGTGGAACCCGATCCTGTCCGCAAGCTTCTCCCGCAGCCCTTCGGCGGCGGCCGAGCCCAGGGCACATTCCGGGTCCGTCCACAGCGGGTCGCCGGGCGCGAGGTCCTCACGGATGGCGGACCAGAGCGCAAAGTCCTCCAGCCCGCGGCCGGAGATCCGGCAGAATTCGTCGAAAGCCGCCTGCCGGGCCGGCGAGCGCCGCGCGTGGTACAGCAGCTCCAGCGCCTGCAGTTTGGCCGCAAACACGGCGTTGCGGTCCAGCCGCTCGCCGTCCGAGTTCAGGCCCTGGACCTGCTCCTGGAGCCTCTCGATGGTGGCACGCTTGCGCGGCTTCAGGTAGGCGAGCTCCGGGATGGCTTCCACCCGGATGTACAGCGGGTTGAAGAAACGCCGCGTGGACGGCGAGTAGGGCGAGGGCTGGACCGGCGGGACAGGCTCCGCAGCGTGCAGGGGGTTGACCAGGACATAGTCAGCGCCGCGTTCGCCGCTGATTGCTGCCAGGTCCGCAAGATCAGCGAAATCACCGATGCCCCACGAACGCTTCGACCGCACCGAATACAGCTGGGTGGCCAGGCCCCAGCCCCGGCGCTCCGCCAGGGAATCGGCGGTGGTGAGCCGCGCCGGAACCACCACCAGCGCACATTCTGCCGTGACGCCGTCGGACTCTGCCTGGAGCGTGTGCCAGCCCAGCGGCAGCCCCTCGGGTACAGCGAACGTGGCCCTGCCGGTGGGCACGCCGTCCACGTCCTGCGGCGGGACATAGACATCCTGCTGGGCGGCCGCCACGGGATCGCCGGCCTCCGGCACCACGGTCAGGCGTGCTGTGGCACCGTCGCGGACATGGACCGGAACCTGCGCGGTTGCGCCATGTTGAACCACGACGGCGGGCGGCAGCATCCGGCGCCACGGCGCCAGTTCCGCCTCGGTGAGGGCGGCCTCGATGAGTCCGTTGGTGTGGGCCCGGACGCCGAGTGCCGCGAGGACCTTGACGAGGGTTTCGGGGGCAACGGTGTATTGCAGGCCGTCAAAGCCCCAGAACGTGGTGCCCACGCCATGGGCGTCCGCCAGGCGGTGGAGCAACTGCAGGTCCGGCCCATGACCTGACGCCTCACCGGCGCCGGGAGGGGCAGGCGTTCCGGGGAGCTGAGCGTACTGCTGGTCTGGAGCCTTCATGGATGTCCGCCTCGTCTGGTGTGATGGGCTTGAACTTACAGTGCTTCCTGACTGACCGGGGGCGTCGTTACTCCCGGACAGCTGTCGGTTCCGATTATTGCAGGCGCCCCCCGGTTGCCCGGACATGACTAGGCCAACGTCCCGCCTTTAAGACACGTCACGAAATCAGCGGCCGCGGGGGAATGCGCAGTGGCGCGGGCAATATGAAGTTCGGTCTGTGGCCTGCCGGCGAAACGGCGTGTGGTGACTCCCGGCATCTGGAACCGCTGCACGGATTCCGGGAGCACGGAGATGCCCAGGCCCGCGGCGACGAGCCCTCCGTGCTGAGCAGTTCGAGGTCGAGGCCCGGGACGTCGCCGGGGCCCCGGATAAGGCCCAGGTCGCCATCCAGTAGCTGCTCAATCTGCTCGGCACTGGTGAGCGGGTTCAGCACCCGTTCGATACGCGGCCTCTGGTGCCTGAACGACCGGATTGCCTCGGGAACGGCGTCCGACGGCGGATACCTCCTGACGTCCGCGGACGGCCGGTCGCTGCGGGGCACGGACTTGGGCGCGTCACCGTGGCCCACGTTTATTCACAAGCGTGCAGGCTGGCAGGCGTACGGCCTCCCCGGCGGCCGCGACGCAGGCTTCCGCGGGGTTCCAACCGTTACCGGCCAGCCGTGCCGCCGCCCTTGGCAGCCTTGGCCGCCGCCTTTGCGGCCTGCTTGCTGGCCCGCACCTTGACGAGGGACTCAGGGCTGACGATGTCCGCGACCGAAAGGAAGGAGTCCTCCTGGCCGTAGTGGCCCGCCGCTTCGCGCCAGCCCGGCGCGTTCAGCCCGCACTGCTTGCCCAGGAGTGCAAGGAAAATCTTTGCCTTCTGCTCTCCGAAACCGGGCAGTTCCTGCAGGCGGCGCAGCACTTCCTTGCCATCGGGTTCACCCTTGGTCCAGATCAGCGTGGCGTCGCCGTCCCAGTCACGGTGCACGGTCTCGGCAAGCGCCTGGACCCGTGCCGCCATCGACCCGGGAAAACGGTGGACAGCCGGCCGCTCCTTGAAGACCTCCACGAACGCCCCGGGCTCGAAAGCAGCCACTGCCGCAGGGGCGATCGAGCCGATGCGGTCCCGGATCTTGGCAGGTCCGGCGAAGGCTGACTCCATGGTCACCTGCTGGTCCAGCAGCATGCCTGTCAGCAGGGCAAACGCGTCATCGGTGAGCAGTTGGTCGGCAGCCGGGTCGCCGGTGATGTGCAGTTCCATGGGCTTTATCTTCCCATCTCGCGGAGGCACCGTCGTGGCCTCCAGCGAACTGTGCGGCCCGCGAACCCCGGCCGAAAAACCAAGTAGTACCTAATCTCAAATACGAGTACCGATTACGCGTACGCTGCGGACCGTGCCCCCACTACGTTCTACATAGAGCCAAGACACGCTATCTCACTGGGTTTGATGTCTCACTAGGGGGTGTGAGAAGTAATGAATACGGGACTTAGCAGCCACGTTTTCCCTGACCTTGGGGTCCGGGAAGTGAGCGGGGCCGGCGACGAGGAGGTCTTCGAGACCAAGGCCTCTCCCCCAGCCGTCGCCGGCCCTCTGAGCGCTGGATTCTGTCCGTTCCCGTCCCTCACAGCCCCCTCGCGGGGACCTTCACGTGAACTGGTCCGCGGGGCCCGGCCGTGAAGTACTCCACGTCCCAGGTTTCGCCGGCCCATGCGCCCGCGGGCAGGCGTCCGGCACACCAGGCGCAGCAGCACACCCCCGGACATCCAGCCCAGCCGTCCGCCTTGTCTTCGGCCACCCTTCCGGGGACGCCTGCAGCGGGCGTCACGGCGTCGGCGCCGGACGGCTTCATCCCGGATTTGGCGACCGGCGCCAGGAGCCTCGTGGACTCGCTGGACATCCTGACCAGGATGGCGTCCGCCACTTTGAGCCGGCTCATGGACGCCCCGGTTGAATGCGGGATCCTGCTGAACAGGCTCAAGAACTCCACCACCACGGCCGGCACCACCACGCAGACTGCCAGGCTGTCCCACCTGGAGCGGGAGGTTGGCGAAGGGCCGTTGACAGAAGCCATCTCCGGCAGCGGAACCGTGGCCATGAACCATGTGTCCTCAGACTTCCGGTGGTCCCGTTACCGGCCGCACGTTCAGGACGCCGGGTTCGAGAGCGTCCTTGGCATCCGGCTCCGGCTGGACGAAGGCGCCACCGCGGCGCTGGCCTTCTTTGCTCCCGGCGCCCAGGCGTTCCCGCTCCAGGTGATCGCCGGAGCCCACAGTTTCGCAGACCCCGCGGCCCGGGGCCTCAGGCTGGTCCTGGAACTGCTGTCCACCAGCACGAGGGCAACGGACCTGCAGTCCGCGCTCGAAAGCCGGACCTCCATAGACATTGCCTGCGGGGTGATCATGGCGCAGAACAGGTGCTCCTACGACGACGCCATTGCCATCATTGCCAAGGCCTCCAGCCACCGGAACCTCAAGCTGCGCAAGGTGGCTGAGGGCATCCTCGAGAAGCTGCCGGGCGGCGCGCCCCGCACGCACTTCGAGCACTGAGCCGGACCTGCCGGCACCCCGGCCCGCCCACCCTTCACCGGCGTGGCAGCCCCGGTACTCACCGGCTGAGCCTGCAGAAAGCACAAAGACCAGGGACGCTGTCCCTGGTCTTTGTGCGCGGGTGGGCCCTGTGGGGATCGAACCCACGACCCACGGATTAAAAGTCCGATGCTCTACCAACTGAGCTAAAGGCCCCAGCTGATCCGTCAAGCGACCGATCAGCCCAGTCCATTTCTGGACGATAAATACTTTACCCCACGCACGGGACCCCTTTGTCACTTGAGCCCCGTGCCGCCGTCGTACGTCCTGGATTCCGCCCCTATCCACCGCCGCTGCCCTGCGCTTCCCGGATCGTGCGGGTACTCGATTTCCGTTGCGGCACAGGAGTAGCGTGGGGGGCATGAACGAGCAAGCAGGACCCAGTCACTACGGCGGCGCGAACCGGCATCACAAGCCCAAGCCGTTCGCCCCCATCGACTTTGAACCGTTCGCCGGTGGCCCGGATCCCGCCCGCGTCTCCGAGGCCGCGCACCTCGCTGCCCAGGCACTGGTGCGCCACGGGCGCGACAGCGACGACCCCGTCATCACCGAACGGCTGGTCAAACTGACGGACGAACAGGGCCTGGAAGCCATCGCCGAAATGTGGGCGGAAAGTCCGGCGCGGTCCCTTCCCGGAGCGCTGTGGCGCCTCTATGCGCTCCGCGCAGCCACGGTCCAGGACCCGGAGCGAATCTCGGTCTACTTCCGCGCCGGCAAGGACACCGCGCAGGTCTCCCACGTTGTGGCCGGGGCAGCCGAACCGCCGGGCGCCGAGGAAATGCGGGTCATGGCTGACGCCATTCTTTCGGGAGCGTTCGACGGCGAGTTCGACGTCGCGCTGGAACGTTCCGCCGCGTTCTGCCGTGTGGTGGCACTCGGCCAGGCGACCCTCGCCGACGGTGCCGAACACGGCAATGAAGCCCACGCGAGCAAGCTCACGCGCAACTCGCATCAGCTCGTGAAAACCGCCGAGGACCTGGAACATGCGGCGAACGCGTGGCGGCTGGGCGAGCTCGACTGACCCGGCAGGCCCGATCTGTCAATGTTGACTTGGACCAGGCAACGTAGAACACTGAACCTGGTGCCGAGCCGCGAAACCCCCGGGCTTCAACATTTAGCCGCCTAGAGCGGCCTACCGCCGAGAGGCGTATCCGGTTCGGCACCATTTTTGTGCCCCTTTACGGGCCCCGGGCAGGCGCCGGGTAGAATCGAAACCAGCTGCTGGCCTGCGTCAAGTCACAAGTGGGCGGCCCCAGAACCCAGTACATCGCCCGGAGACCGGTAACCCAACGTGAAGCTGCGCCTTTTCCCCCAGGAGCCCGCCGGGCTGATTCTGTTGTCCAAGATGGCCAAGCAAATTGTGTACGCCAGCGGCACCATGGCCGAGCTGCTGGGTGTCCCGGCCACGGAGCACGCCAAGCTGGTGGACGACATGCACAACCACGAGGCTCAATCGGGCGAGCTGCATTTCGCCCTGCTGACCCACATGCGGACCAGCTTCGTTAATCCGCTCCCCCGCGAGGATATGTACGCCCTGTCCCGCTACCTCAACGAGGCCCTCGAAAAGCTCGACGGCGCCGCCGAACTGGTATCGCTCTACAAGCTGGACCGGCTGCCCAAGCGCGCGGCGGACCAGTTGGAGATCATCAGCCGCCAGGCCGAACTCACGGTGGATGCGATGCGCCAGCTCGACAACCTTGACGACCTTGAGGACTACTGGATCGAGATCCTCAGGCTGGCCAAACGGGCTGAGCGGACGCACCGGCTCTGGGTGGCGGACATGATCCGGGACATGAAATGGGCGCAGTATTCCCGGAACCGTGACGTCGCGAACCAGCTGGTGGAAGTCACCAAGGACATGCGCCGCATAGCCACCCAGGTAGGCAGCATCATCGTCAAGGAATCCTGACGTGACAGCAGTAATTTTCGGCGCCGTGGTCCTGCTGACTGCGGCGTTTGCCTTCCTCAACGGCTTCCGCGACGTTTCCAATGCCGTGGCACTGGCCGTCCGCACCAGGGCACTGACCCCGTCCGTCGCCGTCATTCTGGCCGCCTTCTTCAATCTGCTGGGGGCCCTGCTGAGTGCCACCGTGGTGGTGGCCATCAGCCACACCTGGATCCATTTGCCTGAGGGAAACGGCGGCCTGGGGATCATTCTGGCCGCTGTGACCAGTGCGTGCGCCTGGGGCCTGCTGATGTGGTGGCACGGCATGCCGTCATCCTCGACGCATGCGCTGGTGGGCGGCCTTGCCGGGGCGGGGCTCGCCAGCCTGACCGTGGGCGGCATGGGTGTGGGCGGGGTGGACCGGTCCCTGCTGGTCCAGGTCGTGCTGCCGCTGCTGCTCTCGCCCGTGGTTGCCTATGTGAGCGCGTACCTGCTCGTCTTTCCTGCGACGTTTGCCGCACGCCACACGCAAGCGAATGTGGTCAACCAGCGTTACCGCCGCAGCCAGGCCATTGCTGCCGGCGCCGTGGCCTTCGGCCACGGCCTGCAGGACGGCCAGCGCGTCAGCGTGGTGCTGCTGCTCGCCCTGGTGGCGGCGGACTACGCCGACGGCGACAGCATCCCCGCGTGGGTGGCCCTGGTGTCTGCTGTGATGATCGCGGCCGGGACACTCTGTGGCGGCTGGCGGATCTCGCACACCATCGGCTACAAGATCACCCGAGTGGATCCGCTGCGCGGTTCCGTGGCCCAGACATTCAGCGCCATCATGCTGTTCGTGGGAGCCATCGCCCTGCAGGCACCACTGTCCACCACCCACACCGTGACGGCCTCCGTGCTGGGGGCCGGCGAAAACCAGCATTTCTCCGTGACCAACCGGAAACTGGTCCTCAAGATCCTGGGGCTCTGGGTCATCACGCCGGCTGCGACTGCGGCCATGGCCTACGTGTTCGCCTTGGCACTCTCGCCACTCGCCAGCGCCTAGCCTGGGGCCCGAAAACCCTCTTAAACCACCATCGACTGCTCCAATAGCGCCCTTTTGAACCGTCTAAAGGGCGCTGCCGGAGCAGTCGATGAGGCGGTGGCTACCCGAAGCGGCCGGAGACGTAGTCTTCGGTGGCCTTCTGGGTGGGGTTGCTGAAGATGTTCTGGGTGTTCCCGAATTCGATCAGCTTGCCCGGCTTGCCGGTGCCGGCGATGTTGAAGAACGCCGTTTTGTCCGAAACGCGGGCTGCCTGCTGCATGTTGTGCGTCACGATCACCACGGTGTACTGGTCCTTGAGCTCATTGATGAGGTCCTCGATGGCCAGGGTGGAGATGGGGTCCAGGGCCGAGCACGGCTCGTCCATCAGGATCACCTGCGGTTCCACGGCGATGGCACGGGCGATGCAGAGGCGCTGTTGCTGGCCGCCGGACAGGCCGGAGCCCGGCTTCTCCAGCCGGTCCTTGACCTCGTTCCAGAGGTTGGCGCCCTGCAGGGAGCTTTCCACCAGGGCGTCAGCCTCGCCCTTGGAGATCTTCTTGTTGTTCAGCTTCACGCCCGCGAGCACGTTGTCCCGGATGGACATGGTGGGGAACGGGTTGGGCCGCTGGAAGACCATGCCGATCTGCGAACGAACGGTCACGGGGTCAACACCGGGTCCGTAGAGGTTGTCGCCGTCCAGCAGGACTTCGCCTTCAACGCGGGCGCCGGGAAGTACCTCGTGCATGCGGTTCAGTGTGCGCAGGAAGGTGGACTTGCCACAGCCTGAGGGACCGATGAACGCGGTGACGGACTTGGCCTCGATGTTGATGCTGACATCCTCCACGGCCAGAAAATCGCCGTAGTACACGTTCAGGTCTTTGACGTCGATGCGCTTAGACATGATGTTCCTTCACTTGCTGGGGGTACGGATTGAAGTCTAGGGTTTGGCCGCGGGGACCGGAATGGCCTGCCGAAAAAGTTTTCAGCGGCCCGTCTTGGGGGCAAAGACCCTGGCGATCAGCCGGGCACCGAGGTTGAGGATCATCACCAGGATGATCAGCACCAGGGCAGCGCCCCAGGCCCGCTGTGAGGACGGGTCCGGGTTGGCCGGGGACGTGGGGTTCAGGATCTGGGTGTAGATGAATGTTGGCAGGGAGGCCATCCAGCCGCCGAACACGTTGTTGTTGATGCTGGTGGCAAAGCCGGCGGTGACCAGGATGGGGGCGGTCTCGCCGATCACGCGGGCGATCGCGAGGGTGACGCCGGACGCGATGCCGGAGATCGCCGTCGGGATGACCACTTTGATGATGGTGCGCCATTTCCGCACGCCCAGTGCGTAGGCTGCCTCCCGCAGTTCATTGGGGACGATTTTCAGCATTTCCTCGCTGGAGCGCACCACCACGGGGATCATCAGCACGGAAAGCGCGACGGCGGCGACGGCACCGGTCTTGGTGCCGGGCCCCACCACCGCGAAGAAGAACGCGGCAGCGAAAAGGCCGGCCACGATGGACGGGATGCCGGTCATAACGTCCACGAAGAACGTGATGGCGCGGGCCAGCCGCCCGTCATTGCCGTACTCCACCAGGTAGATCGCAGTCAGCAGGCCCACCGGCACGGAGATCAGCGTGGCAACCAGCGTAATCTGGACGGTGCCGATCAGGGCATGGTAGATGCCGCCGATCACCGGCGCGCCTTCTTCGACTGCCCGGTTGTCATAGACGCCGGTGACACCGTTCATGGAGCTGGTGAGGAATCCTGGGGCGATGAGGCCGGGGATGCCGTTGACCAGCACCGTCCAGATCACGGAGATCAGCGGGAGCAGCGCGATCAGGAACGAGCCCACCACCAGGCAGGTGGCCAGCTTGTCCTTGGCTTTGCGGGACCCTTCGGCGATGGCGCTCCAGCCAACCAGCCCGATCGTGAAGAGGATGGCGGAGACGATGCCCCAGCCGAAGGCGTTGAAGCCGATCACGCCAAGAATTGCGGCGCCGACGATCAGTGCGGCCGCCAGGACAACGTAGGGTGCGAACTTGGGCAACTGGCCCTTGGTGAGGGCTGAGCGCTTGCTGCGCACCGGTGTGAGGGTGGAGGACATTTAGTTGGCTCCCGAGAATTCTTTGTGCCGGCTGATGATCCAGCGGGCGATCATGTTCACGGCAAGCGTGATGAGGAACAGGACCAGGCCGGCCGCGATCAGGGTGCTGACCTTGAGACCGCTCGCTTCGGGGAAGTTCAGGGCGATTTCCGCGGCAATGGTCTGATTACCGGAGGTGATCAGGCTGGCGGTCAATGCCCCGGAGGAGAGGACCAGCGCCACGGCCATGGTCTCGCCGAGGGCACGGCCCAGGCCCAGCATGATGGCGCTGATGATGCCGGGCCGGGCGAACGGCAGGACCGCCATTTTGATCATTTCCCAGCGCGTGGCGCCGAGGGCCAGGGCGGCTTCCTCGTGCAGCTTGGGGGTCTGCAGGAAGATTTCGCGGCTCAGGGACGTGATGATGGGCAGGACCATCACCGAGAGCACAATGCCTGCCGTGAGGATGGTCTTGCCGGTGGCCGACGCCGGCCCTTGGAAGATAGGCAGCCAGCCCATGTTTTCGGCGAGCCAGTTGTACGCCGGGGAGATTTCCCTGGCCAGGAAAGCGGCACCCCAGGCACCGTAGATCACGGACGGGATGGCGGCCAGCAGGTCAACGACGTAGCCGAGGCCGGCGGCGAGCCCGCGCGGAGCGAAGTGGGAGATAAACAGGGCCACACCGATAGCGATGGGGGTAGCGATCACCAGCGCGATGACGGCGGCGATCAGGGTACCGATAACAATCGGCCAGATGTAGGCGAAGAAGCCTGCGCCACCCTGGATTTCGGCGGCAGGGGCTGTCAGTGCCGGGATGGCCTGGACAACAAGGAACAGGGCCACGCCGAACAGGACGGCGAGGATGATGCATCCGGCAGCCAGTGCTGCGCCGGAAAAGATCTTATCCCCGGCGCGGCCTGCGCCCTGGGAACTGCTCAGGGGGGTGGCGGTCATTCCAGACCCTTCGGTTGTGGTGGTGCCCAAAAGCTAGCTTACAAAGCCAAGTTCCCCGCCCCGCCTTTCGGCGTGGCGGGGAACTTGGTTTCAGGGATAAGTCCTAGGACTTGACCTTGATGGATTCGATGGCCTTGGTGGCCTTTTCGGCCAGTGCCGAGGAGAGCGGCGCGGACTTTGCGGAGTCAGCGGCAGCCTTCTGTCCGGCGTCGGAAACTACGTAGCTTTCGAAAGCCTTGACCAGGTCAACGGTTTCCTGCTTGTCGTAGGTGGAGCAGACAACGTGGTAGGAAACCAGGACGATCGGGTAGGCGCCCTTTGCGGTGGTCTTGCGGTCCAGCTTGATGGCGACGTCGTTGGCGGAACGGCCTTCGACGGGCTTGCCGGCTTCAACAGCCTTGGCAGCAGCCTCGGCGGAGATCTTGACGAACTCCTCGCCCACCTTGATGGAGGCGGTGCCCAGCTTGCCGCCCACGGCGGAATCATCAGCGTAGGTCACGGCACCCGGGGTGTCGGTGACGGTCTTGACCACACCGGAGGTGCCCTTGGCGTTCTCGCCCTGCAGGGTTGCAGGCCATACGCCGGAAGCCTTGTCGGTCCAGACGTCTGCAGCGGCAGCGGCCAGGTACTCGGTGAAGTTGGTGGTGGTGCCGGAATCGTCAGAGCGGTTGACCGGGGTGACCTTGGTGTCCGGGAGGGTGACGCCCGGGTTCAGGGCGGCGATGGCCGGATCGTTCCAGGTGGCCACCTGGCCGCGGAAGATCTTGGCAACCGTGGTGGCGTCGAGCTTGAGCTCGGTGATGCCCGGCAGGTTGAACGCTACAGCGATCGGGGAGATGTAGACAGGGATGTTGAGGGCTCCGTCCGGGCCGCACTTGGCCTTGGAGCTGGCCAGCTCTTCATCCTTGAGGTACGCGTCGGAACCGGCGAACTGGGCCGAACCGTCGATGATGGCCTTGCGGCCTGCGCCGGAGCCGTCCGGGGAGTACTGCACGGTGGCACCGGAGTTGGCGGCAGCGAAGCCGGCCTTCCAGGCGTCCATGGCTGCGCCGGTGGAGGAGGCGCCGATGCCGGTCAGGGTGCCGGTCACCTTGGTGCCGGAAGTCTGGGTGCCGGCAGG
This sequence comes from Arthrobacter sp., assembly GCA_023264815.1. Classification (GTDB taxonomy): domain Bacteria; phylum Actinomycetota; class Actinomycetes; order Actinomycetales; family Micrococcaceae; genus Arthrobacter. The sequence goes on along the minus strand of JAHFUZ010000015.1, from coordinate 7,558 downwards.
CGTGTTGCCCGTGGCGTTGTCTGAACCGCAGGCGGTAAGCGCGAGTGCGCCGGCTGCGATAACAGCGATAGCCGCGTGGCGGCCGAAGCGGAGAGCCTTCACTAGATGTACCCCTTCCAGGGTTATTCAGTAGCGGGCAGGGCCGGAGGCGCCCTGCAGCGCGATGCGTACGTTGTGTACCTTGATTGAATTTAGGGTCCGCAGGTAACGGGATTGGCGGCCAAAAGTGAACGGAAGGTTAACGAGGGTTGGCCATTAGCCAACATGTGCAGCGTCGCCATTGCGCACGTCACACTTTTGGCCATAGGGACCTGGCCGCCAAATAGACTGGAACGCATGGCCGCACCAGCAGGACTTTCAGTAGGCAGGCGCTTCCTGCGCGGGCGGGTCCGCACGGGCATGATCCGCAGCCGGAACTCGCTGGTCCCTGCCATCCAGATGACGGTTTGTGCAGTGGGCGCCTACGCCTTCGCCGAGTACGTGCTGGGCCACTCGGGACCCCTGTTCGCGGCCACCTCCTCGCTGATTGCCCTGGGTTTCTCCCGCGAGCCCCGGCTGCGGCGTGTCCTGGAGGTGGGTCTGGGCTGCACTATCGGCATCGCGGTGGGTGACCTGCTCCTGCACTGGCTGGGCGGCGGGATCTGGCAGGCCGCCGTCGTCCTTCTTTTCTCCATCCTCCTGGCCCGCTTCCTGGACAGCGGGAACATCTTCACCACGCAGCTTGCCCTGCAGTCCCTGCTGGTGGTGCTGCTGCCCGCGCCGTCCGGCGGACCGTTCACGCGCAGCATCGACGCGGTGATCGGCGGACTCTTCGCGCTGCTGGTGACCATCCTCGTGCCCAAGGATCCGCGCCGGGAGCCGCGCAAGGATGTCCGGAAACTGCTCCATGAACTGGCCGAAGTTCTCCGGGAATGTGCAACTGCCCTCAGCAACAGTGACTCCACGCAGGCATGGCACGCGCTGATCCGCGGCCGGAACTGCCAGCCGCTGGTGGACGCGATGCGCCATTCCCTGCGCGCGTCCGGGGAGGTGGCCACGCTCGCACCCGCCCACCGCCGGCACCGCGACGAACTGGACCGGCTCACGCAATCACTGGACTTCATCGATCTCGCGCTGCGTAACAGCCGGGTTTTTGCCCGCCGGCTCACCAGTGCCATCAACCACGCAGCCCTGTCCGATGAGGCCACCGAGAACATAGCCGAGGTGCTGCAGGACACCGCCGCCGCCATTGATGAACTCTCGCTGGGCCTCGCCGAGACGCACGACGGCGTCCGCCGCGCCCATCTGCGCACCGCCCGGCAGGATTTCAGCGAGATCGCGCTTAGGCTGCATCCCCGCCTGCTCAAAGTCCAGCGCCTGGAGGGTGAGACGGTGGTGATGCTTTTCCGGCCACTGATGGTGGACCTGCTGGAGGCCACCGGCATGGAGGCCCACGAAGCCCGGGACGTGCTGCCCGGGCTGTAGCGGTGGTTGAGCCTGTTGAAACCCGGTCCGCCAGCCCCGTCCGTGGATGTCGGTGCCCGCCGTTAAGGTTGAACCCATGGCAACAAAGACTTCCCGCGCTTCCAAGGCGCCCGCTTACAAGTGCGCCGAATGCGGCTGGACCACGGTCAAGTGGGTGGGGCGCTGCGGCGAGTGCCAGGCGTGGGGAACCGTTGAGGAGACCGGCGCCGCCGTGGCGCGTACGACGGCGGCCACCACAGTTCTGGAGCCCGCCCGCCGGATTGCCGAGGTGGACGCCACCACGGCAGCATTCCTGCCTACCGGAGTGGATGAACTGGACCGCGTCCTGGGCGGCGGCCTGGTCCCCGGCGCCGTCATTCTGCTGGCCGGTGAGCCGGGCGTGGGCAAGTCCACGCTGTTGCTGGATGTCGCTGCGAAGTTCGCCCGCACGGCGCAGGATGTCCTGTACGTGACCGGGGAGGAGTCTGCAGCGCAGGTGAAGCTGCGCGCAGAGCGGATCGACGCCGTCGCGGATTCCCTCTACCTGTCCGCCGGGACGGACCTCGGACAGGCACTCGGGCAGGTCGAGAAAATCGAGCCACGCCTGCTGATCGTGGACTCGGTCCAGACCCTCAGCAGCGCCGACGTGGACGGCAGCGCCGGCGGGGTGTCGCAGGTGCGCGAAGTGGCGGCTTCCATCATCGCAGCAGCCAAACGGCGGAACATGACCACGCTCCTGGTGGGCCACGTGACCAAGGACGGGTCCATCGCCGGCCCGCGGCTGCTGGAGCATCTGGTGGACGTGGTGTGCCAGTTCGAAGGCGAACGGCATTCCCGGCTCCGGATGCTGCGCGCAGTGAAGAACCGCTACGGGCCCACTGACGATGTTGGCTGTTTCGACCTGAACGAGAACGGCATCGAAGGACTCGCGGATCCCAGTGGTCTTTTTGTCAGCCGCACCAAGGATCCGGTTTCCGGCACCTGCATCACCGTGACCATGGAGGGCCGGCGGCCGCTGCTGGCCGAGGTGCAGTCGCTGCTGGCCGAGAGCGCAAACTCGCAGCCCCGCCGTGCCACCAGCGGCCTGGACAGTTCCCGCGTGTCAATGCTCCTGGCTGTCCTGCAGCAGCGGGCAGGCACCCTGCTGCACAAGGATGATTCCTACGTGGCCACGGTGGGCGGCGTGAAGCTCAGCGAACCCGCCACGGACCTGGCGGTTGCCCTGGCAGTGGCTTCGGCGAAGGCCCGCAAGCCGCTGCCCATCCGGCTTATCGCGTTCGGTGAAGTGGGCCTGGCGGGCGAGGTGCGCCCGGTGCCCGGCATCAACCAGCGGATCCAGGAGGCACACCGGCTGGGGTTCACCCACGCCGTGGTTCCGGCCAGCCATAACGGCCCCGGGCCTGTCCCGGCAGGGTTCTCTGTCCGCGAGGTGGAGCACCTTACGGAGGCGTTGAGCCTGCTGATCGGATAGGTTCCCCGGCCGGCCGGAGTCAGCTCCACCTTGCGAGTGGTGCGGATCAGCGGTGGCGTGCCCGGAGTTCCTCCAGCTGCCGGATCTGCTGGGAGAGGGGCGGGTGTGCCATGTGCAGCCACGCGGTAGGCTGGCGGAACGACCCTCAGGCAGCCGGGGGTTCTTCACCGTGGCGGCTGGGGGCCGAGTGAAAATTCAAACAGAAACTGACGGATCCGTCCGCGAAGACCTGGATCGGGCTGACGGTCTCTTCGCCTCGAGGATCGATTCTTATTTTGACCGCCTGGGAGCGCGGGGCCGGGTGGTCATGAGCCATCTTCCGCTCAGCGTCACGGTGGTGCTGGTGGTTGTGGCAGCGGGTCTGTTCAGCCCGGCCACCCTGGCTGCGGACACGTTCCGGTTAGCCTTGCTGGCGCATTTGGCGCTCTTCCTCGCCGGCGTGGCAATCCCGTGGAACAGGCTGCCGGCGGGCCTGTTCGTGGTAATTCCCGTCCTTGACTGCCTGGCCATCGGCTTTACGCGTGAAGCCGGCGGTCCCAGCTTCAACGTCCTGAGCCTCATGCTGGTCTTCCCCGTGGTCTGGTTGTCAGTGGGACCCGGACGCAGCGGGGTGGTTCTGGCCGTGACGGGAACCGTACTCAGCGCGGTGGTCCCCGCCGCGGTCCTGGGCTCTGCGCCCACCCAGGGATCCATGATCCGGACCATCTTCCTGCCCCTGGTGATGGCTGCAATCGCGGTCTCGGCACACGTCGTTGCCCGAACGCTCCGGCGTAATCGGAGGGCCCTCATCCTGAAGGACCACGCCCTGGAGGAAACACTCGCTGACAGTGTGGACAGGCAGGAGCTCCTTGATGCTGTTCTTGGGGCTGTGCGTGTGGGCGTCTGGGTTGTCGACCAGGACGGGAACAAGGCGCTGACCAACAGTGCCATCCGTGCTGAACCTCCATTGGCCCGACTTGCGGACGCGGACAGCGGGGTCCGCGTGCTGTTGGGGGACCGGTCCACTCCGGTCCCGGCCCACATGCTTCCGGCTGCCCGTGCTGCCCGGGGCGACATGTTCGCGGACGAGCTGCTGTGGGTGGGTGATGACGGGGACCAACTTGCCTACTCGGTCAGCGCCCATGACATCCGTTCCCGGGACGGCGCTCGCCGCGGCAGTGTCATCACCTTCGTGGACGTCACGCCGCTCATCACCGCCCTCGGGGCCAAGGACGCCTTTGTGGCCACCGTGTCCCACGAGCTGCGCACACCGCTGACCAACATCCTGGGATACCTTGAACTGATCCTTGACGAGCCGGGCCACGAAGGGATCGTAGAGGAACTCCACATCGTGTACCGCAATGCAACGCATCTCCTGGGCCTGGTGAACGACATGATTGCGGTGGCCTCCGAACGGATGGACCTGTCCTTGGAGGAGGCGGACCTCGCCAGCCTTCTCGCCGACGTCGTCCATTCCACCAGCCCCCAGGCAGCCAGCCGTCGGCTGGAGCTGGTACTGGAGGCAGGGCAGCCGCTGACCGCACGGATGGACGCTGCCCGGATCTGCCACGTCGTAGGCAACCTGCTCTCGAACGCCATCAAGTACTCTCCCGACGGCGGCCGCATCTACGTGCGGGCGCACAGGACCGGAGAGCACCTTGTCTGCTCCATTACGGATCCGGGCATCGGCATGAGCACCGAAGACCGGGAGCAGGCATTCACGAAGTTCTTCCGTTCCGCCCGGTCACGCGAAACGGCCATCCCCGGGGCAGGACTGGGGCTGCCCGTCAGCAAGACGATTATCGAGGGGCACGGCGGCTCCCTTACCCTGGCCAGCGCCCCGGGCGCCGGCACGACGGCAACGTTTAGCCTGCCGGCAGGCTGAGCCAAGGCAAAGTGCCCCGATGCGCGGCTTAGCCCGCGGTGATCACCAGGGCAACGCTGTGTCCGCCGAAGCCGAAGGCGTTCACCAGCCCGGCGGAAGCGGATCCCCGTGCCAGCGAATGGGCGTTTTCCGTCACGATGTTCAGGCCGATTTCGGGATCCACCGCCTCGACGTTCACTGTGCCCGGAAGCTGGCGGCTCTGCAGGGCCTGGACAACCACCACGGCGGCGAGTGCACCGGCCCCGCCCAGCGGGTGGCCGGTGTGCCCCTTCGTGGAGGTCACCGGCACGTCCGCGCCGAAGATGGCGCTGATGGCCTGCGCCTCCAGCCGGTCCCCCACGGGGGTTGAGGTGGCGTGGGCGTGGACGAAGCCGATTTCCGCGGCCTGCATTCCCGCGGAGTCAAGGGCCTTCTGCATCACGCGCCGCTGCATGGCCGGATCCGCCGCAACAATGTCGTTGGCATCGGAGGTGACCGCACCGCCTGCCACTGCGCCGAGGATGGCGGCGCCGCGCGCCCGGGCGTGCGCTTCACTCTCCAGCACCACCATGCCGGCACCTTCGGCAAGTACAAAACCGTCACGTCCGGCGTCGAAGGGGCGCGTGGCCCGCTGCGGCTCGTCGTTGCGCGTGGACAGGGCACGGATCTGCGAGAACCCGGTGATGACAAGATCGTTAACGGAGGCGTCCACACCCCCGGCAATCACGACGTCGGCCGCTCCGGACCTGATCATCTCGGCACCCTGGACGATTGCTTCGGCGCCGGACGCGCAGGCGCTGACGGGCGTCCGGGCGCCGCCGCGGGCACCGAGGTCGATGGACACCCAGGCAGCCGGCCCGTTGACCATCAGCCGGGTGAGGGTGTGCGGCGAGACCCGGCGCGGACCGCCGCTGGCCAGGGCACGGTCCTGTTCCAGGGTGGAGCCCAGGCCGCCGTAGGCGGAGCCGATCACCACGGCAAACCGTTCGGGATCCACCTCCGGGGCACCGGCCTGCTGCCAGGCTTCGCGGGCAGCCACCAGTGCCAGCTGGCCGCAGCGGTCCATCCGCTTCAGCTCGCGAGTGCTCAGGTGCTCCGAGAGATCGGCGGTGACCTGGCCGGCCATCCGTACCGGCAGCTGCGCGGCCCAGTCCGCCTGCAGTGCGGCGATCCCGGATTCTCCGGCCAGCAGGCCGGTCCAGGTCTCGGCGACGGTGGACCCGAGGGGGTTGATGGTGCCAGTACCGGTGATCAGGGCGCGGGGTTGGACTGCGGACATCGTTGTTCCTGGCTCTTGAGGTTATTAAGGGGCGCGGGCGGGTCCGCCGGCGCAGCGTGCTGGAAGGGCTACTTCGCCGGGTTGTGGGTGCCGATGGGCACCAGGGTGAGATCGGGGTGGTTCTTCTCGATCCGGCGAAGGGCCCAGACGTCGGTGAACAGGGCGAGGTATTCGCCGTCGGACCTCAACAGCACCTCGGCGCCGGGAACATTGGCCAGCGCGGGCATGGCATCCGCCGTCGAGATCCTGGCGAGGGAGTAGGAGAGGCGTTCCAGCCGCATGGGCGCGCTGAAGTCGTGCGCCATCCGGTCCTCCACCACTTCGAACTGCATGGGGCCGACGGCGGCGAGCACCGGCGCCTGGTCACCGCGGAGATCGGAGCGGAGCAACTGGATCACGCCCTCGTGTTCGAGCTGTTCGATGCCGCGGCGGAACTGCTTGAACTTGCTGGGGTCCTTGGACCGGGCCACCTGGAAGTGCTCGGGTGCGAACAGCGGGATGGCGGGGTATTCCACGGATTCCTCGAGGAAGAGGCTGTCGCCAACGCGCAGGGAGGAGGCGTTGACGAGTCCCACAACGTCGCCGGGGTAGGCCTCGTCGATCACTTCGCGTTCCCGGCCGAAGACCTGCTGGGCGTACTTGGTGGCGAACGACTTCCCGGTCCGGGTCTGCGTGACCACCATGCCGCGCTCGAAAACGCCGGAGCACACACGGATGAAGGCCACGTGGTCGCGGTGGGCCTTGTTCATGCCGGCCTGCACCTTGAAGACGAAGCCGGAGAACGGTGACTCAACCGGGCGGGGGCTGCCGTCGATGTCCGGGCGGGGTGCGGCGGGCGGGGCGAAGTCCACCAGTGCGTCCAGGAGTTCCTTCACGCCGAAGTTCAAGGCGGCGGAGCTGAACAGGATGGGCGTGGCGGTGCCTGCGTGAAAGGCGTCGACGTCGAACTCACGGTTGGATTCGATCACCAGGCCGGCTTCGTCCACGGCGTCGGACCAGTTGCTGCCCTGGCTTTCCGCGGCTTCCTCCGGCGTGAAGTACTCGGTGAGCGCGATGCTGGCGCCGGCGTTGTTGCGCTGGAACCGGGCGAAGCGGTCGTTGCGGAGGTCCCAGACGCCGCGGAAGTCGCCGGAGATGCCCACGGCCCAGGTCAGCGGCATGGGCTGCAGGCCGGTGCGCTCGGTGATCTCGTCCATCAACGCCAACGCGTCCAGGCCGGGCCGGTCCCACTTGTTGATCACCGTGATGATGGGAAGGTTGCGCTGCTTGCAGACCTCGAACAGCTTCATGGTCTGCGTTTCCAGGCCCTTGGCGGCGTCCACCAGCATCACAGCGCAGTCCACGGCGGCCAGGACACGGTAGGTGTCCTCGGAGAAGTCCGCGTGGCCGGGCGTGTCCAGCAGGTTGATGACGGTGTCCCGGTAGGAGAACTGCAGGGCGGCCGAGCTGATGGAGATGCCGCGGTCCTTCTCCATCTGCATCCAGTCGGAGACCGTTTCCTTGCGGTTGGCCTTGCCGCTGG
>JAHFUZ010000073.1 GCA_023264815.1 Arthrobacter sp. | reverse complement strand
TGGCCAACGCCACCGAACACCCGGTGGGCAGATCTCGTGGCCATGACTGGGCAGTTTTCATGGCCACCAGCGGGCATATTCGCTGGCCGCCCGTGGGCACAAACTATTGGCCATTGACAGTTTCCGCAGCTTCCACATCGAACTAGCCATATCCCGCAGCGGTGTCCACTTCCTCGGGTAATCGGGCTGACACCGTGCGTAGCTTGGAGCAAAGACGACGTACCTACAGCATTTCCAAGCTCAGGACTCCGGTGAAGATGGCTATTCCTTCATTTCATGGCGCACAACCTGGTCGAAGGTCTGCTCACGAGCGGAACCGCCTCTCATGGCGACGAAGAACCATCATTTCGATTGCAAGCATGCTCGTCTTTTCACTCCTCACCGTTCCTGGAGGTCCTGCGTTCGCAGCGGACAGCGTCGGGCCCAATCTTGTTCAAAATCCGTCGCTCGAAACCGGGGCCACATATCCTGACTGCTTCAAAGCTGCCGGATGGGGCACTCAGGGGGTCTGGAGCTTTTCGCCGGGTAGAACCGGAGGCCGGTCCCTATCATTGACAATCAGCGGTTATGCCTCCGGCGACCGCAAGGCCCTACAGGCTGAAACGACTGCGTGCGCCCCTGCTGTGACACCTGGGCAGGTATACAACCTCGGAGTCTGGTACCAGTCCAACGTTCCCGTCTCCATCACCACGTTCCGGCATACGGCGAGCGGCTGGACGTACTGGGGGGACCTGGGCAAGGTTCCCGCAACCACCGCATGGGCAGAAGCCAAAGCTGCCACGCCCGTCATCCCTGTAGGCACGGACCAGATTTCGTTTGGGCTTTCGCTGGCAGCTAACGGAACGCTGACCACTGATGATTACTCGCTCTTCGCCACGACGTCGGCCACCCCCACCCCGCCACCGCCGGGTGCGGAGCTGGTAATCAACGGCAACCTTGCCACCGGCGGCCCGGTACCTGACTGCTTCATCTCGGCCGGATGGGGTTCCCGGACCGTGACGCAGTCACTGTCTACCGATGTGCCCGCAACCGCCGCCGCCGGGTCCCGGTCCTATTCCATAACGGTAAGCAACTACGTCAGCGGTGACGCCAAGCTGCTGCAGGATGAGAAGCCGGCGTGCGCGCCGGCTGTCCGGGCCGGGACGAAATACAACCTGGCTGTCGACTATAAATCCACCTCCTCGCGGACCTCAATCACCGTCTTCACGCATACCTCCACTGGGTGGGGGTACTGGACCGATCTCGCCCAGCTGGGGGCGTCGTCGTCGTGGGCTACCGCAGCTGTTACCACCCCTGCGGTACCCGCCGGAGTGGACGCCCTGTCCTTTGGGATGTCCAACTCGGCCAATGGATCGTTGCTGACAACCAACTACTCTCTCAAGGAGGTTGTTGTCGCACCACCTCCGCCAAGCGGGGCTCCCGCCCTGGTGGGGTCGTGGGAAGTGCTTAGCACACCCATGCCGCTCCGGTCGATCCACTCGACGCTGCTCAGCGACGGCAGGCTCCTGCTTATCGCCGGATCGGGAAACTATCAGCCTGCCTTCACCGCCGGGTCCTTCAAGGCCTCTGTATGGGACCCCGCTACGGGAGCCTTCACCGACGTTCCTGTTCCGTACGACATGTTCTGTGCAGGGCACGTTACTTTGCCGGACGGAAAGGTCCTGTTGGCTGGCGGAACATCGGCATTCCCCACCACCGGGACGGGACCGACAACCTTCAAGGGATCGAATAAGAGCTACTACTTTGACCCGAAGGACAACCAGTTCCACCCGGTGAACAACATGGCGGGCGCGCATTGGTACCCGACGCTGACCAAGCTGGGCAACGGGGACATCTGGTCAGCAGGAGGGCTCGACGAAAAAGCCGAAGGCACCGTCCTTACGGAAATGTTCCAGATCTCCACCATGAAATGGCTTCCTTCCGCAAATGTTCCGCAGACGTGGAGCTTCTGGGGAACCTATCCCCACATGTACCTGCTGAGCGACGGACGGATGTTCTACTCAGGCGGTCACACTTTCGGCAACGGCCTGCCAGGCACAGGAGCTTCGCTCTACAACTGGCAGACGGCGCAAATGTGGGATGTTGCCGGGCTGCGGCAAAAGGACATGCGGGACCAAGCCGGGTCGGTGCTGCTGGGGCCAGCTCAGGACCAGAAAGTCATGATCGTGGGCGGCGGTAATACGGAGACGAACATGCCGGCGATCAACCTGGTAGACATTATTGACCTGAAGCAGCCCAATCCAACCTACGTACCGGGTCCGGATCTCCCCGGACCGGGCAAGGCCTACGTCAATGTCCTGAATTTGCCTGACCGCACGGTGCTGGCCGCCGACGGGGCACAGCACAACCGCTCAGACAACGTCCTGAGCGCGGCCCTCTATCAGCCATCCTCCAACAGCTGGCTCAGTATCGGCGCCGACCCTGTCGGTCGGAACTACCATTCGTCCGCCATTCTCCTGCCTGATGGACGCGTCGCAGTGCTGGGATCAAACCCGTTGGATAACTCCTTCGAACTTCAAATCTCCCTCTATTCCCCCCGTTACATGTTCAACGGTGCTCGTCCCACCATCACGGCGGCCCCGACCACGGCTACGTACGGGCAGCAGATCAACCTTCAGACGACCGGGACCATCAAGGCCGCACAATTGATGTCCCCTACGTCAGCAACGCATCAGACGGACACCAATGCGCGTTTGGTCGATTTGCCAATGACCACAAGCGGCGGTGCGGTCACGGCTACGCTTCCGACCAATCCCAATCTGCTTCCTCCTGGTCCTTACATGCTGACTGTCTTGGACACCAACAACCTTCCAAGCATCGCGAAATGGGTGTGGGTATCTTGACTAAAAATCAACGACCTCATCTTGGCAGGCTCGCCAGATGGACGAGGAACACCATCATTTGCGCCGGTCTGGCAGCATTGTTGGCCCTCACCTTCCATGCTTCGCCGGTCGTGTCTCCACGATCCACCGGGCAGCACGGTCACATCGATTCAGCACTGATTAGCCAACAGGGACCGAATCTTGTGTCGCCCGGAACCGGGGCGCTTCCACAGCCCCCCGCGTCCTGGCTGCTGCCTCCGGCGGCCGAAAAATCTCAGCTGCGGCCTCCACCGGCAGATCCCGCCGATCCGGCCAACGGACGGCAGGCTTCGCTGCAGGATGCGGCCGGCCGGGAACACCCGGCAGCGGGCGCTGACCGTCCCGCCCCCCCTGACGGGCCGCCGCCAGTACTCCGAGGGAAAGTACTTCCAGCTGAAGTGCTTGAACAAGGCGCCGATGCCTTCGGCGGGTGTCTCAACGCTTACGGGGATACCGGTCAATGCGTGCCCGCCGTTCCACCTAGCCTTGCCGAACACCTCCAGGAAATGAAGAAGCTTGGCGGAAACCCCGATGCCATGGACCACAGATGGTCGTGCATCGAGCTCCGCACCTACTTCCCAAACGGCGTAGCAGTGCGGCAAGCCGGGATCGATCCGCAGAAACTCGACACCAACGGCGATGGAAGGGCCTGCGGGGCCGATGACTGACTTCGCCTGATGAGAGCTACCCACAACCAAGCGCTGATGCAGGGCCGACTACAAAGTCCTGCTTCAGCCCACCCTAAGACAGCCGCCCTTCAGGCGACGAGTGCGATATGGACAGGTCGATATGCTAACCACAATCCTTTCGGTCATCATTGGGCTAATGATCGTTGCGGTGTCTGCGGCACTGTTTGTGATCGCACTTTCAACGCTTTACGTCAGCACCCACGCCTGGTGGGATCCCGAGACTCAGGCCGCTACATCCTACACAGAGCTTCTACCCACTCCTGCCTTGTCGTTTTCACTGATCATGCCGTGCCGGCATGAAAGCGAACTGGTCATGGCCACCACGCTGAAGCACCTCTGCAACCAGCAACATCCGAACGTGGAAGTAATCATTTCGGTCGGCGACGACGACCCCGACACCGTAGCAATCGCCCACAAGCTGGCGGAGGAATACCCGGGCAGAGTGCGGGTCAGCATCGATGAGGCGCTCGTTAAAAACAAGCCACGGCAGCTGAATACGGCGCTCAGGATGTGCCGAAACGAGATTGTGGGTGTCTTCGACGCCGAATCCATTGCCGCCCCGGACCTCATGCTCCACGTGGACAGCTGCTTCCAAAGCAAGAATGCTGATGTCGTCCAGGGCGCCGTGCAACTCGTCAACTACCGTGACACCTGGTACTCGCTGCGCAACTGCCTGGAGTACTTCACGTGGTTCCGGTCAAGACTGCACGCCTATGCGAAACAGGGATTTATTCCCCTGGGCGGGAACACGGTCTTTATCAGACGGGACGTTCTTAGTTCAATCAATGGCTGGGATGCCAACTGCCTTGCCGAAGACTGCGACCTTGGTGTCAGGCTTTCCGTTACTCATCGCAAAATCGTCATTGCCTACTCGCCCCACCTGGTCACGAAAGAGGAGACTCCGGACTCCATAAGGTCCCTCATCAAGCAGCGGACGCGGTGGTCACTGGGCTTCATGCAGGTCTATGCCAAGGGCGACTGGAAAACCCTTCCTACCGCGATCCAGCGAGCCGTCGCCTGGTGGACACTGATGCAGCAGCACTTTATGGCCTTCGCCGGCCTGTGCATCCCGATAGCTATTGTCACCGCACTGCTGGGGAAGTTCCCTGTACCGGTCACCTTGCTGGCCTTCTTTCCCCTCATCCCAGCCGTCGCTGCCGTGGCTTTTGATGCGTGCATGCTGCACGAATTCGGACGGGACCATGGCTACAAAATTCGTATCTATGACTACGTCCGCCTCGTGCTGGGGACACCGTTCTACCAAATACTGCTCGCCTTCGCCGCTCTGAGAGCCCTTGTCAGATTCAGGCGGAGCGATTTCAGATGGGAAAAGACCATGCATGCAGGCGCCCACCTCGACTACTTGGTTGCCCGGTCATGAATACGCTACTGGCCCCCGGTCGAGTCGGTCCGACTCTCTCCCCGGTCTACCCCCGTGCGCGTAAGGTCCTTGACGCCTCACGGAACCTCTTTGCCAAGTTGACCCCGGATCAGAAAGCAGGCGCCTTCGTAGCGGTAGTAGCACTGGTCCTCTCCAGCTGGAACTTGCTTAACTCACCCTCTTACCAGGATGACGAAGGTACCTACACCGCGCAGGCGATGTCAGCCCTGAACGGAAGCCTTGCTCCTTACACTTATTGGTACGATCATCCCCCGCTGGGGTGGCTTCAACTGGCGGCTTTGTCGTGGATTCCGCTCGTGCTTGGGCAAGGCGACCAGACCGCAATCGGACAGATGCGCTTTGTCGTGGCTGTGTTTTTCGTCATCAGCACGGTGCTGGTGTATTTGATCGCCCGCCGGCTTGAACTTCGCACCCCGTTTGCTGTACTCGCAGCGCTGCTGTTTTGCATGTCACCCCTGTCCCTCGTCCTAGGACGGCAAGTCTTCATCGACAATGTTGGCGTCCCGTGGCTGCTCTTGGCCTTCTACCTGATGCTCACACCGCAGCTTAAACTTTGGCATCACATCGGCGCCGGAGTGTGCTTTGCCGTGGCCGTACTTTCCAAAGAAACTTTGGCGATCTTCGGCCCAGCCCTACTGGTGTCCCTGTTACATCGGCCGAGCTGGAAGACCCGGTTTTTTTCCGTGGTCGGATTCCTCTCCGTGGGCGGCCTGGTCTTGGGGTTTTTCCCGCTCTTGGCCCTTTTGCGGGGCGAATTGCTGGCTGGACCCGGGCACGTCTCCCTGCAGGAGGCGGTTGCGTTCCAATTCGTCTCCCGGCCGGGCTCGGGCAGCCTGTTTGATCCGAGCTCGGCACGAACGCAGCTGGTGATGGGCTGGATGTACTACGACAAATACGTCATCGGGGCTGGGATCCTCGCCGCCCTCGTTTGCCTGATACGGCGTCAAACCCGTTGGATTCCCGTTGGCCTTGCGCTTTTTTCTATCCCGATAGTCGTCGGTCACGGTTACATGCCAGCCATGTACATCATTTCCGCAATTCCCTTCCTCGTCCTGGCGATTGCTGTTGCTGCAGATCTGGCGTGGAAAACGGTCGTGCGACTCTTTCCCGCAGCGCCTTATCGGGGCAACCACGCGTCGGAGGGACATGAAT
>JAHFUZ010000072.1 GCA_023264815.1 Arthrobacter sp. | reverse complement strand
TAAGCAGCAGGGCTAAGTAAAGGAAGTGGGCAGATCTCATGGCCACCAACGGGCAGTTCTCATGGCCGTCAGTGGGCAGTTCCGTGGCCGCCTACGGGCAGTTTTTCATGGCCGCTAACACTCGTGCACCCAGGTGTCCGAGATCCACTTCCAGAAGAGCATCGGGAAGACATAAGTCTTGAAGTCGGCGGGGTCTACGGGGCCGCGCAGCGCGTTGGCCGCGTCCCACAGTCGGGATTCAAGCTCTTGCTGGGTAATCGTCACAGAGATAAGGTTCCTTCGTTCAATGCGGTACCCCAATTATGAACGAGGGCACCATGAGGGCCGGGCATTCGACACTGGCATTGACGGAGATTCGTGCCCTGACATATCGAACGACGGCATCGAAGTCTTACCGCTAGCGGTTGTGATTGGCGGGGAATAGTGCTGCCGCACGCCTACCTTGCACCGCACTCCGGGCACTCACAGACCACTCATCCGAGCCGGGGACCGAAGGTCTTAGTCCTTTTGCAAGATCACTCCTCGGTCTCCGAAATATTCCATCGGTTCGACATTCCGGTCGATGGTTCGACCGTAACACCGAGTACTGACTCGGCCGGGTGACCGTGCACCAGTCGAGGCAGACATCCGGCAGGACGGCGTCGGACATCGGCTCAGTCACCCTCTGCCAGGTCGGCTGTGAGGTCGAATCGAGTGCCGTCATCCCACCACCGCGTCACGCGAAGGCAGTCCTCCTCCATGCCCCGATAAGCGCACTTATCCGGGACCCGCGGCAAATGGCACTCCACCGTCTTGCTCAGAGGCAGACAGTGGGAAGCGACCACACTTAGAATTGATCTCATGGAGCGCAAAGGTCAAGAGGCTCAGAGTATTTCCCGGGCCGCTGCCAAAGCAATCGCAATGCGGCCGATCCCGCCGGAGGCGATTCGCTCGGGGGCCACTGTCGCGGCCGCCACTGCGATCCGTCGAGACCAAGAGCGTCTAGCCGCTCTCGAGGGCGATCTAGACCGGCGCTGATACGAGCTTGCGATTAGACCTGAAGTCATACACAGGCAGTGAGGAATTCGGCGTCAGCCTGCAGACCCTGTACTGCAGGCCAGGGGCGCTACGCTCGGAATCCTCCGACCCGTACGCGGCAGGATCCTGCGGTGACGTAGACTCGGACCATCATGATCAGCCCGTTGCCGTCAGGCGCGGGCTGATTTTCTTTGCCGCGGCAGGCTCCCCGTTCTCTGCAGGGCTGGGTCCAGTTCCTTGACTGATTCGGGACACGGTGTGCGGCTCAACGAATTCGACGTGCACCTTTTGGTAGCGCCGCCCGTGCAGTCGTAGAGCTCCGCATCAAGGCGGCGCGGGCCTCGGTTGCCTGCTTCGGCCCGTCCTCGGGCTTCCAGCCCACCTCGGCCACTACCGGTCCCAAGACGGAGCCTCAGACAGTCAATGGCGATTTCAAAGCCCAATTCTATGTGGACAACCCGTGAACCGGGCTATGCACCGCCTTCCTCAGCTTCCCCGGCACCGTCGGCGAGTGACAGGGCCATCTGCGCCTTCGCGAGCAGCAGGTGTCCCTTGCCATCCTTGATCAATCCGAGTGGATCCGACCACCTGGTAATCGCGGGAACTGCCGAATCAACCTCAGTAACGCGATATATGTAGTACCGGCTCCGCCGCACCGTGGCTTCAATGAGCTCGCGCTGTGAAATGTAGAACGTGTCCGTAGGATCGGTCCCCTTCGTCGACTTAACTTCGAGGTAGATCAGCTGGCCGTCTTCATCCATGCTGACGATGTCATATGGCGACAGTTCATCCACCTTTGACACCCACCGGACCATGTCCGGGTTCTTACCCAGCTTGTTCAACCGCTCGCGCTCGGCATGATAAACAACTTCTTCACCCCGCTTGCCGATCCGGCGGTTCTCTTCGTCCGTGTGAATGCTCGGCGCTGTGCTCTGGCCGTTTCTACCGCTTCCTCCGTACCCGTTGGTTTTGGGACTCCCGGTGTAAGGACGTTCGCCCGGTACTCCGTCCACTATCCTGACGGCTGAGAAGTCGATTGCTGGAGGGTCAGCCTTCGGCAAGGGCTGGCTTGGCATCTCCTGCTCATCCCCTGGCGAATCCCGGCGGGTCGGATCCTTCGCGTGATTGCTGGTCTCCGGGACATGCTCCGCCACGACTCCCGATTGCTGTCTTCTTAGTGCCGCCACATCAGAAGACCTACCGTCATCGGTGCTTAAGTCGGGCAGAAGCGAATCGAGGATATTGATGATTTCTTCCTCGTCCTCCTGCCGGAGCCTCAACAGCTGGGCGGCCTCTGTGATGTCCTGAGGCTGGATCTGGCGGTCGTCCATCATTCGTTTGCGGTCTTCGCGTGATGCTGTCAGCAACATGGTGAAAGCATCCGCCAGGTTCGGCACGCTCAAGTATTGGGCCAACTGTCGCCCGAGCGGGAACCAGTGCGGCTCACCCGTTGCCGCGTCGAGTTCAAGATAGGCTGTGCCCACGTTATAGGGCTTGCGCCCTCGTTTGTCCGTGCGGCTAGCGATGTAACAGACTGCATCCTCACGGGTCGCTGTCGCACCGTCAAATTCGTAGGTTAGGACCAGCCGTTCGCATACGACTAGTTCCAGCCTTCGCAGCGCCGGTCGGACGCGGTTTTCGGCGCTGGAATTTTCTGCCCGAACCAACGCCAACAAGTACGGCTTGATTGCATTTACCCGCCGCCTGACGTTATCGGCGATTACTCCGTGATCCTCCTCGAACGGGACTGGGGAGGTAACTACCTTATCGTCGAGCTTGCTCAGTGCGAGATACCGGGCCAGCTTCGTTAGACCGGCCTCGGCGGAAAGCAAAGGACGCTGTTTTTCGAAGGTGTCTCGAAGGAGAGGATCGTCGGCATAGGCCGGTTGTGTCACGAATTGCGTTACTCCGTCTTGGCTGGCCAGAAGCCGGACAGTTTCCGGTGCAGGGTGCGGCTCGGGCTCGTCGCGAAGTACATCATGCAGGGTGCGCTGCACCCACCGAGCTGCCTGGTCGATCTCACGGTTTGTACCCCCTGCTGCATCCGCCTCTTCGGCGATCCCTTCCAACAGCATGAGGAGATCGGCGACGCGTGGACGGCCCGCGTCTGTTAGGCGCAAGGCGGCGGCCAGGCCTGCGCCTCCCCGGGTCTGATACATTGCCTCGCTGATTCGGGGAACACGTTGTTGGATTCGGCGCGGAGTTTGCGCGGCTTCGATCCATGCCTCTGACGGCCGGACGAGTTCCGGCATGTTGCCCCGGTCGACAGGCACCCAGGCCTGCGACCGTAGCGTGTAATCAAACAAGGACGGTGCGCGGCGTCCGCGATCGCCGGCGTGGCTGCTATGGACACAGTAGAAGAGAGCTTGATTTCCGTCCTCATACACGGACCCCCACCGCCGGGCCAGTTGGTTCCAGAGCGCGATGAGGCGGACAGGATCGCCACACGCTGTGAGTTCAGCGTGGCGGTCCAAGCGGAATGACTCCCGCAACTGCTGGGACTGGGTGTGTCCGTACGGGCACTTCGCAGCTGCCTTGACCTCGGGAAGCTTCAACCACTCCTGGAACAGTGGACCGCGGTGAGGGTGCCTGACGCTGTTGTTGGTAAAGGTATTCGTTTCAGCTTTGGAAAGACGGGGATACTCAATGACGCCTAACATGCGGTAGAAGTCAAAGTCATCCTGGCGACTTTCGGAATCCCGCGGAGGCGTGATGTGGAGGAATTCGGCGTCACCAAATGGACCGAAAATAACTTCCAAGTCGCCGGATCCGGTCCACGGTGAACTGAAGTAGATTTCGGATGATGGCCGAAGCTGCTGGACGGAGCCGTCTGCCGTTCGGGCAGGAAGGAGCACTCCCCCCAGGAGCGGCTCGAAATCTTCGCTCCCCTGCAGTCGAACTTGATGGTAGGCGCGCAGACCGGCCATAGCACCAGCCCTTGCAGACTGTTCGGCTTCGGGATTGCTCAGAATCTTGATGAGGTACTCACGGATAAGTTCGCGCCACTCAAAGGACCTGACACCCAGGTCGCGGAGAAGGTTTCGCGCGTCCTCAACCTCTGGTACATGCGCAATTGGGACCGGCAGGTCGTCGGGAACGGTGATGTCACCGCGCTCCCGCGGGAAAAAGATCGTGTCATCGCTTGGCGTAAGAAGCTGCCCCGCCGTACCCAAGACGACCGGAGCCCTCCTGAGTTCGTTGATGATTCTGGTGCCAGCTGTTTCACGCCAGTCCACCAGGAATTGGTAGTAGTACTCGACCGTCTCCCGCGCCGGCGCTGCCAGTAGCGCGATGAACTCACCCAGCCCCATCTCGTAGGTCTCAGGCACGCCAGCGAGAAAGTTCTTGATCGGAGTGAGTCTTTCGACGTCCGGCCGCAAGGTGCGGGCGGGTTCAAGGTTTGCCAGCTCATGAGCCTTCACGGCATCCGGCAGGCTTCGCGGCAGGAGAGAAATATCTGCTGGACGACGGACCGAACCATCTGCTGTAGGCAGGAAAGGAGAATCCAGCAGCGCCTCCCTCCACTGGTTCCGAACGGCCGTTCCGCCCCCGCCGACCGGCTGGTCAATCGCCGGAACGAGAGCCTCGATGGCGGCTGAACTAGCTCGAGTTCGGCGCACCAGGTCAGGAGCGACGGTGGACTTGAGATGGTCTGCCACCGCGTTCACCAACATGCGGTTGAACTGCGCGGCTTCGGGCGTCGTCGCGATCTGGCGGCGGTCCATACTCAACATCCACTCGGCATGGATAGCCACGTGAAGCCCCGGTTCTTCGTCAGTCGGGAAATAGACGTGAAGTGGGAATGTCGCGTCTACAAGTGGCTGTCCCTGTTCATCTACAGGTACAGCGACCGCGAAACGTACCTCGTCCATCTCCTTCCACATTTCTCCAACATGTTTGAAGACGGCAGAGTCAGGCACTACGGATCCTCGATAGATGAACCACTCTTCATTCCTGTCATTGGTTTCGAGCAGGACGTGCTCGACGCCATCATCCGCCTCGCGGAAGATCTCGGAAGTGAAGTCGCCGTGTGTTCCCTGCAGCTCCAGATGATCAACATGTGGCAGGAAAAGCAGAAGTCGGGACGCGAGGTTGTCGATGAGAGCGGCTTCAACAGTCGAACGCTCGACGCCGTCCCGGAACGGAAGCCGGATGACCGTCGTGAAGCCCTTCGCACGAAGCATCTCGATCGCAGCAGCATCGGGTCCAAGGTCCGTCTTTTCCACCCGGAACGGAAAAGCGTAAACCGGCAGCTTCTGACGCGGCGGCAACAGTCCGAGAAGCTGATTGACTTCCGCACGAACGAGCGCGCCGTTGAACTGGAACGAAGACAATTCCGAGACGATCTGCGGATGGTCAGTGATCTCGCCGACAGATTTGAATCCAAGACCCTTGTGGCCGACTGATTCGGAAGGATCTTTGGAAGACCTCCCCAATGAGCAGATGGCTTCGACCTGTGGGTCTCCGAAGCCGGAGCCATTATCGGCTACGATCAATGCTGTTTCGGTCAGGCGGAAGTGCGCGCGGCCACGGGCTCCAGTATCACGTGCGGCGTCGTTAGCATTTTGCAGTAACTCAAATGGATATCGTCCGGTGTACTGCTGCCGCACCAATTCCTGCGCGCCGCCACGTTCATCCAAGCTCTTCAGGACATTGTCACGCAAATCGTTGTCCACCTGGACACGGATGGATGCTAACTCGCTTTCGCGCAGCCGCGTCGTGACGTCCATTTTCCCCACTTTATTGGCTTCTCAGTGGAGTTTATCTGCTGCGCAAGCCCGGCAATGCGTATCCCGACATTGCGCCCATGTGCAGGCCGCTCCTTCTGGCTTACCTTGTTAGCTAGCAGGCGGCCAGATGGAGTTGGTCAGGCCGCACGGTATGTCGCAGGAGTAGGCGATCCCCGTCACCACGCCACCTCTCCATGCTCGTCCATATAGGCATGGTAGATCGGTTGGGATCTCACAGTGGTCCCCTACGTGTCAGGCTGGAGCGGTACCACGGGCTCATAGCAAGTCCGCTAATCGCGTGGGGCGAGAGCCAGGAATCTAATCATTATGTCCAGTCCAGTTTTGAGTGCCGTAGGCCAAGAT
>JAHFUZ010000014.1 GCA_023264815.1 Arthrobacter sp. | reverse complement strand
AAAGGTGCTCCCTTGAACTGCGTGGAAATGGTGTGTGGTAACAACATTTTCCCAGTTCAGGAGCACCTTTCGCGGCTTAAACACGCCCCAAGACCTGCACCCTCATGAAATACCGAGGCTAACGCATACCCTCCCGGCGGATGGCCGTTGCGATCGCCGCGGCGCGGGTTTCCACGCCCAGCTTGGCGTAGATGTGCGCCAGATGGGTCTTGACCGTGGCTTCGGAAATGAACAGCCGCTGCCCCAGTTCGCGGTTGCTTAGCCCCTCGGTCAGGAGGCCCAGCAATTCCGCTTCCCGGGGCGTCAGGACCTCGTCGGGGTTGCGGAGCTGCTGGAAGAGCCGGGAGGCCACGGGGGCGCTCATCACGCTTTTGCCCTGGACGGCACCGCGGATTGCCGCGAAGATTTCATCCGGCGTGGCGTCCTTGAGGAGGTAGCCCATGGCGCCGGCGTCCACCGCCCGGACAATGTCGGCGTCCGAATCGTAGGTGGTGAAAACCAGGATGGCCTGACGGCTGTTGCGTTGCCGCAGTTGCCGGATGGCCTCGATCCCGTCCATTCCCGCGCCCATGGCCAGGTCCATCACCACCACGGCCGGTGCCAGTTGTGCCACGAGTTCCAAAGCTTCCTCGCCGGACGCGGCCTCGGCCACCACGTCCAGGTCCGGCTGGGTGCCCAGCAGCGCCTTGAGCCCGCTGCGGACCACCAGGTGATCGTCCACGAGGAGGACGGTGATGCTGTTCATGCGCCGTTCCGGGGTGCCTGCTGCCGGCGTGGCCCCGGCGGTGTGCTCGGCACCTGTGCAGCCACGATGGTCCCTTCGCCCGGGGTACTTTCCACCGAGAATACTCCGCCCAACTGCTCCACCCGCTGGCGCATCGCGCGGAGGCCGTAGCCTCCGGCGTCCGACGGCGGTGCTGCCGCCGAGGGATCAAAGCCGGTCCCGTCGTCGTAAATGTCCAGCGTCACTGCCTCCGGGAGGAAACCGACGGTCAGTGTGGTGACCGTGGCGTTAGCGTGCTGCTGGATGTTCGCGGCGGCGCTCTGCACCACGCGAAGGAGGGCATGCCGAACCTCTGGCGCGACGGACCGTGGCTCGCCGGTGACCTGCAGCCGGGCCTGCGGGACGTACTGGGTGGCGGCCACGTGCAGGGCTTCGGGTAGTGGCGACGCGTCAAGCTTGGGGGAGGCGAGCTCGTGGACCAGGCTGCGGGTCTCGGCGAGGTTCCGGCGCAGCAGTCCAGTGGCCTGGTTGAGCTCCTGGCGGGATGCCGGGCCGGGCCACGACCGGTCAGCAGCTTCCAGGAGCAGCAGGCTGCTGGCCAGGCCCTGCGTCACGGTGTCGTGGATTTCGCGCGATACCCGCTCACGTTCAGCGATGGTTCCGGCCCGGCGTTCGCTGGCCGCCAGCTGTCCCTGCGCCAACGAAACCTCAGCATGGAGCCGCCGCTGTTCCGCTGCGTCGTGCTCGAACCGGTCATGGATCAGCGTCAGCATCACGCCAACCGCGAGCGGCCCCAGTACCCTCGCGAGGTCCGTCCACCCGCTGAGGCGGAACAGCCCCACAGCGGTGGCGGCCACCGTCGCGCCTGCCGCCACGTAGCCCACGGCGCCCGTAAAGGCTGTGCGGCAGAGGAAGAAGATGGCAAACGAGCACCACGCAAAGCTGGGTGCAGCGATGACCAGAACTGCCCAGACGGCCACCAGAACCAGCATCCAGACCGCCCACGGGCGTTCCCGCCTGGCCAGGACAGCGATCACGGCATATAGGGCGCACACCGCCCCCGCGAGGCCAAGGACCAGGACGTTGTCCTGAAGGCTGTGCCGCATGGCGTAGCGGACGGCCGAGGCAACCAGCAGGACCGCGAAGCCCAGGTGGACTGCGGTGTGGATCCCGCCGAACCGGCCAGGCCCTGCCGCGAGTGCACCTGGGTGTGCTGGTCCGGCTGGCAACTCCGGTGCAACAGCCGGGGAGCCGCGGTCAAAGTCTGGGGATTGCATAGGGTCCAGTTCCGGTCAGGGGAGTTCCCCTCCATGCTATTGCCCGTGCCCTTGCTGGTCTCTCAGCCTTTTGGCTGATGCCGCTGGCCTTTCGGGTGAGCGGGCCGCAGCCAAAGGCCCGATGCCCGCCCCGGCGCGGCCCGGACAGGATGGAGATGAGGCCAACGGGCCGGTCCAGGACCACGGCCCGGCTGCGCCAAACCGACCCAAACCCGAGGAGAACCCGTGAAGAAGTCCACCAAACTTTCCGCAACCGCCGCCGCAGCAGCGTTGCTGCTGACCGGAGGCCTGACCGCCGCAGCCAACGCCGGGACCGGCCCGGTTGCCGCGCCTGCGGCCGTGCCCGCCCCGGCCGCGGTGTCCGCCGTCGATGTCCCGCCGGCGCCGGCCACGGTGGTGGCGCAGAACCGCATCGCCGCGGGCGCCTCCTCCGATGCCGTCAGGGCAGCCCTCGCCAAGTGCCAGGCGGACAAACTGCCGTTCGTCACCGTGGCGCTCGTGGACAGGTTCGGCACGGTCCAGGCGCTCCTTCGCGGGGACAACGCGGCCGAGCACACCATTGAGGCAGCCAAGCAGAAGGCCTACACCGCGGCCGCCTTCGGCACCCCGACGTCCGAGCTGGCCAAACGCATCAACGGCAACGGGCCCAGCATTGCGGACCTCCCCGGCACCCTTTTCCTGGCCGGCGGCGTCCCGCTCAAGGTCAACGGCGTGTCCGTGGCAGGCATCGGTGTGGGCGGCGCCCCGGACGGCAACCTGGACGAAGCCTGCGCCACCGCCGGCGCCGAGGCCATTGCCGCAGCCGCCGGTTCAGCACAGTAGGCTCGGCCCCATGAAGTGGTTCAGGACGTGGCGGGTCAGGACATGGCGGTTGGGCGGTTCAGGCCACCCCGGCAGGGCTGTAACGGTTCTCCTGCTGGCGGCCGGAGCAGCCGCTTCGATGACGGCGTGCCAGGCGGGCCCTGGTGAGCCGCAGCAGGTGGAGTCACCGCCGTCGACCGTTCCGGTCACCCGTGGTGGCCAGGCCACGTCTGACCCAGCCGTGACAGCGCCGCCAGCATCCACCGCAGCGCCCCTGTCCGCCGACGCCCAGGCACAGCTGGACCAGGAACTGATCGCCGCCGCGAAGGCCAACAACGTGGCGCTGGTGGGCGAGCTCATTGGCCGCGGCGGCAACGTGAACGCGAAGGACGCCATCCAGGACTCGGCGTTCCTCTACGCCGGGGCCGAAGGATTCAATGAGGTGCTGCAGCTGACCCTGGCCGCCGGCGCGGACGTGGCCAGCACCAACCGCTACGGCGGCACGGCGCTGATCCCGGCCAGCGAACACGGCCATGTGGAAACGGTCCGCATCCTCCTGGCCGCCGGCGTGCCGGTCAACCACGTGAACAACCTCGGCTGGACCGCCATGCAGGAGGCCATCCTGCTCAACAGCGGCGGACCCCGGCAGCAGGATGTGGTGCGGCAGCTCCTGGACGCCGGCGGCGACCCCACCATCCGCGATCCCCAGGGCCGGACGGCTCTGGAGAACGCGGACCGGCTTGGTTTCGCGGAGATCGCAGCGCTGATCCGGCGTCACTAACCTCATCGATTGCTCCGTAACTGCCGTTTTGACGGCTCAAAACGACCGTTACGGAGCAATCGATGGGGGTTGGGGGCTTCGAGGGTGCGGTGGGGATCAATCGATGGGGGTTTAGGCGGCTTCGAGGACGCTGACGTAGTTGGCGATGCCCACGCCGCCCATGTTCTGTACCCCTGCGCGCCGGGCGCGGCCCAGCTGCATGTCCCCGGCGGTGCCGGTGAGCTGCATGGCGGCGATGACGTGCTGGGAGACTCCGGTGGCGCCCACGGGGTGGCCTTTGGCCTTGAGCCCGCCTGAGACGTTGATGGGCAGCTTGCCGTCCTTGGACACCCAGCCTTCCGTGACGGCACGGGCGCCCTGGCCGGGTTCGGTCAGTCCCATGGCCTCGTACATAAGGAGCTCTGCGATGGTGAAGCAGTCGTGGACTTCGGCGAAATCCAGGTCTTCGAGTCCGACGCCGGCCATCGCCAGTGCGCGCTGCCAGGACATGCGGGTGGCCGCGAAAGCCGTGGGGTCCCGGCGTTCCGCCGGGAAGAAGTCGTTCGCGTGGCCGAAGCCGGCGAGCCGCACCGGGGCAGTTGCCCCGCCGGTGGGTGAGGTGGAGAGCACGACGGCGGCGGCGCCGTCGGACACGGGGGAGCAGTCGGTGCGGCGGAGCGGATCGGCCACCATGGGGTTCTTGTCCGAGACCGTGCGGCAGAACTCCTCGCCGAGGTCCTTGCGGAGCTGGGCGTGGGTGTTGTCCACGCCGTTGCGGTGGTTCTTGGCCGCGATGGTGCCGAGCACGTCGGAGACTGAACCGTAGCGCTTTTCGTAGTGCTTGGCGACGTCGGCAAAGAGCCCGGTGAATCCGGTGCTGGAGGCCTGGCCGGCCATGTCGTAGTCGGCGCCCAGCAGGGCTGCACCCACCACGTCCGCGCCGGCATGGGTCATCTTTTCGGCTCCGATCACCAGGACGGTCTTGGCGGTGCCTGCCAGCAGCGACTTGGTGCCCTGCTGGAAGGCTGCCGAGCCGGAGGCACAGGCGTTCTCGACGCGTGTGGCGGCCACGTTGGCCAGGTCCGGTGAGACCTGCAGCGCCAGCGAGGATGGGAAGGCGAGCGGCATCATGCCGGAGTTGAACTGGCCGAGGTAGATCTCGTCGATCTGGCCGGGCTCGATGCCGGCGTTGGCGATGGCTTCGGTGGCCACCTGGACGATCAGGGATTCGAGGGTCTCGTCCGTCAGTTTGCCGAAGCGGCTGTGGCCCCAGCCCGTGAGCAGGACATCCTTGCCGAACTGTTCCTTCAGGCTCATGCCGTTGCTCCTTCCAGGGCGGATTCTTCCAGGTCAGGGTCCAGGGCTACCTCGAATGCGGCCTCGGTCTTCTCCCGGATTTCCTCCACGGTGACTCCGGGCGCAAGGCGGGTCAGCGTGAGCTGCCGGGCACCGCCGTCGTCCGTTTTATCCAAATCAAACACCGCGAGGTCGCTGATGATCCGGTCCACGCAGCTCAGCCCGGTCAGCGGCAGCGTGCATTCGGTGACGATCTTGGCGGTGCCGTCCTTGGCGTTGTGCTCGGTGAGAACCACAACGCGCGGGGTGCCGGCGACGAGGTCCATGGCGCCGCCCATGCCCTTGACCATCTTGCCGGGAATGGTCCAGTTGGCGAGGTCGCCGTTGCCGGAGACCTGCATGGCGCCGAGGATGGCGACTTTGACGTGCCCGCCGCGGATCATGCCGAAGGACGTGGCTGAGTCGAAGATGCTGCCGCCGTCCAGCACGGTGACGGTCTGCTTGCCGGCGTTGATGAGATCCGCGTCTTCCTCGCCTTCGTAGGGGAACGGGCCCATGCCGAGCAGGCCGTTTTCGCTCTGCAGCACAACCCGGACGCCCTCGGGCAGGTTGTTGGCCACCAGCGTGGGGATGCCGATCCCCAGGTTCACGTAGTCGCCGTCGTTCAGTTCCTCGGCCGCGATGGCAGCCATTTCATCCCTGGTCCAGGCCATGGGGTTTCTCCTTGGGTGTAGAAATTCTGTGGGTTTGGGTGGACGACGGCGTCAGGCCGGGACCGGGGCCGCGGTGCGGGGGCGGACGGTGCGCTGCTCGATGTCCTTCACGCGGCCGCTCGCCTGGACCAGGTGCTGGACATAGACGCCCGGAGTGACGATGTGGTTGGGATCGAGCTGGCCCGGCGCCAGGATTACTTCGGCTTCGGCGACGGTGACGGCACCTGCGGTGGCCACTACCGGGTTGAAGTTCCGGGCCGTGTAGCGGTAAATCAGGTTCCCATCCGTGTCCGCGGTGTGCGCGTGCACCAGTGCGACGTCGGCGCGGATGGCGCGCTCCTGGACGTACGTTTCGCCGTCGAACTCCGCCAGCGGCTTGCCTTCTGCCACCAGGGTTCCGACGCCGGTCTTGGTGTAGAACGCGGGAATTCCCGCGCCGCCGGCCCGGAGGCGCTCGGCGAGGGTGCCCTGCGGGGTGAACTCGACTTCGAGCTGTCCGGCAAGGTACTGCTCGGCAAAGAGCTTGTTCTCGCCCACGTAGGAGGCGATGACCTTGCGGACCTGGCCGGCCTCGATCAGGATGCCCAGGCCCTTGCCGTCCACGCCCATGTTGTTGGACACCACGGTCAGGTCTTTCACACCCGAATCACGGACGGCTTCGATCAGGTCCGCCGGGATACCGCTCAGGCCGAAGCCGCCCACGGCAAGCGTCATACCGTCCCGGATAAGATCCTTCAGGGCGGCAGCGGCGTTGGATTTCAGTTTAGGCATTCCATCTCCTCGTCATTGAGCGGTCATAGCGGTTGCGGTATCCACTTTGTGGACAGTTGGCCTGGAAAAGGAGCCTAGGCGGGTGTGGCGAGGCGGTCAATCACGCCTATGTCCCATTTCCGCTGATATTTCACAGCGTGGACGGTAAGCTGAAGCGTGTCCACATTGTGGAGGATTTCTGGGAAAGGGGCGAAAAGATGGCAAGCCCAGTCCAAGGCACGCAGGTGGTGGGGCGGGTGGCAGCGTTGCTGCGGCTGGTGGGCCGGAAGCCGGAGGGCAGCTCCCTTGCTGGGCTGGTCCGCGAATCGGGCCTGACCCGGCCCACCGTCCACAGGCTGCTGGCGTCCCTCGCCGCGGAAGGCCTGCTGGACCACGATGCCCGGAGCGGCAACTGGATCCTGGGCCCGGAAATTTTCCTGCTGGGATCCGTGGCAGCAGCCCGCTTCCCTTTTGAGGACCTTGCCCGCCCCAGCCTGCGGCGGCTTGCGGAGGAGACCGGCGAAAGTGCGTTCTACTCCATTCGGCGCGGCCAGGAGATGGTCTGCGTGCTGCGCGAAGAGGGCAGCTTCCCGGTGCGGTCCTTTGTGCTGCACGAAGGCGTCCGGTTTCCCCTTGGTGTGGCATCGGCAGGGACGGCCGTCATGGCGTTCCTGCCGGACGGGGAGCAGGAAGCCATCCTCTCCTCCTGGGAGCAGCACGCGGGCAACTTCGCAGCCGGCCACCGCGAGGAAATTGTCCGCCGCAACCTTGAACGCACCCGGCTCAGCGGCTATGCGGTGAATCCGGGCCTGATCCTGGAAGGCAGTTGGGGGATGGGGGCCGCAGTGTTCGACACTGAGGGCAGGCCCGTGGGGGCGTTGTCGCTAACCGGCATCGAACCGCGGTTCCGCGGCGAACGCCTGGACATGCTGGGCAAGCTGCTGATGGAGGAAGCCCACCGGATGACCGCCAGGCTGCCGGCCGGCAGATCGGCGCAGCCGGCCTGACCCGCCGCGCGGCCGGCACGGCGCACCCTAGAAATTAGTAGGAAGTCCGAGTAGATTCGGGTTCAGACAAGACCAATGCGAAGGAGCATTCGATGGTGCACGAGCTTTCACACTATGTTGGCGGCCAGCGGGTCGACGGTACCTCCGGGCGGTTCAGCGACGTCTATGACCCCTGCACGGGCGAGGTCCAGGCGAGGCTTCCGCTGGCCAGCAGGGACGAAGTGGCCAATGCGGTGGCCGACGCCGAAAAGGGCCAGCTTGAATGGGCTGCCATGAACCCACAGCGCCGCGGCCGGATCCTGCTCAAGTTCGTGGACCTGGTCAACGAGAACATGGATGAGCTGGCCACCCTGCTGTCCTCGGAGCACGGCAAGACCCTCGCCGACGCCAAGGGCGATATCCAGCGCGGCATCGAAGTGGTGGAGTTCTCCGCCAACGCCCCGCATCTGCTCAAGGGCGAGTTCTCCGACAGCGCCGGCGCGGGCATCGATGTCCATTCACTGCGCCAGCCGCTGGGGGTGGTTGCAGGCATTACGCCCTTCAACTTTCCGGCCATGATTCCGCTGTGGAAGTCCGGCCCGGCGCTCGCTGCCGGCAACGCCTTTATCCTCAAGCCGTCCGAGCGTGACCCGTCCGTGCCGCTGCGGCTTGCCGAGCTCTACAGCGAGGCCGGAGTTCCGGACGGCGTCTTCAACGTGGTCAACGGCGACAAGGAAGCGGTGGATGCGCTGCTGGAGGACCCGCGGGTGAAAGCCATCGGCTTTGTCGGCTCCACGCCGATTGCCCAGTACATCTATGCCACCGCAGCGGCCCACGGGAAGCGGGCCCAGTGTTTCGGCGGCGCCAAGAACCACATGGTGATCATGCCCGACGCCGACCTGGACATGGCTGCCGACGCCCTGATCGGAGCCGGTTACGGTTCGGCCGGTGAGCGCTGCATGGCCATTTCCGTCGCCGTTCCCGTGGGCCAGGACACCGCCGACGCCCTGGTTTCGAAGCTGGCAGAACGCGTCAACCATCTCCGGGTGGGACACAGCCTGGACAAGGATTCAGACTTCGGGCCGGTGGTGGCAGCCTCCGCCAAGGACCGGATCGAGGGCTATATCCAGTCCGGCGTGGACGAGGGCGCCACCCTGGTGGCTGACGGCCGCGGCCTCACCGTGGACGGCTACGACGGCGGCTTCTGGGTGGGCCCCACCCTCTTCGACAACGTCACCAAGGACATGAAGATCTACAAGGAAGAGATCTTCGGCCCCGTCCTGAGCGTCCTGCGCGCGGCTGACTACGACGAGGCGCTGCGGCTGTGCTCCGAGCACGAGTTCGGCAACGGCGTGGCCATTTTCACCCGCGACGGCGACGCCGCCCGCGACTTCGCAAGCCGCGTTGAAGTGGGCATGGTGGGCATCAACGTCCCCATCCCCGTCCCGATCGCCTACTACACGTTCGGTGGCTGGAAGGCTTCCGGCTTCGGGGACCTCAACCAGCACGGCGCCGACGCCTTCCGCTTCTACACCAAGACCAAGACGGTCACCACCCGCTGGCCCTCCGGCATCCGCCAGGGCGCCAGCTTCGTGATGCCGGCCGGCAGCTGATGGCCGGGCTTCCCGCACCGGGGCAGGAGCCCGAGGTCCTGTTCGAGCGCCGAGGACACCTGGGCGTCATCACCCTGAACAGGCCCAAGGCTGTCAACGCGCTGAACGCCGGCATGGTTCAGGCCATGCTGGACCAGCTGACGGCCTGGGCGGATGATGACGCCGTGGCAACCGTCCTGGTCCGCGGCGCCGGGGACCGCGGGCTCTGCGCCGGCGGCGACATTGTGGCCATCTACCAGGACATGCTGGCCGGCGGTGACGCCACCGCCGAATTCTGGACGGTGGAATACCGTCTGAACTTGTTGATCGCCACCTACCCCAAGCCGTATGTGGCGCTGATGGACGGGCTGGTCCTCGGCGGCGGGGTGGGGATTTCCGCGCACGGCTCGGTCCGCGTGGTCACCGAGCGGACCCGCACCGGCATGCCCGAGACCACCATCGGGTTTGTGCCCGACGTCGGCGGCACCCTCCTGCTGTCCCGTTCGCCGGGGGAGTCCGGGACCCATGCCGCTCTTACCGGCGCACACCTAAGCGGGTCCGACGCCCTGTTCCTCGGTCTCGCGGACCACTTTGTGCCGTCTGAAGATCTCCCCGCACTCGCGGAAGCGCTGGAAAGCTCGACGCCGGATGCCGCCGTCGGGCGCTTTGCCCAAGAGCCGCCGGCGTCCCCTTTGGCGGCGCAGCGGGACTGGACTGACGCCGCCTACGCCACCGACGACGCCGAGGAGGTTGTCCGCCGGCTCCGGGCTGCGGGCGGGGAGGCGGCGGAGGCTGCCGCCACCATCGAGGCAAAATCACCCACAGCCGTGAAGCTGACGCTCGAATCGCTCCGGCGGGTCCGCGGCCTTTCGCTGGAGGAAACGCTGGCCCAGGAATACCGGGTGGGGTTGCGGTGCCTTGCCGGGCCGGATTTCCGCGAAGGCATCCGCGCCCAGGTGGTGGACAAGGACCGTAACCCGCAGTGGAAGCCGGCTACCCTCGCCGAGGTGACTCAGGCCGACGTCGACCACTACTTCGCGCCGCTGGGCGACCGTGAGCTCAACCTGCACTCAAAGGAGTCCGACCATGTCTGAGCCTGCACCTTCTGACAACGCCGCGAGCGGCACCATCGCCTTCCTCGGCCTGGGCCATATGGGCGGTCCCATGGCGGCCAACCTGATCAAGGCCGGGCACAACGTGACAGGGTACGATCCCGTGCCGGCCGCCGTGGAGGCAGCCCGGGCGCACGGCGTTCCGATGGCGGGATCCGCGGCTGAAGCGGTGGCAGGCGCCGCCGTCGTACTCACCATGCTGCCCAGCGGGCAGCACGTCCTGGACGCCTACCGGGGGGTGGGCGGCGAGCCCGGCCTGCTGTCCGTGGCGGCGCCGGACACCATGTTCCTGGACTGCTCCACCATCAACGTTGAGGAGGCCAGGGAGGCGGCAGCGATTGCGTTGGACGCCGGTCACCGTTCCGTGGATGCGCCTGTTTCCGGTGGTGTGGTGGGTGCCGAAGCCGGCACCCTGACGTTCATGGTGGGGGCCTTACCCGAGGACTTCGAAGCGGTGAAGCCCCTCCTGGAACTGATGGGAAAGCGTGTTGTCCACTGCGGGGAGCACGGCGCCGGGCAGGCCGCGAAGGTTTGCAACAACATGATCCTGGGTGTGTCCATGATCGCCGTCAGTGAGGCGTTTGTGTTGGGCGAAAAGCTGGGACTGACGCACCAGGCGCTCTTCGACGTCGCCGCCAACGCCTCGGGCCAGTGCTGGGCGCTGACCACCAACTGTCCCGTTCCGGGACCCGTGCCCACCAGTCCGGCCAACCGCGACTATCAACCGGGATTCGCGGGTGCCCTGATGGCCAAGGACCTGCGGCTGGCCCTCAACGCGCTGGAAAGCACCGGGGTGGCGGCGCAAATGGGGCCGCTGGCCTCGAAGATTTACGACGAGTTCGCGGCCGGGGCCGGTGCGGGACGCGATTTTTCGGGCATCATCACCGACATCCGGGACAGGTCCGCCACGTAGCGTAGGTACCGGTTCATCCATTACACACAAAGGGGCACGGTTTGGCGCAGCAGTACAACAACATTCTGGTGGAACAACGTGGCCGGGTGGGTCTGGTGACCCTCAACCGGCCACAGGCACTGAACGCCCTGAACAAGGCCACCATGGAGGAAGTCGTCGCCGCCGTCACCGCCATGGATGCAGACCCTGCCGTGGGTGCCGTGGTGATCACCGGCTCGGAAAAGGCCTTCGCAGCGGGGGCCGACATCAAGGAGATGTCGTCCAAGGGCTACATGGAGATGTACGCGGCGGACTGGTTCCGGGGCTGGGAAAGCCTGACCCGGCTGCGGATCCCGGTGGTGGCGGCCGTCTCCGGCTTCGCCTTGGGCGGCGGCTGCGAGCTGGCCATGATGTGCGATGTCATCATTGCGGGGGACAACGCCAAGTTCGGCCAGCCGGAGATCAACCTCGGCGTCATCCCCGGCATGGGCGGCTCCCAGCGGCTGACCCATGCCGTGGGCAAAGCCAAAGCCATGGACATGGTCCTCACCGGGCGCATGATGGATGCCGCCGAGGCCGAACGCGCAGGACTGGTTTCACGGGTGGTGCCGGCGGCGTCCGTGGTGGAGGAAGCGCTGAAGGCCGCCGAGGTAATCGCGTCCAAGTCCAAGCCGGCGGCCATGCTGGCCAAGGAAGCCGTGAACGCCGCCTTTGAACTGGGGCTGGCGCAGGGCGTCCTCTTCGAGCGCCGAGTGTTCCACTCCCTCTTCGCCACGGAAGACCAGAGAGAAGGCATGGCCGCGTTCAGCGAAAAGCGCCAGCCGGAGTTCAAGCACCGCTGACCCCCATCCATTGATCCCCACCGGCCGTTTTGGGCCGCCAAAACGGCCGTTACGGAGCAACCGATGCTTGCTGGGGCGGCATCCCACGATATTTGGCAATCGGTTGCCACGTGGCATCACGAGCCGGGTCAATCCGTGAAGTCGCCGGCTGCCTTGCGGAAATCGCCCAGGACCCGGAGTAGGTGCTCCACGTCCTCGTCTGCGAAACCTGACTTGCCGAACACCTCGGCGTTGAGCGCCGCCGTTGAATGTTTCGCCAGGGTGCGGCCCTCGGCGGTGAGTTCGATCAGCGTGGTGCGTCCGTCCGTGGGGTGCGGGGAGCGGGCCACCAGCCCGGCCTGCTCCAGGCGGTCGACGGCGTTGGTCACCGAGGTGGGATGCACCTGCAGTAGCGCGCTGGCTTTGTTCATGGGCAGCGCACCGCTGCGGGCGAAGCTCAGCAGCGCCAGCAATTCATAGCGGGCAAAGGTCAGGCCGAACGGCTTGAGGACCGCCTCGATCCGCGCCAGCAGGATCTGCTGGGTCCGCATGATGGCGGTGATGGCGGCCATCGGTGCAGCCACATCGCCCCAGCCGTGGCGCTCCCAGTTACTCCGGGCCTCGGCGATGGGGTCGCGGGGGAGCGGGCTGCCCACGGCGCCTCCTGACATTGCCGGGCCGGCGACGGCCCTGTGATTACTTCATCAGCAATATACTAGGACTTCCAAGGGTGCGGAAGGTGCAGCGTTGCCTATTTCCACCAGGTGTCGAAGATGGTGACCGGGACGGTGCGCTTGTGCCGCGTGCGGAGGTACTTCTGTTCGATCAGTTCGGCCGCCGCTTCCGGGATGTCCCGGCCTTCAAGGTAGTCATCGATCTGGTCGTAGCTCAGGCCAAGTTCGTCCTCGTCAGTGCGGCCCGGCTTGTCATCCAGCAGATCGGCGGTGGGAACCTTCTCCCAGACGCGGGCCGGTGCGCCGAGTTCGGCCAGGAGTTCGCGGTTCTGCCGCTTGTTCAGTCCAAACAGCGGCAGGATGTCCGCGCCGCCGTCGCCGAACTTGGTGAAGAACCCGGTGACGGACTCGGCCCCGTGGTCCGTGCCGATCACCAGGTAGTTGTGTTCGCCGGCCAAGGCGTACTGCGCGATCATCCTTGTGCGGGCCTTGGTGTTGCCCTTGTGGAAATCCGAGATGCCGTTTCCCACAGTTTTCTCGAACTCGTCCTCGAAGCCGTCCACGGCCGCAGAAATGTTGAACGTCCACTCGGTCTTGGCTTGGACAAAGTCCAGTGCGGCCTGGGCGTCCGCTTCGTCGTGCTGGACGCCGTAGGGGAGCCGGACAGCAACGAAATTGGCCTCCACACCCTCGGCCTCGAGTTCCTCGACGGCCAGCTGCGCCAGCCGCCCGGCGAGGGACGAATCAAGTCCGCCCGAGATGCCCAGGACAAAGCCCTTGGTTTGGGTGGCCCGGAGATACTCCTTCAGGAAATCCACACGCTTGCGCACCTCCCCGCGGGGATCGATCCGGGGCTGCACGCCCATTTCTTTGATGATGGTGGCCTGGAGTTCGCGCATGTGATCCAGCCTAGTCAGCGGTGTCAACAACGCTCAACTGTGTCCCTCGAAGGCGTCCGTGTCCCGGGGGCGAGCCGCCCTCAGGAAGCGGCCGGCGCCGGTCCGGTGGAGCCCCGGACCGTAAGGTGCGTGGGCATGAGGGAGCGGCTGCGGCTGCCACCGCCGGCCAGCGGGTTCAGCTGGGCCAGCAGCATGGAGACGGCCACGCGGCCGGCCTGCTCGATAGGCGATGCCATGGTGGTCAGCGGGGGATTGCAGAAGTCCGCACCGAAGATGTCATCGCAGCCCACCACGCTCATGTCCTCCGGAACCCGGATGCCGCGTTCGCGCAGCCGTTGCAGCATGCCGATGGCAATCAGGTCATTAAAGGCGATGCATGCCGTCACGCCCGAGTGCACCGCCGCATCGGCGGCCGCGGCCCCGGACTGCGTCTTGGGAGCGAACGGGCCAAGCCGGCGCACGTCCACCCCGCGCTCCTCGGCCGCCGCGGCCAGGGCGGTCCAGCGCAGCGTGCTGGACTGGGACGTGAGGGGTCCGGCCATGTAGGCAATCTGTGTGTGGCCGAGCGAAATCAGGTGGTCCAGCGCCTGGCTGGTGGCCGACGGCGTATCGATCACCACCGCGGGGACGCCTGCCACATCGCGGTTGATGGTGACGATGGGGGTCTTCGCGGCCGCCGCCAGCAGTGCCTCGTCGCTGAGCCTGGATGCGGTGACGATGATGCCGTCCGCGCTCTTGCGCAGCTGCTCCATGCTGCTGGCCTCCACCTCGTCCGACTCTTCCGTGTCCACCAGCAGCTGGGTGTAACCGGCCGCCTTGAGCTGGAGCTGGGTGCCCCTGATCAGGTCGAAATAGAACGGGTTGGTGATATCAGGTACCAGGACGCCCACCGCGCCGGTGCGGCCCGAGCTCAGGGCTTTTGCCTGGCTGTTGGGTGTGTAGTTCAGCTGGGCCGCGGCCGCTTCGATGCGTGCACGCGTGCGGATGTTGACCCGGTCCGGAGTAGACAGTGCGCGGGAGACGGTGGACGCGGCCACCCCGCACATGGCGGCAATGTCGTGGATGGTGGCGGGACGCTCTGTTCCGGCCGCTTGCATCGCCATGGCGTTCCTCTCTGAACGGGACAAGACGGGCACTGTGACGATAGCCACAGCCCTGATGCTCCTAGATTGCCACAGAATGTCAACATTTGGCAATCGGTTGTCATCATTTGTGTGGGTGTCTAGACTGGGTGCAGAAGCATGTGAAGCAAATCACCCACGCGCCGGAGCGGCATCAAGGCTGTCCGGCCGCGGGCAAACCTTAAGGAGATCCCTGTGACCACAACGGCAAACGAATCGTCCGCCACCGTCTGGCAGCTGTCAGGATTTGGCGACGAGGTGGATCCCGACCCGGCGGTGCAGGCTGCCGTCATGCTGGCTCTCGGGGCAAGTTACATCGAGGTCCGCAGCGCGTGGGGTGTCAATGTTTCCGAGTTGACCCCGGAGCAGGTTTCCGAGCTCAAGGCCATCCTCGATGCCAAGGGCCTGAAGGTCTCCGCCGTGGCAAGCCCCATCGGCAAAGTGGACATCAGCCTGCCTGTGGAACACGAAGTGGAGCGCCTTCGCCAGATCATCTCCGTGGCCAAGGGCCTGGACTGCAAGTACATCCGCATCTTCTCCTTCTACCGCGGTGAAACCCAGACGCCGGAAGAAATCCGCGACGACGTCATCACGCGCATGCGGGCACTGGCCGCCGAAGCCGAAAGCGCCGGCGTCGTCCTCCTGCATGAGAACGAAAAGGACATCTACGGCGATACGCCCCCGCGCGTCCTGGACATCATGGAGGCGGTGAACTCTCCGGCCCTGCGCGTTGCGTGGGACAACGCGAACTTCGTCCAGGTGGGAGTCCGCCCCTACACCGAGGGTTACGCGATGCTCCGCCCGTACCTGGAGTACCTCCAGGTCAAGGACGCCATCATGGCCACGGGCGAGGTTGTTCCCTCCGGCGAGGGCGACGGCGAGCTGGACGCCACCATCGCAGCGCTGAAGGCTGACGGCTACGCGGGTTTCGCGTCCCTCGAGCCGCATCTGGCCAGCCACCATGAGCTCGGCGGGTTCTCCGGCCCGGTTGCCTTCGGTACCGCCGCGCGCGCCTTCGCGTCGCTTGCCGCCAAGAACGGAATAGAGCTCTCGTGACCGGCCTGAAGGCCGCGGTCATCGGCTGCGGTGACGTCTCGGCCGTCCACTTCGAGGCCATTGCAAAGCTCGACGGCGTGACGCTGGCCGGGGTCTGTGACACGGACCCCGGCCGCCTCGCGGCTGCCGTGGCCGCCTATGGGGTGCCCGGATTCGCGGACCACCACAGCCTCATTGACGCCGTCGGGCCTGACGTTGTGCACATCACCACGCCGCACAACACCCATGCCGCGCTTGCCGCCGATTCCCTTGACCGGGGTGTCAATGTCATCGTGGAAAAGCCGCTCGCGCACACGCTGGAAGAGGGCCGCCGGCTCGTGGAGGCGGCCGCCAAGAGCAGCGCCAAGATTGCCGTGTGCTTCCAGAACCGCTACAACTCGACCGCACAGGCCATGCACGCCCTGCTGTCCAGCGGCGAACTGGGCGCGGTGACGGGGGCCTCGGCCACGGTTATGTGGCACCGGGATGCGGACTACTACCGCAGCCGGCACTGGCGCGGCACGTGGGAGGGCGGCGGCGGCGGTCTTATGATGAACCAGGCCATCCACACCGTGGACCTCCTGCAGTGGCTGGTGGGTGACGTTGCCTCGCTGTCCGGCCATGCGGCCACCCGTTTCCTCGGTGGCACCATTGAGGTGGAGGACACAGCCGAGTTCGTGGCCGAACACGCCAACGGTGTCCGCAGTGCCTTCTATGCCACGCTGGCCAACGCCGTGAACGCACCCGTGACCCTGGACATCGTGACGGAGAAGGCCACGCTCAGCCTGCGGGGGGACCTGACGGTCACTTATGCGGACGGACGCGTGGACGTTGTGCCCGAGCGCGTGGTGGAGTCCGGCGGACGCGCCTACTGGGGCGTCTCCCACGAGCTTCTCATCAACGACTTCTACGCCCGCCTCGACGATGCGGGGCCCTTCTGGATCAATCCGGAAGAGGCCGAAAAGTCGCTGCGGATCGTCAAGGAAATCTACCGCCAGAGCTATCCGGACGCGGCTGCCAGGGTTTCTTAAACCAGCCCTGTCCCCCCGGCAGGCAACCGGTTGTTGGCTTTAGAACGTTTCATTCAGGATCATCGAAATTAAATGTTGCAACAATTTTGACAATCGGTTGCCAATCTTGGCAATCATGCGTAGTCTGAATCTCGGAAGGCCGGGTGTGGCACACGCCACACCTGGCCGGATTCGCATCTCTCACGTTCCATAGATTCAGGAGCCAACAATGAAGTTAGGTCCCAAGGCGGCAGCAGCCGCCCTTATTGTCAGCTCAGCCATGGCGCTGACAGCCTGCGGCGGAGGCACGCCCGCAGGCAGCACCGCTGGAGCCCCCAAGACCACCACACTGACGCTGGGCGCAGTCCAGGAGCTTCGCTCCTGGGACCCGGCGCAGGCGCACGTGGGGCACTACCTCCAGCCGTACCAGGCCGCGTACGACTCCCTGCTCCTGCGGCAGCCGGACGGCAAGCTCAGCCCCATGCTGGCTACCGCATGGAAGTACAACGACACCAACACCAAGCTGACGGTGGACCTTCGTACCGATGTCACGTTTAGCGACGGGGCCAAGTTCGACGCCGATGCTGCCAAGGCCAACCTGGACCACTTCAAGAAGGCCAACGGCCCGCAGATGGCCCAGCTCACCGCCGTGGCCGACGTCGCCGTGGTGGATGCCGACACCATTGAACTGAACCTGAGCGCCCCCGACCCCTCGCTGGAGTTCTACCTCAGCCAGGCCGCCGGGCTGATGGGCAGCCCCAAGGCCCTGGGCACCGAAGGCATCAAGACTGAGCCCGTTGGATCCGGTCCATACGTGATGGACAAGGCGGCCACCGTCAAGGACTCACAGTCCGTGTTCACCGCCCGCAAGGACTACTGGAACAAGGACCTGCAGAAGTTCGAAAAGGTCACCTTCAAGATCCTGACCGACCTGACCGCCCGCACCAACGCCCTGGTCTCAGGCCAGGTGGATGCCACGCTGCTGGATCCCAAGACCGGCAAGCAGGCTGAAGGCGCCAAGATGACCCTCACGGCGAACCAGGTGGACTGGCAGGGGCTGCTGCTGATGGACCGCGACGGGACGAAAAACCCGGCATTGGGCAACGTCAAGGTCCGCCAGGCCATCAACTACGCCTTCGACCGCAAGACCATCCTTGACCAGGTCCTGCTGGGCCAGGGCACGCCCACCTCGCAGCCTTTCGGCAAGGAGAGCGGTGCCTGGGTTGAGGAACTGGAGAACAAGTACCCGTACGATCCGGCGAAGGCCAAGGCCCTGCTGAAGGAAGCCGGCTACGAAACCGGCGTCACGCTCGAGGTCCCGTCGGTCCCCGGCTTCGAAACCCAGATCGCTGTGGTCAAGCAGCAGCTTGCTGACATCGG
This sequence comes from Arthrobacter sp., assembly GCA_023264815.1. GTDB lineage: Bacteria > Actinomycetota > Actinomycetes > Actinomycetales > Micrococcaceae > Arthrobacter. The sequence continues at coordinate 85,631 of JAHFUZ010000014.1, read as the reverse complement.
CATCACGCTGAACGTGGGCTCCGCGATCACCAACACGTTTACCTCCGACGTGGCTGCCCAGAAGTTCACCTCGATGTACTTCAGCCTCTTCCAGGGTCAGCCGTGGGTTGCCATCAACCAGATCGTCTCCACCAAGGCCCTGTACAACGCCTTCAAGAACACCACCCCTGAACTGCAGGCCAAGATCGACGCTGTCCAGACCGGCGGTTCCGATGCGGGAAAGCTGGCCCAGGAAGTCAACAGGTACGTGGTGGAGCAGGCCTGGTTCGCACCGCTGTTCCGCGTGAACCAGATGTACTACCACAACTCCAAGATCACCGTGACGCCGCAGATCCAGCAGGCTGTCCCGTCGATCTACAACTACGCACCCGCCAAGTAGTCCAGGGCGCGTAGCCACACAAAAACTGCACAGGTCCGGCAGGCCACCACCGACGGTGGGCTGCCGGACCCGGCAACCAATCCATGCCAGTTCAATGGAGCCAGCAATGATCCCCTTCATCCTTAAACGCCTCGGCAGCGGTGTAGTCGTCCTGCTTGCCGTCTCGATCCTCACCTTTTCCCTGCTCTACGTATCGAGCGGCAGCATCGCCCGCAACATCCTGGGCGACCAGGCAACACCGGAACAGCTGGCCGTCAAGGAAGCCGAGTTGGGGCTCGACCAGCCCATTATCACCCGTTACTTCAGCTGGGTCACCAGCGCACTGGGCGGCGACCTGGGCGCCTCGTGGTTCACCTCCGAACCCGTTGCCAACGCCCTCGCCACCCGCATCCCCGTGACCATGACCATGGTGGTGGTGGCCATGATCCTCATTTCCATCATCGCCACCCTCATCGGCGTGGCCGCAGCCGTCAAGCGCGGCTGGGTGGACCGCCTGGTCCAGATTGGCGCCATCATCGGCGACTCGATTCCCGGGTTTGTCATCGGAATCATCCTGGTCACCATCCTGGCCATCCAGATGGGTCTTTTCCCCGCCACCAGCACCATTTCGCCCGGGGTGGGAGCCGATGCCTGGGTGCTGTCCCTGACCCTGCCGGTGATCGCCCTGCTGATCAACGGCGTCACCGGCGGTGCGCAGCAGATCCGCAGCGCCGTCATCAAGCAGCTCGAACGCGATTACGTCCGCACCCTCCGCAGCCGCGGCATTGGGGAACGTGAAGTTCTCTTCAAGCACGTCCTGCGCAGCGCGGCGCCCGCCGGACTGACCGTGCTCAGCCTTCAGCTGATCGGCATGCTCGGCGGTGTGGTCATCCTCGAGTCCATCTTTGCGCTGCCCGGCATGGGACCCATGGCTGTTACCGCCACCATCCAGAGCGACCAGCCGGTGGTTATGGGCGTCGTTATGTACACCGTCGCTGTTGTGATCGTGGTCAACCTGATGGTTGACCTGCTCAACGGCTGGCTCAACCCGAAGGTGCGTGTCTCGTGACCGAGTCCGTTGAAACCTCAGCCCTGACACCCGCGCCCGGCTCGCCGGCCCCGGGTGTGTCCGGCCAGACCGGCACCGTTGTCCGGTCAACAGTCCTCCGGCGCCTGTTCAAGAACCCGCTTGGCATCATCGCCATCGCGATTCTGACCGCACTGGCCGTCATGGCAGTTTTTGCCGATGCCTTGGCTCCGTTTGACGAGAATTTCGCCAACATCTCCAAGACCCTTGCGGCGCCGGACGCCGTGAACATCCTGGGCACCGACAGTTCCGGACGTGACGTCTGGAGCCGGCTGCTGTTCGGCGCCCAGCTGACGCTGCTCTCAGCGCTGCTCTGCGCCGCCGTCGCCATCCTGATCGGCCTCCCCGCCGGACTGGTGGCCGGCTACTACGCCGGGAAGTTCGAAGCCGTGGCCAACTGGATTGTCGGCATCCTGATGAGCCTCCCCGGCCTGATTGTGCTGATGACCATCCGTTCGGCTTACGGCCCGTCCGTGTGGATTGCCATGATCGCGTTCGGCGTCCTGATCAGCCCGTCCTACTTCCGGCTGGTGCGCTCAGCGGTCCAGTCGGTCCGCAACGAGCTCTACGTTGATGCAGCGCGGGTTTCCGGGCTCTCCGACCTGCGGATCATCACCCGCCACATTTTCTCCGTGGTCCGTGCGCCAATCATCATCCAGACCGCAGCCATCACTGGTGTGGCCATCGCCATCCAGTCCGCCCTGGAGTTCCTGGGCCTGGGCGATCCGGCCAAGGCAACCTGGGGCGTGATGCTCAGTGAGGGCTTCAAGAACGTCTACCTCACCCCCTCCCTGCTGTTCTGGCCGGCCTTTGCCATGGCGCTGGCCATCGGTTCCCTGGTCCTCCTTGGCAACGCCATCCGGGACGCCCTCGAGGATGGCGAGAAGATCAAGCACCGCCGGAAGAAAGCGCATCAAGCGGAAGATGCAGCAGCCGCCAGCGCCGCCAAGGCAGCACGCAAGACCATCGCCGCCGTCGACGCTGGAACCGAACACCACCTGGTCAAGGTGACCAACCTCGGCGTCGGCTACCCCCAGGCGGACGGTTCCATCAAGAAAGTGGTGGATGACGTTTCGTTCCACGTGGACCGCGGCGAAATCCTCGGCATTGTGGGCGAATCCGGCTCGGGCAAGTCCCAGACCGCGTTCTCCATCCTGGGCCTGTTGCCGGACACTGCACGCATTGTGGCCGGCGCCATCCAGTTCGACGGCAACTACACCGTGGCTCCCGGCGAAGACAAAGTGAACCAGGACCGGCTGTCCAAGCTGCGCGGAAAGCGGATCTCCTACATCCCGCAGGAACCCATGAGCAACCTGGACCCGGCGTTCACCATCGGCTACCAGCTGGTCACCCCCATGGTGCGGGTGCTGGGCATCTCCAAGGCGGAAGCCACCACGCGGGCCATGAAACTGCTCGCCGACGTCGGAATTGTCCACCCGGACCGGACCTTCAAGGCCTACCCGCACGAGGTCTCCGGCGGCATGGCCCAGCGAGTCCTGATCGCCGGCGCCATCAGCTGCGAACCGGACCTGATCATTGCGGACGAGCCCACCACCGCCCTGGACGTGACCGTGCAGGCCGACGTGCTGGACCTCATCCGCGACCTCCAGCGCCGCCTCGGGGTGGGCGTCATCATGGTGACCCACAACTTCGGTGTGGTGGCCGACCTCTGCGACCGCGTGGTGGTCATGCAGAACGGCCGCCTCGTGGAGGAAGGCCCCGTGCGGGAAATCCTGCGCAACCCGAAGGAAAGCTACACCCAGACCCTGCTCGGTTCCATGCTCGAAGGCAAGGAACCCATGACCATGCTGGTGTCCGCAACAGCGAAGGAGAACGCACTGTGACCGAAACTGCAGCCTTGGACGCCGCGGAATCAGCTCCCGCGCGCGACGGACTCCTGCGCGTGGAAAACCTCGTGGTGGATTACGCAGGCAAGGGCTTCCGGGCACGGAAGTTCCGCGCCCTGACGGACATCAACATCAGCATCGGCCAGGGCGAGACCCTCGGCCTGGTGGGGGAGTCCGGCTCCGGCAAGACCACCCTGGGCCGCGCGGTGCTGGGCCTTGCGCCGGTGAGCGGCGGAAAGATCACCTTCGAGGGCCAGGACATCAGCCACGCCACGCGAAAGCAGCGCCGCATCCTCAGCCGGGACATGCAGGTGGTCTTCCAGGACCCCTACACGTCCCTGAACCCGGCCCTGGAGATCGGCGACATCCTCGCCGAACCCCTGGGCGTGCAGGGCATGGAAGCCTCCGCCGCCAAGAAGCGGGTGAAGGAACTCCTGGACCAGGTAGGACTCCCCTCGGACGCACTCCACCGGCTTCCGCGCGAGTTCAGCGGCGGGCAGCGCCAGCGCGTGGCGATCGCCCGCGCCCTGGCGCTCTCTCCGAAGCTCATCGTCTGTGACGAGCCGGTCAGCGCACTGGACCTGTCCACCCAGGCCCGCGTGCTGGACCTCTTCCTGCAGATCCAGAAAGACACCGGCGTTTCCTACCTGTTTGTCTCCCATGACCTTGACGTAGTCCGCCACATCAGCCACCGTGTGGCTGTGATGTACCGTGGAGAAATCGTGGAGCAGGGCCCGGCAGAGGTGGTCACGCGCAACCCCGAGCACCCCTACACGCAGCGTTTGCTCCTCGCGTCCCCGGTGCCGGATCCGGACCGCCAGGAGAAGCGCCGCGCAGACCGGCACCGCTTGCTCGAAGAGCAGCGGCAGCAGGCCGAACAGGCAGGTGTCCCCGCCTAGGGACCGCACCAGAACCACCCTAAACCGCAACAACAACGGAGGAATATCGTGGCCAAAATTGGCGTACAGGCAATGATGCTGAGGGAAAGCTTCACCGAGATCGGGGCGTTCGAAACGCTCCGCAAGGTCAGCGACATCGGCTACAACGCCGTCGAGATCTCCCAGATCCCGATGACGCCGGAGAACGTGGCTGAGCTGGACCGTTCCCGTTCCGAATTGGGAATGGACATTGCAGCACTCTCCGTGGCCATGGAGACCCCGAAGGGCCGGCCCGGCGATTCGCTGGCGGAGCACTTCGACAAGATCGTCGAAGACGCAAAGAGCCTTGACTCGAAGCTCCTGCGGATCGGCATGCTGCCGTTCGAGGCGATGACGTCCATTGGTGCTGTGGTTGACTTCGCCAAGAAGGCCAACGAATACGCTGAGCGCCTGCAGGAGCAGGGACTGAGCCTGTACTACCACAACCATCACATCGAGTTCGCGAAGTTCGACGGCAAGTACATGCTGGACATCATCGCCGAAAATTCCCCGGCCATGGGCCTGGAAATCGACGTGCACTGGGTGCAGCGCGGCGGCCTCGACCCCGTCCGCACGCTCGAAAAGTATGCCGGCCGCACCGCCATGGTCCACCTGAAGGACTACCGGATCGGCCAAATGCCGGAGTCGGCCATGGGCTTGCTGGACTCGGGCGACTTTGTGGGGTTCATGACCGAGTTCAAGAACGTTGTCCAGTTCGCCGAAGTGGGCGAAGGCAACCTGGACTTCGCCTCCATCATCCCGGCCGCCCAGGCTGCCGGTGCCGAATACCTGCTGGTGGAGCAGGATGAACTCTACGGCCGGACCGTATGGGACGCGCTCCAGACCTCGTACGACAACCTGGTGGCCCTGGGCCAGTCCGAGCTCTTCTGAGCCCCGGCCCACCATCCGGTTTCGACACGCTCAACCAAGGAAAAAGGAAAACACTGTGAGTAAGAAAGTACGCCTTGGCATCATCGGCCTGGGCCAGCAGGGCGGCGCCTACGCCAGGTTCATCACCGACGGAATGGTTCCCAACATGGAGATCGGTGCCATCTGCGACATTGATCCTGCCAAGAGGGAACTCGCGTCCGCGACCTACCCCGACGCCCCGTTCTACGAGGACTACATCGCCATGCTGGAAAGCGGCGACGTTGATGCGGTAGTAACCTGCGTCCCGCACTTCCTGCACCCCGAAATGGGCATCGAAACGCTTAAGCGCAACATCCACGCCCTGGTCGAAAAGCCCGCCGGTGTGTACACCAAGCAGGTCAAGGAACTGAACGAGTTTGCCGCCAGCAAGCCGGAACTGTCCTTCGCGATCATGTTTAACCAGCGCAACAACCCGCTGTACCAGAAGCTCAAGGAAATCGTCGACAACGGCGAAATCGGCGGCATCCGCCGCACCAACTGGATCATCACCAACTGGTGGCGTCCGCAGGGCTACTACAACTCCAGCGAATGGCGCGCCACCTGGGGCGGCGAGGGCGGCGGAGTCCTGGTCAACCAGGCGCCGCACCAGCTGGACCTGTGGCAGTGGATCTGCGGCGTGCCGAAGTCCGTCTATTCGAAGGTTGCGTACGGTTTCCGCCGCGATATCGCCGTCGAAGATGAAGTGACTGCGGTGGTGGACTACGGCAACGGCGCCACCGGCGTTTTCGTCACTGCCACGCATGACCTGACCGGCACGGACCGTTTCGAGATCCTCGGCGACCAGGGCAAGATCGTGGTCGAAGGCAGCAAGACCGCCACCGTGACCCGCCTCAAGAAGCCGGAACGGGAACTCAGCGACGGCATGGGCATGGATGATGTCCGCAAGCTGTTCATGGGCGAACTGAACCCGGAGGAGTACTACACCACCGAAGTCATCGAGTTCGAATCCGCGTGGGGTGCCCAGCATTCCGGCGTTTTGGAGAACTTCGCCGCCAACATCCTGGACGGCACACCCCTGCTGGCGCCGGGATCGGACGGCATCAACGGTGTCCGCCTGGCCAACGCCATCCACCTGTCCAGCTGGACCGGCAAGGAAGTTGGGCTGGACTTCGACGAGGACGAGTTCCTTGCCGAACTCAACAAGCGCATCTCTGAAGAGGGCAAGTTCCCGCAGCGCGCCTGACCTTCAGTTGCAAAGCTGTGGCGGTTTTGGATTCCCAAGACCGCCACAGCTGTTCCCTTTAAGCCGCAGATACTCCTATTCGGTGGCGAGCGGTGATGCGTCCGGCATCTGGTCCACCGGTAAGCCGGCTGCCGGGGTGCTTCCCTGGACCCGGTAGCCGGCGAGGAACGCGGCGATGCGGCTGACAGCATCCCGGATGTCGGATTCGGCCGGGAGGATGACGAATCTGAAGTGGTCGGGGGCCGGCCAATGGAAGGCGGTCCCGTGGGAGACCAGGATCTTCTGTTGCTGGAGAAGGTCAATGACGAACTGCTCGTCGTTCGCGATGGGGTAAAGCTGCGGATCAAGCCTGGGAAAAAGGTACATTGCCCCGGCTGCAGGTACGCAGCTGATTCCGGGTATTTCGTTGAGCAGCCTGCATGCCAGGTCGCGCTGCTGGCGCAGTCTCCCGCCAGGTTTCACCAGGTCATTAATACTTTGGTACCCGCCAAGCGAGGTTTGGATGGCGTGCTGTGCAGGGACGTTGGGGCACAGCCTGAGGGAGGCCAGGAGTTCAAGTGACTCACGGTATGCGGACGTGGCGCTCCGGTTGCCGGTGATGGCCACCCATCCTGCACGGTACCCGGGCATTCTGTACGCCTTGGACAGTCCAGAGAAGGTGAGAACGGGGATGTCTCCGGCGACGGAGGCCGTGTGGATGTGGACCGCGTCCTCGAAGAGGATCTTCTCGTAGATCTCGTCAGAGAAGAGCACAAGGTCATGGCGCCGCGCAAGGTCCGCGAACTGTTCAAGGATGTGCCGTGGATAAACGGCGCCCGTGGGGTTGTTGGGGTTGATGACGACGATCGCGCGCGTGCGGTCGGTGATCTTCGCCTCGACGTCGGCCATGTCTGGCCACCAGTTGTTGTTTTCGTCGCACGCGTAGTGCACCGCGTCCCCGCCGCTGAGCATGACCGACGCGGTCCACAGCGGGTAGTCGGGGGCCGGAATGAGTACCTGGTCTCCGCTTTCAAGAAATGCCTGGAGCGTCATGGAGATGAGCTCGCTGACACCGTTTCCCACGAAGATGTCTTCCACGCCAATCTGCATCAGACCCTTGGTCTGGTAGTACTGCGAGATGGCGGTCCGCGCCGAGAAGATCCCCTTGGAATCGCTGTACCCCTGAGCGCCGCGGAGGTGGTGAATCATGTCCACCACGATTGACTCGGGCGCCTCCAACCCGAAGGGAGCAGGGTCCCCGAGATTCATGCGCAGGATGCGGTGGCCTTCAACCTCCATCTGCTTTGCAATGTGCTGGACAGGGCCGCGAAGGTCATAGCGGACATCGCGCAATCGGCTGGAATTCTGCATGGGACGCATGGGCTATTTTTTCACAGCGTGATCACCCACATCAACAAAGGGCACTTCCCCCTCAGGTCATCGGGTGGTTGACGTTTGCTCGCTAAGATGGGGCGGTGACTGACTCCAAGACTCCTGATGCCGCCCGGCCTTCCGGCCCGGCCCATAAGCATGGCCGCGACGGAAAATCCAGCGCCACCATCTATGACATCGCGAAGCTTGCCGGCGTCAACGCCTCCACGGTTTCCCGGGCACTCAGCAAGCCGGGACGGGTCAGTCCCAAAACCCAGAAACTCATTGAGGACGCTGCGGCCGAGCTGAACTACCAGGTCAATCCGTTTGCCCGGGCCCTTCCTACCGGCAAGACCAATACGTTCGGCCTGATCGTTGCGGACATCACCAACCCGACTTTTTTTGACATTATCCGTGGCGCAGAAACCACCGCGACCGAACGTGACTACACGCTGGTCCTTGCGGAGTCCGCCGAGTCCCCGTCCACGGAGCTGACCGCCGCCCGCCGCCTGATGGCCACCGTGGACGGACTGATCCTGGCAAGCCCGCGCATGGATGATGACAACATCCGCGCCCTGGCCCGGGACAAGCCCGTAGTGGTTATCAACCGTGAAGTGGAGGGTGTGCCTTGCGTGGTGCCTGATGTCCACAAGGGGCTCAGCGAGGCGGTCCGGAACCTGGCGGCCAACGGCCACCGGAAGGTTGCGTACGTGGCGGGTCCACCCGAGTCCTGGATGTCCGAACGCCGCTGGGAGGGTGTGCAGGCGGCCAGCGAGTGGTCCCGGCTGGAGGCCGTGCGGCTTGAATCCGCCAAGCCAACGGTCGACGGCGGCAGGCAGGCAGCGCGTGATGTCCGCGCCAGCGGTGCCACGGCAGTCCTGACCTATAACGACCTGCTGGCCATTGGGCTGATGCAGGAGCTCCAGGCCGCCGGTATTGCCGTGCCGGACCAGATGAGCATTGTTGGCTTCGATGACATCTTCGGCGCGGACTTCACAACGCCGCCGCTCACCACCGTGCGCTCGCCCCTGGGGGAGTGCGGCTCCGGCGCGGCCATCCGGCTGCTGGACCTGCTCCTTGGCAAAGGCGAGCCGGCCGGTACGCTGAGCGTGGAGACCGAGCTGGTGCTGCGGGGCTCCAGCGGGCGGATCCTGGCCGCCCTGTAAGCCCCGGGCTCACCCCGCACGGGGCACTTTGGCAATTTATGGCAACCGGTTGACAAAAGCGGGCTGCACGCCGGATTATTGACCTATGTCACAGTCGATTGCTGCCAACCCAGACAGGCTCCTGCCCGCCGACCCAGGAACGCGCAGCATCGCGCGGGACCTGCTCCAGCGGGTCCAGGACCTCCCCATCATCTCCCCGCATGGCCACGTTGACGCTGCCGTTCTTGAGCACAACACGCCCTTTCCTGATCCGGCGGCGCTGCTGGTCAGCCCGGACCACTACGTCACGCGCCTGATCCACGCCAACGGCGTCTCCCTGGACAAGCTGCGCTCCGGCGGGGCCACCACTCCCGAATCGCGGGATATCTGGCGTACCTTCGTGGACGCCTGGCCCCTTTTTGAGGGCACCGCCTCCGGCTACTGGCTGCGCACGCAGTTCGACAGCGTATTCAAGCTCGGAGCGGACCTCGGCGAGATGTCCGCCGACGCCAGCTACGATGCCATCGCCGCCAAACTCGTTGAGCCCGAGTTCCGTCCGCGCCAGCTCTTCAAGGATTTCAACATCGAGGTCCTGGCCACCACCGACGATCCCCTGGATGACCTCGCCAGCCACAAGGCAATCGCGGAGGACCCCACGTTTGCCGGCCGGGTCCTGCCCACCTTCCGCCCGGACCAGTACCTGAACATCGCCCACCCCACGTGGAGCGCCAACGTGGACCGCCTGATCGACGCCGCCGGCGACGGTGCTACGGGTTACGCCGCCTACATCACGGCACTGGAAAACCGCCGCCGCTACTTCGTGGAGCACGGCGCCGTCTCGGCAGACCACGGTGTGGCCACGCCCGCCACACTGAAGCTGGACCGGGCCGAGGCCGAGCGCATCTTCGAACTCGCCCGCGCCGGCAAGGCCACGGCCGAGGACCGGAACACCTTCGAAGCCCACATGATGTACCAGATGGGCCGCATGTCCGTGGAGGACGGCCTGGTCATGACCATCCATCCGGGCTCCTTCCGCAACCACCACACGCCCACCTTCGAGGCCTTCGGCGCGGACACCGGCCACGACATCCCCTTCGCTGTGAACTACACCGAGGGCGTCCGGGACCTGCTGCAGGACTTCGGCACGGCCAAGGACTTCCACCTGGTGCTCTTCACCATGGACGAGACCGTGTTTTCCCGCGAACTGGCGCCGCTGGCCGGGTTCTACCCGTCCGTCTACCTTGGCGCCCCCTGGTGGTTCCTGGACGCACCGGATGCGATGCTCCGGTTCCGCTCCGCCGTCACCGAGACCACCGGCTTCTCGCGTTCTTCGGGCTTCATCGACGACACCAGGGCCTTCTGCTCCATTCCGGCCCGCCACGATGCCTCCCGCCGGATCGAGGCCTCCTTCCTGGCCCGCCTCGTGGCCGAACACCGTGTCAGTGAGGACCGTGCCCACGAACTGATCGTGGACATTGTCGATTCATCCCCACGAAGGGTTTTCAAACTGTGACCACCAACAACACCAGCACCGAACAGGGCACGGGACATGCCGGCGCAGCAGCTGATCAGGACGGCCTTCCGCAGCTGAACCGCACGCTCCACACGGCTCCCAAGCCGCCGGTCCGGATTGTGCACCTCGGCCTCGGCGCCTTCCACCGCTCGCACCAGGCCTGGTACACCAGCCAGGCCGGCGACGCCGCGGAGTGGGGCATTGCGGCCTTCACCGGTCGCCGCCCGGACGCCGCCGTGGCACTCGCCGGGCAGGACGGCCTCTTTACGCTCGTGGAGCGCGCTGACAGCGGCGACACGTTCGCCGTCGTCGGCAGCATTGTCGAAGCCGTGGACGGCGCGGACGTGCAGCGGCTCGCAGAGCTCGTGGCCGCACCCGCCACCGCCATGGTGACCCTGACCGTCACCGAAGCTGCCTACCGGCTCGGTGCCGACGGGCAGCTTGATACCGCCGCGTCCGACGTCGCCTCGGACCTCGCACTGCTGGGTTCAGGCAGCGGGAACCCGTCGACGCCGCTGGGCCGGCTGGTCTTCGCCCTCGCCGCCCGCCGGGCTGCCGGAACCGGCCCGATCGCCGTAGTGTGCTGCGATAACCTCGCCAACAACGGCACCGTGGCACGCAACGCCGTGACCGGACTGGCGGCCGCCTGGGATGCGCAACTGGGCGCCTGGGTCGAAGCCAATGTCAGCTTCGTCAGCACGTCCGTGGACCGCATTACACCGCGCACCACGGAAGCGGACATCGCCGCCGTCGAGGCTGCCTGCGGCTACCGGGACAACTCCCCGGTGGTTGCCGAGCCGTTCACCAACTGGGTGCTCAGCGGGGATTTCCCCGCCGGACGTCCCCGCTGGGAAGATGCGGGCGCGGTCTTCGTTGACCACATCGAGCCTTTTGAAAACCGCAAGCTGTGGCTGCTGAACGGCGCGCATTCGCTGCTGGCCTACGCCGGCCAGCTCCGTGGACACACCACGGTGGCTGAAGCCCTCGCCGACCAGGAGTGCCGCAAGGCGGTGGAAAGCTTCTGGGACGAGGCAGAGGCCAACCTCTCCGGCGCGGCAGCCGGTGGCGCCGACCTGCAGATCCCGGCCTACCGGGACGCCCTGCTGGCCCGCTTCAGCAACGCCCGCATCGCCCACCACCTGGCCCAGATTGCCATGGACGGCAGCACCAAGCTGCGCATGCGCGCTGTTCCGGTCCTGCAGGCCGAACGCGCCCAGGGCCGGTCCGGGATTGCTGCCGCACGGATGATCGCGGCCTGGATGGACTTCACCGCAACGGCAGAAACCTTCCACGACCCGCTCGCTGCGGAGGTGTCGGAGGCCAACAAGCTCCAGGGCGCAGAGCGCGTACGGGCAGTGCTGGCGCTGGTTGATCCCGCGCTGGCTGCCGATGCCGGGGTTGTAGAACTGGTTGGCAGCCTGCTGGGAACATTCACGGCAGGCTCCTAGGCCAAACCGGAACGCTGCAGACGGCGGTCCGGTTCCATCACCTGCAACAGCGCTGCCCGGTCCATACACGTGGACCGGGCAGCGCTGTTTTGGCTGACGTGCTGTTTTATGAAGTTTCAACAGAAATTCATGGCAACCGCTTGCCATTTTATTGCCAAGTGATTAGGATTACAGGCAACGAGTTACCACCGGCGAGACCACGCCGGAGCGGATTTGCCGGTTCAGCCAAGGCCCACGATTCGCCGCTGCATAGCATTTCAATATTTCGCCGGCCCCCAAGGCGGCAAGGGTAAAGGAGCCCAATCATGAAAAAGCTAAACAAGCTCAGCATCATCGGCTATGGCGCCGGCGATGCCGCAAACAACCTCGCTTTCACCACAGCCACCATGTTCCTGCTGGTGTACTACACGGATGTTGCCGGCATCTCGGCAGCTGCCGCCGGTACCCTGCTGCTCGTGGTGCGCTTGTTCGATGCCTTCGCCGACGTCTTCGCCGGCCGCATCGTGGACCGGACGTACAGCAAGCGCTTCGGCAAGTTCCGTCCCTTCATCATGTTTGGCTCCATCCCGCTGCTGCTGCTGAGCGTCGCAGTGTTCTCCGTTCCGCAACTCGGTGAATCCGGCACGCTGCTGTACGCCTACGTCAGCTACGCGGCCCTGGGCCTTGCCTACAGCCTCGTCAACATCCCGTACGGCTCGCTGGCCGGTGCCATGACGCAGGACCCGGGCGAACGCGCCAAGCTGGGGTCGGCCCGCATGGTGGGTGCACTGCTGGTTGGTTCGGCCCTGGGCATCTTCGTGGCACCGCTGATCAAGCCGGGCGCCAACCTCCAGGCCACGTTCACCACCATCACCATCGTGTTTGTGGTGATCGGCACCGCGCTGTACTTCTTCACTGCCCTGACCGCCAAGGAACGCGTCCACCGTGCCGTTCCCAACGTGACGTTCAAGCAGAGCGTGGAGACCCTCAAGACCAACAAGCCTCTGATGATGCTGTGCCTGAGCTCCTTCTTCTTCCTCACCGGCTACCTGGCACTGACGTCCGTCCAGCTGTACTACCTGCGCGACGTCCTGGGCCGCCTGGACCTGTACCCCGTGCTCTCCATCATTCAGCTGGTCCTGACCTTCTTCCTGGCCGCCTTCATGCCCAAACTGGTCCGGAACGTGGGCAAAAAGCGCGTCTACATCTACTCCTCCCTGATCACCGTTGCCGGCGGCGTCATCATCTTCCTCACTCCGGCCAGCCAGGTCTGGATCGGCTTCAGCGGCCTGGTGATCAGCCTCGTGGGCGTACTCGCGGTGAACATTGTGGTGTGGGCCCTCGAAGCCGACACCGTGGAATACGGCGAATGGAAGACCGGCGTCCGCACTGAAGGCATCACATACGCCCTGTTCTCCTTCACCCGCAAGTCCGGCCAGGCCGTGGGCGGCGCCCTCGCTGCCTATGCCCTTGCCCTGGGCGGCTACAAGTCCGGCGGTGTCAGCCAGACCTCCGAGGCCGTGTTCGGAATCCAGATCGCAGCGGGTGCGCTGCCGGCAGTACTGACTATCCTTGCGGTATTGGTTATGACCAAGTACACACTGACCGATGCCAAGCACGCGGAAATCCTCAAGGAAATCCAGGCCCGCCGGACCAAGACGGCGTATGCCGGCGGCCCGGCAGAGGCCACGGACGCCGACGGCACCACCCCTGCCGCCGACGCCAGCACTTCCGCCGGAGGAAGCAGCGCCAGCACGGCTGCTGACGCCGGCAAGCCCAGCGGCCAAAAGCTCTAAGTACCACCACAACTGACCTGAAGTCCCCGAAAGGATCTGCCGTGAAAATCATTGCTGCTGAAGTGTTCGTGACGAGCCCGTCCCGTAACTTCGTGACCCTGCGCATCACTACGGATGATGGGGTCACCGGCATCGGTGACGCCACGCTCAATGGCCGCGAACTGGCCGTTGCCGCCTACCTCAAAGAGCATGTTGCGCAGCTTCTGATCGGCAAGGATCCGCACAAGATCGAGGACACCTGGCAGTTCCTGTACCGCAGCTCGTACTGGCGCCGCGGCCCGGTCACCATGGCAGCCATCGCCGCCGTGGACATGGCCCTGTGGGACATCAAGGGCAAGGTAGCCAACATGCCGGTCTACCAACTGCTGGGCGGCGCATCACGCAACGGCCTGCGCGCCTACGGCCACGCGTCCGGCTCGGACATTGAGTCGCTGTTCGACTCCGTCCGCGAGCACTTGGAGCTGGGCTACAAGTCCGTCCGTATCCAGACCGCCGTTCCGGGCATCAAGGCTGTCTATGGCGTGGCAGCCCAGGCCCAGGCCTCCGGCGAACGCTATGACTACGAGCCCGCCGGCCGCGGTGCGTTCCCGGTGGAAGAGGACTGGGACACCCGTGCCTACCTGCGCCACCTGCCCACCGTCTTCGAGGCCGTCCGCAACGAGTTCGGCCCCGAACTGCCGCTCCTGCACGACGGCCACCACCGCATGACCCCCATCCAGGCAGCCAAGCTGGGCAAGGCCCTGGAACCGTACGACCTGTTCTGGCTCGAGGACTGCACCCCGGCCGAGAACCAGGAAGCCCTGCGCCTGGTCCGCCAGCACACCACCACCCCGCTGGCGATCGGTGAAATCTTCAACACCGTGTACGACTACCAGACCATCATCAAGGAACAGCTGATCGATTACGTCCGCGCAGCCTCCACCCACTTCGGCGGCATCTCCCCGCTGAAGAAGGTCATGGACTTCGCCGCCCAGTACCAGATCAAGTCCGGCTTCCACGGCCCCACCGACATCTCCCCGGTGGGCTTCGCCGCCCAGCTGCACGTGGGCCTGGCCATCCACAACTACGGCATCCAGGAATACATGCAGCACTCGGACAAGACCAACGAGGTCTTCGAACAGTCCATGACGTTCACGGACGGCTACCTGCACCCGGGCGACAAGCCCGGCATCGGCGTCGAATTCAATGAAGAGGCTGCCGCTGCGTACCCGTACCAGCAGGCCTACCTGCCCTACAACCGCCTCGTCGACGGCACCGTCCATGACTGGTAAGGCACCACTGGTGAACAACCCAACCTCCTCCGCAACCAGCGGTCCCCGCGTCATTGTGATGGGTGTGTCCGGCTGCGGCAAGACCACCATCGGTGACCTCGTGGCCCGCGAACTGCGTATTCCGTTCCTGGACGCCGATTCACTCCACCCGGTGGAGAACGTCGCCAAGATGGCAGCGGGCATCCCGCTGACCGACGAGGACCGCTGGCCGTGGCTCGCCACGGTGGGCGAGAAGCTGGCAGCTGCCGGCGAGGGTGGCCTGGTCCTGGCCTGCTCCGCCCTGCGGCGCAGCTACCGGGACGCCATCCGCGCCCAGGCGCCGGGCACCATCTTCCTCCACCTGCACGGCAGCAAGGAAGTTCTCGGGTCACGGCTGGAAGGCCGTTCCGGGCACTTCATGCCGGCGGCACTGCTGGAATCCCAGCTGGCCACCCTCGAGCCGCTCGAAGCGGACGAGAACGGCGTTGTGGTGGACATCGCGGGCCCGGTAGCCCAGGTAATGGTTGACGCGCTGGCGGGAATTTCCGCTGCCGTCAGGGCCGCCGCCCCCACGGCAACCGCAACGCCCGACGGCGGAACACTGTTGGGTGCCTCAGCTGGCGTTACCTCCGGAAGCGGCTCTTCCGGTGCCGCCGGCACGCAGGGCCGCCCGTTCGACGTCGACCTTAAGGCCGCACCGTTCAACCTCGATGACGCAGCGGTTGACTGGGTGAACTCCACCCTGGAATCGATGACCCTTGAGGAGAAGATCGGCCAGCTCTTCATCAACCACAACAACGACTACTCCCCGGAGTACCTCGACGGTGTGCTGGAGAACTACCACGTGGGTGGCATGCGCTACCGGCCAGGTCCCTCCGCTGCGGTGCAGGAGCACATCCGGTACGCCCAGTCCAAAACCAAGGTGCCGCTGCTGATCGCGTCCAACCCGGAAATGGGCGGGGCGGGCAGCTGCGACGACGGCACGTTCGTATCCACGCATCTGCAGGCAGGGTCCCACCCGGACAAGTCCATCGCACGCCGGATGGGCCAGGTGGCCGGCGTCGAAACTGCCGCGCTTGGCTGTAACTGGGCTTTCGCCCCGATCGTGGACATCCACTACAACTGGCGGAACACGGTCATCTCCACCCGCTCCTTCGGCAACACGCCGGAGATCGTGGTGGAGCGGGCCAAGGAATACTTCGACGGCATCAGCGAGTCCCCGACTGTCTGTGCCATGAAGCACTTCCCGGGCGACGGACTCGACGAGCGCGACCAGCACGTTGTCACGTCCTACAACACCTTCGGCTACGACCAGTGGAACACGACGTACGGCCACGTGTACCGCGAAATGATCGGCCACGGTGTGCAGTCGATCATGGTCGGGCACATCGGGGCGCCGGAACTGTCCCGGCACTTCCGTCCGGGACTGGCAGACGCGGACATCAGGCCCGCCACGCTGGCTCCCGAACTGCTGCAGGACCTGCTGCGCGGCGAACTCGGCTTCAACGGGCTGATCCTCACGGACGCCTCGCAGATGATCGGGCTGACCCAGGCCATGAAGCGCAAGGACCTGGTCCCTGCCACCATCGCCGCCGGTTGCGACATGTTCCTGTTCTTCCGCAACGCCGACGAGGACTTCGCGTACATGCTGGACGGCTACAAGTCCGGCATCATCACGGAACAGCGCCTGCACGACGCCCTGCGCCGCATCCTGGCGCTCAAGGCATCGCTGGGCCTGCACCTGAAGGCACGCGAGGAACTGGTTCCGGCCACCGACGCGCTGGCTAAGATCGGCAGCGCGGAGCACCGTGCCATTGCCGCGGGGATCGCCGACAAGACGGTCACCCTGGTCAAGGACACCCAGCACAACCTGCCCATCACGCCGGAAACGCACAAGCGGATCCGCCTGTACGGCATCTCGGGCGGCTCGGACTTCACCATGGCCGATCCGCTGGCCTACCTGGACGTAGTTGCCGAGGAACTGGAGCGGGCAGGGTTCGAAGTGCATGTCTTCAAGACCGCCGCGCAGCGCAAGGCAGCCGGCGAAGAAGGCGTGAACTTCATGACCGTCATCTCGGAAGAGGGCACCGGCGACTACGCGGACAAGTATGACGCCGCGTTCGTCTTCGCCAACGTCAAGGGTTTTGCGCAGGAAGCGGCCATCCGGATCAAGTGGTCCACGCCGATGGCCGCGGAAATTCCCTGGTACGTCACCGAGGTACCCACGGTGTTCGTGTCGCTTAACCAGCCCAACCACCTCATTGACGTGCCGATGGTCAAGACAGCAATCCACGCCCATGCGGGATCGGTGGAGGCCATCCGTGCCACCATCGAAAAGATCATGGGCAAGTCCGAGTTCCAGGGGACGTTCAACGAGAACGTCTTCTGCGACTCTTTCGACACCAGGCTCTAGCCCGTTATTGCACCGCACCAAGGCCGCACGCGCATCAATTGCGCGTGCGGCCTTGGTGCGTCCGGCGTAGCGTTGATGCATGGAACGGACGGGGTGCGCTGTTGTTGGCGGAGGGCCTGCGGGCATGATGCTGGGACTCCTGCTGGCCAGGGCCGGGGTCAAGGTCACGGTTCTCGAAAAGCACGGCGACTTCCTGCGTGATTTCCGCGGCGACACCGTGCATGCCTCCACCGTCAGGCTCATCGACGAGCTCGGGCTTGGGAGCAGATTCCGTGAGCTTCCGCAGAGCCGGCTGAACAACGTTGCCCTCCCCATCCCGGGCGCCGGCCTGGTCACGGTGGGCGACTTCGCCTCCCTGAAACCCCCATACAACTACATCGCCATGATGCCGCAGTGGGACTTCCTGAATTTCCTGGCCACCGAGGCCGCACGCGAACCCACATTTACGCTCCTCATGGAGCACGAAGCCACGTCGTTAATGTTCGACGGCGGCCGCGTCACCGGTGTCCGCTACCGGACAGCAGATGGCAGCGAAAAAGCCCTCGCCGCGGACCTCGTGGTGGCCACGGACGGACGGCATTCCGTGCTGCGACGGGCCGCAGGACTGCAGCCGAAAGAATATCCCGTGCCCTTTGACACCTGGTGGTTCAAACTTCCGCGGCACCCTTCGGAGGAAGGGGCCGTGGCGGGTATTGTTCCGGCTTTCCGGGACCGCGAGGCGATGATCGCCCTGTTCCGGGACGACTACTACCAGATGGGGTACCTCGGCCCCAAGGGGGAGGACGCCCGGATCCGTGCCGAGGGTGTGGAGCGGTTCAGGGAACGCGTCGCGGGACTCCGTCCGGACCTCGCAGACCGCGTGGACTCGATCCGCTCCCTGGCGGACCTGCACTGGCTGGATGTGCGGCTGGACCGGCTGCGGCGATGGTACGTGGACGGGCTGCTGTGTATCGGCGACGCCGCCCACGCCATGTCTCCGGCCGGCGGCGTGGGCATCAATCTTGCGGTCCAGGATGCCGTTGCCGCGGCTGCCAGGCTGGCGCCGGGCCTGCTCCGCGGCCGGGTGCCGGTCAAGGACCTCGCCGCTGTCCAGCGGCGGCGCCGCATGCCCACCGTGGTGTTGCAGACCGTCCAGCGTGTGATGCACCAGGCAGTGTTTGTTCCGTTGTTCGCGGGGAAGCGGACCGGGGTTCCACCCATCCTCCTGTTTGTGGTCCGGCACGCGCCGGCCGCCCGGCGGCTGCTGCCACGGTTGATCGCCATCGGACCCAGGCCCGAACATGCACCGGCGTTCGCCCGGCGTCCTGAGCGGCCGCCATCAACGCCGGAGCCACTAAACTGAAACCCATGACTTCCCCCCAGGATTTTGCCGCTGATACCGCTGCCGCCCGTGCCCGACTGCTGGAACTGATCAAGGAACTCGCGGTTGTCCGCGGCAAGGTGATCCTTTCCAGCGGCGCCGAGGCCGACTACTACATCGACCTGCGCCGCATTACGCTGCACCACGAGGCCGCCAAGCTGGTGGGACAGGTCATGCTGTCTCTGACGGACGACGCCGGGATCGACTTTGAGTGCGCGGGCGGGCTGACCATGGGTGCTGACCCCGTGGGTACCGCGGTGATGCACGCTGCGGTTGACGCCGGACGCACCGTCGATGCGTTTGTGGTCCGCAAGGCGCAAAAGTCCTACGGCATGGGCCGCCAGGTGGAAGGCCCCTCCGTGGAGGGCCGCAAGGTCCTGGTCCTGGAGGACACCTCAACCACCGGCGGATCGGCGCTGGCCGCCGTCGAAGGTGTCCGTAAGGCGGGCGGCAACGTGGTGGCGGTGGCCGTCATTGTGGACCGGGACACCGGGGCCAAGGAAAAGATCGAAGCCGAGACCGGTGTGCCCTACCTGTTCGCCTTCGGCAAGGACGAACTAGGTCTCTCCTAGGACGGCGGGTTTTCCAGGGATTGGGCCGGTATAATTCTCCCAGGCCTTTTCCCACCCTATTGGAGAACGCGGACCATGCTCCCATCCGAATCACCGTTGAACAGCACCGAACAGATCCAGAACCTCATCCTGGAGAGTGCGGATTTTGAAGAGTTCCTCAATGAACTGGCACGCTTTTCAGCGCACCAGATGGCCGGTGACGGCGATGACGCCATGTGCGGGATCACCCTCCTGCGTGACCGCAAGGCGGCCACTATCGGCTGGAGCAGCGACGACGCCCGCGAGGTTGACGAAATTCAATACTCGTTGTCGCAGGGCCCGTGCCTGACCGCAGCCGAGGAACAGCGGGAAGTCCACGTGCCGGACCTCCTTGAGGAGGACCGGTGGGGGCCGGTTTATGCTGACGCCGTGGCGTCCTATGGGCTGCGGTCTGTTCTTTCGCTGCCGTTCAACCTGCAGGGGGAGGCGCGGGCTGCCCTGAACCTTTACTCGGATGTGCCGCACAAGTTCGATGAACGTGCCGCGGCGAAGGCCCGCGGGTATGCGCGGGAGATCTCCCAGGCGCTGAGGCTGGCTGTCAGGTTTGCCCTCCACAGCGACAACGCCGCCAACCTCCGGGCCACACTGGAATCCCGCACCATCATCGACATTGCGATCGGCGTGGTGATGGCGCAGAACCGCTGCAGCCAGGATGCCGCGGTGCAGATCCTGACCGATGCCTCAAGCAACAGCAACACCAAGCTGCGCGACATTGCGCAGGCACTGGTGGACTCCGTTGGCGGCACCGGTACACGCACGCACTACCAGCAGCCCGGGCAGTCGCAGGCCGGCTGAGCCTGCCGTACTGCCTGCCGGCCGGTGTGCTTGTGCGGTCCTCCTGCGGAAGCTAAGCTTGCTGAGGTTGAGCCGTCGGCCATAGACACCCCTTTTTTGGAGTACCTATGGACACCTCTTTTAACGGCACCACCAGCTTAAATGCCACTGCAAGCCGCCACGACCCGACGAACACCGTCCGGGTCGACGTGCTGGGCACCCTCAGCCAGGCCACACGCCCATCGCTTGGCCGCATGATTCACAAGCTCCGAAGCATGGGAATCCAGTCCCACATCGCCGTTGACCTCTCCCACGCCGCAAGGGTGGAGTCAGCGGCGCTGGCGGGTCTCCGCGCCGACCTGAACGCGACGGGCGGCGGGCCCGGCGGCGGCGTCTCCCTGGTCCTCGCGAGGGGCACAGGCACCGAACGGCCGGAAGACAGTGCCGGCGTCACCATCCTTGACATCAGTGAAGCGCCCGAGGACGGAATCACGCTGGCTTTGGACAACGCCAGCCTCCCGGGCGGGCCGTCCAGCCTTACCCTGGCTGTCCGGCCCCTGGAGCTCTACTCCGACGAAGAGCTCCTCGCCGCCAGTGATGAAGTTTTCTCGCTCCTCGATGATCCCGGGGCGATGGGCGGCCCGGACCTGGTGGGGCAGTACCACGACATTGGCCAGGAGATTTTGAGCCGGACCCCGCTCAGTGGGCTGCTGGACCCGCCGGGGCAGCGCCAGCCCGCCGGCTGACGCGGCGCTGACCGGCCCGTCGGTTGCAAGACCAGGCTGACCGGGTTGCGGGGGTGGCTTCCGGTGTGGCTACGGTAGAGACGTGCCGTACAGGGAGGAAGCAGAACCGCTGGAACAGCCTGAACAGCCCGGAGCCCACCAGGCCCGGCTGCTCGCCGACGCTGCTGCCCTCAAGCGATTCTCGCGCCGCGGATTCCTGGCCGGCGCGGGTGCCTCCACGGCTCTGGCCGCGGACATGCTCCTCACCCGCCGCGTCCAGGCGGAGCGGAGGGTCAACAGGATCCTGAACGTAGCGGACGACTTCGCGGACGCCTACTACCCCAATGCCAGCTGGTTCCTCTTCCCGGGCTTCAAGACCAGCTGGGAGGAGGCGCAATGGATCCTGAACGCCCTGCGAGGTGCGCTGAACAAGCGTGGCCAGCTTGCCGCCGTCGGCTATTCCAACCTGGGGCTGGACATTGACCAGGTGGTCATCGCCGTGATCGAGCATGTCCGCGCCAGGAAGCTCACCAAGCTCTATTTCTACGGCCACAGCTTCGGCGGTATGGTGGCCACCCAGGTGGCGGCACGGCTTCGCGAACTGCACGGTGTGGAAGTGGAGTTCATCCTGCTGGATTCCAGCCCCTACAGCAGGAGCGACGTGCTGGACGAGAGCTGGTTCGACGGCGTGGTGTTCCTTTACGAACGGGGCTTCAGGGTGCCGTCGGTGCTGCGCGGCGGCTATGAGCTGGGGGAGCGCGTCATCCATAAGGACGAGCGGACCTGGCGCCAGATCATTGACCAGTCCATGGAACAGCTGTCCCCGATCGCGCCGTCCAGTGTGCTGATCCAGTCCGAGTCCGCGTACATCTACCATTTCGATGGAAACCGCTTCGTGGACCAGCTCGGTGGCGCCAGGATGGCCTATATCGGTAACCCGAAGGACCGCACGGTGCGCTACCAGACGGCCAAAAATGCCTGGTCAGCCGCGTTTGGGCCGCACATGGTGTCCATGGACCTGCAGACCGACGGCGCCCTTCCGGCACATGCGAGCCCCGGCTGGAGTCCGCTCGTTTACCGGCCTATCGTGGAGCGCCTGCTGGACGACTTCTTTCCGCTGCCCCGCGGCGGCTCGAAGGTGAGCGTCTACTAGATCTGGTTCTTCAGGTCGGCCACCGAATTCAGTACCTGGTTGGGACGGAACGGGTAGGACGCGATGTCGCCGCGCTGGGTGATGCCCGTGAGTACCAGCACCGTGTGCAGCCCGGCTTCCATGCCCGCGATGATGTCCGTGTCCATCCGGTCGCCGATCATGGCGGTGGTCTCCGAGTGGGCATCGATCTGGTTCATGGCGGAGCGGAACATCATGGGATTCGGTTTGCCCACAATGTACGGTTCCCGGCCGGTGGCCTTGCTGATCAGGGCCGCGATGGCCCCGGTGGCAGGCATGGGGCCATCCTTCGACGGGCCGGTGGCGTCAGGGTTGGTGGCAATAAAGCGGGCCCCGGCCAGGATCAGGCGGATGGCCATGGTGATGGCTTCGAAGGAGTAGGTGCGCGTCTCGCCGAGGACCACGAAGTCCGGGTCCTGGTCGGTGAGGATGAAACCCGCCTCGTGCAGCGCCGTCGTCAGCCCTGCCTCGCCGATGGTGTAGGCGCGGTTCCCCGAACCGGAACCCCGTACCTGGTCCTTGAGGAACTGGGCGGTGGCCAGGGCCGAGGTCCAGATATTCTCTTCGGGAATCTCGAGCCCCGAGGCGCGCAGCCTGGCCGCAAGGTCGCGGGGCGTGAAGATGGAGTTGTTGGTCAGCACCAGGAAGCGTTTGGACGTGTCCACCCAGCGCTGGATGAGTTCGGCAGCGCCCGGGACGGCCTGGTTTTCGTGCACCAGGACGCCGTCCATGTCTGTCAGCCAGCATTCGATTTCCTGGCCGCTGCGGTAAACCGCCGGGTTTCCCGCTGCCTGGTCTGCTTCTGCCACATCTACCTCCACAAGAAGTGCCTGTTTCCTGGTCCAGTCTGTCATTCTTTGGGCCCCGGAACACCCGGCGGGCGTCAGCGGACACTCGACCTGCTGGAACGGCACCCGGAACTGCTCGAGAAGATCGCCAACTCCTCCCGCGCCAACCGCCGGAAGCCCGGCGGCTGAGCCCGGCTAGAGTTGGAGGGTGACTGACCGCCCCCACACGCCGCCGCTGCCCGTTCCACCGCCTGAGGAGGAATACGCGCCCAAACCGGAGGTCGGCGTCGGGCCCTGGGAAGGTGAGCTGCCGGAAGGCGAGCATTGGGACCACGAGCTGCTGGCGGACGGGGACCGGCGCAACGTGGTGGACCAGTACCGGTACTGGAAGCACGACGCCATCGTGGCGGACCTCGATGCCAAACGGCACAATTTCCATATCGCCATCGAAAACTGGCAGCACGACATGAACATCGGGACCGTGGTGCGCACCGCCAACGCGTTCCTCGCCAAGGAAGTGCATATCATCGGACGACGCCGCTGGAACAGGCGCGGGGCCATGGTCACCGACCGCTACCAGCACGTCCGCCACCACCCCACGGTGGAGGACTTTGTGGCGTGGGCGCAGGGGGAGGGGCTGGCGATCATCGGCATCGACATCTTCCCGGATTCGGTGCCGCTGGAAACCTACGAGCTGCCTAAGGACTGTGTGCTGGTGTTTGGCCAGGAGGGCCCGGGGCTGACGCCGGAGGTCCATAACGCCGCCCTCGCCACCCTCTCCATCGAGCAGTTCGGCTCCACCAGGTCCATCAACGCGGCCTCGGCGGCGGCGATCGCCATGCACGCGTGGATCCGCCGGCACGTGTTCAACCAGCACGTCTGACTCCGCCGAGAGCGCACTTCGTGCTGGTCGGGGTGCCCTGGACCAGCGCGAAGTGCGCTTTCGATGGACCTGACGAGCACAGGGCTGTGGATAACTCCTGTGAGGGTGGCATGTCAGGGCAACAATTGGATGCATGCGCAAAGCTGAGTTGCCAGACCATCTCAAGGGCGTGGCCTTTGCCCTGCGGACGTCGGACAAAGCCGGTGTGACACGCACCCGGACCCGGGCAAAGGACCTCCTGCCGGTGTCCCGCGGGATACGGGTTCCGCTGTCCGCACAGCCATCCGGTGCTGACTCCCTGCGGGCATACACGGAGGTGGATGACGCCTCGATACTCGTGCTCTGCTCGGCCGCGCGGGTGCTGGGTATGCCGGTGCCTGCTCCGCAGGAAGGCGACTGGCGTATCCACCTGGCAAGGCGCCGCGGTTTCGCCGCTCCACGCCGGGCCAACGTGGCCGGGCACCGCCTGACGCTGGCACCGGATGAGATCATGGAGTACGACGGCGTCCGCCTCACCACACCGGCCAGGACGTGGCTGGACCTGGCCTCCATGCGCAACGTCGTGGACGATCTCGTTGTGGCGGGGGATTACCTGGTTAACAGTCACGGGGAGGATTTTCCGTTCCCGCGCGACCCCATTTGCAGCGTTCAGGGGTTGCGGGACATGATTAACCGGCATCCGGGGTTGCGGGGGATCAGGAAGGCTCGCGAGGCGATGGATCTGATCCGGGTGGGTGCTGACTCCGCCCCCGAAAGCAGGATGCGCCTGGCCCTCGTCGCGGCAGGACTGCCCGAACCGGTTCTGAACCACGTGGTCCGCGGTGATGCCGGACTGCCGGTTCTCTGGCCCGATGCGGCGTACCCCGGTCACCGGATCGCCCTGCAGTACGACGGCGAACACCATGCCCGCGAGGACCAGTATCAACGGGACATAGAGCGGGCCGAGGTGTCCGCGCGGTATGGATGGCACGAGGTCCGGATTTCGAAGAACGATCTTAGGGGTGACCGGCCAGGCGTCGTTGGCAAGGTACGCAGCGCCCTGGCCTTTCGCGCCGAGAGCGCACGTCGTGCTGGTCGCGGCGCCGGGCATTAGCGCGAAGTGCGCTCTCGGCGCAGGCGCGAACGCAAGTGTTACCGCCCCTGCGTGACCCGAAACACTGCCGCGGGACAGAAAATGGCTAGGATGGTGGCTAGCCGTAAGAGGTCTACTCCAGGGTCACAACCCACAGACGAAAACTCAGCATAGGAGTCAGCATGCCCATTGCAACCCCAGAGATCTACTCCGAGATGATCGACCGCGCCAAGGCCGGCGGCTTTGCCTTCCCCGCCGTCAACGTGACGTCCTCACAGACGCTGAACGCAGCCCTGCGAGGATTCGCCGAGGCTGAGTCCGACGGCATCGTCCAGGTCTCCACCGGCGGTGCGGCATACTGGTCCGGCGCTTCCACCAAGGACATGGTTGCCGGCTCGCTGGGCTTCGCCGCTTTCGCCCGCGAAGTTGCCAAGAACTACGGTGTGAACATTGCCCTGCACACGGACCACTGCCCGAAGGACAAACTGGATGGTTTTGTGCTGCCGCTGCTGGCAGCGTCGGAGGCTGAGGTCAAGGCCGGCCGTAACCCGATCTTCAACTCGCACATGTGGGACGGTTCGCACGAGCCGCTGAATGAGAACCTGAGCACTGCGCGCGAGCTGCTGGAGCGCACCGCGGCGGCGAAGATGATCCTCGAGGTGGAAATCGGCATTGTGGGCGGCGAGGAAGACGGTGTGGAGAACGCCATCAATGACAAGCTGTACACCACCGTTGAGGACGCCCTGGCAACCATCGAGGCCCTCGGTGCCGGTGAGAACGGCCGTTACATCACGGCGCTGACGTTCGGCAATGTGCACGGTGTGTACAAGCCTGGCGGGGTGAAGCTGCGTCCGGAGATCCTGAAGGACATCCAGGCCCAGGTTGGTGCCAAGCTGGGCAAGGACAGCCCGTTCGACCTCGTGTTCCACGGCGGCTCCGGCTCCTCGGACCAGGAAATCGCGGACGCGGTCTCCTACGGTGTGATCAAGATGAACATCGATACCGACACCCAGTACGCCTACACGCGTCCGGTGGTGGACCACATGTTCCGCAACTACGACGGCGTGCTGAAGGTCGACGGCGAGGTGGGCAACAAGAAGCTTTACGATCCCCGTGTCTGGGGTGCCTCCGCCGAAGCCGGCCTGGCTGCCCGCGTTGTTGAGGCCACCAAGCAGCTCGGTTCGGCCGGTAAGACCTTCTAGCCATGTCCGATGAGTTCCGCAAGAACCTGATGGGCCCGGAGCCCACGCTCCTGCCTGCCGAGACGGAGATCTACCAGCACCTGGCCCTCGGCCAGGAGGCGGTTGACCTCGTGGCGAAGCACCCCACGTCGTCGCTGCTCTGGGCCATCCTGGCCGAGGAAGCGTGGGCTGAGGGCCGCACTATCGATTCCTACGCCTACTCCCGCGTTGGCTACCACCGCGGGCTCGACTCGCTGCGGCGCAACGGCTGGCGCGGCGTGGGCCCCATCCCGTGGGAACACGAGCCCAACCGCGGCTTCCTGCGGGCGCTCTACTCGCTGGGACGCGCGTCCGCGGCCATCGGTGAAGCCGACGAGCCCGAGCGCATCGAGAAGTTCCTGAACGACTCCGACCCGGCAGCGAAGGCCGCCATCGAAGCCGGCGCCTAGAACAAACCGTTGCTGGTTAAAGGCTCGACGGCGGGCGGTTACCTTTCATGCGTAAAGGTGACCGCCCGCCGTCGTTAGTTTCCGGTGGTTAGGCCTTCGCCAGGCCGGTGCGGGCCATGGCGTCGGCGTAGGCAACGCGCATGTCCTCGAGGTACTGCTCCTGGCGGGCCGGGGTTCCGGCAAACGCACGGCCGCTGAGGGAGCGGACCTTGTAGGTCTTCAGGCCGCGGCGCCAGATCATGGGCACCTCGGTCTTCAGCAGCAGGTTGGCAAGCCGGTTGGCTTCGGTGCCGTGCGCCACGATGACGGAGGCGCGGGGGACCAGGGCCAGGAACTTCAGGAGCGGCTTGAGGCCGGCCGAGATCTGGTCCGGGGTGAACTTGCCGTTGACCTCGCCGGGGGTGTGCCACGGGTGGACGTTCCACGGCATCACGAACTCCGGACGGAGGCCCAGCTTCCACTGGATGCCCAGCATGCGGGTTGCGGCGTCCTCGTCGCCCGCGGTGATGAACCCGGACGGGTCTGCCTCGCCGATGTTGGAGAAAAGGCTGATGATGCGGCACTCGTCCACGTCGTGCATGGGGTCGACGTAGGGGACCTGGGTATGGGGCTTGACGCTCTGCAGGGAATCGCACAGCTCGTTGACGGCGGCAACGTTGGGCTCGTAGCGGCGGCTCATGAGCTGTTCACGGAAAGATTCGGGGGCCAGGGCTGTCATATAGTGCGATGTCTCCTGCGGGGCTCGGCGCTGCGCCAGCCCGGAAAATGGGCGCAGGGGGGCGCGTCAGATCCGGGATGGTTTGAAATGTGGTGTGGACCGATTCCTGGTCGGTCCCACTTAGTTTAGCAAGCCCCGCGGCACGAAACGCCGGGCGATGGGGCCGGTGGGCGATTGAAAACCACCAGCACACTATGGTCGTGGCCGTTGACAGAATCTGTATAGCTTGGTTGGCTGCTGTCACGGTCGGCGACCAAAATGTCGCGGCTGGTCGCACCCTAGGCACTCGAAAGAGGTAACGCACTGTGAACCGAACGCTGGCAACCTTCAGGACCCTCGCCGTATCCGGAGCCCTGGCACTGGCGGCTCTGGCCGCGCCTGCTCCGCTCGCCAGCGCTGTGGGCGAAGGTCCCAACTATGACGGCAACGGCCAAATCACCACGTCCAAACTGGCAACCTACGACGAAATGGTCTCCTTCCTGAAGGTCCAGGACGCCCGTCAGCCCGCCATGGAACTCGAAGTGATCGGCCAGACTGTCAAGGGCAGGGATATTCACGTGGTGAAATACCTGTCCGACCCCGCCAAGCCCACCATTCTCTATCTGACCCAGCAGCATGGCAATGAGCAGCTCACCACCGAGGGGGCCCTGGAATTCGTCAAGCATCTGGGCACCGGCAAGTCGGCGGATATCCTCGACGGTGTCAACATCCTGATCGTTCCCATGCTCAACGCTGACGGAGCGATGGGGGACGTCAACTTTCCGCTCGATGACTACCTGGCCAAGGGTGACCGCAACATGACGCGGTACAACGCCGAGGAAGTGGACCTGAACAGGGACCATGTTGCGAAGGCGCAGCCCGAAACACAGGCGCTGCACAACAATGTCATGAGCAAGTACAAGATCGATTACATGATTGACCTGCACCACCAGGGCAGCCGAAGCGAGCGTGACGGGAAGCTTGTCTCCGGATCCATCCTCTACCCCACCACCCCCAATGCCGATCCGGCCGTGGTGGAAAAGTCCAAGCAGCTGGGTGCAGTGGTGTTCAACAACGTTGATTCCACAGGGTGGGGCCACCTGGGCAAATACGTCGGTGGCAGTGCCGAGACCATCAGCCGCAACGGCATTGCGGTGGAATACGGCATCGCCACCCTGCTCTTCGAGATGCGGGGCATGTCGGACCACTACCTGGACGGCTACGCCCTGGGGCTTCGGAGCAACGGCTACCTGATCAAACAGACGGTGACCACGCTGACGTCCACTGCCCGCGCCATCGCGGACGGGTCGATTGCCGGCGCAGACACCTCCTTCTGGGACACGCTGGAAACCCAGACATCCCGGCCGGGCGAGGAAGCGGACAGCGAGTAGCTGCCCCAGGCTGGTTTGCCCGTGGCACTTTATCCGGTACAGAGTGCCACGGGCAGCCCTTTGAGTGGATAAACCCCGTGATCGGCTAAACTTGGGTGGTAAGAGCCCCGGAACTCTTGCGTTGGCCGCCCCCGCAGAGGGTCCGGCAAGGCCAGTCATTCGGGGCATTCTCATGTACGGCGCTGAGTCCTGGTGATCCCTCCGGGACCGGCCCGAAAGAATGGGGGAGGATCCCATGCCAGCAATCGTGATCGTAGGCGCCCAGTGGGGCGACGAAGGAAAAGGCAAGGCCACCGATCTCCTCGGCGGACGCGTTGACTACGTCGTGAAGCCGAACGGCGGCAACAACGCCGGGCACACCGTCGTCGTAGGCGGTGAGAAGTACGAGCTCAAGCTCCTTCCGGCCGGCATCCTGAGCCCCAACGCGATTCCGATCATCGGCAACGGCTGCGTGGTGAACCTCGAGGCCCTCTTCCAGGAAATTGACGGCCTGGAAGCCCGCGGCGCAGACACCTCCAAGCTCCGTGTTTCCGCCAACGCCCACTTGGTTGCCCCCTACCACCAGGTGCTGGACAAGGTCACCGAACGCTTCCTGGGCAGCCGCGCGATCGGCACCACTGGCCGCGGCATTGGCCCGGCGTACATGGACAAGGTGGCCCGCCTGGGCATCCGCGTCCAGGACGTTTTTGACGAATCCATCCTCCGCCAGAAGGTGGAAGGATCACTGCGCCAGAAGAACGAACTGCTGGTGAAGGTCTACAACCGCCGCGGTGTTGTGGTGGACGAGATCGTGGAGTACTTCCTGTCCTTCGCCGAGCGGCTGCGCCCGCTGGTCATCGACAGCACCCTGGAGCTCAACAACGCCCTGGATGAGGGCAAAGTTGTCCTGATGGAAGGCGGGCAGGCAACATTCCTGGACGTGGACCACGGCACGTACCCGTTCGTCACGTCCTCCAACCCCACCGCCGGCGGTGCGTCTGTGGGCTCGGGCATCGGACCCACGCGCATTTCGCGTTCCATCGGCATCATCAAGGCCTACACCACCCGCGTCGGCGCTGGACCGTTCCCCACCGAACTGTTTGACGAGATGGGCATGTACCTGCAGAAGACCGGCGGCGAGTTCGGTGTCAACACCGGCCGCCCGCGCCGCTGCGGTTGGTACGACGCCGTCCTGGCCCGCCACGCCTCGCGCGTCAACGGCTTCACGGACTACTTCGTCACCAAGCTGGACGTCCTCACGGGCATCGAGCAGATTCCGGTCTGTGTTGCCTACGACGTGGACGGCGTCCGCCACGATGAAATGCCCATGACGCAGACCGAGTTCCACCACGCGGTGCCCATCTTCGAGTACTTCGAGGGCTGGACCGAGGACATCACCGGCGCCCGCACCCTGGCGGACCTTCCGGAGAACGCCCGCAACTACGTGCTGGCCCTCGAAAAGCTCTCCGGCACGCGCTTCTCGGCCATTGGCGTGGGCCCGGACCGGGACCAGACCATCGTGGTCCACGACCTCATCAACGACTGATCGTACGTAAAGCGCGACGGCGGCGGGTCACCCTTTCGGGGTGGCCCGCCGCCGTTTTTTCGCGGGCAGGAGGCCGTTCCACGGGGCCGGATGGACGCAATTTACACAGGGTTAACCCCGGCGGCCTTGTGAGGCCGCAGGGGCGCCCGCGAGACTTTTAACATAGGGTGAACGGATCAACAGATCGTTCGACCAGACCCGCGGGAACATGGCGCAGGGATGCGTCCGGGCCTGCCACGTGACAATGACGCCACCGGCAGGGACCCCGCTGACCGGAAGGATTTTTGTTATGGCCGGAATGTTTGAAGTTTTTCTCGACTCGGATTCGCTGTTCAGGTTCAGGCTCAAGGCACCGGACGGCACCGTGATGGCTGTGTCCGAAGCCTTCAGGGACAAGCCCGCCGTCGCTGCCGGCATTGCCGCCGTCCGGGAATGCGCAGGAATGGGGCTCGTTACCGATTTGTCCGCCGCCGGCACCGCCGATCAGCGCATCCCCGCCCCCGCACCAGCAGCGCTCCGCCCCCTGGCCGTGCCCGCTGTGGCAGAGCAGGCCTGCGATGACCGGCATGTGTCCGTCAGCCGGGTCCGCGCGTTTGCCCACTTCAATGCAGTACGCGAAGGTGTGTCCGGGGCTCGGTGGTCGGGCGCCGTTTGAGGCGCCTGCGGGAGGGCCGCGGATCCCCAATTAAAGTTTTTTGAAAAGTTTGTGACAGGGCGTAACCCCCGGCGGGTCCTGGGCGATTACCCCTATGAAGAGCCGGTCTGGAACTTGTCCCCCATCAGGTTCCAGGCCGGCCTTTTTCGCAACGGCGCATGATTCGCTCCCGGCGGCATGTTACCGGAGGGTACAGTTAGCGGGGCAAGCAGAGTCCCCTCACCGAAAGTCATAACGTCCGTGACCGATGCGCTGACAGACGACACCCTGCGTGCGCGCGCCCGCGATCCGGAGCTTTTCAGCATCGTCTACCGTTCTTATGCATCACAGGTCCTGGGCTACCTCACCGCCCGCGGGGTAGAAGATCCGGAGGCCGTTATGCAGGAAGTCTTCCTGGCCGTCCTGCCGCGGCTGGATACGGTGACCGGCGGTGTGGCGGGGCTGCGGACGTTCGTTTTCTCCGTGGCCCACGCGCGGATGGTGGATGACCACCGGCGCCGCCGCCGGGCCCCGGTTGAGCTCGAGTTCGAACCCGATCTGGACGGACGCACCGAGTCCTCAGCCGAGGATGAAGCCATGGAGACCATCTCGCCGCAGGAAGTCCAGGACCTTCTCAGCGTCCTGCCGGATGACCAGCGCGAGGTCCTTACCCTCCGCCTGATCGCCGGACTGACCATTGAGCAGGCTGCCGAGATTGTCGGGAAAAGCAGCGGCGCCGTGAAACAGCTCCAGCGCCGCGCCCTGATCCGGCTGCGCGAGCAGTCCGCAGTGAAGGAGTATGTAACGCCATGACGGCCACCACCAACCCCCTGGTCCGAACTGTGGATGAGATGCTGGTTGATGCCGGCGAAACGGACCCCAGGCTACGGGCCACCTTGCTGTCGCTGGGGAGCCTGGCTGCCCTGCCGGTCCCCGAGCCCCGCGCTGACCTGGCCGCGCTCCTCTCCGGCCACACCCACGAACTGGGCCGCCACCGGCTGCGCCGCAGGCACCGGTCCGCTGCCGTGGGCCTTGCCGTCATCGCCGGGATGGGCCTGGGGGTCACCGGAGTGGCAGCCACTGCGTCGTCCCCGGGCCTCAACGCCAGCCCGTCCGTCCAGCACATGATGCAGGACTGGGCACCTTCCTGGACCATCACGGGGGCTCCGGCCGCCGGCGGCCCGGCAAGCCGCGTGCCGGACCACACCCTCGACTCCGGTTCCCAGGACATCCCGGTGCCGGCCGGGCAGGAACGTGAAGACCAGGAATCAGGTGCTCCGGGCCCGGCGGCGCCGGAACCGGCGACCGGGAGTCCTTCCCAGGAAGCCGGGACGGGCCGCGGCAAGGCGGACCCGGGTGCTGCGTCGGCCGGAAAGGCAGCGGCCGACGGCGCGGCCGGGAACGCGGCGGGCGCCGCGGAGGGCGGACCCTCCGTGCGGGACGGGGCAACAACGGACGGACAGAACCGAGGGCAGGGTGCCGGCACCACCGACCTGCTCGATAACGCGGGGAATCTCGTGTCCGAAGCGCCCGCCGTGGTCGAAGCCCTGGCTCCGGGACTTACCGCCCCCGGGAAGAACGAAAAAACCGGGGCCAGCGATGCCGGCCCCGGTTCCGTCTGGCTGAAGAAGTTCAGCCGCTGAATAGTTTTTTCCTGCGGCAGGTCCGTCAGGAGAGGAGCTGCCGGCGGGACGAGATCACGCCGGTGTCGAAGCCGGCCAGGTGCAGGCCGCCATGGAACCGGGCGTGTTCAATCTTCACGCAGCGGTCCATCACCACGTTGAGCCCGGCTGCCTCGGCGTCGGCCGCCACAGACTCATGCCATGACCCGAGCTGCAGCCAGAGCGTCTTGGCGCCTGCCGCGATGGCTTCGTCCAGGACGCCCGGCAGGTCATCGTGCTTGCGGAATACGTCCACGATGTCCGGGCTCTCCGGAAGGTCGGCCAGCGAGGCGTATGTGGGCTCGCCCAGGATCTCCTTGACCACCGGGTTCACGAAGTACACCTTGTACCGGGTGGAGGACTGCAGGTACGTCGCCACGAAGTAACTCGCCCGGGAGGGTTTGTCCGAGGCGCCCACAATTGCAATCGTCTTGGCTGCGCGCAGCAGGTTCAGGCGCTCCGGTGCGGAGGGGCCTTCCCAGGTGCGGGTTTCGACGCTCATGCGCGTGCTCCAATCGTGCAGGATTCGGCTTCAATGATTGACTCGACGTCGGCTGACGAAGGGGCTGCCGAGGCCTCGGCCAGGGCCTGGTCCAGGTCCCAGAGGATATCCTCGATGTCTTCCAGGCCCACGGAGATGCGGACCAGGTCCGCGGGGACTCCGGCCGACTCGAGCTGCTCGGGGCTGAGCTGCTGGTGGGTGGTGGAACCGGGGTGGATCACCAGGGTGCGGGAGTCGCCCACATTGGCCAGGTGGGACGCCAGCTGCAGGGACTCGATGAACTTCTGGCCGGCAGCCCGGCCGCCCTTCACCCCGAAGGAGAACACCGAGCCGGGGCCCAGCGGCAGGTACTTTTTTGCCCGCTCAAAGTGCGGGTGGGACGGCAGCCCGGAGAAGTTCACGTAGGCCACGCGATCGTCGGCCTCGAGCCATTCGGCCACGGCCTGGGCGTTCTTCAGGTGCTCGTCCAGGCGCTGCGGGAGGGTTTCCACGCCCTGCAGCAGCTGGAAGGCGGACTGCGGGGAGAGCGCCGGGCCGATGTCGCGGAGCTGTTCGCAGCGAAGTTTGGTGAGGAAGCCGTACTCGCCGAAGTTGCCCCACCAGGAGACATTGCCGTAGGAGGCCACCGGTTCGGTCATGGTGGGGAACTTGCCGTTGCCCCAGTTGAACCTGCCGCTTTCGACGATCACACCGCCCAGGGTGGTGCCATGGCCGCCCAGGAACTTGGTGGCGGAGTGGATGACGATGTCGGCGCCGTGTTCGATGGGCCGCACGAGGTACGGCGTGCTCAAAGTGGCGTCGACCACCAGGGGAATCCCGGCGTCGTGAGCTACCTTGGCCAGCGCTGCAAGGTCCTGGACCTCCGACGACGGGTTGGCCACAACCTCGACGAAGATCGCCTTGGTGTTGTCCTGGACCGCCGCGGCGTAGTCCGCGGGGTCGGTACCGGGAACGAACGTAGTGTCCACGCCGAACCGGCGCAGTGTCACGTCCAGCTGGGTGACGGTGCCGCCGTAGAGCTGGGAGGCGGCCACGATGTGGTCCCCGGCCTGGGTGAGAGCGGCGAAGGTGATGAACTCGGCGGCCATGCCCGAGGACGTTGCCACCGCGCCGATGCCGCCCTCCAGGGAAGCGATCCGCTCTTCGAACGCGGCCACGGTGGGGTTGCCGATGCGGGAGTAGATGTTGCCGTACTTCTGCAGGGCGAAGAGGTTGGCGGCGTCCTGGGTGTCCTTGAACACGAAGGATGTGGTCTGGTAGATCGGCACGGCCCGGGCGCCGTGCTCGGCATCGGGGGTGCCGCCGGCATGCAGCGCGCGGGTGCGGAATCCAAAGGTGCGGTCAGACATTACGCAGCCACCTCCACCTTGGCAACCGGGGTTCCGGACAAGTCGAGTTCGGTGCCGTTCTTCCGCGCCAGGTCGGCTTCGAGTTCGCGCACGATCGGCAGGATGTCCTGGCCAAAGGCGGCCACTTCCTCCTGGAAGTGGAGGTAGCCGGTGAGGAACAGGTTCACGCCGATCTTCTTGTACTCCACGATCCGCTCGGCGATCTGCTCCGGGGTGCCGATCAGCTGGGTCTTGAAGCCGTCGTTGTACTGAACCAGATCCTCGAAGGTGGAGTCGGCCCACATGCCCTTGCCGTCCTTGGTGGACGCGCCGGCTTCCTGCACGGCGTCCCGGAAGCCTTCGACGGCCGGCTTGTGCGCCTTTTCCACGATCTCACGCAGGGTGTCGCGGGCTTCCTTCTCGGAATCGCGGGAAATGACAAAGCCGTTGAGGCCGAACCTCGGTGCGGGGAGCGCCCCTTCCGTTCCGCGGCGGGTTTCCCCGGACGCAGCGACCACACCTGCAATGTTCTCCTTGAAGCCTTCCAGGTCCTTGCCGTTGGAGAAATACCAGTCGGCGACGCGGCCGGCCGTGGCCTGGGCTGCAGTGGAGTTGCCGCCGAAGAAGATCTCCGGGTGCGCGCGGCCCGGAACGTCCACGGGGGCCGGGTTCAGGGTGAAGTCGGTGATGTTGTAGTACTTGCCGGACTGGCTGTACTCCTGCTCGGTCCACAGGCCGCGCAGGACCTTGATGAACTCCTCGGTGCGGACGTAGCGTTCGTCGTGCTCCAGCCATTCGAGGCCGAAGTTGGTGAACTCGTTCTTGAGCCAGCCGGAGACGATGTTGACGGCGGCGCGGCCGTTGGAGATGTGGTCAGCGGTGATGATGTACTTGGCCAGCACGCCGGGGTGCCACATGCCGGGGTGAACAGCGGAGATGACCTTCAGCCGTTCGGTAGCGGCCAGCAGCGCCAGGCTGAATGAGGTTGCCTCGTGCTGCTTGTCCGCACCATAGGACGCGGCGTAGCGGGTCTGCGTCAGGGCGTATTCGAAGCCGGAGTTCTCGGCGATCTGCGCCAGCTTCTTGTTGTAGGCGAAGTCCCAGCTGGTCCGCTGTTCGATGGTGGAGACCACCAGGCCGCCGGAAACGTTCGGCACCCAGTAGGCGAATTTCAGCGGCTCGGAGAGACGCGCAACGTTGCTGATGTCTGTCATGAATTTTCCTTTGCTAGGGCCCGCTCGCGCAGGACGTCCTGGATTCCGGCGATGGCCGGCTCGTTTTGCAGTGAGGTGGTGTCGCCCAGGGCGGTCCCCTCAAAGAGTTGGGTCAGCAGCCGGCGCATGATCTTGCCGCTGCGGGTCTTGGGTACGTCGGAAACCACGACGACGTCGCGCGGCTTGGCGATGGGGCCGATCGCCTTCGCGACGTGGCTGCGGAGCTCCTCGACGAACGCGTCCGGGCCCACGCCCGCAGGGTTCCCGGCCCGTGCTTGCGAGGGGAGGGGGCGGGTGGGGACGACAAACGCCACGATCGCGTGCCCGGTCTTTGGATCGGCCACCGGACAGACGCCGGCCTCCACCACGTCCGGGTGGGACACCAGGGCCGACTCGATCTCGATGGTGGACAGCAGGTGGCCGGAGACGTTGAGGGTGTCGTCCACCCGGCCCAGGATCCAGATGTCGCCGTCGGCGTCGTACTTGGCGCCGTCGCCGGCGAGGAACCAGCCCTGCTCCACGTACTTGCTCCAGTAGGAGTCGTAGTAGCGGCGGGGGTTGCCCCAGACTGTACGCGCAATGGCGGGCCCGGGGGTGTCCACCACAATGAATCCCTGGACGCCCGGCGGCACCGTATTGCCGGCGTCGTCCACGATCCTGGTGCTGACCCCGGGCAGCGGGCGGGCCGCGCACCCGGGCTTGAAATCGGTGTCCGTGGGGGCGGGGGAGAGGATGGTGGCGCCGGTTTCGGACTGCCACCAGGTGTCCACCACGGGGGCGGTGCCGGCGCCGACGTTGTGGCGCAGCCAGCGCCACGCCTCCGGGTTGACGGCCTCACCCACGGTCCCGAGCATCCGGATGGAGGAGAGGTTGTAGGTGTCCGGCACACCGTCCGGGAACCAGCCCATCAGGGAGCGGACCAGCGTGGGCGCCGTGTAGTACTGCGTGACGCCGTAGCGCTCGATGATTTCGAAGTGCCGGCCGGGGTGCGGGGTGTTCGGCGTGCCTTCGAAGATGACCTGGGTGACCCCGTTGGAGAGCGGTCCGTAGATCTCGTAGGTGTGGGCGGTGACCCAGGCGAGGTCCGCGGTGCACCAGTGAACGTCCTGGTCCCGGAGGGCCGGATCGGGGTTACTGAACAAGTGCTCGAAGCTCCAGGAGGCTTGTGTCAGGTACCCGCCGGAGGTGTGTACCAGACCCTTGGGCTTACCCGTGGTCCCGGACGTGTACATGATGAACAAGGGAGTCTCGGCGTCGAACGCCTCAGGTTCGTGGACGTCCGGGGCGCTTCCGACGGCGTCATGCCACCAAACGTCGCGGCCTTCAGCCATGGGCACGGACGCGAGTTCGTCCGCCGGGGTGGTGCGGTTGACCACCAGGACGTGCTCGATGGCGTTGTCCCCGGCGACGGCCGCGTCGGCGTTGTCCTTCACGGGCACGGCGACGCCGCGGCGGAACTGGCCGTCCGTGGTCACCAGCAGTTTTGCTCCCGTGTCCTCGACGCGGAACTTCAGCGCCTCGGCGGAGAAGCCGCCGAACACCAGGGAGTGGATGGCGCCGATCCGTGCCACGGCGAGGGTGATGATGACGGTTTCGGGGATGACCGGCAGGTAGATGACCACACGGTCGCCCTTGGTGATGCCCAGCGCCAGGAGCGCGTTGGCAGCTTTGGAAACGTCCCGCTGGAGTTCGGCGTAGGTGATGGCGCGGCGGTCACCGGGCTCGCCCTCGAAGAAGAGGGCCACCTTGCTGCCGCGGCCGGCCTCGACGTGGCGGTCCACGCAGTTGTAGGCGACGTTGAGCTTGCCGCCCTCAAACCAGGTGATTTCCGGGCCTTTCCCGGCGGCGGCGTCGGCGGGGACGCGGCGGTGCGCGGTGTGCCAGGGCTTGCCCCCGGATGATTCTCCGGACGGGGCCCAGTCCAGGCGGAGCGCCTGCTGCTCCCAAAATCCCACATTGTCCGGCTGGGTTTCGGTCTGGTGCTGCGCGGTCCCCTGGTGCTGTGCGGTCGTCTGGCGCCGGGCGGTGATGGTGCTGCTGTGACGCGCCGGCCTTCCGGACGGTGCGCCGTGCACGGCGACGTCCTTGGGCTCGGTCGAGGACCATCCCGATGAGCCGCTGGAGGGGCCGGGCGCGTCACGCAGCCCTGCTTCGATCGCCGTCGCGTTCGAAGTGGCTTTGGGGGTATCCACCGCAACAGCCGCTGATGCGGCGCTGCCGGGTTCCGGGGTGGAAAAAGGCGCGGGTGAAGAAATTTCTGATGTCATTGCGTGCTCCATCGGTCCTGGCAGTAGCACCCTTCGCTGTGTGCCGAGGATGGTCGCCTCAGCGGGTACAGCTGTGTCGGCGGCAGGCCGACCAGGGATGCTGCGGCTTCATCGATCCAGGTCTCTCGGCCGCTCGGGATGGTCACCTCCTACTAGACCCGAACCGCACGCGCTGCGCCAAATCGGGGTCCGCGGAAAGTAATATTCGTTCACGACCGCAATGAGCCCCCAAGGTCATTCAAAAATTCGACCCGAGGCCCATATGGGGACGATGTACGCTTGGATCATGGGCCACGCCAACGATCCTGCAGTCATCGAGCGCCTTATGCGAACCAAAGGGCGGTGGGCCATCGTTGGCCTCACCACCAATGAGTGGCGCGCGGCTTACGATACGTCGCTTTTTATCCGCGATCGGCTGGGGATGCAGATCATCCCCGTGAACCTGCCCGGGGACCCGGTGCACGGCGAGGCCGGGTACCGCACCCTCGGTGACATCCCGGCAGAAAAGCACCCCATCGACGTCGTGGACTGCTTCGTGAACTCGCAAAAAGTCGGCGCGGTGGTTGACCAGGCCATTGCCGTGGGCGCCAAAGCAGTGTGGCTCCAGCTTGGCGTCATCGACGAGGCCGCCGCCGAGCGGGCCAAGGCGGCCGGACTGGACGTGGTGATGAACGTGTGCCCGGCGCAGCAGGCCTGGAAATACAACCTCTGACCGGAGTGCCCGCCCGCCCGGGCGTCAGCGCTGCATAAGCTCCGGGTAGTGGCGCTCGGTCACATCGGGGTGCGCGCGCATCCTGCCCTTGAGCATGTTCAGGCCGAACGAGGCGAGCATCGGGTTGGTGGGATCGTCCGAGAGTCCGCGCGCCTGGGCCTTCAGTTCCGGCGGCAGCGGCACGGGGTCGATGACGGCATCGAGGCGCGGAGACCAGAAAAACGGCACGGAATACCGGTCCACACCGGGCGGCGGGGCTTTGACCCGGTGGATGGTGGCGGCGAGGTACCCCTCAGTGGCCACCTCCAGCATCTCGCCAAGGTTCACCACCAGCGCTCCGGGAAGAGGCTCCACAGTGGCCCACTCGGTGGTTCCATGTGGCAGCACTTCCAGCCCGCCCACCTCGTCCTGGAGCAGGAGGGTGACAAAACCATAGTCGGCGTGGGAACCCACGCCCTGGTCGCCGGCAGCTTCCACAACCCCGCCAACGTAATGCACCAGCTTGCCCATCCAGGCCGGTTCGTCGCCGAACGGCTCGTCGAAGTGGTCCTCGGGCAGGCCCAGCGCCACCGCAATGCCGCGCAGGAGCTCCATGCCCACCTCGGACATCAGCTCAGCCCAGGCCATGGCGGCAGGCCTGAGCTCGGGCATGGCCTCGTCGGGCCAAAGATTATGCCCCTGCAGCAGCCAGTAGGGCTGGTCGGCGGGGTAATCGTGGAGTGGCTCGCGGTCAGGGGAATAGTCGATCTGCTCCCGGGCGTCAGCCTTTCCCTGGGTCACTTCCGTACCCATCCGCGTGTAGCCCCGGAAGTGGGGCGACAGCCGGTTGTCCAGCTTCATCCGCTCCTCAAGGGGCAGGCTGAAGAAGCGCTTGAGGAGTTCCAGCAGCTCCTCCGCCTGCCCGGGTGCGGCGCCGTAGCCGGTGATCTGGAAGAACCCCACGCTGTGCGCGGCGTCCCGCAGTTGGTCGATGAATTCCGGGCTGAAGGAACCGTAGGGCTGGCGTGCGGTACTCAGGTCCAGAACTGGGATGGTCGCCCGTTCATGTGACATGTTCGCAGACTAGCACCGGCCAGCCGCCCGTGGGGACCCCGGGGTTGAGCCAGGTTGCGCCACTTTACCTTCCGTGACCTGCGGCGTCGTTCCGGTTACCGCGTGTGACGTGCGGCTTCGCTCCCGGGGCGTGCCTGTGCCAGATTCGTCCTGTAACCATCTCGAGCGGCTGAGAGACCTGGCTTTGTGACGCCGCAGCAACCCCTCCTTGTTGTGGGCGGGTGCTACTGCCAGGACCGATGGAGAACCACTGTGTTCCCGGACCGCTCAGGCAGCTCAAGGCTGCCCTGACGCCGGTGTACAAGGGGTTTCCTCGGGTTAGCCCGGAGGAATTCATGAAGTACAGACTGGCAGCCGGACGGCAGCCCCAGCAGGTGATGACCTGTGATTGAGATCCAGAACGTCACCACCTCATTCGACTCGCCCACCGGCCGTTTTACCGCCGTTGATGATGTCAGCCTGCACATCCAGCGGGGCACCATCCAGGGCATTATCGGGTTTTCCGGCGCAGGGAAGTCCACGCTGCTGCGGAACATCAACCTGTTGGAGCGCCCCATGGCGGGCCGCGTCCTGATGGATGGCGTTGACCTCCTCACGCTGTCCGATGCCGAGCTGCGCACCAAGCGGCACGACATCGGGATGATCTTCCAGCACTTCAACCTGCTCAACAACCTCACCGCGCAGGAGAACGTTGAGCTTTCGCTGAAGTTTGCCGGCATCGGCAAGGCCGAGCGCCGCCGTCGTGCCGCCGAAACCCTGGAGATCGTGGACCTCAGCGACAAGGCGCGAACCTACCCGGCGAAGCTGTCCGGTGGCCAGAAGCAACGGGTGGCCATTGCCCGCGCCCTTGCCACCGAACCCAAAGTGCTGCTCTGCGACGAGCCGACGTCGGCCGTTGACCGCGGACCACGGCCTCGGTCCTGCAGTACCTGGCCGACGTTAACGCCAAATTCGGCATCACGATTGTGGTGGTGACGCATGAAATGAACGTCATCAAGGCCATCGCGGACAACGTTGCCGTGATGGAGGACGGCCGGGTGGTGGAACAGTTCGACCTCAGCGAACTGCAGCGCCCCGGCTTCCACCCCGCGACCCAGAGCGGCCGGTACCTGATCTCGGACGAGATCCGGCTGGACCGCTCAGCCCACACGAAAGCCGTTTCGGAAGGCCTGATCAATGCTTGACCGCATCCTGGAAGTCCTGCCCGAAATCGGCGTCGCCATGGGGCAGACCCTCACCATGCTGCTGGTTGCCATCCCGCTGGCGGTCCTTCTGGGCACCCCCCTGGGCGTGCTGCTGTACACCATCGGCCCCAATGGACTGAAGCACAAGCCCAGGCTGCACCGCATCCTGGACGGGCTCGTCAACCTGGTGCGGTCCTTCCCGTTCCTGATCCTGCTGATAGCGATCATTCCGGTCACCCGTTTCATTGTGGGAACCACCATTGGCACAGCCGCCGTGATCGTGCCGCTGACCATCAACGCCATTCCCTACTTCGCCCGCTTTGTGGAGCAGAACCTGAGCCAGCTGGGCGGCGGCGTCGTTGAAGCCGCGCGGTCCATGGGGGCAAGCCGGCGCCAGATTGTCCGGGATGTCCTGATCGTGGAAGCGAAGCCAGGGCTGGTCAGCTCCGTCACCATCATGACAGTCAGCTTCATCTCGTATTCGGCGATGGCCGGCCTGGTGGGCGGCGGCGGGATCGGCGACTTCGCCATCCGCTACGGGTATTACCGCTACGAAACACCGCTGATGATCACCGCCATCGTCCTGATGATCCTGCTGGTCACCATCGTCCAGCTGGGCGGCTCGTACATCGCGCGGCGGCTCGACAAGCGCCTCTAAGCCACCGGTCCGGTCCGTCACCCTTTTTCTTCCCCTTTGGAGGGCACACCCATGACTTCAACACCCAGTACC
Organism: Arthrobacter sp.; assembly: GCA_023264815.1. GTDB lineage: Bacteria > Actinomycetota > Actinomycetes > Actinomycetales > Micrococcaceae > Arthrobacter. The sequence goes on along the minus strand of JAHFUZ010000014.1, from coordinate 44,503 downwards.
CGGTTCGACGGGCCCCGCCCCCGCCTGCTGATCAGCGCGTTCGTGATGAACACGTCCAGCCACATCATGGGCGGCCAGTGGCGCCGCCCGGAGGCGCAGCAGCACCGGTTCAACGAGCTGCCGCTCTGGATTGACCTGGCCCGCCAGCTCGAGGACGCCAAGTTTGACGCGATCTTCTTCGCCGACGTCGTAGGCCTTTACGGCGATTACGACGGCGGGTGGGCGTCGCTGCTGAAAAAGGGCCTCCAGGTGCCGTCCAACGATCCCCTGATCCTGCTGTCCGCACTCGCCACCTCGACCCGCGAGATCGGGCTGGCCGCGACGTCGTCGGTCATCCAGAGCCATCCGTTCCAGTTCGCCCGGCAGATGTCCACGCTGGACCATATCAGCAACGGACGCGTCGCCTGGAACATCGTCACGAGCGTGCTGGAAAACGCCCACCGGAACTTCAACGCCACCGAGCTGACCAAGCATGATGAGCGTTACGACTGGGCCGACGAATACGTTGAGGCGGCCTACAAGCTGTGGGAAGGCTCGTGGGAGGACGACGCCCTGCTCCTGGACAAGGAAAACGGTGTCCACGCCGATCCGGAGAAGGTCAGCAAGATCTACCACCGCGGACCGAGGTACTCCATTGACGGGCCGCACCTTTCAGCGCCGTCACGGCAGCGCACCCCGGTGCTGTTCCAGGCCGGCAGCTCCGGCCGCGGCCAGCAGTTCTGCGCCGCCAACGCGGAGGCCACCTTCACCCTGGCGCCGAACACGGACGTGGCCGCGAAGTACACGGCAGCCGTGCGTGAACAGGCCGTAGCCGCAGGACGCCACCCCGATGACGTGAAGTTCCTGCAGGGAATGCACTTCGTGGTGGGAGGCACGGAAGCCGAGGCCAACCGCAAGGCCGACGAGCTGGAGGAAAGCCTGGACATCGAGGCCCTGCTGGCCCACGTGGGCGGGGGAGTCGGCGTGGACCTTGGCGGCCTGCCCCTGGATACACCTCTCGGTGACCTTGAGACCGAAGGCAGCCAGGGCCACCTGACCGCGATCCGGGCCTCCGTCCGCGGCGGCAACCCCACGCTGCGTGACATTGCGCTCTACCGCAGCCGCGCCAACCGCGTGGTGGGTACGCCGGAGCAGATTGCCGACCGCCTCGAAGAGTGGCAGGACGCCGGAATCGACGGCATCAACATCATCAACCAGACCCTCCCGGGCTCGTACACCGATTTCATCAACGGTGTGCTGCCCGAACTGCGCAGCCGTGGCCTGGCCCAGGCCGACTACGCGCAGGGCACCCTGCGCGAAAAGCTCTTCGGCGCCGGCCCGCGCCTCAATGACAGGCACCCGGCCGCAGCATTCCGGGGCGCCTTCACCGAATTTTCCGCGGCGGCCGAAAACAAGCCCGCCACCATCACTGTCTAGCCCGTTTATTTCTAAGGACCACACATCATGCAGCGTAGAAGTTTCCTCAAGTATGCCCTCGCGGGTGCTGGCGCAGTCTCGGTTTCGGCCCTGACCGGTTGCGGCCTCGTCAACCCGGGTGGCGCCAGCGCGGCCGGCGGCGGCAAAACCATCAAGATCATCGTCACCGAATCGGCCCCCTACCAGGAGCCCACCAAGATCGCCCAGAAGCTCCTTGAAGCCAAGGGCTGGACTCTGGAGCCCACGTACGTCACGGACATCATCCAGCCCAACCTGGCCGTGGCCAACGGTGAATTCGACGCCAACTTCTTCCAGCACAACGCCTACCTGCGGCAGTTCAACCAGGACAAGAACCTGGAGAACGTGGGCCTCTTCTACGTCTACAGCGCACCGGGCGGTATCTGGTCCGACAAGTACAAATCCCTGAGTGAACTTCCGGACGGTGCCAAGATCGGCATTCCCGTGGACCCGGCCAACAACGGCCGCGCCCTGTTCATGCTCCGCGACGCAGGCCTGCTGGAACTCTCGGAGGCCACCGTGATCCACACGTCGCAGAAGAACATCACGGCCAACCCGAAGAAGCTGCAGTTCGTCGAGGTGGACCAGCAGTCCCTCGCCAAGACCCTGCCCGACGTTGACGCCGGCTTCCTCGTCGCCCGGATGGCAGCCGACGCCAAGCACACCAAGGCCGACGCCCTGGCCTTCGAATCGGATGCGGACCAGATCCCGTTCCGGATTGTGGTGGCCGGCCGGAAGGACTTCGCCGGGTCGGAGAAGGCGAACGCGCTCAAGGAAGCCTTCCAGTCGCCCGAGGTCAAGGCCTGGTTCGCCAGCTACCAGAACGGCATCCTGCCCACCCCGTGGGACCAGGACCCGGCCGCCGACATCACCAAGCTCTAGCCCGGCCACCAGGACCTGCACCACGATGGGGGAGACGTCATGACCTACGCACCAGGGACCACAACGGCCACAGCGCCCGCTGCGGCAGCATCGGCCGAAGCCGGGTACCAGCGCCTGGCCGAGCGGTTCAGGCCGATTTTCGCCCGGATCGCTGACGGCGCCCTGGCCCGGGAACAGGACCGGGTCCTGCCGTTCGAGCAGGTCCGCTGGCTCAACGAAGCCGGCTTCGGACGGCTGCGCGTACCCGTGGCACACGGCGGTGACGGGATCGGCTTCGAGCCGTTCTTCCGGCTGCTCATTGAGCTGGCGGAAGCGGATTCGTCCGTGGCGCACCTCTACCGGTCACACTTCGCCTTCGTGGAGACGGTGGGCCTGGAACCGGCGGACTTCCAGAACCGCTGGTACCCCCGGGTGGTGGCAGGCGAGATCTTCGGCAACGCCGCCACGGAGCGGTCCGGAATCGTCATCGGTTCCACCGGCACCACACTCAGCCGCGACGGTGAGAACTGGCTGCTGAACGGCAGGAAGTTCTACACCACCGGCACCATCTTCGCCGAATGGATCGCCGTCACCGCCAGCACCGAGGGCATCGAGGGCCGGCAGTACGCCGTGGTCAGCACCTCCCAGCCGGGCGTGGAAATCCTCGACGACTGGGACGGCTTCGGCCAGCAGCTGACGGGAACGGGCACCACCATCTTCCGCGACGCCGTCGTGCCCCCTGCGAACATCATCCAGCGCTCGGTGTCCACCACGCACGAGCCGGCCTTCTTCCAGCTGGTCCTGCTCGCCGTCCTGGCGGGCATCGGCCGGGCGGCGCTCGCTGATGCCCGCTCGCTGGTCCGTGACCGGAAGCGGACGTTCAACACCGGGTCCGGAGAGCTGTTCCGCCATGACCCGCTGATCCTGCAGCTGGTGGGGCAGCTGTCAGCCAAGGTGTTCGCCGCCGAGTCCGTGGTGCTGGCGGCCGCGCGGGAGCTCGACGCCGCCGCCGGTCCGGCGCTGGACCTCACCCCGGTGCAGCGGTATGTCCGGGGCGAAGTCGCCGTGGAGAAGGCGCAGCTGCTGGTGCCTGAGCTGGTGCAGGCCGCCGCCCAGCAGCTCTTCGATGTCACCGGCGCTTCCTCAACTTCCACCTCGAAGTCCCTGGACCGGCACTGGCGCAACGCGCGCACCGTCTCCACCCACAACCCGGCAGTGTTCAAGGCACGCATCGTGGGCGATTACGAAGTCAACGGCACCACCCCGGAAGGACTGCACAGCATTGGTGATGCCCGCGCAGCAGGTTAAGCCCACGGCCGCGGGCGGATAGGCTCGTGGCATGGACGCTGCTGCCCTCCGGAGCATCTGCCTGAGCTTTCCCGGAGCCTTCGAAGATTTTCCGTTCGGACCGGAGACATCCGTGTTCAAGGTCCGCGCAGCCGTTGCCGGGGGATCCCGGCACGAAGCCAAGATGTTCGCGGCATCCGCCATGGACGCGGATGACTGGTCCGTGAGCCTGAAGTGCGAGCCTGCCCTGGCCGAGCAACTCCGCGCCGCGCACCCTGAAATTACTGGCGCCTGGCACATGAACAAGACGCATTGGAACGGGGTGCGGCTGGACGGTGCGTTGCCGGATGGCATGGTCCGGGACATGGTGGAGGACTCCTACGATCTGGTGGTGGCCACGCTCAGCCGCAAGCAGCAGGAGCAGCTGGGGTGGGCGCGGCTGACGGGAACCCGGGAGGATTCCGTTGACTGAGAAGCGTCTGGTGGGCGGCCGGCTTGACTATCCGGGTGTCGGCTCCACCGAGAACGGCCGGCCGCCGGCGGGGTACCCCTGCCTGGTATCCCAGGTCTATTTGGGCGACGGGTTGGCGGTCTACCGCCGCGTGGCGCAGGGGATCCTGACCTGGGAACTGCAGCGGCGCTCCGGTTTGCGCGTCCGGGCGGAGTCCGACGTCGTCCGTCCCGGAACGCGCGTGGTGAGCGGCTTCGGCGTCGGGCCTTTCCGCATCAACGCACCGTGCGAAGTGGTCTGGGTCCGGCGGCCGGTGCCGGGCGCTGCGCCGCAGTCTGCCGGGTTCGGCTACGGAACACTGCCTGGGCATCCGGCGCGGGGCGAAGAGGCATTTGAGGTTGAGATCGATGACACCGGGCGGGTGTTCCTCAAGATCACCGCGTTCAGCGTGCCGGCTAACCGGTTCTACCGTGCGGGTGGCCTGGTGACCAGGGCGGCGCAAAGGCATGTCACTTCGCGATACGTTGAAGGGGCACGCCAACTCGCCGCAGGTGAAAGCTGATCAGGAGAAGGTACATGCTGGACCAACAGACCCTTGACCGCCTCTGGAACTATGGGGATCCCGCGTTCTCCGAACAACGTTTCCGGGAAGCCCTGGACGACCCCGCCTACAACACCGACGAAAAAGCCGAACTCGCCACCCAGCTGGGCCGGGCCATGGGCCTGCAGGAGCGGTATGAGGAAGCCGATGCGCTGCTGGATTCGATTGATTGCAGCGAAGAACCCACCGTGGGCGTCCGCGTCCTGCTGGAGCGCGGACGGCTGCTCAATTCCAGCGGCCACAGCGCCATGGCCGTTCCCCTGTTTGAACAGGCTGCCGAACTCGGCGACCACCTCGGCGAGGAGTACCTCGCCGTCGATGCGCTGCAAATGCTGGCCATCGCCGACACCGCCCATGCGGAATCGTGGACCCGCAGTGCCCTCGAATACGCATCAACCGCGCATGACCGGCTCACCCGGCGATGGATGGCGGGGCTGCACCAGAGCCTCGGCCGGACCCTGCACGGAGCCGGCCGGCTGACCCAGGCGGTGGTGGAATTCCAGCTCGCCGAACAGTGGGCGGAGCAGGCCGGCACCCCGGCAGAACAGCAGCAGGCCCGCGAAGCCATCCTGGCCTGCGAGCTCGCCCTGGCCGGCGGCTGACCACCCAACAATCCGCAACCCGAAGGAAAACCCATGATCTTCATCGTCGTAAAATTCAAGGTCAAGCCCGACTGGTCCGAGCGCTGGCTCGGCCTCGTGGACAGCTTCACTAAAGCAACCCGCGAAGAGCCCGGCAACCTCTGGTTTGACTGGTCCCGCAGCGTGGACGATCCCCACGAGTTCGTCCTGGTGGAAGCGTTCAAGGACGATGCCGCCGAGGACCACGTGAACAGCGCGCACTTCAAGCAGGCCATGGCCGACATGCCGCAGGCCCTGGCCGAAACGCCCCGGATCATCAGCCGCCAGCTCGACGGCGACGGCTGGGACCGGATGGGCGAACTCACCATCTGACCCCCATCGATTGCTCCGTAGCGGTCGTTTTGAGTCCCCAGAACGACCCTTGCGGAGCAATCGATACGATATGAAGCATGTGGGTCGGCTGGATTGAATTCGATATCCTGCTGGGCGACGTCCAGAGCCTGAAGGAAAAACGCTCCGTCATCAGGCCGCTGCTCGCCGAGCTCGGGCGCCGCTTCGACGTGTCCGTCGCCGAGGTGGGGGACCACGACCAGTACCGGCGCTCGCAGGTGGGCGTCGGCCTGGTGGCAGCTGACCGGGCGCACCTCGTGGAGGTGCTCACCGCCGTCGAACGCTTTGTGGCCGCGCGGCCGGAGATTGAGCTGCTCAGCGCCCGCCAGCGTGAGCTCCACAGCGAGGACTAACCCCATCGACTGCTCCGTATCTGTCGTTTTCACGCGCGAGAACGACAGATACGGAGCAACCGATGGGGGTTGTGGATAACTTCTGCACGGTCTGCAGGATTCTGTTCTGATGAGTTCATGAAGACCCCTCGCCCGTTGCCAGCGGAACTCCAGGACCGGCCGTTCACGGTTGCGGAGGCGACGCGGGCGGGAGTTTCACCGCGGCGGCTGCGACACTGGTCGCTGCGGCGCCTCGGCAGGGGGATCCGTTCGGAAAGCCCGACGTCGGAGCTCCCCTTAAGCGCCAGGGTGCGGCCTTTCGTTGAGGTCAATGAGCGGTGCGCAGCATCACACGCCACCGCGGTTGAGCTCCTGCTCCTGCCGGGCCGTCAGCAGAAAGGGACTCCAGAGATGTTCCACCTCATCAGGCCTGCGGGTGCGGCCCACCTGAACCGGCCGCACATCGTTGTCCACCGCATGAAGCTTTATGGCGACGAGGTCACAACAGTCGACGGAATTCCGGTGACCACCCCCGAGCGGACCTGGCTGGACATGGCGGAATTGCTCACCGTTGACGAACTCGTGGCCTTGGGGGACAGCTGCGTGCGTGTACCGAGGACGGCTTTTGAGGACCGGGACATGCCGCACTGTGGCGTGGTTGATCTTCAGCGGATGATCGACCGGCACAAGGGAAAGCGTGGGCTGCGCAAAGCCAAGGAGGCGATCGAGCTGGTCCGCGTAGGCTCCGACTCACCGCAGGAGACGCTGCTCCGCCTGGCCGTGGTGCGGGCCGGCCTGCCCGAACCCGATCTGAACGTCCCGATTATCGGCGCGGACGGCGGCCGCCATCACGAGCCGGACCTGTCGTACCGGAAGCATCGGATCGGGATTGAGTACGAGGGCGAACACCACGGTGAGGAGGGCCAGATCGTCCGTGACATTGCGCGCTCAGAAAGCTACCAAGCACTCGGCTGGACTGAAGTGCGCATTTCCAAACGGCACATGCTGGACGACGCCAAGCCCGCGGTGGCCAAGATCCGGGCGGCCTTGCTCCAGGCGGGGTGGCGCAAGGCCGCTTAAGCATCGATTGCTCCGGACTGGTCGTTCTGAGGCTTCAGAACGGCAGTTACGGAGCAATCGATGGAAGGGGGTCGGGGAGGGTCAGCCGAAGTACTTCGGCAGCGTCCCTTCGTGGGCTTCGCGGAGGGCGTCGAGCGACAGGCTGTCCACGCCGTTGATCTCCAGGGCCCCGCTGGCTGCGTCCACTACGCCAATGCGGGCGTGGGCAAAGCCGCGGGCCGTGCACATGTCCGTGAAGCGGACTTCCTCGGAGCGGGGCACGCCAACAATGGCGCGGCCCTGGGTCTCGGAGAACAGTGCCGTGAACAGGTCCACGCCATCGCGGTCCATGACATCCTGCAGCGCAATCCGCGCGCCGACGCCGTAGCGCAGCGAGGACTCCACGAGGGCTGCCGCGAGGCCGCCTTCGGAGAGGTCGTGCGCGGAGTCCACCATGCCGTCGCGGGAGGCGTTGATCAGGATCTCACCCAGCGCGCGCTCGGTGGCGAGGTCAACCTTCGGCGGCTGCCCGCCGAGGTGGCCGCGCATGTTGGCCCATTCGGAACCGTCCAGTTCGGCCGCGGTGGTGCCCAGCAGGTAGATGGCCTGGCCATCCTCGCGCCAGCCCGACGGCGTGCGGCGGGCAACGTCGTCGAGCTTGCCCAGTACCGCCACCACGGGGGAGGGGTGGATGGGGGTAGTGCCCGTCTGGTTGTAGAGCGAGACGTTGCCGCCGGTCACCGGGACGCCCAGTTCCATGCAGGCGTCGGACAGGCCGCGGATTGCTTCGGCGAGCTGCCACATGACGTCCGGGTCCTCGGGGGAGCCGAAGTTCAGGCAGTCGCTGACGGCCATGGGCACGGCGCCGGAGGTGGCAACGTTGCGGTAGGCCTCGGCCAGCGCCAGCTGCGCACCGTGGTACGGGTCCAGGTAGGTGTAGCGGCCGTTGGCGTCGGTGGCCAGGGCAACGCCCAGGCCGGATTCCTCGTCCACGCGGACCACGCCGGCATCGTCCGGGAAAGCCATGGCGGTGTTGCCGCCCACGTAGCGGTCGTACTGGTTGGTGATCCAGGCCTTGGAGCACATGTTCGGCGAAGCCACGAGTTCCGTCACGGCTGCGGCAAGCGAAGCGGGCGAAGAGGGGCGGCCGGCGTCCTGCACGGACCCTGTAAAGGTGTCGGCCTGCACGGCGTCCTGCCACTCGGGGCGGGCGTACGGGCGGTCGTAGACCGGGCCGTCGTGGGCGACAGTGCGGGGATCGACGTCGACAATCACTTCGCCGTCCCAGGTGATGATCAGGCGGCCGGTATCGGTGACCTCGCCGAGCCAGGAGTACTCCACGGCCCACTTCTCCATCACAGCTTCGAAGGCTTCGATGTTCTCGGGGGTGACCACGGCCATCATGCGTTCCTGCGACTCGGACATCAGGATCTCGCCCGGGGTCAGCGTGGGGTCGCGCAGCAGGACGGAGGTCAGTTCAACCTGCATACCGCCGTCGCCGTTGGAGGCCAGCTCGGACGTGGCGCAGGAGATGCCAGCGGCGCCGAGGTCCTGGATGCCTTCAACGAGGGAGCCCTTGAACAGCTCGAGGCAGCACTCGATGAGAACTTTCTCGGCGAAGGGGTCGCCCACCTGGACGGCGGGGCGCTTGGACGGCTTGGTGTCGTCGAAGGATTCCGAGGCGAGCACGGAGGCGCCGCCGATGCCGTCGCCGCCGGTGCGCGCACCGAACAGGACCACCTTGTTGCCCTTGCCGGAGGCGTTGGCCAGGCGGATGTCCTCGTGGCGCATGACGCCCACGGCCAGGGCGTTGACCAGCGGGTTGCCCTGGTACACGGAATCGAAGACCATTTCGCCGCCGATGTTCGGCAGGCCCAGCGAGTTGCCGTAGCCGCCGATACCGGCGACGGCACCGTGCATCACGCGAGCGGTGTCCGGGTGGTCGATGGCGCCGAAGCGCAGCGGGTCCATCACGGCCACCGGGCGGGCACCCATGGAGATGATGTCGCGGACAATGCCGCCGATGCCGGTAGCGGCGCCCTGGTAGGGCTCAACGAACGACGGCGAGTTGTGGGACTCGATCTTGAAGGTGACGGCCCAGCCGTCCCCGAGGTTGGTCACACCGGCGTTTTCGCCGATGCCCACCAGCATGTCCTTCTTCATTTCCTCGGTAACCTTCTGGCCGAACTGGCGCAGGTGGTTTTTGGAGGACTTGTAGGAGCAGTGCTCGCTCCACATCACGGAGTACATGGCCAGCTCGGCGCCGGTGGGACGGCGGCCCAGGACCTTGACGACCTCATCGAACTCGTTCTGCTTCAGGCCCAGCTCGGCCCAGGGCAGTTCGGTGTCCGGGGTCTTGGCGGCGTTCTCGACGGTGTCGATGTTGAACTTCTTGGTGGTTTCCGTGGTCACTTGGCGCCTCCCACAATCTTGTTCAGTACGGAGGTGAAGAAACCGAGGCCGTCGGTATCTGTGCCACCGATTCCATCCAGGGATTCCGGCCCGAAACCAACTTCCACAGCGTGCTCGGGGTGCGGCATAAGGCCCACCACGTTGCCCGCGGCGTTGGAGATGCCGGCGATGTCGCGGCGTGAGCCGTTCGGGTTGAACCCCACGTAGCGGAACACCACACGGCCTTCGGCTTCGAGCCCGTCCAGGACCTTCTCCTCGGCGATGTACTGGCCGTCCTGGTTCTTCAGCGGCACAGTGATTTCCTGGCCGGCCTCGTAGTCCAGGGTCCAGGCGGTGTTGCTGTTCTCCACCCGGAGGACCTGGTCTCGGCACATGAACTTCAGGTGGTCGTTCTTGATCATGGAGCCGGGCAGCAGGTGCGACTCGGTCAGGATCTGGAAACCGTTGCAGATGCCCAGCACGGGGAGCTTGGCATCGCTGTTGGCCGCGTCGATGATCTTGGACATCAGCGGAGCGAAGCGCGCGATTGCGCCGGCGCGGAGGTAGTCACCGTAGGAGAAGCCGCCGGGAATCACGACGGCGTCCACGTCACCCAGGGTGGTGTCGGCGTGCCAGAGCGGCACTGCGGTGCCTCCTGCCAGGCGCACTGCGCGGGCGGCGTCGCGGTCGTCAAGGGTGCCGGGGAAGGTGACAACACCGATCCGGGCACCGGCGAGCCGCGGCTCGGCGGCGACGGCGATTGCCTCGCCAATCAAGGGAAGTTCAGTCATTTCAGGCCTCGACGACCTCGACGTTGACGACGTCCTCGATCACGGGGTTGGACAGCAGGGTCTCGGCGGCTTCGCGGGCCTGGGCCAGGATTGCGTCGGTCACCTCGCCGTCAACCGTCAGTTCAAAGCGCTTGCCCTGGCGGACAGAGCTAAAGCCGGTGAAGCCCAGGCGGGGCAGTGCACCCACGATGGCCTTCCCCTGCGGGTCCAGAATCTCGGGCTTGGGCATGACGTCAACAACGATCCGGGGCATCCGGCAACTCCTGTGCGTGAGCTTTGGGTAAGGGCGCAGCGGAGTGGTGCCGTCTTACGCCGTTCCGGGATTGGGGGACTGCTTGGAAACAGTGTGGACGGGCGCTCCGCGAGCTTGCTAGCCCATTCTACCGGCCGGAACGCCGGACCCCGTATTCGGTGGGCCCGGTCACTGTCATCAGGCGCGGGCGTGGATTCGAAGGTGAAGAACGACGGCGGGCTCTGGCCTCACGGAGCCGGCGTTACTAGGATGGCTGAATGGCTGAGAAATCGAAATCCGTGCTGTTGCCGGTGATGGCCGTGGCCGTTTTTGCCGGGCTGGGGCGGATGGTGCTGCAGAAGATCAAGGCCGACCGGGCTGCCCGGGAAACCCGCGTGGCCGGCCCCGTGGACGAAAAGACCCGCCAGTGGATCAGCGACGTGGTGCGCACGCCCAGGCAGTAGTCCGCCTGGCCTGACACTATGCCCTGGAACGGGCGTTCCTTGTGCGGGGACGCCCTTTTTTGTGCCCGCGGACGGCCCACGGGCAGGGACCCGGCCGCGGACCTGCGAAGACATCAGCCCTAGCCAAGTGACGTCCCACACACTATGGTCATAGGACGTCGTATGTGGCAGGTGGTATCACTTACACCGTCTCACGCCACACCGGCCGAATTCTCCCGATTCCGCCGCCGTTCGCGGCGCCTTGAAAGGATATGGATTTGCGAATTTCGACCCCACGGAGCAGACGCAGGCAGGTTGCCCGCACGGCAGGAGGCGGTCTGGTGGCCCTGGCGCTGCTGGCAGGAACCGGCGTGGCCGCGCAGGCCGCCCCCATCCCCCCGAACAATCCGGCGTCAGCCCCGGGCAGTTTCACGGAAACCAACATTGGTGCGGACCGGACCGCGGCCAACTTCTTCTACCGGATCCCGGCCCTCGTGTACCTGGGCAACAACGTGGTCCTCGCCTCCTGGGACGGCCGCCCCGGCAGTGCGGCGGATGCCCCCAACGCTAACTCGATCGTGCAGCGCCGCAGCACCGACGGCGGCCGGACGTGGGGCCCCGTGCAGGTCATCGCCGCCGGGCACCTGGGTGACGCCACCACACCGAAGTACGGCTACAGCGACCCCTCCTACATCCATGACGCCGAGACGGGCAAGGTGTTCAACTTCTTCGTCTACTCCAAGGACCAGGGCTTCTTCGGCAGCCAGTACGGAAATGACGACGCCGACCGGACCGTGATCTCCTCGGCAGTCATCGAGTCCTCGGACGGCGGTGTCACGTGGAGCCAGCCGCGGCTGATCACGAATGTCACCAAACCGGGGACAAGCAAGACCAGTCCGGTGGCCGGGGATGTCCGGGCCAACTTCGCATCCTCCGGCGAGGGCATCCAGCTCAAGTACGGCCAGTACAAAGGCCGCCTCATCCAGCAGTACGCCGGCGATGTCCGCCAGGCTGACGGCACCAACAAGATCCAGGCTTACAGCGTCTATTCGGACGATCACGGAGCCACCTGGCACAAGGGTGCCAATGTAGGTGACCGGATGGATGAGAACAAAACCGTTGAGCTCTCCGACGGCCGCGTCCTGCTCAATTCCAGGGACAACGCCAACCAGGGCTACCGCAAGATGGCCATTTCCACCGACGGCGGCGCCACGTACGGTCCCGTCACGCAGGACACCGAACTGCCGGACCCGGCCAACAACGGTGCCATCGCCCGCATGTTCCCCGCAGCTGCGCAGGGCTCGGCAGACGCCAAAAAGCTCATCTTCACCAACTCCAACTCCAAGACTGGCCGAGAGAATGTCTCCGCCCGCATCTCCTGCGACGACGGCGCCACCTGGCCCGGAGTGCGCACCATCCGCTCCGGCTTCTCCGCCTACAGCACGGTCTCCCGGCTTGAGGACGGCACCTTCGGCGTCCTGTACGAGGGGAACTACACGGACAACATGCAGTTCGCGAAGTTCGACGATGCCTGGCTGAACTATGTCTGCGCCCCGCTTGCCGTCCCCGCCGTCACCACGGCCCCCGGCGCCACGTCGCAGGTGGCCGTCACCGTGACCAACCAGGAGGCCACCACCCTCTCCGGCGCCAACGCCACGGTTTACACGCCCACCGGCTGGACCGCCACCACTGTGCCCGTTCCCGACGTCGCGCCCGGTGCCTCAGCCACGGTCACTGTGTCACTGACGGCACCGGCGAACGCCAGCGGCCCACAGAACCTCAACGCGGCATTCACGACGGCGGACGGCCGGGTTTCGCAGTTCACCTTCACCGCCACCGTTCCGGTGGCCCCGCAGGTGGGCCTCACCATCACCGGAACTGCGCCCGCCCGCGACGTCGCCGCCAACCCGTATCAGGTGGGTGAGGTGCTGGGCTACGCGCTCAACGTCAAGAGCACGGCGAATGTCACCGCCAACGCGGTCCCGGTCTCCGGAACCTTTGACTCCGGCTTCCTGCCTCCCACGGCCCCGAACTGCCGTTTCAACAACCTGGCCGCCGGGGCCAGCTACAACTGCACCACCGCCCGTCACGTGATCACGGCAGCCGACGTCGAACGCGGCTACTTCGTGCCCGAGGCGAGCTTCAGCATCACCGCCAGCGCGACGCCGTCGCTCACCAGGACAGTCCCGTTCACGGGGGCTGCCGTGGCCCTGCGCGACGGCCTGACGGCCGCTGACATCAGCGGTGAGCGGGCCGACGCCGGACGCGACCTTGCCACCCAGCCGTACGCTGCGGGGGAGCTGGTCCCGTACTCCTTCACGGTGAAGAACACGAGTCCACTCCTGGAGAAAGTGGTTCCCACGGCCGGCAATTTCAGTCCGTTTGTCCCCGAAGGCCCGGGCAACTGCCGCTACAGTGCACTCCCGGCAGGCCAGAGCTACACCTGTGCCACACCCCGCCACACCGTGACCGGGGAAGAGGCCGCTCAGGGCTACTTCATTCCACGGACCACGTGGGACGTCAGCTCCGCCGGCCAGACCACCAGGACGTACGCGATCGACGGCGGCGAGGTGGACCTGAAGGTCCGCGACGCCCAGCTCGCGGGCACCATCACCGCCGAATGGAACGACGTCGACGCCGACCGGTTCGCCAGCGAAGGCGACGCCGTCACGTACACCTACACCGTGGGCAACGCCGGCAATGTTGCCCTGACCGGACTCAGTGCACCCGGCGCGGCCATCAGCCAGGACACCCTGCCTGTCGGCGGCACCGCCACGGCAACCCGCGAGCACATCCTGACCGCGGCCGACATTGCTGCCGGAAAGCTCGACGCCATCACGTTCGAGGCCACCGCATCCAACGGCGCCAGGCAGGCTGCGGCCAGCGTGACCGGCGGCGAACTCGTCCTGAACCTCCAGCCGGTCCGGCCGGAAACCGTGCCGGTTCTGGCCGTGCAGGACTTCGAGGGGCAGGCGGCTCCCCTCGACCTGGGCACGGCGGACAAGTACCGCAACGGCCAAAAGGTCACCCTGAAGGGCCTCGACTACGGCCAGTGGTACTACGTGTACCTGAACAAGAAGAGCTACCGGGTCGGCTGGATCTTCCCCACCACCGGCAACACGGTGGAGTTCATCCTTCCCGCCGATGTGCAGAACGGCCGCGACGACGTGGTGGTCCTGGACAAGGGCGGCAGGCAGGTTTCCTTTGGCCGCCTGCAGGTGACGCCCAAGGGCTGATCCGGCACGCCACCGAAGGCCTCCTCGCGGTGCGGGACCCCGCCAGGGTCCGGCCTGGGAGGGGGCCTTCTTGCGTAGCTCCAAGCCTTTCGGGCGCGCCCTGAAAGCAGGATGATTGTCCTCATCACCCCCATGTGTCCTATGTCATATTCAGCTCTCAGTCTGTACTGTTTGTTACGGCTGGTCATGGTGTTACAAAACCTGTAATGCCGTGTGCCGTTTCCAGCTAATTCAGACCCGGCAACGTGGCCGGCCATTCCTCGCGAAAGGTGTAGTCGCTCGTGATAGCAACTGTTAAAAGCCCCACCAGGGGCAGGGGACTCAGGAAGGCAACGGCGTTGGCCGTGGGCCTGCCGCTGCTCCTCACTTCGATGGCGATGAGCCCCGCTACCGCGGCGCCCGCCGGGCAGAATACGGCAACCGCCACCAGGACCGCGGTCACTGAATTCCAGGACGGCCGCTACATTGTGGTCCTCGCAGCCAAGGCCGCGGCCGCGTACGAAGGGGAAACTCCGGGCCTGCTGGCCACCAAGCCGCAGGACGGCAGGAAGCTCGACCCGGACAGCCCCAATTACAAGGCCTACGACGCCCACCTCCGCAAGACCCAGCAGGACGTGGCAACCGAAAAAGGCGTGAAACCATCCAAGCAGTACACCGCAGCCCTCAATGGGTTTGCCGCAGAGTTGACTGCGGAGCAGGCCACCGAACTGTCCAAGGACGCCCGGGTGCTGACGGTAGCGCCCGACGTCGAAAATGCCCCCGACTACACCACCACCGATTTCCTCAAACTCACCGGGGCGGAAGGCGCCTGGGCAACCCGCTTCGGCGGCGAGGAAAATGCCGGCAAGGGAGTTGTGGTGGGCGTCATTGATTCGGGATACGCCCCGGACAACCCGTTCCTGCAGGGCGAAGCGGTCCAGCCGCTCAGCGGACCTGCCCAGGTGGGCGTGCCGTACCGAACGGCAGACGGCCGGATCGCCATGCTCAAGTCTGACGGCACCACCTTCAAAGGAGAATGCCAGAAAGGCGTGGGAACCGGTGCGGCCTTCGATGGAACGCTGTGCAACTCGAAGGTCCTCAGTGCCCGCTACTTCGCTGACTCATTCCTGCAGTTCGTGAAGCCGGAAGACCGGGCACCGCAGGAGCTGATCTCGCCGGTGGATGTGGGCAGCCACGGCACGCACACGGCCACTACTGCAGCCGGAAACGCCAACGTCGAGCAGGTGCTCGACGGCATGAACTTCGGAAAGAGCTCCGGCGTGGCACCGGCCGCTAAGGTTTCCGTCTACAAGATTTGCTGGGAAGACAACAATCCGGCGTCGGGTGGCTGCTACTCCTCGGCCTCCGTCGAAGCCATTAACGCCGCCATCCTCGACGGCGTTGACGTGCTGAACTACTCCATCTCCGGCAACACTGACAGCACCACCGATCCCGTGGCGCTCGCCTTCCTCAACGCCGCGGCGGCGGGAGTGTTCGTGTCCGCTTCGGCCGGTAACTCCGGCCCGGGCAAGTCCACCGTCAACCACGCCTCGCCGTGGCTGACCACCGTGGCGGCCTCCACGTTCCCCAGCGACCTGCTGGGGACGGTCAAGGTCTCCGACGGAACCCTGTACCGCGGGGCGTCCATCATGAAGACCGAAGTTGCCGACAGGCCAGTGGTTGTTGCTGCAGACGCCGCGGCCGCCGGTGCGCCCAACGCCAGCCTGTGCGGCCCCGGCACGCTGGATCCCGCCAAGGTGGCCGGCAAAGTTGTGGTCTGCGACCGCGGAGTGGTGGACCGGACAGCGAAGAGCCTCGAAGTCCAGAACAAGGGCGGCGTGGGCATGATCCTGGTCAACCTCAGCAACAGCTCGGAAGACGCCGACAACCACGTCCTCCCCACGGTCCACGTCAACGCACCCAAGAGCCTTGAACTGAAGTCCAAGCTCGCCGGCAACCCCGCGCTGACGGTGAGCCTGGTGAAGGGTGACCTCACGGGCGAACCGCTGCCTCCTGCCCCGCAGGTGGCCGGGTTCTCTTCACGCGGCCCCAGCCTGGCGTCCGGCGGTGACCTCCTGAAACCGGATATTGCCGCGCCTGGCGTCAACGTCCTGGCGGGCGTCTCCACCATTGGCAATAAAGGCGAACAGTTCGGCTTTATGTCCGGCACGTCCATGGCCGCACCGCACATTGCCGGGTTCGGGGCGCTGGTGCTGGGAAAGCAGCCGCACTGGAGCCCTGCGACGGTCAAGTCCGCGATGATGACCACCGCGTACCCTCTGGTGGGAACTGACGGCACGCCCAACCGGAACCCGTTCGACGGCGGCGCGGGCCACATCGATTCGCTCCGTGTACTGGATCCCGGCCTGGTGTACGACTCCGGCGTCAAGGACTGGCTCGCTTTCCTGAACGGACAGGGGGTCGATACGGGTGCGCCGCAGGCGGGCTCGTTGGCCGCCCAGGACCTTAACCTGCCCTCCATTGCGCTCGGCAGCCTGGTGGGCGAAGTGACCGTTAAGCGTCAGCTGACGGCACTGGTTCCCGGAATGTACCGGCCGCACGTGGACCTGCCCGGCATGAGCGTCAATGTAGAACCCAAGTCGCTGAATTTCGCCAAGGCAGGCCAGGCACGTGAGGTCAGCATCACCATCCGCAACGTCAGCGCAACGGTGGGCAAGTACACCACCGGGACGCTGACCTGGCAGGGCCCGCGGACTGTTACCTCGCCCATCGCCGTCCGGCCCGTTGATGCCCGGCTCGCACCGTCCTTCTCCTTCAGCTCAGCCACCGGGACGGGCAGCGGAACCATGGACCTCGTCTCAGGGACCGATGCACCCCTGCCCGTGGCAGTGGAGGGTCTGGCGCCGGTGAGCCAGACGGCTGTCACCAAGACGCCGGGTGCCTACGCCAGGGCCGAGGATGCGCATAACGCTCGTGTCCTCGTGACGGTCCCGGCAGGAGCCAAGTTTGCCCGCCTCGGCATCCAGGCGGAAACGAACGATGTGGACTGGGACATGGTGGTGTACCCGCCAAGCGGTGCACCCATCCAGGTGGCAACGGCGGCAGCCAGTGAGTTCCTGGACCTGGAGTCACCGCGCGCCGGCACGTATGAGATCGTGGTGAACCTGTACTCCACCCCGAGCGGCGGTGCAGCCAGCGCAACCGTCCAGTCCGTCTTCTTCACCGGCGACGCCGGGAACCTGACGGTGACGCCGAATCCGATCCTGGCGCCAAACGGCACGGCCACGGCTGCCACGCTGAACTGGACCGGCCTCACCGAGGGCTCCTACCTGGCCCGCCTCAAGCTGGGGACCAACGGAATCAGCACCCTGGTCAACGTGCGGGTGGGTGCCGGTACCGCGGCATCCCCGGCAGGCTAGACCCGGAATCTGAAACAGCAACACAGCACGTGACGTGCAGTGCGTCCCGGCCAGCATCCTGGCCGGGACGCATTTCGTTCCGGCGAGCAGCGGTGCAGGCCGCGTCAGGTCCGCGACGTCCCGGGCGTTCCGGGTGTGCCACCCAGCAACGCGGACAGGGCATTCCAGCTGGCGATCTCGCAGCCGTCGGTCCGCCGGAAGACCGTGTGGACGGGCCGTCCGTGAAAGCTCCCGGTGACCACGGCAACCTGTGGTCCACCGTACTGCTGCGTGCAGAGTTTGGGCGGGCCGGGCTGGGGGAAGAAAATGTCCGCGCCGAACCGCTGCACGGCTTCCAGTGCGGCGTCGGGCGCAGGCAGCGTGGATCCGTCCAGAACCCTGCCACTGCCTGCGACGAGCCGGAACACGTATTCGCTGGCGGCAGGGTCTTCCCGAAGCCGGATGGTCAGATCGATGAGGTCTCCGGCATCCGGGGCCTCGGGGGTAACTGGGGCGCCGGTAGCGGGATTGCCGGTCATGGCGTCACGATCCCGGCGAGGGGGGCCAACGCCTGCGCCAGGCGCCCGCGAAGGGCGGCGGCTTCCGCAGCAAAGGCCCGCTGGTGCTCCACGTAGGCCGCTTTGCCGTCCGGCGTTTCGATGGGGATGGCAGGGTAGCCCCATTCTGACAGGTCGTAGGGCGAGGCCTGCATGTCCATGGCCCGGATTCGCCAGGACAACTCGAAGCAGTCCATGACCAGTTCGCTGGGCAGGGCGGGCAGCAGTTTGTAGGCCCATTTGTAGAGGTCCATGTTGGCGTGCAGGCACCCCGGCTGTTCCATATGCCGCTGGTTTTCCCGGCTGGGCGTCAGCTCGTTCAGGCCGATGGCGTCCGGCGTATAGAAGCGGAAGGCGTCGAAGTGCGAGCACCGGATCCGGTTGTCCTCCACCACCTTGTCCGTGCCCTCGGATCCGAGCCTCAACCGCAGGTATTCGTGGCGCAGGTCGAACTTGTCCTGGCGGTAGACCATGGCCCATTCGTGCAGTCCGAAGCAGCCGAACTGGGCCGGCCGGGCCGCGGTTCCCCGAAGAATGATCCCGGCGAACGCCACCGCTTCGTGCCGGTCGGCCACAAAGGCGGCGCGGTCAAAGGTGACCGCAAGGCTTCCCGCCGGCAGCCCGACGGCGGCGAGTTCGCCGTCGTCGAGCTTTCTGTAGTGCTTCCACCCGCTGCGGGCGTCCGCGCCCTCACCAGCGAGGACGACGCCGGCGCCCGGGTGCCAGCGCAGCAGCTGGCCGGGTTTTTGGGTGTAGTAGGTAAAGAGGAAATCCTCCACGGGGTGCTTGCGGCCGGCCGAGCGGCGGGCAAGGTACGGATCCGCGTAACGGCGGACGCGCTGCTGGTGCGCTTCTTCGCGTGCACGCCAGGCGTCGGCCGTCAGCAGGCTAAGCTGCTCCACCGACGGTACCAAGGATGTCCTGCGCGGCGTTCCAGGCTCCGATTTCGCAGCCGTTGGTCCGGGCGAACGCGGTGTCCACGGGAGTTTCGTCAACGATCCCGGTCACCGTTGCTGTCTGCGGGCCGCCGTACTGCTCGGTGCAGGCCAGGTCTTTGCTCCTCGGGGCAGGGCTGAGGAGGGCTGCGTTGTTCTTCAGCGCCGCACAGGCAGCCTCGGCCTTGGGGTGTTTGCTTTCAGCCGTTGCCACGCCGTCACGGCAGACAAGCGTGTAGTTGGTGGCCGGGTCCGTGGGCGACGGCTTCACCATGATGGCCAGCTCGGCGTTGCCGGCCCCTGGACCGGCTATCGGGGCCGGCGGCGCCGACGGCGACGGTGCAGGCACGGTGGTTTCGGTGTCCGGAGCAGGGGAATCGGGGACCCCCTGGCTCGCGGAAGGAGTAGCCGTGGGGTTGGCAGACGTCGGCGGGGTGTTGTCCGGTGTGGGTGTGCACGCGGCGAGTGCGGCCACAACGAGCACCGCCAGCAAAGGCCGTACTGTTCGCAAGCGCATGGACCCTCCTAGGGTTGATGCCATTTTACGCTGTGGCGGAGCCTTCGTGGACGTCCCCGGTGGCGGCGATCAGGGCCATCATGGACCGGTGCAGTTCCCCCACCTCCTCGCGGGTCAGCCCCAGCCGCTGCATCATGGTGCCGGGAACGGCGAGGGCCTGCTGCCGCAACTCGGCGCCGGCCGGCGTCAGGCCCACCGCGAGGCTGCGTTCATTTCCGTCCATGCGCTGGCGGGTGACGAATCCCGCTTCCTCCAGCCGCCGCAGGAGCGGGGAGATGGTGGCCGGCGCCTGGGCGAGCGCGTCACTGATGTTTCGGAGGGTCCGCGGGGCTGATTCCCAGAGGCACAGCATCACCAGATATTGCGGATGTGTCAGGCCCAGCTTGTCCAGCACCGGCTTGTAGGCGCCCACGACGCTCCTGGATGCCACGGTGAGCGCAAAGCAGAGCTGCTGCTCCAGCCGGAGGTCGTCGTCCTGGTGCCGCGCGGTGTCGGATACTGCCGTCATCACATTCCTCCAATGGTTAGTGCACTAATTGTTAGCGTACACTGGAACGAGTTACTGGTTCTATCGAAGGGTCACTTTCATGGGCAAGGGCAAGTCTGCAGGCAAGGGCAACGCATCCCAGCGGTTTATGCGGGCCACCGGCAAACTCAGGGTCATTTTTGGCCCTGCAAACCGCAGCTCGCTGGTGCATGACATGACCGAGGAAAACAGGACCCTTCTGGCCCAGCGCGAGCAGGAAACCCAGCAATGGGAGACCGTTCGCCGGCCGGACGGCAGCACCTATGTTGTGCCAAAAGACCCCGGCGACCAGTCACTGCGCTGACCGGCGCCTGCCCGCGTCCGGGCTGAAACCCTGCGGGGCCTTTTTCGGGGTCCGGGCGTAAAATAAGAGCCACTGGCCCCACGAGGGACCGGCGGCTCTTTCACCCGCAACACGGGAAGGGGGTGGAAATTATGGGACACGCGCTCACTGGTTTTATGAAAGTGACCGACAGGCTCCGTTTTGTCTTCGGGCCGGCAACGCGTCTGGACTCGGATGCACCCGTGGTACACAAGCATGACGAGTTCGAGCAGGCCTCTGAAGAGGATCTTTCCCACTTCGTAGTGGAAACCGATTCCGAAGGACATCACTACGCGGTGCGCCGCGAAGAACTGGACAAACAGTCCTAGAACTAAACAACGCGGGGTCATTCCCTGCCCAATAAAACATGGTTATTGGGCAGGGAATGACCCCGCGTTGGTTTTAAGCGCGTTGGTTTTCGGCTTGGAATCGCCTAGCGGCCGGTGCCGCCGTAGACGGTGGCCTCGTCCTCGACGTCCAGGTCGAAGGCCTTGTGGATGGCGCGGACAGCGTCATCGAGCAGGTCTGCGTGCGTGACCACGGAGATCCGGATCTCGGATGTGGAGATCATGTTGATGTTGATCCCGGCATCGGAGAGGGCCTTGAAGAAGGTCGCCGAGACCCCGGGGTGGGACCGCATGCCCGCGCCGATGAGCGACAGCTTGCCGATCTTTTCGTTGTATTCGATGTTCTCGAAGCCGATCTCCGGCTGTGCTGCCTTGAGGGCGGCCAGGGCTTCTGCGCCCTCCACGATGGGCAGCGTGAAGGAAATGTCCGTCTTGCCCGTGCCGTGCGTGGACACATTCTGCACGATCATGTCGATGTTCGAGTGGGCATCGGCGATGACCTGGAAAATCGCGGCGGCCTTGCCGGGGATGTCGGGCACGCCCACCACGGTGACCTTGGCTTCGGAACGGTCGTGTGCAACGCCGGAGATGATTGGCTGCTCCAAGGCAACTCCCTCTTGAGTGGTGATCTTGTCTTCGGCGCTGGGGATGACCCAGGTGCCTTCGTGCTGGCTGAATGAGGACCGGACGTGCAGGGGCACGCCGAACCGGCGTGCGTACTCGACGCAGCGCAGGTGCAGGATCTTGGCGCCGGATGCGGCGAGTTCAAGCATTTCCTCGCTGGAGATCGTGTCGATCTTCTGGGCGGAGGGAACCACGCGGGGGTCGGCGGTGTAGATGCCGTCAACGTCGGTGTAGATCTCGCAGACGTCCGCCTCCAGGGCTGCCGCCAGGGCGACGGCGGTGGTGTCCGAGCCGCCGCGGCCGAGGGTGGTGATTTCGTTGGTGGTGCGGCTCATGCCCTGGAACCCGGCAACGATTGCGATGTGTCCCTTGTCCAGGGAGGTGCGGATGCGGTGCGGATCGACGTCGATGATGCGCGCCTTGCCGTGGATGCCGTCCGTGATCATGCCGGCCTGGGACCCCGTGAAGGACTGGGCGGACGCGCCGAGTTTGTTGATGGCCATGGCCAGCAGTGCCATGGAGATGCGTTCTCCGGCGGACAGGAGCATGTCCATCTCGCGGGCCGGGGCGGAATCGGTGACCTGGCCGGCGAGGTCCAGGAGTTCGTCGGTGGTGTCACCCATGGCGGACACCACCACCACCACTTCGTTGCCTGCGCGCTGGGCGTCCACCACGCGTTTGGCAACGCGCTTGACGCCGTCGGCGTCGGACACGGAGGAGCCGCCGAACTTCTGCACGATCAGCTGTTTGGTCACGGCGGCACCTTCGGTCAGCGTCTGTGGCTGGGTTGCTGCGTGCACTTCGGAAGTGGGCGTACTCATGCGCGTACCTTCACTGGATCAATCGGAGTTCTGGAGGTCAGGCACAGAGCCATAACGGCTGGGCGGCGTGACGTGTTCTGCACAGTTTATCGCCGCTGGCCGCAGGCGTGGAATTGTGACCGAATCTCAGCCTTGCGGCGGATACTGCCCCCGTGGGCGCGGGCGTAGGCTCGGATAGTCAGTATGCATGCAACGCTTGGGGGACAGGTGCTCGAAAAATGACAGCAAATCAGGACGAAATGGATGTTCCGGCGGGGCCGGACGTCTCCGCGGCGGGCGGCATCACCGCCACCGCGGTGAGCCGCAGCTTCGGGCAGGTGCGCGCCGTCGAGCATATGGACTTCAACGCTCCGGCCGGAAAGGTCACCGCCCTGATCGGGCCCAACGGGGCAGGAAAAACCACGCTCCTGCTGATGCTCGCTTCCCTGCTGGCTCCGGATTCGGGCACCATCACCGTGGAAGGTCTGGATCCGCAGCACCAGCGAGCCGAAGTGCGCCGGCGGATCGGCTGGATGCCGGACACCCTGGGCGTCTGGGAATCCCTGACTGCCCGCGAAATCCTCACGCAGATGGCACGTTTCTACCAGCTGCCCAAGACGGGGATTGCCCAGCGTGTCACCGACATGCTTGACCGCGTCCGATTGAGCGACCTCGCCGACCAGCCCGCCCGGGTCCTCTCGCGGGGGCAGCAGCAGAGGCTCAGCCTGGCACGGGCCCTGATCCACGATCCATCCGTCCTGCTCCTGGATGAGCCTGCGTCCGGGCTGGACCCGGGGTCGCGGGTGGAGCTGCGGACCATGCTGCGGCAGCTTGCAGCGGAAGGAAAGTCCATCGTGGTCTCATCGCACGTGCTGAGTGAGCTTGACGAAATTGCCGACGCCGCCGTGTTCGTCAATCACGGCCGGACCGTCCGGCAGCAGACCACTGAGGAGGCGGCGGCTGCCGGCCGGCGCTACGCCATCGCGGCCACCGACGGGAGCGCCCTCGCGGCGAAACTTACCGAACTGGGCCTGGCTTTCCGCGTGGAGGACGGCCGCCGGCCGTCCGTCAGCCTGATGCTGACGAACGACGACGACGCCGCGCGCCTCCTGCGCGACCTGGTGCTGGCCGGCGTGGCGGTACGGTCCTTCGCGCCCGCCTCGGGCGCGTTGGAAGAGACTTATATGAACCTCGAGGGGGAGCGGCGATGAGCCAGCCGACAGACACTGCCCAGCGCCCACCTGCCGCCGGCCCCGGTGCCGGCTACCTCGCCGGTATCCGGGACGTTGTGGTCCTGGAACTCAAACAGCGACTGCGCTCGCGCGGCTGGTACATCATGCTGGCCATCTGGTTCATCCTGACGGGCCTGGTGACCTGGCTGACGTGGGCCAGTTGGAATGCCCAGCGTGAAGCCCAGCGGGCCTACTCGAACTTCATGCAGCCCGAGACGGGGCCGGGGTCCATGATTTTCGAGGTGGTCCTCGCCTTTGTCCTGCTGTTCGCACTGCTGGTGGCGCCGGCGCTCTCGGCCAATGCTGTTAACGGTGACAGGGCGGGCGGTACCCTGGCCATCCTGCAGGTGACGCTGCTCCGGCCCGGGCAGATCCTGTGGGGCAAATTCTTCGCCGCGTGGGCCGCTGCGCTGGCGTTCCTGGTGGCCAGCACGCCGTTCCTGGTGATCGGCGTCGCCCTGGGCGGGATGACGCCCGGGCACGTGGTGGTGGCACTGCTGATGCTGGCCGTTGAAGTGGGCGTGGTGTGTGCCTTCGGTGTGGGAATTTCCGCGCTCGCCGGGCGCCCGCTGTTCTCCATTGTGGTGACGTACCTTGCCGTGGCCGGGCTGGTGTTCGGCTCCCTGATTTCCTTCGCGCTCGGCGCCGGACTCTCGCAGGGCACCATCATGGCCAACCAGGCCCAGTACCGAAGCTACGCGCCCTATGAGCCGATGGAAGAGCAGCCGGCCCCGGTGGAACCGGAATACACCTGCTCGGGACCATTGCAGGAGCAGCCGGCCGTGCACACCGAAAACGTGGCCTGGATGCTGGCCATGAACCCGTACGTGGTGGTGGCAGATGCCATCCCGTACCCGGTCAGGCTCTCCAACGCTTACGGTATGGGTTCCCCCGTGGGAGCGATCGAAACGGTCAGCCAGGGCGCACGCTACGCCATGGCAGGGCCCGAGGGCACCTACCCGTGCGCCAACGGTGAGGCCAAGCCCCGCTACCTGGCGCAGTCCACCCCGTTGTGGCCGCTGGGGCTTGGCCTGCAGCTGCTGCTGGCCGGGCTGCTGATGTGGCTGGGCTGGCGTTCGCTGCGCACCCCGGCCCACAGGCTGGCCCGGGGAACCCGCATCGCCTAGACCACGCTACTGGACAGGTCCGCGGCGGCGGATCACCATGGGAAATACCGGCTGACCGGCCGGAACCAGACGGGGCTGGGCCTGTCCACCAGGAGGCACCGCCGTGGCAGAGAACGAGGATCCGGTCCCCGACCAGCCCGCCTACGAGCCCATCGGCGGCGGAATGCCCGGCTTCGACGACCTGGATGACGCCCGGGAGAACCCGGCCTCCCTGGGCGGGCTCCAGGCCGGGTTCCTTGTCCGCAGCGCCCTGGCAACTGCTCTGCAGGCTGGCCGCTCGCCGAGATTCTGGTGGGGCACTGCCGCAGTTCTCGGCGTGTGCTGGGGGACCGGTGTGCTGCTGGTCCTCGCGGTGGCCACCGGCGGTGACCTGCCGCCGGAGTCCCACGGCTGGACGTACATGCTGACTGCCGCGGCCCTGGTCCTGGCCAGCTGTATGTTGGCCGTCCGGTGGGGTGTTCGGTCAGGGAGCGCCGCGCCGGCGGCGGCGGACGGGGGCGGGGACGACGGCGGCCCGCTCCTGATCTGGGCGCGTGCCAGTGCCAAGGGGCTGATGTTTGCCGCAGCGGCCGGTGTTTTCCTCCTGCTGTTCGCCCTCTGGTCGGGACCATCGCCGGCTGTCGCCGGGGTGGCCTTCGTGCTGATGGCCTGCGAAGTGGTGGTCTTTGGGGGCATTGGGGCCGGGGCGGTCCGCTGGTTCGAAGGCCACTGGGGCAGAATCCTGGCCTGGGGTGTCACGGGCCTGTTCCTGGTGGGAAACGTTGCGGCGGCGGTGGCGTTGCTGCCCGCCGTCCGGTCCTATGAGCCGGTGCTGGTGGCCATCAATATCGAACGGGATGGCTTCGGCCAGATGACGTCCTACCGGTGCTCACCGGAGTTCCGCGGCATCGTCGAGGTCTATCACACAGAGCGGATCTTCTGGCTGGCCACCAGCGCGCCGGCGGAGAAGTCCGGTGCCGAGATGCCCTTGGCGATGGCAGGGCTTGCCACCCAGTTCGCCGCGGCCGGCATCCTGCTTGCCGGCGGCCACCGGGGCGCCCGGCGACGGTCGGTAGCCGGCTGAACTGTGCGGTGAGCGGGCAGCCTCATGCCGCCTCAGGCCAGGGCGTTCCGGCGGCCCTCGAAGGCGCGGCCAAGGGTGACCTCATCGGCGTACTCCAGGTCGCCGCCCACTGGCAGCCCGGACGCGAGCCGGGTGACCGCGATCCCGATCGTCTTCAGCATGCGGGCAAGGTAGGTGGCCGTCGCCTCACCCTCGAGGTTGGGGTCGGTGGCGATGATGACTTCCTGGATGGCGCCGTCGTTCAGCCGGGTCAGGAGCTCGCGGATCCGCAGCTGCTCCGGTCCCACACCCGCAATGGGATTGATGGCCCCGCCCAGCACGTGGTACCGGCCACGGAAGGAACGGGTGCGCTCTACGGCCAGCACGTCCTTGGATTCCTCCACCACACAAATGACTGACGGGTCGCGACGGGGATCCCGGCAGATATTGCACAGCTCCTGTTCCGTGACGTTGCCGCAGACGGCGCAGAACTTCACCCGTTCCTTCACCGTGGTGATGGCTTCAACGAGGCGCTTCATGTCCTGGGGGTCGGCTTCGAGGATGTGGAAGGCCAGCCGTTGGGCGGACTTGGGACCCACTCCGGGAAGGCGTCCGAGCTCGTCGATCAGCTCTTGGACTGCACCTTCGTACACGTTTTCCTCTTTTGGCTTGGATTGGATATTTCGTGGAACTGCGGCGGGTGGTTAGAACCGGGGAACGACCGGGCTTCCGTCCGGGGAACGCTCCTCGATCAGCTTCCCGCCCAGAATACGCTCGACGGCGGCACGCCCAAACACGCCCGACTCCTCGATCGTTTCGTCGTCCGCACTCGGAATGTCCTGGACATAGGTGGCGGCTGCTACGCGGGCTGGCGCCTTGGCGCGCCCGGCCTCAGCTTCCGGGCTGTTGGAGAGCCGCTGGTAGAGGCTCTGCCGGGCTTCGGCCGCGGACGGGGACGTTGCCGGCAAGGGCTGGAGGGGTGCTGCTGCCGGTGCAGCCGACGCCATGGCATATTCACGGACCTCGGCCCGTTTCGGGGCCACGGTTTCCGGGACCTCTATTTTTGGGGCCTGGGCCGGTGGACCTGCGGCGGCAAATTCGGCCGCGGGGGCATCCGGGGTGGGGCTCGCCTGTGCCGGAGGCAGACCCCAGCTGGCGTCCGCTTCCGACTGGCTGGTGGCTGTTGCCGCGGGAACCTGGGCTGTTGCGGGCTCGTAGCTGGGTGCCGGAGCGGCCGGGGCCTCGTCCGGAGCGGACGTTGCCGGGTTCTTGCCAACATTCGGTTCGGTGCCGACCACCCAGACGCCTGGCGCCTGCTCGACGGCCCTGCCCCAGGGGTCGTGGGACGCGTCGGGCTGTGCCGGGGCTGCCGCAGTTGCATCGGGGGCCTGCGGCTCGTTCGGCTGCGAGGCGCCGCGGGCAGGCCGTTTGCCGGCGGGGGCCGCTGCTGGCACCGGCGCCGCCGGTGCCCGACGTGGTTCGGCCGGAGCCGACGGATCCCAATCCATGGGTGGCTCTTCCTCGAGCGGAGGAGCATCTTCGTCCCGCGGGGGACCCCAGTCGTCGTCGGAGTAGGCGTAGGAGCCGGCGTCCGGCTCGACGGGACGTGGCTGGTCCTGCGGGGCCGGCTGCGGCTCCCGGGCAGGGCTTTCAGCTGCGGGCGCGACGGCGGATGCGGACGGTGTGGAGGCTACGGCGGCCGTTGGGGGCACCGCTGCCACGGCCGGGGCAGCGAATGAAGCGGAGGCCGGGGTGCCGCCGGGAGCAGCGGCCGGGGCGGCACTGGCTGAAGCCGGGGCCGGCGTGGCAGAGACGGCCCCGGGGATCGGCTCGACGGACGGCGCAACAGGCGCTGTGGCGGCGGAAGGCGGTTCCACAGGCGACACGGCGACAGCTGACGCTGCGGCGGAGCCAGCTGGAGCCAGGCCCCACGCGACGTCGGCTGAGCTGGGCGGGGTTTCCCTGCTAGCGGGCGCTTTTGGGTTTGGCTCAGAGCTCACTGAGCTGTTGGCGCCGCCGGCAACGGCGGTGATCTGGCAGTCGATGCCCACCGTTTTGTGGATCGCCTGCCGCAGGTTCTCCGAGTGGTCGGCCCGGCCGAAGGCGCCCGCCAGGCCGGGGGTGGTGAAAGCCAGCGTCAGGGCCTGGCCATCAAAGGCGCCCACCTGGGCGTTGGGTTCCACCAGGGCCCAGGTGCTGCGCTTGATTTTGGACAGCGTCTGGAGGACTTCGGGCCACGCACGGCGCATCACCTCGACGTCGCCGGTGGCTGCCGGCCCGGCAGCGGCGGGTGCTGCAGCGGGTGGTGCCGCGGCGGCTGGAGCCGAAGGGACCGGTGCCGGAGCGTAGTCGGCAGGCCTCTGCTGTGCAGCTGCGGGGGGACGGTTCACGGACGGCTCGTCCACCGGCCAGTCGTTGGTGCTGACGCGCGGAGCGGTCAGCGGTGTCCTGGCGCCCTGGGCCTCCGTGACGTCCGAAGGCGCGGCAGCTGGAGCAGCAGAGGAAACGGGCACCGACGGCTGCACTGCGGCGGCTGCCGGTTCCGCAACGGGGCTGGGCGAGACAGGGCTGGCTGAAACGGGCCCGGCCGACACTGCACCGGCCCCCGCGACTGCAGCGCCGGCGTCGTTCCCTGCATAGTTCAGCCGGCGTTCCACGCGGTCGATCCGGGCAGCCATGCCGCGCTCGTTCTGTTCCGAACTCGGCAGCAGGATCCGGGCACAGAGAAGCTCCAGGTGGAGCCGCGGCGACGTGGCCCCGGTCATCTCGGTCAGGGCGGTGTTGGTGACATCAGCGGCCCGCGAGAGTTCAGCAGCGCCGAGGTTGTGGGCCTGGTTCTGGAGCCTGGCAATCTGGTCCGCCGGCATGCCGCGCAGGATCACGTGGGCGCTCTCGGGCATGGCCTGGACGATGATGAGGTCGCGGAAGCGTTCCAGCAGGTCCTCGACGAAACGGCGGGGATCGTGGCCTGTCTGAATAACGCGGTCCACTGCCTTGAAGACCGTGGCGGCGTCGGAAGCGGCAACTGCCTCCACGACGTCGTCGAGCAGCGACGCGTGGGTGTAGCCGAGGAGGGCCACCGCCAGTTCGTAGTCAAGGCCGTTGGCGCCGGCACCTGCCATGAGTTGGTCCAGGACGGAGAGGGAATCACGGACGGACCCGCCGCCGGCCCTGACCACCAGGGACAGCACACCCGGGGCCACCGGCACGTTTTCCTGGTTGCACAGCAGTTCCAGGTAGGCCATCAGCGGCTCGGGGGGTACCAGCCGGAACGGGTAGTGGTGCGTGCGGGAGCGGATGGTGCCGATGACCTTGTCCGGCTCCGTGGTGGCGAAGATGAACTTGATGTGCTCCGGCGGCTCTTCCACGATCTTCAGGAGGGCGTTGAAGCCGGCCGGCGTGACCATGTGGGCCTCATCGATGATGAAGATCTTGTACCGGTCACGGACGGGGGCGTAGGTTGCGCGTTCACGGAGGTCGCGGGCGTCATCCACACCGCCGTGGCTGGCGGCGTCGATCTCGATGACATCAAGTGACCCTGAACCGCCGCGGGCCAGCTCAACGCAGCTGGGGCAGGTTCCGCAGGGCGTGTCCGTGGGGCCCTGGGTGCAGTTCAGGCAGCGGGCAAGGATGCGGGCGGAGGTGGTCTTGCCGCAGCCGCGCGGACCGGAAAAGAGGTAGGCGTGGTTGACCCGGTTTTTGCGCAGGGCCGTCATCAGCGGCTCCGTGACATGTTCCTGCCCGATAACGTCAGCGAAGGAGTCTGGACGGTACCTGCGGTAAAGGGCGGCGGTTGTAACAGTCACGTGAAAACCCTACCAATCCGGGCCGACAGAATGCCGCCCTGTGGGGGAATAGTAAAGACCCCCCATGCACCCGCCAGAGCCCGTTTACCCTTGCTACCTTCCGGTCCTGGGGGAGTTCAACAGGATGACGCCACATGAGGGGCCGCAGACAACTTTACCCGAACTTTTACTGTGCCTCGAACCGGCGCCGGCGAACAGTCCGGAGGAGCCGCTAGCGCCGCCAGCCGTCTACGGGCCACGTCATAAACGCGGGCTCCTCATACGGGTGGGCGGTGCGCAGCGCCAGCACAACGGCGTGGAGCATCTCTTCCTCCACAACGCACTCGATGCGGTGTTCAGCCACCTGCTCGCCGGCCCCGACTGCTCCGACAAAGGGTTCAGCTCCAGTCAGTGGAGTGAACCGGCCGGTGCCGGGAACCACGAACGAGCAGTGCGAATAGTTGCCGATCCTGCCTGCCCCGGCGTCGCCGAGCGCGGAAAGCAGCGACTGGGAATGGGTCTCCGGAACGTAAACCACCAGGGCGTGCAGTTGGGTCATGTCTTCATCCTGCCAACGTGCGGCGTTAATTGGGGGCAATTTCATTGCTTATCCGGCAGGCAGGGCTGATCATGGATATGTACACCGATTGGGGCAATCTCAAGGTTGTGAGCTGCAGGGCCTGGCTGGTGGGCCGGACCCGGCAGCTCAACGGTGTTCCGTGGGAATGGGCGCATTGGGGGCGTCCATTTTGACGTTAACGGGCTTCCCCGGAGGGGCAGCTTCGGCTCAATTGGGCGATGCAGAAAAGTTCAGGTAGTCTAGTATCTGCTTTTGATTCAGAAGCAGCTGGAGAATTCGCCTAGCGGCCTATGGCGCACGCCTGGAACGCGTGTTGGGTTAACGCCCTCGGGGGTTCAAATCCCCCATTCTCCGCCAGCCATAACCCGGTCCTGACCCCGTCAGGGCCGGGTTTTTGCATGCTGTCCGGCCTGTTCAGCGGCGTTTTTCAGCAATCCGGCGAAGCCGAGCCCGTGCTGCCTGCTCGCTTGGCCCGGGACCCCGTCCCAGGGCAAAACGTACGACGCCGAGAGTCGCCTTTGTTGCCAGCCTCACCGGGAGCGGGATCGGACCCAGCCGGGGAACTTCCAGTCCCAACATCTGCCGGTAGTGCGGGTCCAGGCTGTAGACAGCGCCGGCGAAGACGATCCGGTAACCGGGGCGCAGGAGCGGGTGCAGTGGCGGGTTGCGAATGAACCCTACAGTCTCGGCAACCCGGCTGTCCGCCAGAAGTTCCCCGCTGCGGTAGTAGCGGTCCAGCTGCAGCCTCATCGCGGCTTCGGTCAGAGGGGGATCCTCCACCCCCATCAACCTGCCGGCCTGGGCCCACTCGCGGACATAGGCATCAGGTCCGCCGGGGATCGGCCCGCCCCAGATCTTGTGTGATGTGAGGAACGCGTCAACAAACGCCAAGTGGACCCAACGTGCCAGTTCCGGATCATTGGCTGCGTAGTGTCTGACCGAGCCCTGCCGGTCGCTGTAGCTTCCTTGGACCGGCTCGTGGAGGCGGCGGATCCTGGCCGAGGCCGCCTCGGCGGCGGCTGTGGAGCCATAGGTGACCGTGAAGATCCAGCGGATGGTCCTGGCGAGCCGGCTCAACGGATCCGCCTTGAAATCCGAATGTTCGTGGATACCCGCCAGAGCGCCGGGGTGCAGTGCCTGCATCAGAAGCGCCCGGATTCCGCCCACGATGGGCGTCATGGAACCGTGCACCGCCCAGACGGCCGAGCCGGGCAGGTGATAGCCGGCGTCGTCCCCTTCCGCCAGCCGGGGTACCCACTCAGGCAGGGCATCGGCGCTTCCGGTGAAGACGCGCTTCAGCTCGCCCTGCCATTCCCTCAGGAAGTTGCGCATATCACTATTCTTACCCACGGCTTCGACTGAGGGTGGCGGTTCTCCGCAGATCCGCATAATGGGGCGCAAGAGACGGATTCGGGGTTCACAGGCCGGGTGCTTTGTGGTCCCATGGGATGGTAAGTCCGTCCGGATTTGGGGTCTGACGGGCCAACCGGGGAGTCAGCGAGTGGGAAATCATCGGGGATCCGGCCGGGACGGAGAGTCACCAGGCCCCTGCCTGATTGCGGTGCGTGTACTGGCCGCCGGTGCAGCCTTTGCCGCGGCTGCTTTTGCCCTCGGACTACCGGTACTTCCTCCGCTTGGACCCAGCGCTGCAGTGCAGGCTGCTGGCACCGGCCACGGCCTGGCGCCGGCCATCCTGACTGACAGCCGCGCCCTGGTTCCTTTCGGCCGGACCATCGTGGGGACAGTAGCCAAGGACGGGAAAGCTCCGCTGAATGTGGCATCCGCCCAGCTGAAACGCCCGCCTGAGGGTTCGCTGATGGCGCCACTCGAAACACTCACCACGAGTTCCCCCTTCGGGTTCCGTATCAGCCCCCTCACCGGAACCGTGGGGGACTTCCACCTCGGCCAGGATTTCGCCGCAGACTGCGGCAGCAGGGTCTATTCCGCCGACGCCGGAGTGGTGAGGGCAGCCGGCTGGCACCCCTGGGGCGGGGGCAACCGGGTGGAAATTGATCATGGCAACGGCCTGATCACCACGTACAACCACCTCGAGGCCATCGCGGTCCGGGCCGGGGATACCGTGCAGGTGGGCCAGGTCATCGCACGGGTGGGCAGCACCGGATGGTCAACAGGCTGCCACCTGCATTTGGAGACGATCCTCCACGGCGAGCACACCAGCCCGCTCAACTGGACGTTCCTGCCCATCCGCCAAGTGGACGACCTGCAGGACATTCCCATGGTCAGCTATGCCGGTGCGGGCTCGGACAAGGCAGACACACAACGCTGGGCCATCCCGGTGGCGGCGGACAACCGCCACACGGTGGTGGGCGGCGAAAAGGAACTGCCCCATGTTCCGGAGGCACCGGCTACAGCACCCCCCACGACGCCGGCAGACGCCCCGGCGGCCACCGCGCCGTCGTCGGGCCCTTCATCAACGGGGACGGAAACCGCCACAGGTTCTGCCACCCCAACGGCCATAGCCTCGGAAACTCCCACCGCATCAGGGACGGATGCGACGACAGGAACCGCCTCCCCGACGCCATCAGTGACGGAGTCGGCGACGGGGGCCCAGGAGCCCTCACCGTCAGACTCGTTCCCGGGATGGCAGTCGTGGCAGGCGTGGTGGGCGGCGACGGCCTCGACGGCCGAGGCAACCCCGGCTCCGGCCGAAACCACAGCTGCACCCGAGACGACGGCTACGCCTGAGACAACACCGGCGCCGTCGGAGACGGCATCGGCGTCCGGGCAGGCAACAGACACTACGTCGGAGGCGACGGTGTCCCCCGATGCCACGGTCACCGCAACGCCCCGGAGATCCGGGTCCGCTGAGCCCTGACAGAAAATTCCCAGACTGCACCCGTACCCTTGACGGTTGGTAACGAATAACCTGCAAGACCAACCTCAAGGACGGCGCTGTGACCTCCCTGCATTCCATCCCGCTGACGCTCAACGATGGCACCCGGACCGACTTCGGCCAGTTCAAGGGAAACGTGGTGATGGTGGTCAACGTGGCGTCGCAGTGCGGACTGACTCCGCAGTATGCCGCCCTCGAGACGCTGTACGGGAAGTTCCGGGACCAGGGCTTCGAGATCCTGGGTGTGCCGT
The DNA here is from genome assembly GCA_023264815.1 of Arthrobacter sp. Classification (GTDB taxonomy): domain Bacteria; phylum Actinomycetota; class Actinomycetes; order Actinomycetales; family Micrococcaceae; genus Arthrobacter. The sequence goes on along the minus strand of JAHFUZ010000014.1, from coordinate 11,577 downwards.
GCAACCAGTTCGCCGGCCAGGAGCCGGGCAACGACAGTGAGATCGCCGAGTTCTGCGAGCGGAATTTCGGTGTGACGTTTCCGCTGACCACCAAAGCCAACGTCCGCGGCAAGGACCAGCATCCGCTCTACGCGGAGCTGGTTAAGTTCAAGACCAGCGTGCTGCCGGGCCTGGTGAAATGGAACTTCGAGAAGTTCCTGGTGAACCGCAACGGAGAGGTGGTGGCACGCTTCGCCCCGACCGTTGAACCGGACTCCGCTGAGATTCTGGACGCCATTGAACAGGCCCTGGCGAATTAAATGGACCAAAGTGACTTCGGGTCATTCGATTGCGTATTTTTTTGCTTTTTTCCGACTTGCCTTCGGTAATTCACTCTAAATTTCCCCAAAATCTGGTTTCATAATAGTTACTGAAGGGTAGAAGGGAAGCGCCGCTTCCCACCAACCACAGAGGCAGCAATGAAGCACATCGAGGCCGAACACCCCCGGCCACGCCACTTCCTTCTCCACCTGAGCGACCCCCACCTGTTGGGAGGCCCGGATCCCCTTTATGGCGCTGTTGACAGCGAAGCCAAGCTCATCCAGCTTTTCGATGAAGTCCGGGCTTCCGGTGCCCGGCCCGAGGCCGTGATCTTCACCGGTGACCTTGCCGACCAAGGCGATCCTGAGGCCTACGCCAAACTGCGCGCCATCGTTGATCCAGCCTGCGAGGACCTGGGTGCCAAGGTTATCTGGGCGATGGGCAATCACGACAACCGGGCCAACTTCAGGACCGGCCTGCTGGACCAGCCCGCCAGTGATGCCCCCGTGGACCACAGCTACTACATCAACGGTCTGCGCGTGATCACCATGGACACCTCGGTTCCCGGCTACCACCACGGGGAGCTGAGCGCACCGCAGCTGGAATGGCTGGCCCGCGAGCTGGAGACTCCCGCGCCCGATGGCACCATCCTGGCGCTCCACCACCCGCCGGTCCCTTCGGTCCTTGACCTCGCCGTCCTGGTGGAGCTGCGGGACCAAGCCAGCCTTGCCGCCGTCGTCCGCGATTCGGACGTCCGTACCATCCTCGGCGGTCACCTGCACTACTCAACCACTGCCACCTTCGCCGGGATTCCCGTCTCCGTAGCCTCCGCCACGTGCTATACCCAGGACCTCAACGTGGCCGTGGGCGGCACCCGTGGACGGGACGGCGCGCAGTCCTTCAACCTGGTCCACGTCTACGAGCACACCATTGTCCACTCGGTGGTTCCGCTCGGCAGCACGCCCACGGTGGGTGAGCATGTCACAGCGGACATGACCGCCGAACGACTGGCCGCTGCCGGCATCAGCATCCCGGACAAAGCACGCGCGGGGGCCACCACAAAGGTGCCAGTGTCCCTGCCGTACGCTGTCTGACCCGTCGGTCAGGCAGCGCCGGTCAGGTAGCGCCTGTCAGGCAGCCCTGGTCAGATCTCCCAGGGGGCCTTGATGGGGTAGTACTTCTCCAGGAAGTCGGTCACCAGCTGGGCGCGTTCGTCGGCGGGGACTTCCGGGAAACTGCCGTCGTTGAGGCAGAAGAAATCCATGTTCCGCTTGGCCAGCAGCTTGGGCAGGTAGTTCAGGCCCACCCGCATGGTGGTGTCCACGTAGCGCACCTTGGCAGCTGTCTGCGTGACCGCGCGTCCGGTGAGCAGCGCGTAGTAGTGGTAGAAGGAATTCGTCACCGAGATATTATCCGCAGCGCGGAACCTGCTGGCCGCCGTCTTGCGGAACTCGTCCGGGAACTCGCGCTCCATGGTGGCCACCACGCTGCGCCGCAGCGGCGCGGCAGTGTGCTCAAGGTGCCGGGTGGTGATCCGCCCGAAGCGGTTCCACAGCAGTTTGCGGTTCACTCGGGCGGCGTTTTCGAACCCGCTGCGCTCGGCGTCGTTGTCACCCAGCCCGATCCGGGTCTCCGCTTCGATGAACTTGGTGATGCCGCCCGGGGTGAAGAACATGTCCGGGCCCACGGGCCGGCCGAAGAACATGTCATCGTTCGAATAGAGGAAGTGCTCGGACAACCCCTCAATATTGTGCAGCTGGCACTCCACGGCCTGCGAGTTGTGGGTGGGCAGCACGGAGGGGTCGGCGAAGAACTCCTCGCTGCGCACGATGGTCACGGACGGGTGCTCCGCCAGCCACTCAGGGGCGGGGGAGTCCGTGGCGATGAAGATACGGCGGACCCACGGCGCAAACATGTACACGGAGCGCAGGGCGTACTTGAGTTCGTTGATCTGCCGGAAGCGGGCCTCGTGGTCGTCGCCTTCGCCAAGGACAACACCCTGCTGCTGGGAGCGGCGCGCCGCTATGTACTCGGGCGAGCTGCCGTCCACCCACGAGAACACCAAATCAATGTCGAAGCTGATGTCACTGGCGTGGTCCGCGAACATGTTCTCGATGGTGGGCCAGGTGTGCCCGTAGCGCTCCACCGTTCCACGGACCGCGTCCTGGGCAAGCATGGTCCGCCGGGTAAGCGAATTTTCGATGGGCAGCGTGATCTGGCTGCCGTCGAAGCTCCAGAGCTCGATCTGGACGCCCGCGGAGGAACCGAACTCGAAGCCGCCGGCGGGCTCAACCCGCGGACGGTACAGACGGAAGATCCGGGCCTGCCGGTTGGGCGAAAGCTCGCCGTCGGCCACCAGCACCGAAGACTTCTTCTTGGCGTCAACCGTCATGGAGTACACCGGCTCGTTGCGGCAGGCGTCCACCAGGGCGGCCCGCAGCTTCTTGCGGTTCTTCCAGTCCAGTGCGATGACCGGGCGGTCGTTGTTGCCCCGGACCAGCAGGTAGTCCAGCCCGGCACCCGCCAAGACGTTGCGCAGGAAAAGCAGGTCCTCCACCATCGCCTGGTAGGGCGTCCGGTTGTGGTTGATCAGGGCGTAGCGGCCCTTGTGCCGGACCACGTCTGCCCTGTGTTTGAGCCGGGCCTCGGCGGCCGGAGAGGTCACCTCGGTGTGGGTGCGCAGCTCTACGGACGCCTGGCCGCCGTAGTAAATCTCGTCCTGGACAGGTGCTTCTGTAATGGTTGTCTCCGTCGCGGCTAAATAGTAAGCGTTCTTATCTGAATGATAGCGCGGCGCCCAAAATGGCCCGGCGGCGGCAGGGGAATTAGCCTGCCACGGCCTCCCGCCAGCTGCGCAGGAAAGCCCCGCCGGCGGCATCGTGGATGACGTCGTCGCCCAGCCCCAGGTCCCTGGCGGTGAGCACGTCATAGGGCTTGACCGGAACGCCGTCAGCCGGGCGGACATCAACGTGCTTTACGGGATGGTCGTTGTAGTGCAGCCAGTCCGCCATGGCGTAGTCGGTGCGGGAGTCTCCCACGGTGCGCCACGCCTGCGGCGTGATGCCCTGGGCGGCCAGCAGCTCCACGGCGCGGCTGGCACCGAGGTCCTTGCCCAGCCGGACCGACTCAATATCCGTGGAAATGATGGTGGGGTCAACGCGGTAGTCCACGGCGTCGTCGGAGGCCGGTGCGTGGTGGTCCAGCCGGACCACACCCAGGCCGTGGCGGGCCATGAGCTCCATGGCGTCGGAATCGAAAAGCTTCTGCTCGGCGAGATAATCGGCGGAGGGCACCTCGATGTGCTGCTCCACGGACACCATGGCGCGCTTGGTCTCGTCGAAGAACATATGGGCCGCGTAGTCCTCTGCCACGAGCCGGCGGACGTCATCGCCGTAGGCCTTGGGCACGGCCAGTTCATGGTCAACGTGGATGGGACCAGGGCCGGCGGCGGTGTAGCTGAACCACACCGCACCCTTTTCGCAGATGGCGTGGATGACGGTTCCGGCCGGCATGCCAGCGGCGATCATGGGCTCCATCACCTGTTCCCGGATGAATGCATCGGACCGGCCCGTGTTGAAAATGACGGGAATGCCGGCGCTGGCGAGCGCCACCATGTCAGCAATGATGCCCGGCTGCACGTCGCGGGTTACCGGGCTGGCCACGGGGCCGTCAACATCGAGCAGGAGGGCCAACGGCGGGGTGGACGGCAAACGGACGCCGGGCGTGGAACTGGCGGAGGATTCGGGTGCAGTCATGGCTCCATTGTGTCAGCCGGGAGGCTGCATTTCCGCGCCAGCGGCCCGAAACCGGCAGTGTGTGACAGATGGTCACCATTTGGCTACAACCTTGGACTGCCGCGGGCCGGACACTTCTCATAGGCCGCCGCAATGCCTAGTGTGGCAGGGTGATCTTCAAAGCTGTGGGCGAGGGACGCCCGTATCCCGACCATGGTTTCAACACGCCCAAACAGTGGGCGTCCCTGCCGCCGCGCCCCGTGCGCCTGGACGAACTGGTGACCACCAAGCGGACCCTCGACCTGGAGGCGCTCCTGGCCGAGGACTCCACGTTTTTTGGTGATCTTTTCCCCCACGTGGTGCAGTACCAGGGCACCCTGTACCTGGAGGACGGCCTGCACCGTGCCGTCCGGACCGCGCTGCACCAGCGGACCGCCATCCATGCGCGTGTGCTGGTCATAGATGGCTAGGAAGACACAGGACAGCAACGTCCTGCACGGCCACCGCGTTATCACCGGACCCGAGCTGCGGGCCACTTTTGAAGCGGCCGGCGACCGTGACGATCCGGTGCGCCTTCGGCGCAGGGTCATCCACGGCGTGGTGCTGGTCCTGCTGCTGGGCCTCATTGCCGGCGCCATTATCACTGCGCTCGCCATCATCAACGGGCACCTGAAGCTTCCGACGACGGCGGGCAGCGAAGAGCCGCGGAGCGTCTGCCCCACGGCTGTTTTTGACTACGCCCCGCCCGAGCAGATCAACCTCAACGTCCTCAACTCCACCAGCAGGCCCGGGCTGGCGCGCTCGGTGGCGGACGAAATGCTGGGCCGGAAGTTTGTGGTGGGGGCCGTGGCCAACACGGAGGCAGGCTACCGCGGGGTGGCCGCCGTGGTGTCCGGCGCGGCAGGGCAGGCGGCCGCGTTCACTGTCCAGCGGAACGTCCCCGGCTCGGACTACTTCCAGGACGGCCGGACCGACGCCAGTGTGGACCTTATCCTGGCCGGCGACTACAAAGAGCTCGTGGCGCCGGACCGGGTGGACCAGACTCCCGGGACTCTCAGCTGCCCGCGGGAGAGCCGCCGGATCGCCGACGACGCGAAGTGGCCCGTCATTCCCTCCGCCGCTCCCACGCCTTAGCTGACGCGCAGGGGCGCGCCGGCGTCGTCGAACCGTGCCCCGGCGCCCAGCTGGATAAACCGCACCGTACGGGCGATTCGGGCCTCCAGTTCCGCAGGCTCATTGCTGCCGCGGGCGGCGCTGGAGGACAGCGTGCCGTGGATCAGCTGCGCCTGCTGGGCAATGTCGGCCTCCGGCAGGTAGCCCTGCGCCATGCCGTCGCGGAGGATGCCCTGCAGCATCACGTTCAGCTCGCCCACATGGTCGGCGAGTTTGGCAAAGGACGACGGCGAGAGCACCGCAGCCATGGCAGGACCCGGCGGGAGGTGGCGGCGGCTGAGGTCCTCCACCTGGGTGCGCACGTACAGGGCCAGGCGTTCCACCGGGTTGTCCAGGGCAGCCAGTGACTCCCGCAGTTCAGCGAGGAACCGCTCGGTCTCATCCAAAGCGTAGGAGATGAGCAGCTCTTCGATGTCCGCGTAATAGTTGTAGACGGCCGTGCGTCCCACGCCCGCGTGGCGCGCGACGTCCGTCATGGTCAGCCCCGGCAGGCCGTGGGTGAAGAGGAGCTCACCGAAGGCCGTCAGGATCCGGCGCTGCGTTTCGACACGTTGTGCGGCGTTCGTGGCCGCCGAAATCCTGGGCATGCAGACACTTTACCGCGATGTGTCAGTAAAACGCGGGTTAGACAGCGCAGCCGTCCGGGCCGCATGCTTCGCCGCCCTCTGCGGCGTTGACCAGGACCAGCGGGTTGGACTCCTGCCAGGCCTGGGTGAGGGCCGCGGTGAACGTTGCGGCCGGCTGCGCGCCGGAGAGGCCGTACTTGCGGTCGATCACAAAGAACGGCACGCCGGTGATCCCCAGGGCGCGCGCTTCCTCGAAGTCGAAGCGGACATCATCAGCGAATTTGTCCGTGGTGAACAGGTCAGCCACCTCGCCGGCATTGATGCCCAGGGCCAGTCCGAGTTCCGTGAGGTACTCCTGGCTGCCGATGTCCTTGCCGTGCTCGAAGTGGTCGCTGAGGAGGCGTTCCTTCGCGGCGTCCTGCTTGCCGTGGGCAGCGGCAAGGTGGATCAGGCGGTGGGCTGTGAAGCTGTTCGCCACCACCACCCGGTCGAAGGCGTAGTTGAGCCCTTCACCCCTGGCCTGCTCGGTGACGTGCTCGAACATCTGGGCCACCTGCTCCTGGCCCATGCCTTTGATCCGGCTGAGATACTCAAGCTCGGAGCCGTCGTAGTGCTCCGGGAGGCTCGGATCAAGCTGGTAGCTGCGCCACGTCACGTCCACGGAATCGCGGTGCGGGAATTCAGCGAGGGCAGCTTCGAACCGCCGCTTGCCGATGTAGCACCAGGGACAAGCGACGTCTGACCAGATCTCAATCTTCATGCTTGCCACAACAGCTTCAGGTTCAGGGCCATTCCGGGAAGGAGTGTCAGATTTGTCACACTGGGGCTTGAAATGATGGCCCTTCCGGGGTGATAGTCGGAACGACGGGTTAAGCAGAGGCCTTCTTCGAACACCACAAATCGCCAGGTACTGGGGGCATGGCATGTGATCCTCCCGGAGGAAACATGCGGATTGGACTTGTTGCTGCGCCATGGATTCCCATTCCTCCGGCGGGGTACGGGGGCATCGAGAGGGTCATCGACTCCCTGGCCCGGGGTTTCGTTGCGGCTGGACATGACGTCCTGCTGGCGGCAGCGTCAGACAGCACGTGCCCGGTGCAGCTTGTGCGGGGGATGCGGCCGGCCGAGCCGGGCCAGCTCGGCTTTTCACTCTCGGAACTCAGCCATGTCATCAGGGCCTATGAAGGCCTGCACGACGTTGACATCATCCACGACCACACCCTGGCGGGGCCGCTGGTGGGACGCCGGAAGCACCGCGCCCCCGTGGTGACCACCATCCACGGGCCCCTCATGCCGGCGTCGGCCGATCTGTACCGCGCCATGGCGGCCGACACGGCCATCATCGCCATCTCACGGGACCAGGCCTCCGGGGTGCCCGATGTCCCGGTGACCCGGGTGATCCATCATGGGATGGATGTTGCTGCCGTTCCGGTCGGCTCGGGGCAGGGCGGCTACGCCTGCTTCGTCGGCAGGATGTGCCCTGACAAGGGCGTGGTTGAGGCCATCCACATCGCGCGGAGGGCAGGCATTCCGCTGCGGATCGCAGCGAAGATGCGGGAACCTGAGGAGGTTGAGTACTTCCGCTCCGCAGTCGAGCCCCTGCTGGGATCCAACGAGGAGTTCGTGGGCGAGCTGGCGGACGATGAGAAGTACCGGCTGATGGGTGAGGCGATGGCGTTCCTCAACCCCATCCAATGGTCCGAACCCTTTGGACTGGTGATGATTGAATCCCTGTCCACAGGCACTCCCGTGGTGGGAACGCCCATCGGCGCCGCCCCCGAAATCGTCGATGACGGCAAGACCGGATACCTGGCGCCGACGGACCAGCTGCACCGCTTCCTGCCCCTCGCAGCATCCCTGGACAGGTCCCATTGCCGGGAACGCGCGCTCAAGCTGTTCAGCACTGAACGGATGGTGGGCAACCATCTGGACCTCTACGCCAGGCTCGTGGAAAACAGTCAGGCTGCGGGGCTTCCTGACCCTGCCCCAGTGCAGCAGAATCGGGAACGGGGGACAGTTATCCAGGCCCGGGGAGCGGATTCCCTGGCCACCCGGCGGCAATGAGGCAAGGAGGGCAGCCATGACCGCATGGAACGCCGACACGGAGGCCGATATTGGTGGATCGGACGCCGTAACCCTGGTGGAGGGATCGTCCTTCTGCATCTCCGGCCCCAGCGGTGACATCAATTCCGACGGCGGAACAAACGGCGCCTTCTACCAGGACACCCGGGTGGTGTCCCGCTGGATCCTCCGCATCAACGGTGCCCTCCGTGAATCCCTGGTGGCGCACCGGCCGGACGCCTACGAGGCCACCTTCGTGGGCCGTGCCAAATGGCCCGACGGCCGGTTCGACAGCCCCCTCGTTGTCCGCCAGGAACGCCACATCGGTCCGGGCCTGCGGGACGACATCACCCTGGAGAACTACTCCTCCGAACCGGTTGACTGCAGTATTGAGCTCTTGGTCGACGCCGACCAGGCAGACCTTTTCGACGTCAAGGGCGGCCGGCCCCCGAAAGGTGCGGACGTGAGCCGCAGCGTCAAGGACGGCCGGTTGCTGATTGACACCGTCCGCAACGGCCAGCGCCGGGGAACTGCTATCCGGGCGGCCGGCGCCGACATTTCTCCGGAAGCACTCCGGTTTACGGCACACATTCCGGCGCGCGGCAAATGGTCCACCAGTGTCATTGTGGTCCCGCTGATCAATGGCGAGGCGCCCGAGGCACCCTTCACCGAGGCGGTGTTGCCACGTCACCGTGCGGGGGTGCAGCGGCACCTGGCGTGGGAGGAAAATGTGCCCCGTCTTTCGCTCGCGGACAGCAGCATTGAGTCAACGCTGGAGCGCAGCCAGACGGACCTGGGACTGCTGAGGATTTTCGACGCCGAACATCCGGACCGTGTTGCCGTGGCGGCCGGTGCCCCCTGGTTTATGGCACTCTTCGGCCGTGACTCGCTGCTCTCCTCCTACATGGCCCTGCTGGTAGATTCGACCCTGGCCGCCGGCACCCTCCAGACCTTGGCGGCCCTCCAGGGCACCAAGGTGGATAACGATTCCGAGGAGCAGCCCGGCCGCATTCCGCACGAGGTCCGTCTCGGCGTAACTGCCGGCCTTTCGCTGGGCGGCACCGCCTACTACGGGACGGCAGATGCCACACCCCTGTTCGTCAGCGTCCTGGGCGAACTCAGCCGGTGGGGACTCTCGGATGACATCATCGATTCCCTGTTGCCGCATGCCGACCGCGCCCTGGAATGGATCGAAAACTACGGTGACCGCGACGGAGACGGGTTTGTTGAATATCTGCGTCCCAACACACACGGGCTGGTGAACCAGGGCTGGAAGGATTCCTGGGACGGCATCAATTTCGCGGACGGCCGGATGGCGGAAGCACCCATTGCCCTTTGCGAGGTCCAGGGCTACGTCTACGCGGCCTATGTTGCCCGGTCGCTGCTGGCGCGTGCGGCGGGGGACACCGTGACTGAGCGCCGGTGGGCAGACCGCGCTGCGACGCTGAAGAAATCCTTTAACGAGAAGTTCTGGCTGCCGGAGAAGGGCTACTTCGCGGTGGCCCTGGACAAGGACAAAAAACCGGTTGATTCGTGCACGTCGAACATGGGCCACTGCCTCTGGGTGGGCATCGTGGACGTGGACAAGGCAGCGTCGGTAGTGGAACACCTGATGTCACCGAAGATGTTTTCCGGCTGGGGGATCAGGACGCTCGCCACGGACATGGCGGCCTACAACCCTGTGAGCTACCACAACGGTTCGGTGTGGCCCCACGACTCCGCCCTCGTGGCCACCGGCCTCATGCGGTACGGCTACGTGGCCGAGGCCAAACGGGTGGCCCGCGGGCTTTTCGACGCGGCCGCGCACTTCGACGGCCAACTGCCGGAACTGTTCTGCGGTTTCGACCGGAGCGAATACTCGGGTCCGGTGCCCTACCCGACAGCATGTTCGCCGCAGGCCTGGGCGGCGGCCGCTCCCATCCAGCTGGCCCGCATCCTGCTGCGCTTTGACCCGGACTTTACCCGCGGCGTGGTCCACCTGGCCCCGTTCCTGGGCGAGGACAAGGGCGATTTCCGGGCGGACAACGTGCGGCTGGGACACGCCAGGATTTCCATCACCGCCAAGCGGACGGAAGGGGATATTGAGGGCCTGCCGCCGGAGCTGAAACTGCTGAAGGAGCCGCGTCCGCCCCTGGACGAAAACCTGGGCGGCCGCGCGGGCGCTTAGCTACGCGGGGGAGGAGGGGACGGCGCGTTCCATCACGAAGTCGTGTTCCACGGTGGAGCCCAGCCTGAACGATTTGCTGCCAACGGTGCGGAAGCCGGACTTCCCGTAGAACCGGATGGCCCGGGCATTCTGGCTGTTGACGCCGAGCCAGATCCCCGCCCCGCCGGCTGACGCGGCGGCCTGGAGGCTGGCATGCATCAGTTCTGCGGCTGCCCCCAGCCCGTGGTGCTCCGGGTGGACGTAGCACTTGCTCAGCTCCACGGACGGCCGGATCGTCAGCGCCCCCGCCACGTCCGGATCCGTTGCCGGCCGGTTCACCAGGAGGCTGTAGCCCCGGAGGTCGCCGTCGGCGTCGATCACCATAATGGTGATGTCCGGGTCGGCAAGGTACCCGCGGAAGTGGCTTTCGCTGAGCGTGTTTGCCAGGTGCGCGGCGATATCCTCCGCGGACGACGACGGCGGGCACGCCAGCGGAAAGGTCACCGCTGCGAGATCGGCTAGCGGGCCGGCGTCGTCCGCGGTTGCTGTGCGGATGGTGTGGGTCATGCAGGCAGTCTAATTTCTACTGCTTGAAGGCGGCGTCGAAGGACGTGTTCGATGCCGGGAAGTCGTACTTTTTGAGGTTGGCGAGGGCTTCGGGGGCGCCGTGGAGGCGGTCCATGCCGGCGTCTTCCCATTCGATGGAGATGGGGCCGGTGTAGCCGATGGCGGTGAGGGCGCGGAAGGACGCTTCCCAGGGCACGTCGCCGCGGCCTGCGGAGACGAAGTCCCAGCCGCGGCGGGGGTCGCCCCAGGGCAGGTGGGAGCCCATGACGGTGTTCCGGCCGGTGGGGCGGAGCTTGGTGTCCTTGCAGTCCACGTGGTAGATCCGGTCCTTGAAGTCCCAGATGAACGAGACGGGGTCGATGCCCTGCCACATGAAGTGGGAGGGGTCCCAGTTCAGCCCGAACGCGGGCCGGTGGCCGATCGCTTCGAGGGTGCGGACGGTGGTCCAGTAGTCGTACGCGATCTCGCTCGGGTGGACTTCGTGCGCGAACTTCACGCCGCATTCGTCGAAGACGTCCAGGATGGGGTTCCAGCGGTCCGCGAAGTCCTGGTAGCCGGCCTCGATGACCTTCTCCGGGACGGGCGGGAACATGGCGACGTACTGCCAGATGGAGGAGCCGGTGAACCCGACCACGGTGTCCACGCCGAGGGCCTTGGCGAGCCGTGCGGTGTGTTTCATTTCTTCGGCGGCGCGGGCGCGGACGCCTTCGGGGTCGCCGTCGCCCCAGACCTTGGACCCGACGATGGCTTCGTGGCGGAAGTCGATGGGGTCATCGCAGACGGCCTGGCCCTTGAGGTGGTTGGAGATGGCCCAGACCTTGAGGTTGTATTTCTCCAGGACGGCGAGTTTGGATTCGACGTAGCCGGGTTCGTCCCAGCGCCAGGCGTCCAGGTGGTCGCCTGAGACGGCGATTTCGAGGCCGTCGTAGCCCCAGCCGGAAGCAAGCTTGGCGACTTCCTCGAAGGGCAGGTCGGCCCACTGGCCGGTGAACAGGGTGTACGGGCGGGGCATGGTCAGGCTCCTTCGGTG
>JAHFUZ010000013.1 GCA_023264815.1 Arthrobacter sp. | reverse complement strand
TGGAGGCCATCTCGGTGGGCGCCTGGGTGGGCTTGCCCCAGCTTTGAAGCCAGCCGGTCATTTTCTCGATTTCCGGGCCCTGGGCTGCCTTGATCTTGGTGGCCAGGTCGGTCACGGCCGCGGGGATGTTCTGCTTCTTGAGCATGACGTCGCTCATTTCCACAGCCTGAGCGTGGTGCGGGATCATCATTTGCGCGAACATGGTGTCCGCGTCGTTGAACCCGGCAGCGGCTGCTGATGTTGCCGGGGCGGGGCTGGATGACATCATCCCGGAGCTGCCGTGGTTCATCCCGGGCATGCTGTTTGTCTCGGAGCTTCCGCTTCCGGACCCGGTGGAGCATCCGGCAAGGGCGATGGCGGCGGCGATGGCGGCAGCAGAAATTGTCAGGGTCTTCTTCATGAAAATCAGGTCCTCAAAAGTATCAGCGGCGCGCGGGGACGCCTTATAAGTGGCAGCCTAGGTAAGACGGCCGGGCCGTATGTCGCTGCCGGGTGGACGGTGCGCTGGTGCAGGGCAAGGCGCTGAGGAAGGGTTTACGTCCGGCTGATACAGAGGTCACCGGGGGAGGGGCTGTCCGGTGAGTAGGAATAGGTCCTTGTCGCTGCGGCCGCGGCACCGAAATCCGGCAGCTCATAGGAGGCTGTTCCCGGAAGCGGGGCTGCGAGAGTCGTGGTTCCCGGAGCCAGGACGCAGGCAGCCGCACCGGCCGTCATCTCCGGGCAGGACCCTGCCGGGGCACAGGACGAAGCGGATGAACCGGTGACTACAGCGGGAGCCTCAGCAGCACCGTCCGTCATCGTTTTATGGGAGTGGCTGACCGGCATGGTCTGCAGCTGCACGACCGGACCGCCGCCAGCTGCGGTCATGCTGTGGCCGGGACCCATGTCGTGGGCGCCGGTCATGACGTGCATGCCGAAGATCCCGACGATGATGGCCAAGGCAGCTACGAGGAAGCCCGCACTCAGGAGGAAGGCGGTGAGGCGGCGCTGGGATGATGCGGTCACGAGGTCTTCCTCCTTTCAGTCCAGGGCGGCAGTACAGCTTCAGCCTACCGGGCACGCCGCTTCAGGGCAGTCCCTGCCGTGCTGGTACAACGTGCGCGGCCGGCATTCGGTTTCACTGCTCCCACGTCAGTTGAGGTGCGGGGCGCGGGTTAGAGGCGGCGGGCCTGTCCGGCGAGCCGCCCAGACCGGTTCCTCCTTCCGGAGCCCGGAAGGAGGAAGTTACCGGAGGAAATGCCTAGCTTCCGGCGAACGTATAGCCGGCGGCGGTGACGGCCTCGCGCACGGCAGCCTCATCTGCCCTACCTCCTACCAGCAGGCGCGAGCGGCCGCCCGGGACCAGCTCGACAGAGGCCGATTCGACCCCCTCCAGGAAGGAGACAGCCTTCTCGACCGTCTGAACGCAATGCCCGCAGGTAAGACCATCCACCGCGAATTCCACGGCGCTGGTTCCGGCTGTTGCCGAGGGGACAGCCGAGTCTTGGGGCGAGCAGCAGCTGCACCCGGATGCCGAGGATGCAAGCGGCAGCTGGGTACGGGCTTCAGTTCCACACATGTCAGTTTCCATTCCTTGACGAAGGACTTATGGGCGCTGGGGTTGAACGGCTGTGAGAGGGCGGTGCGGGGCACCGGCCGGGGACATACCACTTCACTGACAACATCAAAAAATATACCCCCGCTGGGTATAGGTTGCAAGTGGCAGGGGAGGCGTGGCCGGGCGCGGCGTTACCGGAATGTGACAAATGTTGCTGTTGTGAAGTACGGTCTAAGCCGTGCCGGTTTCTCCGAATGCGGCACTCCCGAGCAGACTCGCCTAACTCTGCCGCTGCCCGGGATCCATTCGCATCTTTCGTCCGGCAGAGACGGGGAAACCAACAGTGGCCTGCTTCGGGCAGGCCTTGGGGTGAAGCCGTGCCTGGTGCCTTATGCACCGGCGCGGCCGGGTGTCTCCCATCCGAATCCGACAGCTAACCTCGCAGGCAGTGGGAGAGGCCCTTTCATGCCCAATGGCAAAGCTCACGGCCGCCGCCGCGCGGTCCCTGTCCGCACCAGCCCCCTGGCTGTACTATCCAAGTCCGTTACCGACAACGCCGGCAGCGTGGGGCGTCAGGCAGCCGTCATCGCAGCAGCTTCCGGGCTGGTTCTGACTAGCGGTATCGCCGCCCAGGCAGCAGACGCCCCCACCCAGCGTGAAGCCGAGCCGGCGTCGAACCTGGAAGTGACCAGCCAGGTACAGACCCCGCTCAGCGCAGATGCCACAGTTCAGATTGCCTTCGAGCGTCCCGCCGTGAAGACAACCCCGGCGCCGGTCGTGGAAGCCCCGAAACCTGTCGCTGTTGAGGCACCCAAGGCGGCGGCTCCAGCCGCGTCTGCCGCGGTCAGAACGCAGGCAGCCGCCCCGGCGAAGGCCCAGATCACTGTCACCCCGGCACCCGCTGCCCCCGTGGCCGCCCCGGCAGCCGGCGGCATCAACGCCATCATGGTTTCTTCCGCCTATGCCCAGATCGGCATGATCCAGGACTGTACCCGGCTGGTCGAAAACGCCCTCAACGCGGCCGGCATCCCGGTCGGAGACCTCGGCCCGATGCAGTTCATGAACTACGGCACCGTTGTCACCGACCCCCAGCCCGGCGACATGGTCATGCAGCCCGGCCACGTAGGAATCTATGTCGGCAATGGCCAGGTCCTCAGCTCAGGCCTGAACGGCAAAAACGAAACAGCCGTCCACCCCCTGACCTGGATGACCTCCAAGGGTGCGGTCACGTTCGTCCGCGCCGGCAAGTAGAGGCCATAGATCATTGAAGGGCCGGTGATGCGCTGCCTTGGGGGCAGTGCATCACCGGCCTTCAGCATCCCTGCCTCACGGGCGGGAGTGTTACATCCTCGCTGCGGGGCGCCCGAAGCGGCGCAGCCGCAAGGAGTTGGTAACCACCAGAACTGAGCTGGCGGCCATTGCAGCGCCTGCGATCATCGGGTTGAGCAGCCCCAGCGCGGCGACCGGGATGCCGACGGCGTTGTAGAAGAACGCCCAGAACAGGTTGGTCTTGATCGTGCCCAGTGTGCGGCGGGACAGTTCGATGGCTTGAGCGACCTGCCCAAGGTCGCTTCCCATGACCGTCAGATCCGCGGCCGCGATGGCCACGTCGGTGCCGCTGCCCATGGCGATGCCCAGGTCGGCCTGGGCCAGGGCTGCAGCGTCGTTCACGCCGTCCCCGGCCATGGCCACTGTCGCTCCGGCGTCCTGCAGCCGGCGCACGGCGGCCACCTTGCCTTCAGGCAGGACCCCGGCCAGCACATCCTCGGCCGGGATGCCGACCTGCGCGGCGACGGTCAACGCGGCCGAGGCGTTATCGCCGGTGAGCAGAACGGGACGCAGCCCCAGGTCCTTCAGCCGCGCGATCGCGGCGGCCGAGCCCGGTTTGACGGTGTCAGTGAGGCTGATCAGTCCTGCGGGTTCTCCGTCGATGCCGACCCATAGCACCGTGGCGCCCGAGTCCTCCAGCCTTCGCAGCATCTGCTGGCCATCGGCCGGTTCGTCAATGCCGTTGTCCCGCAGCCAGCCTGAGCGTCCGACGACGACTGCGTGTCCGTTGACGGTCCCGCGGACGCCGCCGCCGGCTGCGCTGACAAAGTCGGTGACCGCCGGCAGCGGCGCCGTCGTCCTTGCTGCCTGGGCGATGGCGTGTGCTACCGGGTGTTCGCTTGCCGCTTCCACTGCCCCGGCCAGGGTGAGCAGCTCGTTCCTGCCGGTCCCGTCCAGGCTTTGGACAGCGGACACGGACAGCTTGCCGCTGGTGACTGTTCCGGTTTTGTCCAGCACGATGGTGTCCACGGTCCTGGTGTCTTCAAGGACCTGCGGGCCCTTGATCAGGATGCCCAGTTGCGCTCCCCGGCCCGTTCCGGTCAGCAGTGCTGTCGGTGTTGCAAGCCCCAGTGCGCACGGGCACGCGATGACGAGCACGGCCACTGCGGCGGTGAAGGCCGCCTGCGGGTTGCCGGTGGCAAGGAGCCATCCGGCGAAGGTGGCTGCGGAAATTCCCAGCACGACCGGGACGAAGACGGCGCTGATCCGGTCGGCCAGCCGGGCGATCGCTGCCTTGCCGCTCTGGGCCTGGCTGACAAGCCGGCCCATCTGGGCAAGGGTCGTTTCGCTGCCGACGCGGGTGGCTTTGACCAGCAACCGTCCGTTGGTGTTAATCGTTGCCCCGATTACCGTGTCGTCCACCCCGACGTCGACCGGCAGCGCTTCACCGGTAATGAGCGAGGCATCAACGGCGCTCTGGCCCTCCACGACGTAGCCGTCGGTGGGGATTTTTTCCCCCGGGCGGACGAGGAACACATCGCCTGGTACGAGCCGGTCAACAAGGACCCGGGACTCTGCCCCGTTCCGGATCACAGTGGCTTCCTTGGCGCCCAGGTTCAGCAGCGCGCGCAGGGCGTCGCCTGCGCGCTGTTTGGCGTTGGCTTCCAGATAGCGGCCCAGCAGCAGGAAGGTGGTGACAACGGCTGCGACTTCGAAGTACAGGGCGTGGCCGCTCATGTTCATGCCGGGATGTGCCGTCAGGAACGGATCGGCCAGAAGCTGCCATGCCGAGAAAAGGAAGGCGGCGCTGACGCCGATGGATACCAGGGTGTCCATGGTGGAGGCGAGGTGCCGGGCGTTGATGGCTGCGGCCCGGTGGAAGGGCCAGGCGGCCCAGCTGATCACGGGCGTGCTGAGGACCAGAGCCGCCCAGCCCCAGTGCGGGAACTGCGCGGCCGGGACCATGGAGATCACCAGGACCGGCAGGGTCAGGAGGGCTGCCACGTAGAGGCGGGGCCGCAGGCTCCTGCCGGCCGCTGCCCGTGCCACAGCCGCATCATCCCCGCCAGACCCGGTTCGCTGTGCCGGCTCCACGTCGGCTGGCGGCTTTTCCGGGGCGCTGTGTTCGGCCTTGAGCGCGGCCGAGTATCCCGTGGCAGTGACAGTGTCGATGATCTGCTGGTCGGATATGGTGTCCGGGACGATCACCCGGGCCGACTCCAGGGGCAGGTTCACGGTGGCGTCGACGCCTTCGAGCTTGCCCAGTTTCCGCTCGACCCGGGCAACGCAGGACGCACACGTCATGCCCTGGATGTCCAGCTCGAGGATCCGGGTACCGGGGGCAAGGATTTCGGTGTCCATGCCTAACCCCCGGCGGCGACGGCGTAGCCTGCTTCGGCTATCGCCGCGCCGATCTGTTCGGGGTCCAGCTCGGCTACCGAGGTGATGGTGGCAACCGAGACGCCATCTTTGTTCAGTGTCACGTCCACACCAGTGACCCCGTCGAGCTCCCTCAGTTCCTCGGTCACCGACGCCACGCAGTGGCCGCAGTGCATCCCGGAAATATTGACCGTTGTCTTCACGCTCATGACGGTTTCTCCTTCGTCCTTAGCGCAGCAGGCGCCCAATGGCGTCTGTTGCTTCCTTGACTTTGGCTTCGCCGGCCTCATCGGAGGCGGCCACGGCATTCACCACGCAGTGTCCTATATGTTCTTCGAGCAGGCCCAGGCTGACCGCATGCAGCGCCTTGTTCACCGCCGCGACCTGGGTCAGGATGTCGATGCAGTAGGCATCTTCACCGACCATGCGGGCGATCCCGCGCACCTGGCCCTCAATGCGCTTCAAGCGCCGCAGGTAAGCCTCTTTTTCGCTGCTGTACCCGTAGTCCGCTACATCGGCGGAAGGGAGGCTGTCAATGTTCTGGTTCATCGGAATTCCTTTCAGCGTCCCCGATTATATACCCCCCGGGGGTAGGGGTGCCAGTGCGCACGGGAGTATCCATGTGACCGATCGGATATGGTCGTACCTGTCCGGATGTTGCGGCTGCCGGGTCCCCGCTTATTACATCGGGATCTCATGATGCGGCGGGGGGGGGGTTGTTCCACCGCCGGGTAGGGTGCTGCCCGCCAGGGGACTTCTGACCCTTGCGGTGAACAGCAGGTGGGGAAACACTGGGGCAAACGTGAAAAGCTGGCGGAAGGCGGTACCCATGGGTGGCAATGGCATGTTTCGGATCGTTGTGGGGGTCGATGGTTCTGCTCCCTCACGCCGAGCCCTGGAGTGGGCTGTAGAAGAGGCGCGACTGCGTAACGGCGAAGTTCACGCCGTGACCGCGTGGGCGTTCCCGCCGGTGACGGTAGGGATGGAAGGCCTGATCCATGACCCGGACCTTTTTCCCCAGGTTGCCCGCCGGCTCCAGGCTGAAGCGCTGAAGCGGGTGGAAAACAAAGGGGTCCCCATCAGCGGCGAGGTTGACCAGGGCACCGCGGCCGCGGTCCTCCTCCGGGCCGCGGAGAACGCTGATCTGCTGGTTGTTGGCTCCCGGGGTTTGGGCGGGTTCACCGGGCTGCTGCTTGGATCGGTATCAACCCAGCTGGTTCATCACTCGCCGTCCCCGGTGCTCGTCGTCCGGTCGGGCCGGGAGCCCGTGGAATGAGCCATCCAGCAGGTTCCGGACGCGAAATACCTGGATGTAGAGTCCGTGACAGCTGACCATTCCTCCCATCATCCACCGGCCACCCATGGTCGGCCCGGCCCGGCTCCTTCACATGACCTCAGGGGAAGGCTCCATGCGTTGTGGCACATGCTGGTCGGTGCGGTCGGGCTGATCGTGGGGCTCCTGCCGCACGTCCTGCACCATATCGGGCTGCTTGCCGGGACCGCATTGGTCGCCGGTTCCGGCGGCACCGCCTTGTTCGGTGCGCTGGGGCTCCTTGCCTCTATTCCCATGCTGGTCAGGCTCTATCGGCGGTTCGGCAGCTGGGTTGCGCCTGCCCTTGGCCTGCTGGTCTTCGCCGCCATGTTCTCCCTGTCCGCGTTCGTCATCGGGCCGGCCATCAGCGGCACCGGGCCCGGTGTAAACCCCGGGCCCGAACCCACCGTGGACCATACGGGCGACCACACGGGCCCTGGTCACTGACGCTCCCATCTGGCCAGGAAACCGGGGAGGTCGGGGAACCTGGCCTCCCCGGTTTCTGCCGGCAGGGTGAATGTCTACTTCGTCCCGGCCATGGCGTAGCCGGAGGACCGCACTGCATCGGCCAAAGCATCCGGGTCGTGGGTGCCGGTGACGGTGAGGCGGGACGTCCCGCCAGGGACCAGGTCCACGCGCGCGGAGTGGACTCCTGATACGCCGGAGGCGGCCTTTTCAACGGTCTGGACACAATGCCCGCACGTCAGGCCTTCAAGGGTGTACTGGGCACCGGAAGCCTGCACCTGCGGCCGGGCCGCGGCTGCAACGCCGGCCTGGCTGTCCGCGGCCGGGGCGCAGCAGCTGCAACCATGCTGCGCAGCAGAGGCCAGGGGAAGTTGGGTCCGTGATTCGCTGGTTCCACACATGTCAGTTTTCCTTCGGAAGAGGGATGCAAAGGGGACGCTGTTGGGGATGACCGGCTGTAACGGCTTGGAGGCCTGGACAAAACCACGTCACTGACAACACCAGCAATATACCCCCAGGGGGTATGTATGCGCAAGGGTCCATATAGGAAAAAGTTCGTTCAACGGTGGCGGGTACGGGGCCCTTGTGCCCTATCCCGGTTCGGCGCTGTACACCGAGAATCGAGGCATGAGCAGTCTTCCCGGTTCACGCGGCCCCGAACTACCCCGAGCAGCGCGCCCCCCATTCCCGCCTTGGACGCAGACCTTGCTGATCGTCCTGATAGCAGCGGCGGCGGTCTACCTCATCACCAACCACTGGCTCCATATCCTGGACTCGCTGCCCTATCTCGGTGTGGTGCTGGTGATGAGCTTGTGCATGTTCGGGCACGGAAGCCACGGCGGTCATGGCGGCTCTCACCAGGGACACGGCGGGCAGGAGAGCGGGGACGCCTCCGGACGCCCCGGGTCGTCAGGAGGTGCCGGGCATGTCCACTGATTACGGGTATGACCTGTGGTGGCTGGTGATCATCAATTCGGCAGTGTTCATCATTTTCGCTTTCAGTTTTGTCCGGCCCAGGACAAAGCTGGACTGGCGGGCCCTGGGCGGGTTTTCGGCGTTCATCGTGGCGCTGTTCACCGAGATGTATGGTTTTCCGCTGACGATCTACCTGCTCTCGGGCTGGCTGGGTGACCGGTTACCGGGCGGGGATCTGCTGAGCCACAACACGGGGCATTTGTGGCAGGACCTTGCCGGGTGGCAGGGGGACCCGCACCTGAGCCCGCTGCACCTTCTGAGTAACCTGCTGATCGCGGCAGGGCTCATCCTGCTGTACCTGTCGTGGCAGGTTCTTTTCGCAGCCCAGCGGGACCACCGAATGGCGGTCACGGGCCCGTATGCCAGGGTGCGGCATCCGCAGTATGTGGGGTTCCTGATCATCATGGCAGGTTTCCTGCTGCAGTGGCCCACCCTGCTGACCCTGGTGATGTTCCCGGTCCTGGTCATCGTTTACCTCCGCCTGGCCCGGCGGGAGGAGCGGGTGATGGAGGCCGAGTTTGGCGAGGCCTATGCGGCGTACCGGCGGCAGGTCCCAGGGTTCATTCCCCGTTTCGGACACCGGTCCACGGACGCGGAGCAGAGACTGCAGAAGGGGCCCTGATGGGCAGGCGCCCGTGCAGGAAACCGGGATCCCGGCCGGTGCCATGCTGTTCCTGGCCGTAAAGAACCTGGTTCAGGAAAAGACCCGGCTGCTGATCAGTGTTGGCGGGGTCGCGTTCAGCGTGCTGCTGATCATGAGCATCCAGGGCCTGTACCAGGGCTGGAGCAACAAGATCGGTGAATACATCCGGACCGTGCCCGCGGACTACTGGGTCACCCAGACCGGTGCGACGGACATGTTCCACACGCCCTCGGTTCTGCCCCTGACCGTGCGGGACTTCCTGACCGGTGTTGAGGGGGTCGCCAGCGCCAAACCGTTCAGCGGACGCCGCGTCGCCTTTGACCACAACGGCAAGGACATCAACCTTTACATCATCGCCGACGACGTGGAGAACAACGTCGGCGCCCCCGCCAGGGTTGTCGAGGGCAAAGCCGTCCCGGAGCGGGGAGAGATCATCATCGACGCGGTGGTCGGACGCAGTGAAAACATCCGGATCGGAGACACCATCCCCGTCGCGGGCAGGACACTGAAAGTCGCCGGCTATTCCGAGGGCGGGTACATCCTCAGCTTCTCGTTCGCCTTCGCCACCAAGGACGACGCCGAAAGCATCCTCCAGCTCCCCGGCGCCACAAACTTCTTCCTCGTCACGGTCAAAGACGGAACCGCCACAGGGGAAGTCGCGTCACGGATTGAAGCTGACCCGGCGGTGGATGCGATCACCAAGGACAGGTTCGTGGAGAACAACACGAACATCGTCCGGGACACCTTCCTGCCCATCATTCTGGTCCTGCTGCTGATCGGCATCGCCGTGGGCATGACGGTCATCGGTCTGACCATCTTCACCTCCACCATTGAAAAAGCCCGGGAGTACGGGGTCCTGAAAGCCATCGGAGTCAGCAACCGCCAGCTTTACACCGTCGTGGTGGAGCAGGCTGTCACCGCTGCGGTGCTCGGATACGCCCTCGGTGCGGGCCTGGCTGTGGTGATCAGCGCTGCTGCGGGACAGTACGTTCCGGAGTTCATCACGGAAATCCGGTGGTTTGATGCGGGCTGGATTTTTGCCGTTACCGTGGCCATGGCCGTGGTGTCCTCGTTGTTGCCGGTCCGGCGGCTGGCCCACATCGACCCGGCCGAGGTGTTCAGGGCATGAACGTTGTTTCCGTCCAGGACGTGTCCAAGACCTTTGGCGCCGGCCATACAGCGGTATTGGCCGTGGACCATGTGTCCCTTGACGTTGATGCCGGGGACATCGTGCTCGTGATGGGGCCCTCCGGGTCGGGTAAGACAACGCTGCTGTCCATGATCGGTACCCTGATGTCACCCACGGCCGGCCGGGTCCTGATTTCCGGACAGGACATCTCGGTCCTTTCAGCGGCGCAGCTGTCCAGGCTGCGGCTGCAGGAATTCGGGTTCGTCTTCCAGACCTTCAACCTGCTCTCGGCCCTGACCGCGGAAGAAAACGTCATGATGCCACTGCTTACGGCAGGAGTTTCCCGAAAGCACGCCCGGGTCAAAGCCCGGGCATCGCTGGAGAAACTCCAGCTCGGACACCGGCTCCGGAACCTGCCGAAGGACCTGTCCGGCGGGGAAAAACAACGCGTCGCCATCGCCCGGTCCCTGGCCAATGATCCGCGCCTGATCCTCGCCGATGAACCCACGGCCAACCTGGACGCCAAAACCGGTCAGGACGTCACGCTGTTGTTGTGTGAAACGGCGTGCCGGGAAAACCGGGCCGTCATCATCGTCAGCCACGACCAGCGGCTCCGGACCGCTGCGAAACGCGTCATCACCATCGAGGACGGCCGCCTCACCACCGAGGAGGGCGGGCAACACGACCTGCACTGCCGCATGCACGCCGGAGCGGGACTGCCATGAAAATGAGTGATGACGAACTGCGTGCAGCGCTGGCCGACCCGGCCGAGGACCCCGCCCGGACGGAACGGATAGCGGCCGAGATCGAGGACGGCTTCCGATTGCTCTCGGGCCGGCTCGGCAAGGCGGTGACCGTCTTCGGGTCCGCGCGGCCCCGCCCGGACGATCCCCGCTACAAGGCGGCGCAGGTCCTCGGCTCGCGCCTGGCAAGCGCCGGTTTCGCGGTCATTACCGGCGGAGGGCCCGGGCTGATGGAAGCGGCCAACCGCGGCGCCCTTGCCGCCGGCGGCACCTCTGTTGGTCTGGGCATCGAACTCCCACGTGAACAGTCCCTGAACCCGTACCTTGACGTGTCCATGTCCTTCCGGTATTTCTTCGCCCGGAAACTCATGTTCATCCGCTACGCCTCCGCATTCATCGTCCTGCCCGGCGGTTTCGGCACCCTCGATGAACTTTTTGAAGCCCTCACCCTCGTCCAGACCGGAAAAATCCACGAATTCCCCGTCGTTCTGATCGGCACCAGCCACTGGTCAGGGCTCGTGGACTGGATCCGTGACCATCTCCAGGACCAGGGCTTCGTCGCCGGCGATGACATCCGGCTCCTGCGGGTCACCGACGACATTGACGAAGCCATCGAACTGATCCAGCACTGCCACCTGCGCCAGCTCGCCCTTTGAACACGGCGGAGAAGTGAGTCCGCCAACCACACTGGGGGCCAGGAGCCTCCCGCGGCTGCAATGATGCTCTGGATCACGGGCGTATGGGGTGTGTACTTTTTGCCTTCCGGCCGGGCCTGGAGGATGCTTCGGCGTTCTCCCGTGCCCTGCACGGGGTGGTCCCCCCGGGATGTCCTGATGGCAAAGACAGTGTTTGTGCCCGTTATCGGCGTGGCAGTGTCCCTGTTCCTTCCGCGGGAGGAACGTTCCCCGCGGGCACCGGCCGGCCCCGGTCCGGTACTGATCCCGCTATGGCTTGTCCTTTGCCACCCGGACGGCAGAACGGTCCAAGGCAAGGTGCGTCAGGGCAAGGTGACTAAAGACTCTGCCGGCAGGAGGCGGAAGGGACAACAGTGATCTGAAGGGAACCGGTAGGTTCGGCGGCGGGGAAGGAAAAGGCGATGATGTATTGGGACGGAAACATGGGCGGCTGGGGTTACGTCCTGATGGTGCTGAGCTTTGTCCTGTTCTGGGGTGCCGTGATCACCGCCCTCGTCCTGCTGGCCCGCTCGACCGGAGCGGGCAGCCGCCGGCACGAGAGCGGAGCGCCCGGCGCCCCGGGTACAGGGGCCGCCGAGCACATGCTCGCTGAACGCTTCGCCCGCGGCGAAATCGACGAGACCGAATACATGGCCCGCCTCAACGTGCTCCGCCGCAAGGCATGAAGCCGGGTACGAATCTTTCCCCAAACCGCTTGATCGGTACCCCTAGGGGGTATAGGTTGTGGGTAACCGGAAAACGACGTCAGGGGCAAAGCCCTCACGCAGTGAAGGTCTGGCAACGGGGCTCCCGAGCTCTGCTTGCTTTCTTCAGACACGCCTGCGAAAGGACGATCATGTCAGCTCATCCGAAGCCTGCCCCTGCAGGGCCAGCCATACCGGGATTGAAAAATGCCATCGTGGAGGTTCGAGGTCTGCACTGGGCGACCTCCAAGGGCATCGTCGAGCATGGGCTGCTGCAGCGGCCCGGGGTCATTGCCGTCGACGCCAACGCGGTCGCCCAGACCGCGACCGTCAGTTTTGATCCGTCGGTGACCTCGCTGGAACAGATCACGGGGTGGGTGCGCGACTGCGGCTACCACTGCAGGGGCGAATCCGTGCCCGACCACGTCTGCTCACCCATGGACACGGCGCATGAGGCCCCCAGGGCGGGCGCCTCCACTGGGACTCACGCCGGACATGCCCACCACGAGGGTGCCCGCCCCATGCAGCACATGCACCACCCTGAGGGCCAAGACCTGCACCACGGCCATGCCCCCGCGCCACCGGCCGGGCACCAGGACCAAGCCCACCGGCCCGGGGACGACCATCCAGGCCACGCAGGCCATGCGGTGGACGGTCATGACGGACCGGCACGGACGGCGCAGGATGTCATGGGCCACGGCGGACATCATGCCGGGATGTCGATGGATGACATGGTCAAGGACATGCGCAACCGGTTCCTGGTCGCCGCGGCCCTGTCCGTCGGGGTGACCCTGTGGTCCCCGATGGGCCGGGACATGTTCGGCTTCACCGTCCCCACCCCGTTCGGGCTCAGGGATGACGTGATGGCGCTTATCCTGTCCCTGCCGGTCATCTTCTACTCGGCCTGGATTTTCTTCGACGGCGCCTACCGGGCGTTGCGCGCCCGCACCCTGGACATGATGGTCCTGGTCGCGATCGCCGTCGGCACCGGGTGGCTGTACAGCGTCTGGATTACCCTCACGGGCGGCGGCGAGGTCTTCTACGAGGCCGCCACCGTCCTGGCTTCCTTCGTGCTCCTGGGGCATTGGTTCGAAATGCGGGCCCGGGGCGGGGCGAACGAAGCCATCCGCACCCTGCTTGAGCTCGCCCCGCCGGTCGCCCTGGTCATCCGGGACGGAGAGACGGTGGAAATCCCGACCTCCGAAGTGCAGACCGGGGACCTTCTGCTGATCCGTCCCGGGTCCAAGATCCCGGTCGATGGCCAGGTGGAGGACGGCCAGTCTGAGGTCGATGAGTCGATGGTGACCGGTGAAAGCCTGCCGGTGACCAAGACGGTCGGTTCCGAGGTGATCGGGGCGTCGATTAACACCACCGGCACGATGCGGGTCCGGGCCACCAAAGTCGGCGCCGACACCGCATTGGCCCAGATCGTGGCCCTGGTCCAGGAAGCCCAGAATTCCAAGGCACCGGGCCAGCGCCTGGCGGACCGGGCGGCCTTCTGGTTGGTCTTTGTTGCCCTGGTCGGCGGAACCGTCACGTTCGCCGCCTGGCTCGCCCTCGGCGCCGGGATCCAGGCGGCCATGCTGTTTGCCATTACCGTTGTGGTGATCACCTGCCCTGACGCGCTGGGCCTGGCTACCCCGACGGCGATCATGGTCGGTACGGGGCTCGGCGCCAAACGAGGGGTCCTGTTCAAGAACGCCACCGCTTTGGAAGTCTCCGCCCGGATCGACACGGTCGTGATGGACAAGACCGGTACGTTGACCAAGGGTGAACCCGAAGTGACCGACGTCGTCGTTGAAGGGATCGCGGAGGCCGAACTGTTGGCACTGGTCGCCGCCGTCGAGCGGGAATCCGAGCATCCCCTCGCCGCGGCCGTCGTCCGCCATGCCCGCGAAAAAGGCGCGCCCGCCCTGACTGCCGCGGACTTCCTGAACGTTCCCGGGCACGGCGCCGGGGCCACCGTGGACGGGCGGCGTGTTCTGGTGGGGAACCGCAAACTGATGGCCGATGAAGGCATCGACCTGGGCACTCTTGCCACGGTGCGCGATGACCTGGCCGGGACCGGCCGCACCGCGGTGCTTGTCGCCGTCGACGGGAAGGCCTCCGCGGTGATCGCGATGGCCGACGCGGCCAGGGAAACCGCCGCTCCCGCCGTGGCCGCCCTGCACGAAGCAGGCATCGAAGTCGTCATGCTCACCGGAGACAACGAGGCAACCGCCAAGAGAATCGCAGGGCAGCTCGGCATTGACACCGTCATCGCCGAGGTACTCCCCGGGGACAAGTCGGCCAAGGTCGCCCAGCTGCAGCAAATGGGAAAGAAAGTCGCGATGGTCGGTGACGGCGTCAACGACGCCCCGGCCCTGGCCCAGGCCGACCTGGGCATCGCCATCGGCGCCGGCACCGACGTGGCCATAGAAACAGCGGACCTGGTCCTGATGCGCTCAGACCCCCTCGATGTGCCCATCGCCCTGCGGATCGGTAAAGGCACGCTGCGGAAAATGCGGCAGAACCTGGGCTGGGCTGTGGGCTACAACGCCATCGCGCTGCCCATCGCAGCCGGGGTCTTCGCCTTCGCCGGGATCAAGCTCAGCCCGGAAATCGCCGCCCTGTCGATGTCCGGCTCCAGCTTCCTGGTCGCGGTCAACGCCCTGCTGCTCAAGAGGCTCCGGCTGCCCCGCCCGGAAACACCCGAAGCCACCACCGCCCGCACCTCCCGGCCACTCACCCCGGCCGGGAACCGCTAAGAGACGGCCGTGGATCTGCGCCTTATCTCCCGTGTGCTGTTCCTGCGGGCCGCCTGGCGGAAGCGTGACCATTGGGATCCGGCCAGGATCGCAGCCCATCAGGACCAGGCGCTCAAAGAGCTGCGCCACGTGGCCTACGCCGGCTCGGAGTTTTACCGGCGCCACCACGCGGGCCTGCGCGATGCCCCACTGGACCAGCTGCCGCCCGTGACCAAAGCAGACCTGATGGAGCACTTCGACGAGGCCATCACCACCCCGGACCTGACACTGGCCGAACTGGAGAACCATCTCCGGTCCCTGACCGAGAGCCGCGGAGACCCCGGCCGGGCGTGGAAGGGCCGGTGGTGGGCGGCGGCGACGGCCGGGACCACCGGCCGGCGTGGAACATTCGTCTGGAACCGCGCCGAATGGGCGACCATTCTGGCCTCCTACGCCCGCGCGAACGACTGGGCCCGGATCTCCGCGGGGCCGGCCCGGCCGCTGAAGATGGCCTTGGTCAGTTCCCGCGTCCCCACCCACCAGTCCGCCGTCGTCGGCGCGTCGCTACGCTCCAGGCTGGTGCCCACCCTCCGCCTCGACGTCACCGCCCCCATGGACGAAACCGTCGCCGCACTCAACCGGTTCCAGCCCCGGATCCTGGTTGGCTACGCCTCAGCCCTCAAACCCCTCGCGGTCGAACAGCACGCCGGACGGCTGCACATTGCCCCCCAGGGCGTCATGTCAGCCTCCGAAGTGTTCACGCCGAAGACGGCAGCAGAGCTTGAAGCGGCCTGGGGGAGTGCCCCCTTCGACGTCTACGCCGCCACCGAAACCGCCGGCATCGCCTCCCCGTGCATCCAGCGAAACCGGCACGTGTACGAAGACCTTCTGATCATCGAACCCGTGGACCAGGACGGAAACCCCGTACCGCCACACACGACCGGGGCGAAGCTCCTGGTCACCGTCCTCTTCTCGAGAACCCTGCCGCTGATCCGCTACGAAATGTCCGACACCGTTCGCCTCGGCGGACGCGGCTGCCCGTGCGGCCGCTCCTTCACCCTCCTTGAGGACATCGAAGGCCGCCTCG
Source organism: Arthrobacter sp. (assembly GCA_023264815.1). GTDB lineage: Bacteria > Actinomycetota > Actinomycetes > Actinomycetales > Micrococcaceae > Arthrobacter. The sequence goes on along the minus strand of JAHFUZ010000013.1, from coordinate 89,449 downwards.
AAGACGTCCTGCACCTGCTAGGAAGGACAGGCGCCGTCACCGTGCACCCAATCGTGTTCCACCACGTCCTGGACCAGGCAGCCATCGCGGGATGGCAGATCATCCAGGAACCCAACGGGCTCCGGGTCCTTCTCGCAGGCCTCACCCCGGGAACCACCCCGGAAAACGTAGAGACCACACTTTCCCGCGCCCTCACCGAGGCAGGCGTTGCACAGCTCCCGATCACCATCCACGTAGTGGATCAACTCGAACGGACAGCACTGGGAAAAGCCCCATTCGTCCGCGGACTCAAGGCTCAGCGATGAGATACCTGCTGTCCATCCGGGCCCCCTCAGCGAGAGGCAGCAGCAGTTCCCGGACTTCTGTGTCCGTCACCGTTCTTTCCGCACAAGAGGCAGGACTTTTCGATGAACGACCATCAGCTTTCACTGACGCACGAACCCGCCCTCAGCCCGGAAGAGGCTGACCGTATCCATGCCTGGTGGCGGGCAGCGAATTACCTGTCCGTTGGTCAGATCTACCTCATGGACAATCCGCTCTTACGCGAACCGCTGCGGCCGGAGCACATTAAGCCCAGGCTCTTGGGACACTGGGGCACAACCCCGGGCCTGAACTTCATCTATGCCCACCTGTCCCGGGCCATCATGGAGCGGGATTTGGACATGATGTACATCATGGGCCCGGGCCACGGCGGACCCGGGCCTGTGGCAGCAGCCTGGCTGGAGGGTACCTACAGCGAAACATATTCGGACATTTCCCAGGACCTGCCCGGAATGAAGCGGCTGTTCCGCCAGTTCTCCTTTCCCGGCGGCATCCCCAGCCATGTCGCCCCGGAGACGCCCGGGTCCATCCATGAGGGCGGGGAGCTCGGGTACGCGCTCTCACATGCCTACGGTGCAGCCTTCGACAATCCCGACCTGATCGTCGCCGCCATCATTGGTGACGGCGAAGCAGAAACGGGTCCACTGGCAGCCAGTTGGCACTCCAACAAATTTGTCAATCCGGCCAGGGACGGAACGGTTCTGCCGATCCTGCACCTGAACGGATACAAGATCGCCAACCCCACGGTCCTGGACAGGATCGACCGGGACGAGCTGGACGCTCTGCTGCGCGGGTACGGCCATAGCCCCTATTTCGTGGAAGGCTCCGACCCGGCGCAAATGCATCAGGACTTCGCCAGAACCTTGGATGCCTGCCTGGACGAGATCCATGAGATCAAGCGGGCGGCGAAAGAAGACGGGCGAACCGGCCGGCCCCGTTGGCCCATGATCGTCCTGCGTTCTCCCAAAGGCTGGACAGGGCCGACGGAAGTGGACGGGCTCAAAGTCGAGGGGAGCTGGCGTTCCCACCAAGTGCCCTTCACGCAGGCCCGCGAAAACGCGGACCACCGGGAAGTTCTGGAGCGGTGGCTGCGCAGTTACCGGCCGGAGGAACTTTTCGACGAGGCCGGAACCCCCATACCGGCGATCGCCACGCTGCACCCTGCGGGGCAGCGGCGCCTCAGCGCTAATCCGCACGCCAACGGCGGGCTGTTGCTGCGCGACCTGCGGATCCCAGACTTCACCCCTTATTCCGTAGCCGTGGACAGGCCCGGCACCGGGGCTGTGGAATCCACCAGGGTCCTGGGAACATTCCTGCGGGACATCGTGGCCGCGAACATGGACAACTTCCGGGTCTTCGCGCCCGACGAGAACAACTCCAACAGGCTCGGGGCAATCTTCGATGCCACCGACCGGTCCTGGAACGCCCGCACCGTTCCGGAGGACGACCACCTCGCCCGCGACGGGCGGGTCATGGAAATCCTCTCCGAACATACCTGCCAAGGCTGGCTGGAAGGTTACCTGCTCTCGGGCCGGCACGGATTCTTTTCCTGCTACGAGGCCTTCATCCACATCGTCGACTCGATGTTCAACCAGCACGCCAAATGGTTGACCACGACAAACGACATCCCGTGGCGGCGCCCCGTCGCGTCCTTGAACTATCTGCTGACATCCCACGTGTGGCGGCAGGACAACAACGGGTTCTCCCATCAGGACCCCGGATTCATCGACCATGTCATCAACAAGAAGACCGACGTCATCCGCGTCTACCTTCCGCCGGACGCCAACACCCTCCTGTCCGTGGCCGATCATTGCCTGCGCAGCCGTCAGTACGTCAACGTCATCGTCGCAGGCAAGCAACCCCAGCTGCAGTACCTGGACATGCAGCAGGCGATCGTGCACTGCACCAAAGGCATCGGCATCTGGGACTGGGCCAGTTCGGACGCGGACGGGGAACCCGACGTGGTCATGGGCTGCGCCGGTGACGTGCCCACCATGGAGACCCTGGCCGCCGTCGACATCCTCAAGGAACGGTTCCCCGACCTGAAAATCCGGGTGGTCAACGTTGTTGACCTCATGCGCCTGCAGGACGCCGCGGAACACCCCCATGGCCTGTCCGGGCGGGACTTCGATGCCTTGTTCACCACGGACAAACCGGTGATCTTCGCCTACCACGGCTACCCGTGGCTCATCCACCGGCTCACCTACCGCCGAACGAACCACGACAACATCCACGTCCGCGGTTATAAGGAGGAAGGCACGACCACCACACCGTTCGACATGTGCGTGCTCAACCAACTCGACCGGTTCACCCTGGCCATCGACGTCATCGACCGGGTGCCGGGGCTGAAGGACGTTTCGGCGCATGTCCGGGAGGAACTCAGGAACAAGCTCATTGAGCACCGCCAATACATCCGCATCCACGGCGAAGACATGCCCGAAATCCGAAATTGGGAATGGACCGCCGGGCCTGGACCCGCCAGCACAACGGCCGATGCGGCAAAGGAACCCGAATAGCTTGGAACAGGTCAACGCGGCACCGCGCAGCGGCCCGGGCACCGGGGAGGGCCACAGGACAACGGCGCCTTACCAGGCGGTGCTGTTCGACATGGACGGAGTGGTCACCCAGACCGCGGCCGTCCACGCGGCAGCATGGAAGCAGCTTTTCGATTCTGTCCTCCAGGATCCCCGGCTCCAAGGACAACCACGACGTGATCCCTTCGACATCGACGCAGACTACCGCCGGTACGTCGATGGCCGGCAGCGCGAGGACGGTGTCGCCGCCTTCCTCGCCTCCCGCGGCGCCGAGGTTCCTGCCGGCTGCCCCGATGACGGGCCGGATGCCTGGTCGGTTCCAGGCCTCGCGGCCCGGAAGAATGCCCTGTTCCTTCAAGCGGTGGCAGATCAGGGCATCCGGGCATACCCAGGCACAACAGCCCTGCTGGTGCGCCTGCGGAACGCAGGTATCCCCGTTGGCCTGGTCACCGCAAGCCGCAACGCTTACGCACTGCTGACCGCTGCCGGCCTTGGAACCGCATTCGACGTCATCATCGACGGTCAGACCGCCGCCGAGCACGCGCTGCCGGGTAAACCGGACCCGGCTATGTTCCTCGCGGCAGCCCGCCGCCTCGGCGTCACGCCCCGGCACACCGCCGTTGTTGAAGACGCCGTTGCCGGCATCCAGGCAGGGCACCAGGGTGGATTTGGCCTGGTCGTGGGCATCGATCGCGGCGGGCACAGACAACAGTTGGAGGATGCCGGTGCCGACATCGTCCTTGGCGATGTCGCCGAACTGGATCTGGGGGTTTCCCGGACCGACCCCTGGATGCTGGTCTATGAAGGGTTCGATCCTGTCCACGAAGGCCACCGCGAGGCGCTGACCGCGCTGGGCAACGGCTACATGGCCACGCGTGGAGCCCGGCCAGAGCACAATGACGACGGCATCCATTACCCCGGCACCTACCTGGCCGGAATCTACAACCGGACAACAAGCACCATCCACGGGCGCGACCTCGAAGAAGAGCACCTGGTCAACATCCCCAATTGGCTTCCACTGGACCTGGCCTTCGGCGCCGGCCCCTGGTGGTCAAGCGGCGGCATCAAGGTCAGCGACGAACGCACGGAAGTTGATCTGCACGCAGGCATATCAACCAGACACGCAACCCTCACCGCTCCGGACGGGAAACAGCTCACGGTCGTGCAGCGGCGGCTCACCTCCATGGACAAAGCCCACCTGGCGGCAATGGAGACAACCCTGTCAGCCCATGGATTCAACGGCACACTCCGCGTCCGGGCCGGCATCGACGGAGCCGTTGCCAACACCAACGTCCGCGACTACGCCGGGACAGGGCAAGTGCACCTGACAACGCCTGCCTTCACCGGGACAGACGCAGAGACCATCCTGTGCGTAACCGAAACCACCCAAAGCCGGATACGCATCGCCCTCGCTCTCCGGACCGTCGTCACCGGTGATGCGGCCGTGACTCCCGGCACCGTCCTGACCAGCGACCGCCGGTACCAGCGGCAATTCGAGCTCCGGCTGATCGACGGGCAGTCAGTCACCATAACCAGCACCGCAGCGGTCGCCACATCACGGGACGCCGCCATCTCCTCACCCAGTACAGCCGTCCTTGATGTGCTCTCCCAGAACAACACCGGCTTCAACGCCCTGGCCGAAGACCACAGCCAAGCATGGAAGCGTCTGTGGGAACTCTTCGGAATCAGCATCGATGGGGACCGGCAGTCCCAGCTGGTGCTCAACCTGCACGTGTTCCACCTGCTCCAGACGATCTCCGTCCACACCGCCACCCTGGACGCCGGCGTCCCGGCCCGCGGCCTGCATGGCGAGGGGTACCGAGGGCACATCTTCTGGGACGAACTGTTCATTTTCCCCGTGATCGGGCTCCGGCTCCCGGACGTCAGCAGGGCGCTGCTGGAGTACCGCTGGCGCAGGCTCGATCCGGCCCGGGCAGCCGCCGCGGATCGAGGCCTCAAAGGAGCCCTGTTCCCCTGGCAAAGCGGCAGCGACGGACGCGAGGAAACACCCCGCCAGCTCTACAACGCCCGGTCCGCCCGGTGGATGCCGGATAACTCCAGCCGTCAACGCCACGTCGGCCTGGCTATCGCCTACAACGCCTGGCAACACTTCCAGCTCACCGGAGACCGGGAGTGGCTGCGGCTCCGGGGCGGGGAACTGATCATCGAAGTGACCAGACTATTTGCCTCCCTCGCCACCTTTGACCCGGAAGGGGAAAGGTTCCACCTTTCAAGGGTCATGGGCCCCGACGAATATCACGACGGCTACCCGGATCAGCCCGGAGCCGGTCTGCGTGACAATACCTACACCAACGTCCTGCTCTCGTGGGTGTGCAATCGCGCCGTGGACGTGCTGGCAGAACTTCATGGCCACCCCTGCGCTGACCTTATGAACCGGCTGCACATCACCGAGGAGGAAATCAACAACTGGGGCAGGATGAGCCGCAGCCTCGCCGTCCCATTCCACGCCGACGGGATCCTCAGCCAATTCGATGGGTACGAAAATCTGGCAGAACTTGATTGGCCGCACTACCGGTCCACGTACGGCAACATCGGCCGGCTCGATCTGATCCTCGAGGCCGAGAACGACGCCACCAACCGCTACAAACTCGCCAAGCAGGCGGATGTCCTGATGCTCGTCTACCTGCTGGGTCCCGAAGGCCTGATCAAGCAGCTTCACCGGCTCGGATACACCTTCACCGACTCCGCCCTGCAGCGGACGGTCGAGTACTACCTGGCCAGAACCGCCAACGGATCAACGCTCAGCCGGGTGGTCCATGCCTCGGTACTGGCACGGCTGGATGAAACCCGGGCCTGGCAAGTCTTCCGTGAAGCACTGGTCTCCGACCTGGACGACACCCAAGGCGGTACAACCCAGGAAGGCATTCACCTCGGAGCCATGTCCGGGACGGTCGACGTTGTCGTCCGTGCTTTCGCCGGCCTGCACGCAGAAGCCCACGCCCTGACTTTCTCTCCCCGACTGCCGCGTCCCCTCAAACGCGCCGCGTTTCACGTCCTGTACCGGGGGCACCGCATCGATGTGGCCCTGAGCCCGGGAGCGCTCCGGATCCAACTGCAGCCCTGCAACGCGCCCGCGGTGCGGATAGGCGTCGAAGGACTCTATGCACAGCTCGCCGGCGGGGATGGAATGGACTTCCCGCTGGCACGGCAGACGCCAGCCCCCGGCGGGGCTGAGGACCGCTACCGAGAAACAACCCAACCGCACATGGGAAGGCAAACCAATGAGTAAGACCAAAGTGGCAGTCAATGGATACGGAGTCATCGGCAAGCGGGTAGCCGACGCGGTCCTGTTGCAGCCGGACATGGAACTGATCGGCGTCGCCGATGTCATCACCGACTGGCGGATCCGGTCCGCCGCGGGACGGTTTCCGCTGTTCGCCTCCACCGCCGAAGCGCGGGACGCCATGGACCAGGCAGGCTTGACACTCTCCGGAGGTCTGGATGACCTGCTGGCCCAGGCGGACGTCGTCGTCGATGCGACGCCCAAGCATGTGGCGGCCGGCAATCTGCCCAGGTACCGGGCGGCAGGGGTCAAAGTTATCCTGCAGGGCGGTGAATCCCATGACACCACAGGGCATTCATTCGTGGCCCAGGCCAACTACGACACCGCACTGGGCCGGGACATGACCCGTGTCGTCTCATGCAACACCACAAGCATCGTCAGGGTACTCGGCGCCCTGCAGGAAGCGGGCCTGCTGGCCAAGGCCCGCGGCGTCCTCATCCGCCGTGCCACCGACCCCTGGGAATCACATCTCGGAGGGATCATGAACACGATGGTCCCGGAAGGAAAAATACCGTCCCATCAGGGACCTGATGCCCGGACCGTCCTGCCCGGTCTGGACGTCGTGACCATCGCCGCCAAGGGTGCCCACACCCAGACCCACAACCATTACTGGACCCTCCAGCTCACCCGAGCCGCCAGCCGGGAGGAGGTCCTCGCGGCACTGCGGGCCGCACCCCGGATCGCGTTCATCCGGATGGCTGACGGGCTCGTCGCCCTGAACTCGACCATCGAACTGATGAAGGATCTGGGCCGGCCACGCGGGGACATGTGGGAAGTCGCAGTCTGGGAGGAACTGGTCACTGTCCAGGGGGATGAGGCCTACCTGACGTACCAGGTATACAACGAGGCCATCGTGGTACCCGAAACCATCGACGCCATCCGTGCCCTGACAGAGTCCGCCCCGGACGCATCGACATCGATGACGATCACCGACGCGACCCTTGGCATGAGGCAGGACTTCCTCGCGGAACATCTGCCCGTCCTGCCCGGAGGTGGGCTGTGAACCATGACCACCAGCATCCTGGAGGCAGCCGGCCCGGGATGCAGCCTCCCGTGCAGCCCGCTCCGGACCGCAGGGCCCTGTATCTGCGCGGCGCGCTGACCGTTCTGATCATCATTGCCGTGTTCTACCTGCTGACCAACCATTGGGTGCACGTGCTGGACGCATTGCCCTATTTTTTTGTGGTCGGGATGATGGCGATGCACCTGTTCGGCCACGGTGGCCACGGCGGGGGTGGAAGTCATGACAAGTGATGACTCCGGGTACAACCTGTGGTTCCTGGTGATTCTGAACTCCGCCATATTCATCATTTTTGCGTTCAGTTTTGTCAAACCGAAAACGAAGCTGGACTGGCGGGCTTTCGGAGGGTTCGCCGCATTCATCGTCGCGTTGTTCACGGAGATGTACGGATTCCCGCTGACCATTTACTTCCTTTCCGGCTGGCTGGGCAGCCAGTTCCCGACTCTGGGTCTTCTGACGCACAATTCCGGGCATCTGTGGCAGGACCTGATGGGCTGGCAGTGGGACCCCCACCTTAACCCCCTGCATCTGCTGAGCAACGTGGTCATAGCTGCCGGTTTCATCCTGCTGTACCGTGCCTGGCAGGTACTTTACGCGGCTCAGCGGGAGCACCGGCTGGCAGTCACCGGCATCTACGCCCGGCTGCGCCACCCCCAGTACCTGGGATTCCTGACCATCATGGTCGGATTCCTGCTGCAATGGCCCACCCTTTTGACGCTGATCATGTTCCCGATCCTGGCAGTGGTTTACCACCGGCTGGCCCGGCGGGAAGAAAAAGATATGACCGCCGAATTCGGGGACGCCTACCTCGCCTATGCCCATAACGTTCCGGGATTCATCCCGCGGTTCGGCAAAGACAAAAGCGCGCCGCACGTTTCAGGCCCCGGCTCTGGCCAACCTCAGTAGCATGCCTCAGCCTGCCGAGCCCCTCCGGGCCAGGCATACCATGCAGGAGCCACCATGTTAGGAAGCCATCTATGCTACCGAAACCGGGACCGGTAATCTCCGGCAAGCACGATGCCAGGTATTCCGGGTCGGGGCCGCTGAGTGCCGGAAGAACATGCGCGGCTCTCCTGCTGGCCTGTCTCGTCCTCGTCGGAGGAGCCGCAGTGGCCCTACCGGCTTCCGCAGATATGGCGGATCCTTCGTCGGAGGGGTACCTGCTGGTTCAGCAGGCGCTGGGGCACCTGGTCCACGATCCGGCCGATGTTGGGCCGGCCCTGGAGAAGGTCGGCGCGGCCCTCGCCGCGCCGGATCAGGACGGGGTATCCGTGTCTGAACTCCAACAGGCCAAGGATGCTCTTCTGGCCGGAAATACGGCCCAGGGGCGTGCCTTGCTGCAGGAGTCCATTTCGGTGGCCCTGAGCACGTTGAAGCCCGCGACCGGCGATCAAACCGGGACAACAGTGGTCCTTGACCCGCTCCCGCCCCGCGGGCCGCTGACGGGAACGGACTGGGGGTTTCTCTCGGTATCGATGCTGGCGATTGTCACGGGATTGTTGCTGGCATTTGTGTTCCGTCCACATGAAAATGTCCGGGCGCTACGGTTGCTGCTGGCTTGGAAGCACCGACGCCAGAATCTGCCATCGAAACATGAGCGGTCACGCCGAAAGGAGCGGTGAATCGGACGTGAACGATGAACCGGAAACCAGCGGCGGCCAAACCCCGGCACGGGCGCCGCATCGCGGACGCGCCCGGCGCATCCTCGATGTGGTCGATGAGCGGCTGGGCATCGGAGCCCTGGGGTACGCCGTCCCGGAACACGCAAACTCCCTGGCCTGGAGCCTGGGGGGCGTCACGGCAGCAGCCTTCGGAATCCTGGTGGTGAGCGGCATCCTGCTGGTCCAGTTCTACAGCCCCACCCCGGAAACGGCTAACCAGTCGGTCCGCGGCATCGTCACGGATGTTTGGGGCGGAAGTGTTCTGCGAGGCGTGCACTTTTGGGCCTCCCAGGCCATGTATGTCACCGCGGCCCTGCACCTGATCAGGGTTTTCGTTACCGGCTCATTCAAACGCCCGCGCGAAGGAAACTGGCTCATCGGCGTGGCACTGTTCGCTCTGATCACCCTCGCGCTGTTCACCGGAACAGTCCTGAAGTGGGATCAGGAGGGCTTTGAGGCGCTGGGCCACAATGTGGAGATCGGGGATCTGCTCGGCGGGGCCGGGTTCTGGTTTTCCGCCGAGTTCGCCAATCAAGTGTCGATCCTCGTGCGGCTCTACGGCGCGCATGTGGTGATCCTTCCAGGAACCATTCTGGTCCTCGTGACTCTGCACGGGCTCCTGGTCAAACGCCACAAAATCTCCCCCCACCCCTCGCTGCCGGCTGACAGCTCAGGGGAACAGGCTTCGGCTGCGGAACCGACGGAGCCCTTCACCCATCACCTGCGCCGCATCGGCGCGTTCGGCCTGGTGCTGGCCGGCGTGCTGGGGATCCTGGCGGTGTTCCTTCCACCCCCGGTCGGTGCGACGCCGGTCGCCGGCATCGAAGTGACCCGGCCCCCCTGGAATTTTTGGTGGCTCTACACCTTGGAAGACTGGTTTGGTCTGCCCGCCATCCTTTTTGCTGAGGTCGCGTTTTTCATCATCCTGGCCGCGGTTCCCTTTGCAGACCGGAGCCGGAACCGGCTGTGGCGACGGCGCCCCGTCCCGATCGCCGCCGGTCTTGTGCTGGTGCTGGGCATCTTGACCCTGACACTTCTGATTTTCTTCATTCCAGTCAAAGAACACCTGGGGGGGCTAGGATGAGCAGGTCACCAAGACCCACTCCTCGCGACCGACGGCAACGACGCGCATTTTGGATACTCGTCGCGGCTGCGGTGCTGTCGGCAGGTTCACTGACGAACGCCCTCGCCGCGGCCCCTGCACCAATCACTGGTTTATGGACCGCCGCCAGCGGAACGGTCCTGGCCATTTCTCTGAGCCTCGCTGTGCGTGTTCTCACCTTCCATGACCGGGCACGCGGGGCACCGGACCAGCTGCCCGGAAGGCCTTCTGCCGGTGCCGTCCAGGACAAGTTATGAAAGGCCGGACAGTCGTCAGTGCCCGGGAGGTCGGAGGCCTCCGTCGGCCCAAGCCGATGCGGATGCTGTGGATCACCTTTGCCTGGGGCTCGTGCTTTTTGGCGATCAGCATTGGTCTGGCGGATGCCCCGCTGCTGTGGTTCGCCGCGTTGCGCGCCCTCATAGCGGGCGGGGTGCTTCTCGCAGTTGCGGGATTGCGGCGGGAACCGGCGCCGCGCGGGGCGCGGACCTGGGCTCTGATAGCGGTGATGGGAATTGTCAATGTCACACTGGCATTCGGTGCCATGTTCGGCGGTCTGGCCGGTCTATCGACTGGAGCCGCCTCGGTCCTGGCCAATGCCCAGCCCTTGCTCATAGTGCTTCCGGCCTGGTGGATATACAAGGAACGCGTGTCCGCGCGAACGCTGGCGGCGATGGGGACAGGCTTCGCAGGGCTGTTGGCAGTCGCGCTGCCCGGCGGAACCGGCACGGGTGCGTGGCTGTCACTCACCGCGGCTCTCGCGGTCACTGCCGGTACTTTGATTTCGAGGCAGATAAAGGCCGATGTCCTGCAGGTGATTGCATGGCATTTCCTGATCGGGGGCGCAATTCTTGCCGTCATCGCCGGGCTTACCGAGGGGGTGCCGGCCATCAACTGGGGTGTGCGCTTCGTCGGCATTCTCCTTTATGTTTCCCTCGTGGGCACTGCTGCGGCCTTTCTCGGTTGGTTCGCAGAGGTCCGGCACGCCCGCCTGGACGCGGTCACGGCATGGACCTTCCTGGTTCCGGTGTTCGGCATCCTGTTGTCCACGGTTGTCCTGGGCGAACGCCAGAGCAGCTGGAGCTTGGCCGGGATGGTCCTGGTTCTGCTGTCCATGGTTGTCCTTGTGCTGCCGCGAAGACAGTCCGCCCAGCAAAGGCATGAAAACTTCCGTGGACAGTAGAGAACGGACACGCTGCATGGAATGGCAGGCCGTGCAGGAACGTGCGGCATGCCGTTCCACTTCGAAGACTCCCACATCACGCAGAAATCAGAACCGACAATGACAACGAACTTACGTGTGCACCGGCATCAGCAAATCAGCGAGGTTCTGGCCCGGCACGGGCTGGGTTTCCTCTTGGGGATCACCGGCCTTGAGCGGTGGGTCCCGTTCCATCAGGGGCTCATGGGCCACGAACGAAGGACTGAGCCGTACACGAATCCGGAACATCTGCGGTTGGCCCTTGAAGAGCTGGGACCCACGTTCATCAAGCTCGGCCAGCTCCTCTCGACCCGGGCTGACCTCTTGCCACCCCGGTACCAGACGGAGTTGGCTAAACTGCAGGACGGTGCCCCGCCCGTGCAGGGCGCAAGGATTCTGCAGCTTATCCGCGAGGAGCTCGGGTCAGGGCCGGACGAGGTGTTTGCGGATTTCACCCTCGAACCTCTGGCGAGCGCCTCGATCGGCCAGGCCCATTTAGCGACTCTGCACGACGGAACACCCGTCGTTGTAAAGGTCCGGCGGCCCGATGTCATTCCGACGATCGAGGCGGACCTGGATATTCTGCAGAACCTCGCGGTCCAGATCAGCCACCGGTGGGAGGCGGCGGCCGACTACAACCTCCCCGGCATAGCCGCGGATTTTGCACAGACCATGCGGGCGGAACTGGACTATCTGCAGGAAGGGCGGAACGCGGAGCGGTTTGCCGAGAACTTTGCTGCCGATCCCGGTGTTCACATCCCGCGGGTCTTCTGGGAGACGACGACGTCCCGCGTGCTGACGCTGGAACGGATCGTGGGGATGAAAGTCAATGACCTCACGGCCCTGGACCGCGCAGGGATCGACCGCGCAGCACTGGCTGTCCGGTCTGCCGGAACAGCAGTCAAAATGGTCTTCGAAGACGGGTTCTTCCATGCCGATCCGCATCCGGGCAACCTGTTCATCGAGTCCGACGGCCGCATAGGCCTTATCGATTTCGGCATGGTCGGCGAGGTGAACGACAGGATGCGCGGCCAGCTCACGGTCCTCCTGAGTGCGTTGATCCGCAACGACCCGGACCGACTCGGGTCCGCTTTGGTGGACCTTTCCGTGACCCGGCAGACCGTGGACCGGAACAGGCTGCGTGTGGACGTCACCCGGTTTATTGCCCTCTACGAAGGCCGCCAACTCAGTCAGATCGAAATCGGGCCGCTAATCAGCCAAGCGGTCACGTTGATGCGCACTTACCACCTGCAGATGCCGCAGGAACTGGCGAAGCTCCTGAAGATGATGATCATGGCCGAAGGCATCGGAGTTGAACTGGATCCGGGCTTTAACCTGAGTGTGGTCCTGGCCCCCCATGCAAGGAAGCTGATGTATAGCCGCTTTGCCCCGCAGGCAATCGCCAGGCGAATGGCCGCAGCCGGTGCCGACGTAACGGAACTGGCCGCCGACCTGCCGGACTTGCTCCGTCGGGTCGTGGATACCATCGACACCGGCCTGGAAGTCCATTTACGGGCCGCCGAGCTCGAACCCCTGGTCGGGCGGGCGGAACGCATCGGCAACCGTCTCGTGGCCGGCATGATTGCTGCGGCGTTGATCGGAGGCGTCGGGGCTTTGACGGCGGGAGACAAGGAACGATGGGGCAACTGGGAGAGACCACTCATGCGCGCCGGCCTGGGCGCGGGGGGTGCGTTAGGCGCTTACCTTGTCTGGACGTCGCGGCGTACCGGGGGACCACACCGATGAGTCGACCACCTGCCGTTTGCTGCATCGGCTCCTGCTGCGGGGCAGCTTCACCAGAGACGGAGGTCCAGAGGGTTCCACCGGCCCTCCGGCCCCGTCAGCGCCAGCGCCAGCGCCACCACTCTGCGACAGCGAAGGATGCATTGTGAAGGATCCCGACTGCGGTGCAGAAGAGAAGGACGGTTGTGGCCCCACCGTTGGGCACGGCGATCCCGGGAGGGGCGACGTCAGCGAGGGTGCCACGCAAGCATCCATGACGGAATGTGCCCCCTGCGTTGCCCGGCCGTCACCGCTGCCACAGCGGGTCGCGTCGATTCAGGCGGCCATCGCCGCCGAGAGGGAACCACTGGTCACCCTCACACATCTGCTGCAGCTGTGCCGGGACGAGCATCCTGTACTGCAGGAGCGGATGCAGGATGCCGCCTGCCGGGCCAAGGCGGAGCAGGTTATGGCCGGCGTCAGGGCCATGTTGCCGGCCGCGTCCACCGGACTTACGCTGGGTGCTGATGTGGGCGCCGCATTGGCGGCGGCACTGACCGCGGACGATGGGCTTCCTGCCGTAGCGGTCGCGCGGCTGCTGGCCGAATTGCTGGACGAACGCTACGAGCGCAGCTTCCGCGAGTCCTTCCGACGCCGCAGCCCCTATCAGCCGGGCGTGGGCGATCCTATCCCGCTGGACGGTCCGGACCTTAGGCAGGTGACCACAATGCCGGCGACCTCCCCTCCATGGCGTTTGGCCAACCGCCTCGATGAGACCCGTCACATCCGGCTTGCCGGGGAATGGGTCACTCAGTTCCAGGTCATCTTTGACTACAGCCTTGCCCGCGAGCTCGCTGGGATCATAAATCGTGACACCGTGGTGGCGACGTGCCATCCCAACCGCGCCCTGGCTGAGTTCCACTTTCATACTGACTCCTTCGGGCGGACCTTCCCTGTCCGCCCGAAGGATGAAGACAAACAGCATCAGGAGATAGACCGGCTGATCGGTATAGCCGTCGCGAACGGCGCGAGCATTGTTGTGCTGCCCGAGCTGTGCGTGACCGAGGCGCTGGCCGCCCGGTTGCAGGACTGGACCTGCCGGACGGGCGGGCCCACGATGCTCGTCGCCGGAAGCTACCACCACGAGGACGAGCATGACGGGTCGCCACGGCGCCGTAACACCGCCGTCGCGTATTTGCGGGGTGTTTCGTCTCCATTGACCCAGGACAAGCATTCCCCGGCTGACCGGCCGGTCAACGAAGACATTCGTCCCCAAGGCTGGCCCGAGCTGCGAATCCACGTCAGTGACGACGGGTGGCATCTGGTCCTCGCGATCTGCCGGGACCTGCTTAACCCACACGCAGTGCACGCCTTGGCCGAGGCAGGTTGCAACCTCCTGCTGGTACCGGCAATGAGTGAGACGCTCGTTGCCTTCGGCGGTCCGGTGGCGAACCTCGTGGGATCCTGCCAGGCCTTGGTGGCGGTCGCGAACAACCCCGCGGATTTCTCAGCGCCGGCTGATCCGACGGTCCGCCGTCCCGCGCGTGCGTTATTCGGTCATCCAGGTTTTGGCCAATTGACCCGGCTGGTGCAGTCGGCCAACCCGGATCCAGGGGTGGGGCTCCTGCGTGTACACACAGGGCAACTGCAATGGCTGGACTCCGATGCCGAGGCGGTCCTGCCGAGCAGTGGAGTGGCTGTGCGGCCACCATGGGTCGACACGTTGGCCCGGCTGACCATGCCGGACCCCCTCGGATCAGACCGGCCGTCAACACATGTCACCCTGGAAGCGGCAGCGGTGCTTGTGTTGCTCACAGACAGCCCCCACGGACCGTCAGCGCTCCTTACTGAACGTGCGGCCGATCTGACCAACTACCCCCGGCAATTGGTTTTCCCCGGCGGGGGCGCTGAAGCCGGCGACCGCGGCCCGATTGCTACGGCGCTGCGAGAGGCGCGGGAGGAAACGGCGCTGGATCCTGACAGCGTACACATTCTGGGCACTCTGCCCGCCATCGCCCTTCCCGAAAGCGGCTTCCTGCTGACACCCGTACTCGCATGGTCCGCGGAACCCGTCTTCATCGGAAGCCCCAACTTCGCCGAGGTCAGCCGAATCACATCGGTTCCGCTGTATGCGAGGTCCTCAGTACATCCGGGGCTTGTGCCTACACCGGAGGAAGGAGCTTTAGCCTTGTCGGGCCAACAGCCTGCTGAACTTGGAATTGCCAGCGCAGCGGTTCTTGACGTTCTCAGAGGGATGCTGTGGGAACACGCTGAGTACACCGGATCCGCCGAGACGGGGCAGGACAGGGGAGGCAGGCAGGGATAACTCGTCAGCCCCAGGATCGGGGTCTGCCCGGGGAGGACGGGTCGGGATCGGAAGAACAGATCGCGGATATGTCGTTAGCGGTGAAGATGTCCTGCCGTTGCCTGAGTGTGCAAAAGCGGCGTACTCTCCCAGCTAGGTGCGACACTCGAACGAGGGAAATGAGTGGTGAACCTAAGCTTGAGTGCCAACAAATTTACTGCCTATGAAACCCGGCACTGGTGATTGGCGGCAACCAGCCAGGCAGGACCTTACCGGATGGCGGAGTTCATGAGCGGGGAAAAACGATTCAGAGTCGTGGTCGGCGTGGACGGCTCGGCCGAATCGCGGATGGCTCTCGAATGGGCCGTCACGGAAGCCAGTCTCCGTCAGGGACGGATGCTGGTCGTGACCGCTTGGGAACATCCGCCCTTGATGGCTGGGATGGAAGCGATGGTCTGGGATCCTGACATCACCGAGCCGACTGCCCGGAAAATGCAGGCCGGGGCGTTGAAGGGTCTGGACACCGGGAGTGTGCTGGTTATAAGCGAAGTCATCCAAGGGCCCACAGTCACCGTACTGTTGCATGCGTCCAAGGACGCGGACCTTCTGGTGGTCGGTTCCCGCGGCCAAGGTGGATTCAGCGAACTGCTGCTCGGATCTGTGTCCACGCAGCTAGTCCACCACGCCGCCTGTGCCGTGCTCGTTGCAAGGACCAGCCCCAGAGGCCACCAAGAGGCGGGTTAGCACCGCGCTTGGTGTGCTGGTGACTGTATATGTTTGGCTTCCTTGCCAGGGCGGAGCGGGACCAAGAGAGTCAGAGGGTGGCAGACACGACGTGCGGAGCGTTGATGACGGCAAAGTGCTGGTGAGAGTCCTGTCCGAGGAAGGGCAAAAGGCCCTCCCTGACATTCGGATCTGGGCAGGGGCTTCGAAACCGACGTGCGCAAAGAGCGCATCCGGAGCAGAAGGGCTACGGGGACATTTCCAAGGGGACGCGCACCCGTGTTTCCACCAAAGTGAACGCCCCTGTCAGGCATCGGAGAGTCTGTGGTCATGGCAACCAGACGGTGAACATAGTCTTTCCTACTCTTGAACTTCCTCGAATCGATCCGTGCAGTGAGAGGTGAGGCTAATGTTCATGTGGTAATCGCACCGTTTAGCCTGGTACTGCAGGGTTGGCAGCACAACATTTCACGGCGTTATTCGCACTCCACCGGGGGTATGCCCTTAACCATGTATGCGTGAAGGGCATAAGCGGTGCTGACTTGCCGTCAAACATGCGCGTGACATTCATCGCGCGGAAGCAGCGCCTGCCCGAGCCCGGCCGAGCGGCTGCCCGGGCTCACCGTGCGACGTGCGAGCGGTGAGCGCGGACCTCGACACGGCGATGAAAGCCAGTGGGCTAAGCCATCTAACCGCGGCCTCCGGTGTCCGCCTAGTTCTTTCGGTCGGTTCCGCGAGTGTGGTGGCGATGCTCCGGCGAGCAGCGCTGGGTACAGAAGCGTTCCCAATGCGGCAGAGCGGTGAGCAGCTTGCCTCAGAGCCCTTCGCTCAGCTTGTCGCCATTCCCGTCCTCGTCTTCAAGGGATTCAGATCAGCTTGGGTGCCTGGTTTGACGGCGGCTGGATGCTTTGGCTCTCCGCCGTGCTCCTGACCTCATCGCAGTGGCACGACTAAGCAATCCGCAACTCAGCTACCTCCCGTGGCCTCAAGCCCATCCAGCGGCAGCATGCGGCTGGGCTTGTCCCCACGGCCTTCTGTGAAAGCCCGCTCACCCCGACACGCCGTGAAAGCCGGAGTGTCGGGGCCATGGCCGCGTCGAGGGTCGTGAAGGGACGCCGCCTAGCGAAGCGCCATGCTCGGATCCAGCTGCTCGATGCCCTGCGGGGTCACCAGGACCACGCGGGCCGTAGAGATGTCGTAGAACAGACCAGTGGCCTGTACCTGTCCGGAAGCCAAGGCGGGACCGGTGACCGGGTGTTCTTCGAGCTTTCTGAGTTGGACGGCGACGTTGACCATGCTGAGCTGGTCGAGGTGGCTGTACCCTGCGGCTTCAGCGGCCAACGCCACGGGGTGACCGGCCACGAGTTCGCGGTAGCTTGGCCGGGCGTGTTCCAACCAGGCATCGAAGCCCGCTCCCAGTGCGGCATTCGAAGCACCCTGGGCATCAGCCAGCACGGCCTTCATCGCGCCGCAGTTGGAGTGGCCGCAGACCGCGATCGAGTCCACGGACAGTCCCTTGACCGCGAAGGACAGCGCCGAATCGATCGAGGCATCGCGGCCGTCGCTGCACACGACGTTGCCGATGTTCCGGAGAGTCAGGAGGTCACCGGGGCCGCTGCTGGTGATGAGGTTCGGGTTGACCCGGGAGTCGACGCAGGCGACGAACAGTGTGTCCGGATTCTGTCCCTCGGTGAGATCCTGTACCAGCGGCCGAACCTTGTCCGCGTAGCGCCGGTGGTATTTGTCGATGCCCAGGAGAATTGACCGCAGCGGCAGCCGCCCGCCGTCGGCGTCCTCTGCTTGGTGGGCGCTGTCCAGAGGTGACGGCTGCCAGGATGTGCGGGGCGGCAGCGGGAATTCGCGGGGGTCCTGGCGCTGGGGTGTGTTGTCCGCGGCATCGCGGAACGCCGTGGTGCCGTGCTCCTCGAGAGTCACGGTCCCGCCCGTGTCCCGGTGCTGCCGCTGCCAGGCGAGCAAAGCCTCGCGGAAAGCATGATCGAGGTAGTCGGCGTTGAGTTCGACTACAGTGTCCTGGCCCTCGGGCACGGAATGGAGAGCGCGATTGAGCCGCGGCAGGGCGAAGAAGCTGCAGGAACCGGCGATCGTAACGCGCCACGGAAGTCGTTGTGCGGACGGTGCGTGCGTGTGGATTTGCGCCCGGAGCACGCGCCACAAAACGCACAGGGCAGCGAGTGCGAGGCCAATGATCACGCCTTCGAGCAGGTTGAGGAACACGACGCAGACCAGGGTGACCACGTAGACGAGGAGGTCCCCGGTGCGCAGGCTCGTCCTGATGTCGGCGACTTTGATGAGCTTTGCACCGATGACCAACAGCAGCCCCGCCAGAACGGCCAGCGGAATCAATTGGATGAGGCCGGCGAACAGGGCGGAGAACACAAGGACCCAGACGCCGTGGAGGATGGCGGACGCGCGGCTTGCGGCGCCGGCTTCCACGTTGGTGGCGCTGCGGACGATCACACCCGTCACCGGTAAACCGCCGAGCATGCCGGAGAGAATGTTCGCCGAGCCTTGGCCGATGAGCTCGCGGTTGAGATGTGAGCGCGGGCCGGTGTGCATCTTATCCACGGCCACCGCGCACAGCAGCGACTCAATGCTCGCGATCAACGCGACCGTGATGACGGCTGTTGCAGCGCCGCGCCAGTTGCCGTCCGGCAGATTCGGCAGGGCGATGGCGTCGAACAGGGAACCGTTGAAGCTGATGCGCGCCACGTTAGGGGCTACCGCCACGGACAACGCAGTGACAGCGACGACGGCGACGAGCGGGCCGGGGATTTTCCGCACCGCGGCCGGGAGGTACTTCCAGGCAAGAAGAATGGCTACGACGGTGAGGCCGAGTAGGGCTGAATGCAGCTCCACGTTGATGATCGCCGCAGGAACGGCGGCGAGGTTTTCGACGGCGGAACCGGCCGCGTTGCCGCCGAGCAGAACGTGCAACTGCTGCAGGATGATCGTGATGCCAATGCCGGCCAGCATGGCCTTGACCACCACCGGCGACACGGCCAGCGCGGCGCGCCCTGCGCGGCTGACCCCCAGTAGGAGCTGCATGACGCCGGCAGCAGCGGTGATCGCGCATGTCACTTGCCAGCCGAACTCGTCCACTAGGCCGGCAACGACGACGGTCAGGCCGGCCGCCGGGCCGCTCACCTGCAAAGGGGAGCCGCCCAGAGTGCCCGCGACAATTCCTCCGACGGCCGCCGCGATAAGGCCGGCCATGACTGGTGCCCCCGAGGCTGCGGCGATGCCCAGTGAGAGCGGGAGGGCGACAAGGAAGACGACGAGTGATGCGGGAAGGTCGGCGCCGAGGGAGCTGAGGAAACTTGGTTTCTTGATTCTCTGGGGTCTTCGGCCCGGCGGGGTGTGGGCGTCATTGGGGACGGTGGCGGAACCTGATGAATGCGGCATGGAGTTTCCTTTGCTCGGGAACGCTGAACCCCTTTAGCGTAGGAAGGCTGTCATGTGCAGTGACAAGTTGATGTGACAAGCGTGACCAAGTTGTCGAGTATGGGCCGTCATGTGGGGACCAACGGGAACTTTTGTGGGGGCACTGCGCGTTAGGGAGACCTTGCGCTACAACTCGACGGCGGTCAGCCGGTGCACTTCCGGCATTCAGTGAAGACGACTTCGGTGACCCCGTAGTGTCCTGAGGACCTGCCGATGGAGTGGCTAAGCTCGGGCAACGAGGTGGTACGCGTAAAGCAGAGGCGCATCCACGCTGGATGCGGTGATTTCCACAGGGCCCGATTCCGGAATCAGGATTTTAATACTTTCGCGCGCACCGGTGCAGACCGCACCAAAGTCAATCAACTCGCGTTCTTCCACCCGTGCCGTAAGGAAGGCTTTGCCGCCGCCTTCGCACACGAACGTGAGGGTGTAGTTGCCCTCCGGCACGTTCACGATGCTGGCAACGTGTCCCTATGCTTTTGGTCAAGCGGCCTGGGGAACTTTTTCCTGGTAGAGGGTTCCGTTTTTGAGCATGGCGCAGATGACTCGCAGCGGCGCCGGGCGAGGCAGATGATGGCAGCGTTGTGTTTCTTCCCTTCGTGCGTTTCCGCTCGTAGTAGGCCAATGGATAAGGATCGGAACGCCATCCTTTCAATAACCCGCTATCGGCTTCTACCCTTGATGCCAGCTGCTGTGTTGACCCAACGGGCGCGCTTGCGGAGAAGATCACACCTTCGCTGGCGACGTAAGGGCCCTGCGAGCCAATTCGGACCGGAAATACCGACGTTACCCGCAACGAATTCAGGTGCATCAGTTCCGCTGCCCACTGTCCGGGCAGGCTGGTCAGGGCCGACCGGCGCCCAGCCGGACTTCCCGGCGGCCCAGAAGCACCGCCGCTCCTCCCACAGCCAGGCTCAGCAGGAGAAGCACCCAGCCCGAAACAGCGAGGGTGGACGCCAAAACCACCGAGCCTGCGTCGGGCGTTGGCGTGGCCAGGGCCGCATCAATAGCCACATTGCCCCAAAGCCGGATAACAACAAACAGCAGGGGTCCAGCCCACATCGCCCAGCGTAAGGCTTTTCTGGGCACGTTCGTGCCGATCAGCAGGAGCCAGCTGAAGCCGAAAATGAGCGGAAACAGTGTGCCGGCGGTCTTGTGGACGTAGTTCAGCTGCCCGCGGGCTTCGTCATCCATGGCTGCCCGGAGCTGCTGAAGGTATTCGGTGGAGAAGCCGCCCACGAGAGAATCCGGCATGGCGAGGCCGCCGGTCAGCTGGGTCATCTGGTTCAGTGTGAGCAGGTGCAGGTACCAGAACAGGAACAGGCTGGCTACGACGCCGGCAATGACGATCGGGTTGCCGTTGGACTGCGCCTTCTGCAGCGACCGGGTGGTGGTGGGGTTGATCACCGGAGGCAGCTGGTGTTCGGGTACCACGGCCTTGTTGCCGTGCTTTTTGATGCGCTGGGCGGGAGTCTTGGCCATGGCCCTATTATCCCGCGGCGGCTGGATCCATTAGGACAATACCTGATTGAACAGCCGGGAACTGGCGAGAAGTCCCACCGGCAAGAACGCGTCGCATGATGCTGGCTGCTGGCAGGACGGCGCGAGGCACCCCTGGTCCCGTGCCACAGCACTGCATGGAGCCACCCCGCCGTCGGTACTGTCATGGCGCGGCAGCGGGGTCCTGTGCCCATTCCGTGGCGGTTTCAGGCGACGACGAGCAGTCCGGTTGCGAATATGACGGCGATGCCGGCCAGGATGCCGCCGCCGGTCAGTGGCGTGAGTGTCTTTCCGTCGTGGTCTTTGAGGAGCGGCAGGAGCTTGACGGCGACCTGCCCGACGGCTCCGGCGCCCACGCCGAGCAGGAAGGCGCCCAGTGTGGGCTGGTAGACGGTGGCTCCGATGAGTGCCCCGAGCACGGCTGGTGCCCCGGCGATCAGTCCCAGGGCCGCGAGCCGGCCCAGGGAGGGACGGGTGCGGGCCAGGGGTGTGACGATGGCCAGACCCTCGGTGGTGTTGTGGATGGCGAAACCGACAATCAGGGACGCGCCGAGGGCCAATGATCCGATTGCGTAGGCGGAGCCGATGGCAAGACCCTCGCCCAGGTTGTGCAGCCCGATGCCGACGGCGATCAGCAGGGCCAGGCGCCCGGGCGGGAGTGCGGCAGGCTGCGCGGCCGCGTGCAGCTCCTGGCGGCGTCGCATCCAGGCATCGGTGGCTTCCAGAACCAGGTAGGAGAGCAGGGCTCCGAGGATCACGACCAGTGGTCCGCCGAAGGAGCTGTTGCCGGCGACAAGGTCGAAGGCCTCGAAGGTGGCGTCGAAGGTCAGGAAGGCCAGCAGCCCGACGGTGACGCCAAGAAGTCCGCGCACCCACGCCGCCGAGGAGCGCCGGACGAAGGGCATCCAGAGCATGCCCAGGGCCACCGGAATGATTCCGACGTATACGCCGAGCAGGGCCATGAGGCCCAGAAAGGAGCCGTCACGTTCAGGGCTCAGGGCGGCGGCGTCGATCGCCGCGGTGATTTTGCCTCCGATGGAGGTCACCAGGGCAATCTCGTAGGGGTCACCGTCCACCCAGTGGTAGCTGACGGTGATGGTGGTGGACTGCAGCGGGGCCATGACCTCCGCGGTCTGGCTGAAGGGCGCGTAGTAGTCCGAGACATTGACCTGGGCGATGGAGACCGGGTCAGGGCCCTGGTTGCGGACCGTGAGAATGATCTGACCCGGGGTCAGCCGGATGTCTTCGACAGCCACGTCTTCCTTGGGTGGAACCCCCTCGCCGAGCCGGGACAGCCCGGGTCCATTCAGGAGCGAAAACAGGCCCAGCAGGACCGCGATCAGCACCAGGGGCCCGAGGCCGAGCAGCCAGCGCGGTTTCGGCGGCCGCGGCGCTGCGCCTCCTGCCGTTTGTGTGCTGCTCGTAGTGTCTGTCGTCGTGGTTGTGGTGTCTGTGCGGGTCATGACGGGCTCACTTCGAAGAAGCCCATCCAGCCGAGTTCGGCGAATTCGGTTTTGTGGGCGTGGAACATGTATTTGCCCGGGTACGGGAACCGGAGCTCCAGGATCCCCCGTTGGCCCTGCATCTGGGAGATGGTGTCCGTGTATTCGCTGGGGGTCAGCATGGTCCCGGTCGGGTAGTAGTGGAAGAAGTTCCCGTGCACGTGGAAGGAATTGATCGGGTCGTATTCCAGGACGTTGATCAGGTGGATCCGCACCAGTTCGTTCTGCTTGACCTGGACCGGGTAGTCCATGAAGTGGAACGGCAGCCCGTTGACGGAGTAGAACTCGTTGTCGTCACCGCCGTCCGTGTTGTACCCGTTCGTGACCATGACCATCTCGTTGTCGGCCTTGGGCCGGGTTCGATGATGAAGCCGCCGTAGAGTCCCTTGGCGATGTGGGGGGCCAGCGGTGACTGGTGGCAGTGGTACAAGTGGGTGCCGAACGGTGTGGCATCGAATTCGTAGGTGAAGCTCTGCCCGGGGGCGATGGACCCGGCGCCGATCCCGGGCGTGCCGTCCATCTCGGCCGTGTGGATTCCGTGGAAGTGGATGGTGTGGGGGTGGGCTCCGGCGTTGGTGAAGTGGATCTTCAGTGCATCGCCTTCCTTCGCCCAGAGGGTCGGTCCGGGAATCCGGCCGTTGTAGCTCCAGCCCGGGAACGTCACCCCCGGCGCGATCTCAAAATCCTTATCGACCGCGACGGCAGGACCCTGCGCGAATGGGACATCGTCGCGCTCACCAGCATCCGCGTGGCAGGGAACGGCCACGAGCTCGACCTCGGATCAGCGGCCGCCGATTCAATCTGGGTCGTAGCCGCCTGAAAGCGCCGCTAAGCGTTTACCTGCACCACCGTTCCGGTCCGGCCGGAACGATGGTGCCTGACTCCTGGCGACAGAAACACCTGCATTGTGTGAATCCCGGCGATCGCCAGGACCTGCGGGAAGTCATGATCCTGGGTTCAACGAACCAAACCCCTCGTTTAGCGTGCCGTGGCCGACTTTGCTTGCACGTTAGGCTGGAGGGGTGAATCCCCCTGTTTCCCGGCGCGCGTTCCTGCTCGGAGCGGCAGGCGCCGCAGCCCTGACCGTGACCGGTTGCAGGAACGGCGACACACGCGCGGCGTTCTCCACCGTCGGGACCTTGGACTTCGCCAATCCTCTGGGCATTCCGCCGCTGGCTGATTCGATGACCGCAGCGGACGGAACCCGGGTCTTCGAGTTAACCGCGGAGGCCGGAAGCAGCCGTTTCCTGCCGGACAGGACGACTCCTACCTGGGGGTATAACGGAGCGTTTCTGGGTCCCACCCTCAGGGCGCGCCGCGGTGAGAAGGTCCGCGTCACCGTCGTGAACGCCTTGGAGGAGTCAACGACCGTGCACTGGCACGGCATGCGGCTGCCCGCCGTTTTCGACGGCGGCCCCCACCAGATCATCAATCCCGGCGCTGTCTGGACCCCTGAATGGACCGTGGACCAGCCCGAGGCCACCCTGTGGTACCACCCGCACCCCCATGGGCAGACCGAAGCGCAGATGACCCGCGGTCTGGCGGGGATGTTCATTATTGACGGCGACGAGCCGGTTCAGGGCCTGCCCTTCGAGTACGGGGTGGATGATGTTCCCGTCGTCGTCCAGGACCGGACCTTTGGTGATGATGGATCCTTCCGGCCGGGCCCGCCCGCCCAGACCGGGCTGCTGGGCGACACGGTCCTTGTCAACGGTACCTGCAACCCGCACCTGGCCGTCACAACGGAGGCTGTACGGCTGCGGCTCCTCAACGCTGCGACCGCACGCATCTTCAATTTCGGTTTCGCCGATAACCGGCAGTTCCAGGTGGTAGGCAGCGACGGCGGCCTGCTGCCGGCACCCGTTGCTGTTGGGAGGCTGCTGCTCTCACCGGGGGAGCGGGCCGAAATCGTGGTCCGGTTCACGCCCGGGGAACAGCCCGTGCTCCGGTCCTTTCCCCACGAACTGGGGATGAGCAGGGAATTTAACGACGGCGCCGGCGGCAACGACGTGCTGGACCTGCTGCAGTTCAGGGCCGCCGATAAGCTGGCCGGTTCACCGCAACTGCCCGAACGCTTGGCCGACCTCGAGCCTGTTGACCCGAAAATGTCGGCGGCAACGCGCAGCTTCATTCTCAAAGGCATGTACATCAACGGGCGCATGATGGACATGTCCCGGATCGACGCGACCGTCGGCGCCGGCACGGTGGAAATATGGATGGTCAGCAACATCGATAACCAGCCGCACAGCTTCCACGTCCACGGGGTGCAGTTCCGGATCCTGGAACTCAACGGCGCCGATCCTGGCCCGGAATTCTCCGGGTGGAAGGACACCGTGTTCCTGCCGGTAGGGACCTCGGCGCGGATTGCCTTGAAGTTCGGCCGCCATACCGACCCGGAGACGGCCTACATGTACCACTGCCATTTGGTACGGCACGCCGACCAGGGCATGATGGGCCAGTTCATAGTCGTCCAACCACAATGAAGCCAAGAAACAGAGGCCTTCATTGTGCTCTAAAGAGACTGACGGCCGCCACTAGGGCTCGGAACAGTACATCGGTATGGGGACGTTCTGACGCCGCCAGCACGACAGCTCTTGTACCCGGCCAAAGAGGAACAAGGTTCAAGTCTTCCTGTTGACGCCTTGGCGTCAGATTTGGATGTACCTGAACCTGGACGTACACCTGGCACGCCAGTCGATTTTCCGGCTGGGTTACCCTGGCCACCCACGAGGCGGATTGTTTTGATCAGACTGGTCCTAAAGCGGCGGCGGAGCACCTCACTTTGACGGTCCGCGATGGCGCGTTTCTCAGAAGCGAAGGATCTCAGGAAAAACTTCTTGATATTGACCCATCCATGTTTCTGCGTCGGCCGAATAGTCATTGAGACACCGGCCAGGGGCAGGTGAACATCGGTCCGGGCCATGCCCGTCACAATTCAAGGAGTACTGGAATGCAGACAATTAAGCGCAGCACGTTCACGGTCGCAGGCGTTGCAGCGGCGGCTTTGCTAAGCCTGACCGCCTGCGGGGGATCGGCTGCCACTTCAGGCTCATCTGCTCCCGCCGCCGCGCCTTCTGCTTCCAGTGCGGCGCCGGCACCGTCCGCCAGCTCTTCGGCCGACGCTATGGACCCGGCCGTCAACCTGGTCGGCCCGGGTTGCGCTGGTTACGCCGAGCAGGTCCCCACCGGCGCAGGCTCGGTGGAAGGCATGGCCTTGGATCCAGTCGCTGTCGCAGCATCGAACAACCCGATCCTTACCACTCTGACCGCCGCAGTGTCCGGCAAGCTGAACCCCAAGGTTGACCTGGTGGACACCCTTAACGGCGGCGAATTCACTGTCTTCGCACCGGTGGATGAGGCCTTCGCCAAAATTGACCCCGCAACCATCGAAACCCTTAAGACCGACGATGCTCTGCTGAGCAAGATCCTGACCTACCACGTGGTCCCGGGTCAGATCACTCCCGACAAGATCGCTGGCACCCACGCCACGGTCCAGGGCGGATCCGTCACGGTCACCGGCAGCGGTGAAACCCTCAAGGTCGATGACGCCAGCGTCATCTGCGGCGGCGTGCAGACCAAGAACGCAACCGTCTACCTCATCGACTCGGTGCTGATGCCCAAGTGAATCGGCTGCTGGCCTAGGGCCAAATAGGACTGCTCCCTGGAAGTTGGAACTGAATTTATTAGTCCAAACTTCCAAGGAGCAGTTTCTTGTGTAGCCACACCCTCTTTGGCCGCGGTAAGAATTACCGAGAACTCACATTGGACGCCTAAGTCCATGGGGCAGGAATGCCATGGTGGGCCGCTGGTCTTGAGAGTGAACCTGCTCTTTCCGTCATCTCCGCTGGCTGCCGTGCAGAGCCAGCAATCTCCCGCAGCTGCTGGGACCAAGACTGACCGCGGCCCAGCCATATCCGTTCTCTATGACTGCTGGGCAAACTGAAACGGGTAAGGCTTCATTTACTCATCTGTGTGAGGAGTGTTTCATGGGCCGGCGGCGCTGGGGGAGTGGGCGGAGGGGCCGCGTTAGCTGGACTTGAGGGTCCGGTCCGTCCTGATGATCCGGGGGACGATCTTGACGTAGGCCACCATCCCGATGAGCTCCACTAATGTCTGGGTAACGACGACGAGGGATACCAGGGCGAGCGGCTCGGGCAGGGCCAGGGCCAGGGGGAGTACGACCAATGAGTTGCGTGTTGCGCCGCTGAAGATCACGGCCTTGGTACTGGCGGCGTCCAGTCCGCCTGCCCGCGCCGCTGCCATGCCCAGCGGGACCATCACCACCAGGAATGCCGCGTAGACCGGGATGACCGACAGCAGGGATCCGATCTGGCTGCCCACGCCGGTGATCTGTGACCCAATGACGACAGCGAGGGTCAGCATCATCAAGGGAACCATCAGCCCTTCCATCAGCGTCATCACGGCACGGCCTCCGGCTGCCCGTCTGGCCCATTCCTGGGTGAGCGCCGCCAGAACAAGCGGGATGATGATCAGGAAGACGAGAGCCTCAATGAAGGGCCCTGGCTCTATCTCGGAGACCAGGTCGGGGCCTACAAAGAACAGCAGATACAGGGGCAACAGCAGCATCTGCGTGAGCATGAGCAGCGGCGCGGCCGCAAGAAGCCGGTCGCTTGATCCGCCGGCCAGTCCGGAGAAGACGATTACGTAATCGATACAGGGGGTCAACAGCACCATCATCACCCCGATCAAAAGGGCCTGATCATGTGCGATGAACCGGGACAGGGTAAAGACAACGCCCGGGACGATAAGGAAGTTCAGGACCAGAACGGTCGCCATGAACCGGACATCGCGTATCGCCTTACCGATCAAGGCAAACGGAATGCCGAGGAACGTCGCAAACAGCAGCAGCACCAGAACAGGGTTGATGGCCTGTTCCAGGGGCACAGACACGGCAGGAACCAGCCAGCCGAGCACTCCTCCAGCGACAACGGCCAGCAGGTAGAGGCCGATCTGCCGGCGCTCCAGGACACTGACCAAACGGGCTACTCGCATTCATCAAGCGTAGGCGGGTGAATAAAGGGCGTCGGAAGATGACGAAGCAGGCCAACCGGCCCGGGAACAAGCACCGGCGTCCTCAGCTGAGAAACCACCGCCGCCGTACGGAACCTTGATGAGTAGGTGCAGTGATGTCCAACGTGAAAGAAGGTATGAAGAAGCTTTACTTTTCGGTGCGCCTAATTTTGCGTTATTCTCAGTGGTATCACCACGCCCACGATGACGAGGACCATGATGGCTATTCCGATACTTCAGGCACGCCCGGCCGCGGGCCGGCGGTGGTCCCGCTTGCTGCTGATGGGCCCGGCTTTTGTGGCCGCCATCGCTTACGTCGATCCTGGCAATGTGGCCGCTAACCTCACTGCGGGTGCGAGCTACGGGTATTTGCTGGTCTGGGTTTTGGTGGCAGCGAACGCCATGGCCGTGCTGGTGCAGTATCAGTCGGCCAAACTCGGGCTGGCCACGGGCCTGAGCCTTCCCGAGATTCTGGGCAAGCGTCTTGGCAACGGCCGACGGCGGATGTACTGGCTCCAAGCTGAGGTGGTCGCCGGCGCAACCGACATGGCCGAAGTCATCGGCGGTGCCGTGGCGCTGAACCTGTTGTTCGGCCTTCCGCTGCTGGCCGGCGGCCTCATCATTGGTGTGGCATCAATGCTGCTTCTGGCGTTGCAGAGCGCACGGGGCCAGAAGTCCTTCGAGTACGCGATCCTGATCCTGCTTGGCGTCATCGCGGTCGGTTTCGTCTCCGGGCTCTTCGTGAACCCGCCCGATGCCGGGAGCGCCTTGGGCGGCCTGGTGCCCAGGTTCGAGGGCACGGACACCGTCCTGCTTGCGGCCAGCATGCTGGGAGCCACGGTCATGCCGCACGCGATTTATCTGCATTCGGCGCTGGCCCGGGACAGGCACGGCTTCTCCAAGGATCCCGCCGTCCGGACACGACTCATTAAGGCCACCCGCTTCGACGTGGCGGGCGCCCTGATGCTCGCCGGGGTAGTTAACATTGCCATGCTCCTGCTGGCCGCCTCCAGCCTGCGTGGCATCGAAGGAACGGACACGATCGCCGGTGCCCACGCCGCCGTCACGTCGGCTCTTGGTCCCGTCATCGGCGTCGTGTTCGCCATCGGGCTGCTGGCCTCGGGACTGGCCTCGACATCGGTCGGCTGCTATGCGGGCGCCACGATCATGGGTGGGCTGCTGAAGCTCCGCGTACCGCTGCTGACCCGTCGCGTCATCACCTTGATCCCTGCCCTGCTGATCCTCGGCGCCGGGATCGAGCCGACCCTGGCCCTGGTTCTGAGCCAGGTCCTGCTCAGCTTCGGTATTCCTTTTGCTTTGATCCCGCTGATCCGGCTGACCGGGAAACGTGATGTGATGGGCATCCACACGGACTCGATGCCGCTGAAGATCGCCGGCTGGACCAGCGCGACGCTGATTGTGGGACTGAACTGTGTCCTCATCGTCCTCACCGTTACCGGTCAAGCCTGATCCTTCCGGAGTTTGACGCGGAGTCGCCGCTGCTGGACGGGACCACTCGCTCGGCGTTCGTCGCTTTGGGGAGGGCTGTTCCTCCAGTGGAGGGCGAACTCGTCCAAGGTTTTGCCATCGACAAGCCATGGTGTCGGGGGCACGAGCCGGAGACCGCGGAGCTCCCCATTTTCCAGCATTTTCACAACTTCGGCTTCACTGATGCCCAGTACGCCGGCGGTCATTGTGACTGTGTAAAAGTGCACCATTCCCCGTGCCGGTGTGCGGGCGTGACGTGGGGACATGCCAAAGCTCCTTTTTGGATCGGATAAGTGTTGGCCAGCTGATGGCCAGTGCCGTCATCTTCATGGCCGTGCATTCTGGTCCGGTACCGCAATATAAGTGCTCCAATTCCTTTTTGTCGACCACCAAAATTTGGGGGACGGTGCTGCCCCCCCCCGTGTGGTTGGGGGGGGGGCAGGTGCCCCTGTTTTGGGGGTTCCGGCGCATCAAGTTGGGGCTGTCTGGTGGCCGTGATCGGGGGGAAGCTTGGGTAACTGTCCCTTGGAAGGTTTTCGGCGCTTTGCCGGCCCAAATTTCCCACATGCACTTTGGAAGAGCTATGACGGGTTTATTTGCTCGATGGAGCATGCAATTTCGGTTGTTGGTCCTGGCTTTGGCGGCCGGCATTGTAGGCATGGGTCTTTGGTATCTTCCCCATGTTTCTGTGGATGCCCTTCCTGAATTCGAGCCAGCGCAGGTGGAAATTCAGACGGAAGCCCTGGGCTTGTCCGCTGTTGAGGTAGAGCAGCTCATTACCTCGCCGATGGAAGTCGACTTGCTCAACGGCGTCGCCTATCTGGACGAGATCAGATCCCAGTCCATTCCTGGCCTGTCCTCAATCCAGCTGCTGTTCGAGCCGGGGACGGATTTGCCCCGGGCACGCCAGCTCGTGGCGGAGCGGCTGGTCATGGCGCACTCTTTGCCGCGTGTCTCCACGCCGCCGGTACTGATGCAGCCCAAGTCTTCCACCGGCCGGGTGATGATGGTGCGGCTCTCTTCTTCGGAGATGCCGCTCATGGACATGTCCGTGTTGGCCCGCTGGAACATCAAACCACGCCTGATGGGCGTTCCCGGCGTCGCGAACGTTTCCATCTGGGGGCAGCGTGAGCAGCAGATGCAGGTCCAAGTGGACCCGGCAGTGCTGCAGGCACGCGGAGTGACGCTGAACCAGGTCATGGAGACCACGGGCAATGCCGTGTGGGTGTCTCCCCTGACCTTCCTTAAGGCCTCCACGCCAGGTACCGGCGGCTTCCTGGAGACGGAGAACCAGCGCATCGGTATCCAGCACGTGCTGCCGATCACCACTTCGAGCGATCTTGCCAAGGTCAGCGTGGAGAAAGTGACGGGTGCCCCATTGACGCTGGGGGATGTTGCTTCAGTGCGCGAAAATCATCAGCCGCTCATAGGTGATGCAGTGCTGGACGAGGATCCAGGCCTGATGCTGGTCGTCGAGAAGTTCCCCGAGGCGAACACCATGGAGATTACCGCCGCCCTGGAGTCGGCGCTGGAGGACCTGAAACCGGGCCTTTCGGGCATTGACGTGGACAGCAGTGTCTACCGTCCGGCGTCCTTCATCCAGTCCGCGGTGGAGAGCCTGGGAATTGCGCTCTTCGTCAGCCTGGCGCTGGCGGCTCTCCTGCTCGGGATGTTCTTCAGGTCCTGGCGAGTCGCTTTGGTGGGACTGCTGGTCCTGACGGTATCCACAGTGGCCGCCCTGCTGGTGCTGTTCGCGCTGGGGGTCGGATTGAACGTCATGGTGTTCTCCGGCCTGGTGCTTGCCCTGGTGGTGGTGGTGGGAGACCTCGTGACCGACCTGAACGGGCTGCAGCTCTACCGCAGCCAGGAGGAGATTCCCGGCAACGGCAGCACGCGCGCGGGGAACTGGTCCTAAGACCTCACCGCAACAGCCTGGACCTTACGGCTTTCCGCGCCCGGCCGCCATCATCTTTGTCCGCCGCCCACGAGCGGGAGAGCACCGGTGGTCAGAGGTCGAAGGCGGCGGCAGCCAGCGCCGTGACCCTTAGGCAGTGACGAAAGTACTGACGGCGGCTATGGCCCACATAAGCTCATGAGCGCTCAATCCCCGCTGCTGCAGGAACCACCCAGACCGCGTCCGCCGCTTCAGTTCCAAGCGTGATGTCCTGCCCGCTGCCGGTCATTCGGACGGTTGTCCCTGCCGTGAAGGGCTTCCGTTGGCCGGTGGTGAGCTTGGTCCCGGGAGTGAGGCCAAGGCGGGAAAAATAACGCAGCAACTTCGGGTCAGTGTCCGATACCCGGCAAATGACCACGTTTTGTCCTGGCTGTGCGGCAGTGAGCTGGCTGGCTTCGGGGCGGTTTACCTGCCCGTCGGCTGTGGGGATGGGATCACCGTGGGGGTCCGTGGACGGGTGTCCCAGCAGTTCATCCATTCTGGCGATCAGGTCTTCGGAGGCCGCGTGTTCGAGCTTTTCGGCCTCGTCGTGGACTTCATCCCAGGTGTATCCGAGTGTCTGCACCAGAAAGGTTTCCAGGACTCTGTGCCGGCGGACCATGACCAGGGCGTACCGCCTCCCGTCGGGAGTGAGACTGACACTGCTGTACTTGGCGTGTGAGACCAGGCCCTGGAGCGCGAGCTTTGCGATACCCTCGGAGACCGTGGACATGCTCAGGCCCAGCCGGTCCGCCAGCAGCCCAACGGTGACCGGCGCATCCGACCATTCATTGGCGGTGTAGAGGAGCTTCAAATAGTCCTGAGCGGCAACGGTCAGGTCAGAACCGTCGGCCTTAGCCATTGCCGCGCCGCCCGCCCTGCAGAGAGCCAGTGAGCCGTCCCTTTGGGGGAAGGATGGTCAGGGCCAGGGGCTCAGTCCTTGAGGGCAATCGACGCCGTGCGCAGCAAACGGCCGCCCAGGGTCCGGTCGTCGCCTCTGCAGCGGATCCGCCGGCCCGGCTGCGGCTGGCCGTCAGGTACTCCACGGCTGGCTGGCCTCCGCTCTTAGAGGCCCATGGCATCCAGAAGAGCATCTTCCTCGTCATCAGAGCGTGGGCGGCGTGCTTTGCCCTGGGCACGGTGTTGTCCGGGTTCGGACGGTTCCTCAAGTTCACGTTCCTCCCGACCGATGCGGGCCTGTTGCCGGGCCATGTAACCGAACCCGACAAAGGCCAGCACGCCGAAGGTAATCCACTGCATCGCGTAGGACAGGTTTGACCCTTCCTGCACCTTGGGTGGGGCGAGTTGCTGAGGCGCAGTTTCCGGCGGGGGCGTTTCGGAAGCCATGAGGCCATAGCTGCCTGTCTTCACAGGGTACTGCAGCTGGCGGGCATAGGAGGTCAGGTCGATGCTGGCCAGTTGCCCTTCCGGAGCAGCGCGGTCCACGTCGGCTTCTGAGGGTTTGATCCGCACCACCGCAGTGACGGTTCCAGTCGGCGGTGCAGGAACCATATCAGGGTAGCCGGGCCGGTTGTTTCCGATGGGAACCCAGCCGCGGTTGATGATGATCGTTTCGCCGGTTAGCAGACGGAACGGCACCACAATCTCGTACCCTGCGGCAGAGTAGTTGGGCCGATTCCGCACGATCCGCTGGTCTTCGGCGAGGTACTGGCCACTAACGGATACGGTCGTCCATTTCGCGTCCGGCTCGGCGTGATCAAAATAGCGGCTGGCTTCTTCGTAGGGCACAGGCGGCTTGTCGTAGTTCTGCTGGACACGGCGGATTTCGGTGACTGCCTGGTTTCGCCGGTCCATCTGCCAGTTACCCAGCCCTATGCAGGCCGCAGCGAACAGAACGGCCAGACCCAGGATGCCCACCCACCGCCAGGACAGCAGGAATCCGTAGGCCCTGGGCTCCCGGTCCTTATTTGGCAGCAATGTCAGCCCTGCACGCCGCCGGAACAAACAGCCCCGGGCTCGGGTGCCTGCGCGCCTTGCCGGTATTTTTTAATGAACGGTGCCAGGCGTTCGTCGCTGCCGCTGTCCACGGCGAGCTGCTTGCCCCACGCTGTTGCGACCACCGGGGAGACCTGCCCCGGAACGGGGCTGGCCAAGAGGTAATCCTGTCCGACGGCCAGCGAGGTTAGGCTGGCGATCTGGTCCGTGGGCAGGTCGGGGCGGTAGGTGAGCCAGACGGCCCCGTGTTCGAGGGAATGCACTGCCCGGGTCTGTTCAACGGGGGCGGTGTAGATCCCGCAGTTCGTCCAGACCGGTGCATGGTCTCCGCCGGTGGCCGGAGTCTGCGGATAATTGACGGCCCCGCTGGTGTGGTTTCTGGACTGGTCCGGATAGTCCTGCTCACCCTCGATCGGGCGGGCCGCAGCGGCATTGAGCTGCTCGCGCTGCTGCACCTCTGCCACAAGGACAAAGGTCACTGCGGCAATGATTGCGAGCACGACCGCCGCGCCGGTGCCGTAGATCAGCCAGGCCCGCCGCCTGTCGGCGGCCCGATGCCTGGCCTGCACTGCAGCTAGGAGCGCTTTGCGGTCCTCACCGGCTTTCGGTTTTCCGGACATCGGCGGTCTCACTCTCTTTTGGGGCGGTCAAAGTCGGCCACGGAGCTCTTCAAGGGCCCTGATTTCAGCTGTCTGTGCTTCGAGGATACGGGCAGCGAAGTCCCGTACCTTTGAGGTTTCCGCCAGACGGGTACCGGCGGTGGCCATTGCAACGCCACCTTGATGATGGCGGATCATCAAATCAACGAATAAACGCTCCGCCTCCGCACCTGAGGATTCGCGCAAGGCCTGCATCTGTTCCTGGGTGGCCATGCCTTCCATGGTATTTCCGCCACCGGCAGCTGGGGCACCGTGCGAGGCACCGGCCCCGTCATGAGTACCATCTGCCTTCATCCAGGCCATCGGCGGCGCTGTCCCGGTCTGGGAGAGCCCCCAGTCCTGCAGCCAGGCAAACATCTGCCCATTTTGATGCTGCTGTGCAGTGGCAATGTCATAGGCAATCGCCCGGACCTCGGGGTTCTCGGACTTGTCCCGGATCAGCAGGGCCATCTCCACCGCCTGGGCATGATGGGTCTGCATATCCCGGGCAAACCCGGCGTCCGGGCCGGCGTCCGGGACTACAGTGGGCGCGGCGGAAAGCCGCCCCAAGGCAAAGAAGCCCAGCGCGGTGAGGGCCACAACCGTGACAAAAACTGCCCACAGCCGTTTCCTGGGCAGCACCGACGTTGCCTTGGGCTGTTCGCGCGCCTCCATGTCGGTCATGCTCAAAGCCAGCCCTGGGGATCCACGGTCACGCCGTTGCGGACGATTTCGAAGTGCAGGTGGCATCCGGTGGAGTTTCCGGTCGTGCCGGCACCGCCGAGCCGCTGGCCCTTGCCCACCACGGCTCCGACCGGAACCTCTATCGACGAAAGATGGTTATACGTGCTCTTCATCCCATTGCCATGATCCACCACGATGCGGTTCCCTCCGCCGTTCTGGGACCACCCGGCCTCCACCACGGTGCCGGAGCCGGCGCTGAACACTGCGGTCTGGCAGGAGGCCACCAAGTCCAGTCCGGTATGCAGTTCGCCGGACCCGCCGGTGATCGGGCTGGTCCGGAAACCGAACGGAGACGAAATGGACATGCTGGCCAGCGGGGCGGCCAAGGTGGCATCCACGGGTACAGCCCCTGGCGGTGCCGCCGCTGCATCGGGAGGAACTGCGGCCGGCGTTCCGGCAGTGGATCCTGTTCCGGCAGGCGCCGGTGCCGCAGGCCGTTCGGCCGGACTGGTTCCGACGTCAGTGCGTGGATAGGTGATGACCGCCTGCGCCTGCGCCGCAATGGCCGGTGCAGCCTCAACGGCCGCCGGCGGGGCGGCTGGGACGGGTCCGGCAGCAACTAGGCCGGCATGCGCGGCGGGTATACCGGACGCGAGCATAGCGACGGCAGCAAAAGCGGAGGCCCCGGGAAGCCAGGCAGGGCGCCGGGACGGGGCGTGGGGACCGGACCGTCCCCGCGGCCCTGCAGCACCTGCGCGGGCTCGGGAGCGGTCTCGGGGCAGGGCACGGCGGCGGCCGTGGCGGGAGGGGAGCACAGCTATCCTTTCAGGTCGCCTGCGAAGTTAGCTGTCGGGTTCGGGCCAAGGAAAAAAGCCCGGACGCAGCCCCGTCACCGGCCCGCAGGGCCGCTGCCGAGTGTGCGTCTTCACCCCAAGGCAGCAAGCTGCCGTGAGTGGGTCCTCCGCCCCCGCCGTAAAGGGTTCGTCGTCTGGCACCGCCGGCGGGGCTGAGCATGCGGAGCCGAGGCTTAATACAGAAAAGCCTGAATCAATGCTACCTAACCGAACGAGAATGTCACAATCCGATAACAGCAGGAAAAGAAAGCTACTTCTACGCTTTGTAAAACTCGTCTGCAGATATCTTCATACGACCAGACCCGGGGGTCAAGTCGGACGGCGCTGCTGATCAGCGGTGACGCTCAGGTCTGTCTGCCAGGTGCTGCAGGTAGCTGTTGTAGGCGTCCAGCTCGGGGGTTCCTCCGGTCAGCTCGGCCCGCTCGATGCTGGCGTTGGATCTTGCCTCCTCGCGCTGCCACCGGACCAGGATGAACATCAGCAGGAGCACCCCGGGCAGCTCCCCGTAGGACCAGGCCAGTCCGCCGGCCACGCCTTGGTCCGTCATCGGGTCGACATTCCATCCTGGAGGGGGTGCGGCGAAGAACTTCACCATGGGCGTGGTCGCCATCATGACGACCACCCCGAAGAAGGCATGGAGCGGCATCTCCGCGAAAATGTCGACCATCCGCCCGAAGTGTGTCTGGCGGCTCGGCAGGGGATCGGCGGAGATTAACGGGACAGTGAAGAGGATCCCGGAGATCAAAAACAGCAGTTCCAGGCCGACGTGGCCGTACCAGCTAGGCAGCAGCAGGTCCGCCAGGCCCGAGAAGTACACGCCGTAGAAGCTGAGCAGGAACAGCGGGACCATGAAGGCCGGGTGAATCGCAATGCGCCCCCAGCCCGAACGCAGACCCCACAGCGCTGCCTGAAGGACGCGGCGGCCGAGCCTGCCGTGTGGTGTGGCACGCAGCAGCAGTGTTCCTGGTGATCCAATTACCAGCAGCGGTGGAACGGCCATCATGAGAGTCAGTTGCTGGAACATGAAGATGGAGAACATCCGCAGCCCGTACCCTTCGATACCGGCTCCCATGACCACGAGGATGGCCAGACAGCCCACCAGGAAGGAACAGGTCCGCACCACGGACCAGCGCCGGCCCTGCCGCCACAGCCGGATCGCCCCTGCAAGGTAAAACACCGCGGCCAGGAGCGTCAGGGCAGGGATCAGCGGTACCGGCTGCAGGTTGGGCGCCAGGTATTCAGTAAGCGACGGGGGCAGCGAAGGAAGCCAGACCGGACCGGTGATCTCCGGCTCAGACATGGCAGCACCGGCGGCCGCACCGCGCAGACACAGCGGCCCCTATCAGCCTGGCTGGGCGGTTTCGACCGCGCGCAACCGGTCCTTCCCTGTATGGCCCACGTGGGTCAGGCCAAGATCGAGCAGCATCCGGACGTGGGAGTCTGCCAGTGAGTAGTAGGCCATTCTGCCCGAGCGGCGCACCTGAACAACCCTGGGCCCGCGCAGCAGGCGCAGGGCGTGGGAGACGCCGGATTCGCTCAGCCCGGTGGTTGCTGCCAGGTCGCAGACGCACATTTCCCCTTCGAGGAGGGCGATCAGGATCCTGACCCGGCCAGGGTCCGAGAGCAGCCCGAAGATCACCGCCAAATCGGCCACGTCCGAATCTCCAGGCATCCGGGACCGGACCGCCTCGACTTTGTCTGCATCGACGAGCCGGAGGGAACACTCCGGCCCGGAAGGGGCCAGGGGTGGGATCTGCGTCATCCATCTAGGCTACCTTTATGTGCTGAATCTGTGATCTGCCCCGGATACGTGCGGAAGCGCACGAGGCCCGCGGCCCGGGGGAACGCACGCCGACACGCGCGTTTAACGTGTGAACAACTCTACAGATAATCTGGTGTCGCGCGCGGTGTTTCGTTTCGCGCTCCGTCCCCGCCCTTCCGGGACGCGGCCAGGACCAGGTTAGGACGTATCGTGGCGCTCAAAGCCTCCACTTCACAGGAGAGGACAACTGTTTCACCCGGGCCGGTCTGGCTGGCGGCCGCCTGCGCAGTTGCCTTGGTGGTCGTCCTTGCTGCGACCGCCTACGGCAGGGGAACTCTTCCGGCCGAGACCCGGGACCCGGGGGCGCTGGTTCAGTGGGGCTACGGCCTGGCGCAGACAATACACAACCTGGCGGCGGCGGCAACGATCGGCGGGCTTGTCTTTGCCGCTTTCATTCTCCCGCCCCTCAAAAGCGCCGGCCGGGCCTCCCGAACCGGTGTTCGCCGGCAGGCCCCGGCAACAGGGGCTGAGCACCCCGCCTTTACCCGGATCATGGTCCTGGTTGCGACCACCAGCATCATCTGGACCTTCTCGGCGCTGGCGGTCCTGGTCCTGGGCTTCGCGGACATCGCCGGCGTCCCGGTCTCCGGCAGCCCCGAATTTTCTGCCGGCCTTGTCGCCTATATGACAGAACTGCCCAGCGGAAACGCGTGGCTGTCGGTCGTGATCATCGCAGCAGTGGTAGCAACAGTGGTGTTCGGTGCCCGCTCGCCGGGGCCCCTGGCGGCCGCGGCGCTGCTGGCCATCGCAGGACTGGTTCCCGTCATCCTCATTGGCCATGCCTCCAGCGGTACCGACCACGAACAGGCCACCAATTCCCTGGGCCTTCACCTGGTCGGGGTGTGCCTCTGGTTCGGCGGACTGATCGCCCTCACCGTGGCCGGAACAGCCCTGGGCAAAGACACAGCAGCGGTCCTTCGCCGGTTCTCGTCCCTGGCCTTGTTCGCCTTCATCCTGGTCTCCGCTTCCGGCATCATTAACGCCTCAATCCGGATGGCGCTGCCGGAAGGACTGGCCTCCCCGTACGGCGTCCTGGTCATGGCCAAAACCGCCGCCGTCATCATCCTGGGCATCATCGGATATCTGCACCGTACCCGCCTCATCCCCGCCCTGAGCCGGAAGGATGCGCCGGGAGCGGGCACGGTGCTGTGGCGGTTCATCGTCGCGGAACTGCTGATCATGGGCGCCGTCAGCGGCCTCGCAGCAGCCCTGAGCCGGACGCCTCCGCCCGGCGGCGAAGAAATCCGCGCGGCCCTCACCCCGGCCGAAGTGCTCACCGGATACCTTCTGCCGCCGGAACTGACCCCGGAGCGCTGGTTTACCGTGTGGCGGCCGGACTGGCTGTGGATCACCCTGGCCGCTACCGCTGCTGTCCTGTATCTTTTGGGCGCGCATCGCCTGCGCCGGCGCGGGGACAACTGGCCCTGGATCCGGACGGCGCTCTGGCTCACCGGGCTTGCGGCGCTGGTCTTTTTCACGTCCGGCGGCCCTTCCGTATATGGCAGGGTACTTTTCAGCGCCCACATGGTCGATCACATGGCCCTGACCATGGTCGTCCCCGTCTTCCTGGTCCTCGGCTCCCCGGTCACCCTGGCCCTGCGCACCCTGGCCCCGCGGCGGGACGGCTCCCGCGGCCCCAGGGAATGGATCATGATTCTGGTTCATTCCCGGGTGGCGGCGGTCCTGACCCACCCGCTGTTTGTCGCGGCCAACTTCGCCGGTTCCATCGTGCTGTTCTACTACTCAGACGCCTTCGGGTTCGCTCTGCGCGAACATGCCGGACATGAGCTGATGACCGCCCACTTCCTGATCACCGGTTACCTGTTCATCCTCTCGATGATCGGAACCGACCCGCTGCCGCGCCGCGCCCCCTACCCGCTGCGGCTCCTGCTGCTGCTGGCAACCATGGCCTTCCATGCCTTCTTCGGGGTAACGCTCATGGGCTCACCAACTCTCCTGCAGCCGGACTGGTTCACCGGCCTGGGCCGGGACTGGGGACCGTCGGCCCTGGCCGACCAGCAGATGGGCGGAGCCATCACCTGGGGCATCGGGGAAGTCCCCACTTTACTCATTGCCATCGGCGTCGCGGTGATGTGGTCCCGCTCTGATGCCAGGGAAATGCGCCGCACCGACCGCGCCGCCGTACGGAACAACGATGCGGATCTGGACGCATACAACGACATGCTTGCCCAGCTGCAGGAGCGCGACAGCAGGATCGACCGGCGGCGGGATGGCCGGTGAACCGCGTCGATCCAGGCTTTCCTGAATCCAGAAACAGCTGTAATATTGCCGGTATGCGCATTCTCTCGAGCACTGAGGTCCTGGCCCGGTTCGGCAAAGCCCTCGCAGACCCGACCAGGGCAGCGGTCCTGCTCACGCTGCGGAACGGTCCGGCGTTTCCCTCTGATCTGGCCGAAAGGATCGGTGTGAGCCGCCAGATTCTTTCCAATCACCTTGCCTGCCTGCGCGACTGCGGGCTGGTCCTGGCCGAGCCCGTGGGACGGCGCGTCAGGTACGAACTTTCTGATCCCCGCCTTGCCCACGCCCTGGATGACCTGCTCGGTACCATCCTCACGGTCGGCCCCATCTGCCAGTGCGCTGACCCTGACTGCGCCCAGGAGACAACCGCATTCTCCCGGACCGGGGCGGTAAACCAGGAGATCCATTCGTGAGCGGCCACGATCACGCCCACGGCGCCGGTGACGGGGCGGCTCAGCGCGGAAAACTGATCATCGTCTTCACCATCACCTTCGCCGTGATGGTCGCCGAAATCATCGGTTCCTTCCTGACCGGCAGCCTTGCCCTGCTGGCCGACGCCGGACACATGTTCACCGATTCCACTGGCCTGCTGATCGCCCTTATTGCCGCGTCGCTGGCGCTCAAACCCGCCACCATGAAGCGGACCTGGGGTTACAAACGGGCAGAGATCGTCGCCGCCGCCGGGCAGGCGGCCCTGCTCCTGGGCGTGGGCGGTTTCGTCATCATCGAAGGCATCCGCCGGCTGTTCGAACCTCCGGATGTCGGTGGGTCCACGATGCTCTGGTTCGGCATCATCGGCCTGGCCGGCAACGTCATCGGCCTGATCGTGCTGGCCTCGGGCCGGAAGCATAACTTCAATATGCGTGCCGCGTTCCTCGAGGTCCTCAATGACGCCCTGGGATCCGTCGCCGTTATCGTCGCCGCCATCATCATCGCCGTCACCGGCTGGGTGCAGGCCGACGCCGTCGTATCCCTGCTGATCGGGGCGCTGATCATCCCCCGGACCCTGAAGCTGCTCAGCGAGACCCTGAACGTGCTGATGGAGAACGCGCCGGCAGGCCTTGACCTGGCAGAGGTCCGTAAACACATCCTTGCCCTGCCGCACGTCATCGACGTCCATGACCTGCATGCCTCCCTGGTCGCCTCGGGCACCCCAGTCCTCTCCGCGCACGTCACAGTCGAAGACGGCTGCATGCTGGACGGCCACGCCGCCGAGATCCTGGCGGACCTGCAGCGCTGCGTCGCGGAACATTTCGAAGTCAGCGTCGAGCACTCAACTTTTCAGATCGAACCAGTAGCCCACCGCAACCAGGAAAGCATTCCCCACTAATGACACAGGCAACAAAATCCACCGCCAAGCCCACCGACCCGGCGCGGAAGGTCCGGATCGTCCTCTGGATCCTCCTCGCCGCCGCCGTCGGCGCCGGCCTGATCTGGTACGCGGTGTTCACCGCCGCCAAACCCGAACCGGCCGCAGTGCAGCCGGTAGCGGACGCCCAGGTGGTCAGGGACGACAGCCACCGCCTCACCGCCCCCGCCACCGAGAAGGCCCAGCTCGTAGAGTTCCTGGACTTTGAATGCGAGGCCTGCGGGGCCGCCGCGCCGCTGGTGGAGGAACTGAAGAAGGAATACGGGGACCGGATCACCTTCGTCAACCGCTACTTCCCGCTGCCCTCTCACAAGAACTCAGGCCAGGCCGCCCTGGCGGTGGAAGCCGCAGCCCAGCAGGGCAAGTACGAACAGATGGCCGCCAAGATGTTCGAAACCCAGCCGCAGTGGGGCGAGAAGCAGGACTTCCAGAACGCCCTGTTCAGGACCTTCGCCGAAGAACTGGGCCTGGACATGGCGAAGTACGACGCTGCCGTGGCTGCCGAAGAGACCAAGGAACGGATCCGCAAAGACATCGCTGACGGAAAAGCCCTCGGCGTCTCCGGCACGCCGACCTTTTTCCTCAACGGTGAAAAGCTGACCCTCAACACCGAAGCGGAATTCCGGCAGAAACTCGAGGACGCCGTCAAATAGCCGGCACGCAGCGGGGCCTGCAGAAACGCTATCGTTCTACATGACGTAGCAGAACAACGCCCGGAAGGAGCTGGCACGTGGTCCTTCGGCACGCGCCGCTGCGCCTGCCCCGCGCAGGGGTGCTGGCCCTGACCGTGCTCACACTCGCCGCCGCGGCACACGTGGGAGCCGGGGGTCAGCTTCCAGCGCCGGCAATCATGATGGCGCTTGCCGCGGTCGTGGGACTCTCCGCAGTCCTGCTCGCGGGGCTGAAAATGACAGCCCCGCTCCTGGCCGCCTACCTCGGCGGGGCCCAGCTGAGCCTGCACCTGGCCTTCTCAACCCTGTCCGCCGGCGCCGTGCCCGGTTCAGAGCCTTCACATCACGGGCCCGGGCTGGCGGCCGGGCCATTGATGCTGGAAAGCGCAGCGACCCATCAGCATCTGATGGCCGACGCCGGTTCGCCAATGACGTTCGCGCACGTCATTGCAACGCTGGCTACAGCACTCCTCCTTGCCCGCGGCGAGGCCGCCCTCTGGGCGCTTGCGGCGTGGCTGCGTCCCCTCAACGGACCCATCGATCCTGTCATTATTCCGCCGGGCTTCCGCCAGCCGCTCCGTACCCGGCGGCCTCTTCCTCCTGGCGTCACAGTCCCCGTTCAAACCGTTGTCCGTGGGCCGCCGCCACGCTTGGGCTGCTCATAAGACCCTCGCCGGTGACGGCAGGGCAACCCGCCTGCGCTCTGCAGTGCGGGGACCGGATACGAACAGAAGTGAAGAACCCATGACAGCACGGAAAAAGAACGCACGCTCCCGGGCCGGCCTGGCTCTCGCCGGAGCGCTGCTGCTCGCAGCAATCGGCGCCGGACCAGCGCGGGCCCATGACGCTCTCCAGTCCACATCCCCGGACCGGGACGCTACGGTGACAGCCGCCCCCGACACCGTGACCCTCACCTTGTCGGAACCGCCCACGGATTCGAAGAGCCTGAACCTGAGCGTGATCACCGTGACCGACTCGACCGGAAAAACGCTCAGCGACGGACAGGTCACGGTGACCGGCCCGACGATCTCAACCAAAGTCGCCCCGGGAAGCAACGGACCCTACACCGTGTTGTGGCGGACGGTCTCCTCCGACGGCCACCCCATCGAGGGAAACTACTCCTTCACCGTCCAGGACCCCGCGGCGGTGCCAACGGCCTCACCGGCAGCGCCAGTATCGGAGTCCGTGACAGCATCGCCAACCCCAAGCGCCGCGGCAAACGCGATGCCCCAGGCTCCCCGCCCGGATGACAGCAACGGTCCACTCGTGACAGGGATCGGCGCTGCCATCATCGCCGTCCTGGGAGGCATCCTTTACCTCGCCCGCCGCCGCCGGGAGCGGCCCGGCAACCAGGGCTGACGCTACGGGGGACGTTCCCATTCGCAGCCGCCGTGACAGGGCACCGGAAAGGTGCCCTGTCACGGCGGCTTTTTATGGCGCGGTCTCGGGGTTTTGCGCGTGAAGCCGGGCCTTCGCCGACCGCCTGCGGCCCGTGTACCTGGCCACGGCGGCAACCAGAACAGCCCCGGCCATCAGGACGAATGCGGCAACGCCCACATAGAACAGTACGGAGGACACCGGCGGCGCAGGGGCGGACGCATCCGCAGCGGCAATGATGGTCAGCCAGTACGCGACGGTGGCCCCTGTCCATATGAGGCCCGCGCACGCTGTCAGCCACGACCACCGGGAAAACCACGCCGTGCCATCCCGGTAGGACAAGGCGATGGCTATCGCCACTACCCCGGTCACTGCCAGGAGCTGCATGCCGAGCACATACGGCCCGGCAACCAGACCGACGGGAACGCCTAAACCGCCCAGGAGTACCAGCCGCTTGGCACCGAGGGGCATCCCGGCCGCCACTCCCTGGTCCCCGTCAGTTCGCGCCCCCTGGCTTGTCGTCTTGTCTGGCACGGTCGAATCCATGAACTTCCTCTTAAATATTAGGCCCGGACCGAAGTTCCGGGCTGGTGCCGGACCAATGGTGCGGCGGATGATTGCCTTCCCCGACGTTACAGCATCAGCTGGATCGAACACGGTGGTGGTGACCTCAACAGGTTCAAGCACCTATCCGTTAGCGGAACCTTCCACTCGATCAACACGTTGGAATGTCAATCCAGTGATTTCTCCCGGCGCAGCTCCCAGGGATTCTTCCTTGGCCTGCATAAGGAAGGTTTCCATGACCACAATCGATCAGCGCTCCGCGGGCAGGAAACCTTCCACCGTTCCGCCGACCGTCCTGTTCCATCGGCCTCCCCTTTTTCCATAGCGGAAAGAACATCGTCTCCATGGAAACCGCCACTGCGACGGACCGCCAGACGCTTCCGGAGCCCGACCCGCAACAGCGGCGCTCCCTGAGGCAAAGCAACCACGCCGCGGAGAGTCAGCGGCACTTGATGGTATCGCTGGCCGCCCTGGTGGCAATGGTCCTGGTATCGCTGAGCATCCATGGAGTCCTTGACGGCTGGGGCTGGCTTCCGAACGTAATGTTTACTGCCGCTGCCGTATTGACGGCGACAGCAGGGACACGGAGCCTCCGTTGGCCCCCGGTCCTGAGCCTGGGGGCGGGCCTTTTGACCCTTGCCGGGGTGCTCGTCTGGCAGTTTTTCCGTGACCAAAGTTTCCTGGGCATTATCCCGGGCTCTCAGGCCACGGAACGTCTTGCGTCTTTGCTCGAAAACGCCGAAACCACCGTCGCCTCAGAGCTGGCACCGGTGGCGCCCGGCGAGGGCGTCCTCTTGATCACCTGTGCCGCAACCGGCCTGGCCGCACTGCTCATCGATACCCTGGCCATCACCTGCAGGATGCCCGCGACCAGCGGAATACCCCTGCTGGCCGTCCTTTCCATCCCCGCAATCATCCTTCCTGACAGCGTCGGTGTTCCCGCATTCACTGCAGCCGCCGCAGGCTACATCTTCCTCCTGGCTACCGGGCAATGGCGGGAAAGCTTTGAAGCTCAAGGCCGGGCAGCGGCTGCCGTCTACCTTGCCCGGGCCGCAACCATCGGGGCGGCCGCGCTCAGCCTGGCCCTCGTTCTGCCTGCCATGGTCCCGGGATTCACCACCGGAACGTTTCCGCAGGGATCCCGCCTGCAATGGTGGCCGGCAGCATCCGGGCTCGACCCGAGCGTAACCCTGGGAAACTCCCTGCGGGAGCCCGACGGTTCTGGCCGGATCACCTATGCCACTACCGCCGATGAGCCACTGTATCTGCGGCTGACAACGCTGGAGGACTTCTCGGGCAGGCGATGGCAACCGGAGCAGCGCATGGATTCCCGCCGCACCGGGATCAGGCAGATGGGCCTGAGTGCCGGCCTTCCGGTCGGCGGCGGGAACCTGATCAGCACCCGGATCGATACCCGAAGCTTTACGAGTCCGTGGTTGCTGGCACCCTATGCCCCAATGAGCATCACGGGAGTCGACGGCCGGTGGACATGGGATCCGCGAACACTGAC
The DNA here is from genome assembly GCA_023264815.1 of Arthrobacter sp. Classification (GTDB taxonomy): domain Bacteria; phylum Actinomycetota; class Actinomycetes; order Actinomycetales; family Micrococcaceae; genus Arthrobacter. Next base: position 44,938 of record JAHFUZ010000013.1, on the reverse strand, counting down.
GGTATTGTCGGCTACAGGGGAAACTTCGGCCGGGCAAAGCTACCAGGTGACCAGTTCAGTACCGGAATTGACGCGTGAAGTCCTTGCCGGCAGCGCACCTGTGGGGAATGACGAAGTTGACGCCCGGTTTAGTTACCTGTCCGAGGATCTTCCGACAGTCGTCAGGGAAACGGCGTCGAACCTCACCTCGGACTTGATCAACCCCTATAACAAAGCAATGGCCATCCAGAATTACCTCCGCGGCGGTGACTTCACCTACTCCCTCCAGGCGCCTGTTGAAGGAAACTACGATGGCACCGGCCTTGAAGTCATTGGCCGGTTCCTTGAGGTAAAAGCCGGCTACTGCGTCCACTTCGCCGGTGCCATGGCTGTCATGGCCCGGCTGGCCGGGATCCCGAGCCGCGTCGCAGTCGGTTATGCACCAGGGGACCCAACCGGGAACGCCGTTCTGGTTGGCGGTGAACAGCTGCCCGAATTCGCCGTTGATTCCAAGGATGCCCATGCCTGGCCTGAGCTGTACTTCCGCGGTGCCGGCTGGGTGAGGTTCGAACCGACACCCTCCCGCGGCGTGGTCCCGGACTACGCGCAGCAACCGGCAACTCCTCCAAACCTCCCGGTAGAAGACGACCTCAGACCCGACGGCTTATCCATGCCGGACACCGGGACATCCCCGACTCCTGCCCCGGGACTTTCGGGCAGCGGCACGCCGGGCACGCCCATCCCTTCCGGCGTGGAGCCCGGCATGACGGTGGTGGCCTTGGTCCTGCTGTTTCTGGCCGCCGCGCCCTTCCTGATCCGCGCCGCCAGATCCGGTGGACGGAAGCGCCGCTTTCTCAGGTCGAATCCGCAACAAGCAGCCAGCATCGCCTGGGCCGAGACGACGGAAAGCGCCGTTGACCATGGCTACACTCCGGGCGCGGCAGAAACACCGCGGGCTTTTACCAGCCGACTGATGCAGCAGGCGCGGTTCAACAGCCAGGCCGTCGACTCACTGACCAGGCTCCGCCACGCCTTTGAGATGCAAATGTACGCTGCTGCGAAGGTACAACCCGTACCCGGGACGGTGTCTCCAACCTGGGCCGATGTCCAGGAAGTCAGGCGGGCTTTGTGGGGTTCGAAGACCCTGCCGGCGCGCCTGAGAGCCAGGCTCCTGCCGCGATCGCTACGACGCCGATACTGACCTCGTGCACAAGGCAAGGGCTGGACGCTGAGGAGAAGAAGCCGTGCAGGCCGTGTCCAAATCGTTACTAAGCGGTCGGCTGGTCAGTGCGGACAGGCCGTAGTTCCAGGAACAGCATTCGCGGCGGGTGCTGCTCAAGCGATACTGAAGGCCGGTGATTCGCCGCCCCCAAGGCACCGAATGACCGGCCTTCAGTGGATTTATTTGCCTGCGCGGACGAAGGTGACGGCGCCCTTGGACGTCATCCAGGTCAGCGGGTGGACCGCGGTTTCGTTCTTGCCGTTCAGCCCGGAGCTGAGGACCTGGCCGTTGCCGACGTAGATGCCGACGTGGCCGGGCTGCATGACCATGTCCCCGGGCTGGGGATCGGAGACCACGGTGCCGTAGTTCATGAACTGCATGGGACCGAGGTCACCGACGGGGATCCCTGCAGCGTTCAGGGCGTTTTCCACCAGCCGGGTGCAGTCCTGGATCATGCCGATCTGCGCGTAGGCCGAGGAGACCATGGTGGCGTTGACTCCACCTGCTGCCGGAGCGGCCGCCGGGGCGGCTGCCGGCGCGGCAGCAGGGGCGGGGGTGACAGTGACCTGGGCTTTGGCCTTGGCCGGCGCAGCAGCCTTCACGGCGGCGGGCGCGGCCGGAGCGGCTGCCTTGGGGGCCTGGACGGCGACCGGTTTCGGCGCTTCCACGACAGGGGCCGGCGTGGTCTTCACGGCGGGACGTTCGAAGGAGATCTGGACGGTGGCGTCTGCGCTGAGCGGGGCCTGGACCTGGCTGGCGAGCTCCAGGGTCGAGGTCGGCTCCGTGTCCCGCTGGGCCGGCGCGTCCGCTGCCTGCGCTGCAAGGCCGCTGGTCAGGACGAGCCCGGAAGCTGCCGCGATGACGGCGGCCTGACGGCCCACACCGCCGGCGTTTTCAGCGACGGATTTGGACAGGACCGCAAGGGCACTGGTCTGAACGGGGACCGCGCGGTGGCGGCCGTGAGCACGGCGAATAGACACGAAAAAGGGCCTCTCCCACTGCCTGCGAGGTTAGCTGTCGGATTCGGATGGGAGACACCCGGCCGCATCTCCAGCGCAAGGCAGGAGGCGCGGCTTCACCCCAAGGCCCGCCCGAAGCAGGCCGTCATGTGGTTTCCCCGTCTCTGCCGGACGAATGTTGCGAAGGGATCCCGGGGCAGCGGCAGAGTTAGGCAAATCTGCTCAGGAGTGCCGCATTCTGAGACCGGCACGCGTCCGACCCTACTGCAAAAACCACGGCGTTGTCACATTTGCATAACGCAAAGCAGCGATCCCCCGTCCGAATACCTGAAGGACGGCGCTAAGGACGGGGGCTGAACAATCGCGCCGCCGCCCGCCGGGAGTCGAAAAAGAACGGCCCGTCTTCCTGCCCGGTCGGCCACATAATCATTTGTGAAGTCTGAAACATGCTTTGGAAGAAGACGAAGGCGAAGCCGGAAGTGCATTCCGTCTTCGCCGCCGCTAAAAGGCTTCTGTTCAGCGGCTGCCTTTGGAACAGGCCCCACTGATGGGCGCACCGGTTGGTAGGACCGGGCGGGCCAGCCGGATGAAGGCCGGGTTGTCCTTAACTGATTCAATGCCCCGGAACATGCGTATCCTTTCTGAACGGATCTATTTCCATTGGCTCGAGAAACCCTCGGGTAGTGCTATGGCCGCGGTACGGTTTGAGGCAAAGGCGATATAGCCCCCCGCCCCTGACAGGAAAGCACCCTCCGATGACACAAGTTCCGGCCGACGTCACGCCCGCCGACCCTGCACGGAAAAGACGCAGGATCATTTGGGTCGTCCTGGCAGCCGTCGTGGCCACCGTCGTGGCCACCGGGCTGATCTCGTCCGCGGTGTTTACCGCCACCAAGCCGGCACCTGGCACAGCCCAGAACGTTATATATCTGCTTGGTGACGGCATGGGCCGCACCCAAGTCACTGCCGGCAGGGAGCGTTTCTACGGTGCCGAGGGCAGGCTGGTTATGGAAACCCTCCCGGCCCACGGTTCTGTCAGTACCTATGCTGTGCAGAAAAACTCCGGCCAGCCGGGGCAGTCTGACTTCGCCCCGGAACTGGTCACCGATTCCGCCGCTGCAGCCACGGCGTGGGCCTCCGGGGTGAAAACCTACAACGCCGCCCTCGGGGTGGATGCCACGGGCCATGTGGTGCCGACCATGATGGAGTTGGCCAAGCAGACCGGCTACCGCACTGGCAGTGTCTCCACGGCCGAAATTACCGACGCGTCCCCGGCCGGGCAGATGAGCCACGTCCTGTCCCGCGGCTGCCAGGGACCGGACTACTCCGCGGACGCGTGCCAGGACACAGAGATCACCGGTGAGCCGCTGCCGACCAGTGATGTCCGAGTAACCCCGATCGCAGACCAGATCGCCCGCAACGGTACCGCGGACATCATCTTCGGCGGCGGCCTGCGCCGCTTTGACGCCTCGGATGAAACCGAGCTGAAGGAGCAGGGCTACTCGATCCTGGGTTCGGTTTCCAGCCAGATTCCCGCGACCCGGGACGACCTGAACGGAGCCGTGGGGGAGAAGGTCTTTGGCCTGTTCAACAAGGGAAACCTGACCGTTGAAAAAGCCAAGCAGGACGACCCCGGAGCTCCCCAGGCGAAGGAGCCGTCCCTGCCGGAGATGACAAAGAAAGCTCTTGAGCTTCTAAACCAGCAACAGGAAAGCAGCGGCAAGGGTTTTTACCTGCAGGTTGAAGGTTCCTTGATTGACAAGCGGTCCCACGACAACGACGCGGCCCAGACACTGGAGGAAGTCAAGGCCTTCGACGATGCCGTCGCCGCAGCCCTGGACTTCGCCAAGAAGGACGGCAATACCCTGGTCATTGTTACCGCCGACCACGAAACCGGCGGTTTCCACATCATCGAAAAGGGCTCCTTCACTAACGCCGAAGCAGCCGCGCCCCCGGTCAACGTCGATTCCGGGAACGCCGCCAATAACTCCACCCCGACCCGGTCCGACGGAAACTTCAAGGACCCGGAACGTTCAACCGGTATCAGCAACGGTGCAGGCGCAAAGGACCAGCAAAACTTCGGCCCTGCCACCTTCCGGACGCCGAGCGACCCGCCCCAAGTCAAGGACGGTTCAAAGGAAGCCAGTCTTTGGCTGAGCTACGCCTCCGGCAACCACTCCGGTGCAGACGTGCCCGTTTACGCCTACGGCCCAGGCTCGGAGCAACTGCAGGGCAGCGTGGACAACACCGATTTGTTCGACATCGTAGGTAACGCCCTGGGCGTCCTGGGCTGACCGCAGCGGAAAACCAGAACTGCAAACCTGCCACGGCCACGGCCAAGCCCGACGAGGCTTCCGCACGCCTCAACCCGCCGGGCCAGGTGATGCAGGATAACGGGGACCTCGATAAAGCCCGGTCCAAGCTGTTGCCAAGGCGTCGACATTAAGGACAACTGAACCCGGGAGCCTCCTGGGGGAGCTTGTTTTTCCCCCTCCGCCACTGGCTGACGGCCAGTAGAAAAGGGTCGGTAGCCGGGCCGGGCGCGGATGGACTTCCTTGTGGCATCCCGGCAGAGACCCGGCAACTGCAGGCAAGAATAGGACCATGCTCGTTCCCTCCCGCCGCCGTCTGCGGATTGAAGTCCTGATAGTCCTGGGACTGTCGTTAGGACAGTCCGCCGTTTACTCCGTGGTGCAGTTTCTGGACAAGATCACCAGCGCGCCGCTGGCCCAGGGCACCTCCACGCTCAACAACTCCCAAAGCACCCGCGAATATTTTGATCTGACATATCAACTGCTGGAGATCTTCTTCGCGCTGGTACCTGTCGTTCTGGCGCTCTACTTCCTGACCGACCAGCACAGGACGAACACCGGCAACGGCGAGGGCAATGGTTCGGCCTTCACGAAAATCGGTTTTAACTTCACCCGCCCCGGGCTGGCCATCCTGCAGGGGCTCGGGCTTGCCGTCCTGATAGGCATCCCCTCACTGGGCCTCTACGCGGCCGGGCGCGCACTGGGCATCACGACAGCGATCATTCCCAGCGCCCTGGACCCTTACTGGTGGACGGTTCCCGTGCTGGTTCTGTCAGCGGTGCGGCACGCGGTCGTCGAGGAAGTCATCGTAGTGGGTTATCTGCTGGACCGCTTTGGGAAGTTCGGCTGGTCAGTTCCCCTGGCCATTTTTGCCAGTTCCATGCTAAGGGGCAGTTACCACCTGTACCAGGGCTTCGGGCCGTTTATTGGCAATATGGTGATGGGGGTGGTCTTTGCATGGATCTATACCAAGAGCCGCCGTGTGATGCCGCTTGTCGTCGCCCACGCACTCATCAACATTGTGGCGTTCGTCGGTTTCAGCCTGTTTGGAAGGGCGGTCGGGCTCGGCTGATTCACTCAGCCCTCGGTACTGGGCCTCCCCACAAAGACTCCAGCCTTGTGCCGCCCTCACCACCCATGGGTGAGCGCACTGCCAGTCTCATTGACCGCTGCAGGTGTGTCCTGAGCGGCTGAGGTAGGCCTGAAATCATGGCCCCCTTCATCTTGGGGGCGGCTGGTCCGGTGGCTGTTCAGGTGCGCAGGCTGGTGCCATGATGACCGGCAGTTGCAGTGGCTAAGTTCGAGGAAGGAGCTGGTATGCGTAAAGCAGAGGCGCGTCCACGCTTGATGCTGCAAATTCCACCGGACCTGATTGCGGAATATGGAGTCTAATATTTTCGCGCGCACCGTTGCAGGCAGCACCAAAGTCGATCAGCTCGCGTTCTTCCACGCGTGCAGTCAGGAAGGCTTTGCCGCCGCCGTCACACGCCAGCACAAGTGTGTAGTCGCCTTCGGGCACGGGCACGATGTTGCTGACGGGCTGCGCATCCAGGATTTTGCCGGCACCTTCGGCCACTGCTGTGCCCGTGGTCGGGAGGGCGGTGGCCTTCCACGATGGGATATCAGCGTTCTCGACCGAAAGCTGCTGGGTGCAGCCCGAGAGTGCGACCGCCACTGCAGCTGCAGCGACACCCCGGAGGGCGTGCGTAACGGACAGGAATTGGAAGGGCATGCCTCAAACCTACCCGGAAATCAGGCGAGGGCGGTGGCACCTGCAGCGCTACCGGTCCACGATACGTCCTGACTGCTTAAGAGCTTTTCCCCTGAGATGCCGCCACTGCGACGGCACCGATCAGTCCAGTAAGGGCGAACAGAATTCCTACGATTCGGTCTGTGCCGTGGACACCCGCCACGATAAAGGCCACACCCAGCACACCCAGGAGTGCCAATGCTACCAGGCTGAAATGCCGCATTGGTAACTTCCGGACGCAGAACAGGGACGTGTGGGCAGCAGCCGACTAACACTGCGCGAAGCAGCACCAGCCCTGGTGCCGCTCAGTTGGCGAAGCTCCGATCAAATAGCGGTTGACCGGAGCTTCGGTTCCATTATGCCTGCCATAACCTTGCGATTTGCTGGGAAGGCAGCACCCGGGCCAGATTGTCCACAAGATAATCGACTGACGCCCAGTCTGGCCAATTGCACACCTGCGCCGGGTTCGGTGCGGCCCTGGTCTTTGTTTCGCCTCGCCGGGCCTGTAGGCAGTCTGGGCTTTTACGGCAACCGGAACGTGCCGGGGCAGCCGGCGGTAAAGGCGGCGCTTGTGACACGACGATCGCCGGGGGCGAACATTGAGGAAAGGGCCGCACAAGCGGGGGAGGGGCCCGCAAGGCCCCGAGACAACCGCGCCGGCCCGTTTAGTGGACCGCACTTCGCCTGACCGGCCCAGTGTCCCGCCCGTTGAGCGGTAGACTCCATTCGTGCTCAATGAGTTTTGGAATGTTGCCTCCAAGTTTTACAAAGCCCTGGTGTTTGGTGCCATGGGGCTCATCGCCGCAGGCCTCGTTATCAGCGTCCTGGGCAATGCCACCCAGAATCAGGGGTTGGCTTTCGCTTCCTTGCCCGTGATCGGAACTGGCTTGGTTCTCCACGCCGCAGGAGTGGCGGTACGAGGGCACCAGGTCCGCAAGATGATCAGGTAACGGGTACCGCCGTCGGCCAGCACTGGCACGGGAGGCCTCGGCTGGGCTATGGCACGATGGCATGGCCCCAACACCTCCACGGCCCCTCGGCCCTGCTGTCGTAAGATTTTTCATGAGCCGGACGCTCTGCCCGGCCGACTCCGGGGGGCACGCAACCCGGGCAGAACTGCAAGGATTACATGAAGCTATCGTTAGTCGATTCTCTGGCCCAGGGAATTATTGCCCTCAGCGCAACCCCCTCCCCGAGCGCTGGCGAGAATGGGCTAAGACCAGGTCTTAGCCCCGACCAGGTGACCCCGGGTTTCCTTGGCTTCGTGATGACAGCGTTCATGGTTATAGCCGTTGTGATGCTGATGGTGTCAATGACCGGACGAATCCGCCGCATGAGATACCGTGCACAGGTCAGCGAAGCGGGCGCTGAGAGCCCTGCTCTGCCCGGTACCCGCAGCGCCCAGCAGCCTGGGGATGACACGGCCCAGCAAGGCTGACTGACACCACTAGTCGCCCTTCCCCGCCGGGGAGGACGCTGCCGGGGGTGTGGTTGCTGACCTGCCAGCCGCCGCTGGGCAGTTGGCGGATCGCGAGGGCCTCACCTACCAGCCTGTGATCCTTACCGCTCACGATCACTATAAAGGCTGAGCCCCTCAGCCCAAGGTCCATTTGAACCGCTGTCTGCGCCAACCCGAGTGGCGGCTGGTGATCGCATCGCTGTCGTGGTGGCCCTGTTCCAAGGAATGTCCATTTGAGTTAGGTTAGCTTTTGCCTTTACTGTGCAGGTTTGTGACTGTACAGCCGGAACTGGCAGGAGTCTCGTTCGCCGCGCAGCTGGCCGGCTTCGGAGACCGCACCGCCATCAGGACCAAAAACCACTCAGTGAGCTACGGCGAACTGGGACGCCGTGTCGACGACATGGCCCGTTCCTTCGGACCCGCCCGGCGGCTCATTGCCCTTGAGGCCGAGAACACGCTGCCGTCCCTGGTGGTCTACCTCGCCGCCCTGTCCTCCGGCAACCCATTGCTGATCCTGCCCACAGGCGGCGGGACCGCCGCCGAGGCGCTCGTCGCCGCATACGATCCCGATATCGTGGTCCGCGCCTCGCAGGGTGAGGCGGTCCTGGACGTACGGCGGGAAGAAACCAGGCATGAGCTGCACCCGGAGCTGGCGCTTCTGCTGAGCACCTCCGGATCCACCGGTTCGCCAAAACTCGTGCGCCTGTCCGCCGAAGCCGTGCAGGCCAACGCCTCGGCGATAGCCGAATACCTGCACCTGCGCCCGGACGACACCGCGGCCACCACGCTTCCGCTCTCCTACTGCTACGGGATGAGTGTGGTGAACAGCCACCTCCTGGTCGGCGCGTCCCTGGCACTGACCGACCTTTCAGTGGTTGACCCGTGCTTCTGGGAACTGGTTCATACCGAAAACGTCACATCCTTCGCCGCCGTGCCCTACACCTTCGATCTCCTCGAACGCGTCGGATTTGAGCACATGGACCTGCCGGGCCTGCGCTACATCACCCAGGCGGGCGGCCGGCTCGATCCGGACCGCGTGCGTTCCTACGCGGAACTGGGCAGGCGGCAGGGCTGGGACCTGTTTGTCATGTACGGGCAGACCGAAGCCACGGCCCGCATGGTCTATCTGCCCCCGGACCTGGCGGCAGAACACCCCCACGCCATTGGAGTGCCTGTCCCCGGTGGATCCTTCCGGCTGGAGCCCGTCCCCGGCCTGGATGCCTGCGAGCTCGTCTACTCAGGTCCCAACGTCATGCTGGGGTACGCCGAACAGCCGGAAGACCTTGCCCTGGGACGGGTTGTCACGGAGCTTCACACCGGTGACCTCGCCAGGCGCGGGTCCAATGGCCTCTATGAGATCGTGGGCAGGCGCAGCCGGTTCGTGAAAATCGTCGGCCTGCGGGTGGACCTGGGCCAGGTGGAACGGCTGCTGGCCGATCTTGGCCTGATCGCCGCGGCTGCCGGCTCGGACGACGCAGTGGTCGCGGCGGTGGAAGGAAGCCACGATCTTGCCCTGGTGGCCAAGAGCCTTGCCCAGGACCTGGGTCTGCCGCGTTCAGCGGTCCAGCTTCATGCCGTGGGGTCCATACCGCGCCTGGAGAACGGAAAGCCGGACTACCCCGCGGTCCTGGCCCTGGCGTCCAGGAATGATGACCGCGCCGGCGGTACTGCTACTGCACCGGAACCGGCAGGACGCCCGGCTGACGTGCGGAGGATTTTCGCGGAGGTCCTCGAACAGGAGGACGTCGCCGATACGGACACCTTTGTTTCCCTGGGCGGTGACTCGCTGTCCTACGTGGCAGCGTCCGTCCGGCTGGAGCGTGCCCTGGGACACATCCCGCAGGGCTGGCACCTGACGCCGGTCTGTGAACTTGTGCCTGCCACCCACCGGGCGCAGGGCACGCAGCCCGCGGCCACGGGTGAGGCTGCGGGCCAGCTTAGCCGCCCGGCCGGGAAGACCGCACGTCGCTGGCACCGGCGGATGCTGGCCCCGATGGACACCGGGATTGTGCTCCGCGCCGTTGCCATCATCTTCATTGTTTCCACGCATATAGGTTTCTTCCACTGGGAAGGGACCGCCCACGTGCTCATCGCCGTCGCCGGCTATAACTTTGCCCGCTTCCAGCTGACCGGTACCCGCTGTGCCCGGCTGCGGCGGCAACTGCGCAGCGTGGCCCGGATCGTCGTGCCCAGCGTTGCGGTCATAGGCCTGGCTTTTGCCGTGACCGATACCTATACCTGGGCGAATGTTTTCCTGCTGAACTCCTTGCTGGGGCCGGAAGGCTGGACCGACTATTCCCGGTTCTGGTTTATCGAGATCCTGGTCTACATCCTGCTGGGCCTGGCCGCCCTGATGGCAATTCCTGCCGCTGACCGGGCCCAGCGCCGGTGGCCGTGGGCCTTCGCCCTGGCATTGGTAGCTGTTGACCTGCCGTTGCTCTTCGACCTGGTTGACAGCCGGTATCCGGGGCAGGGGCCGGTCCTGTGGCTGTTCGGGCTGGGCTGGGCCGCCGCCGCGTCGCGGACACTGTGGCAGCGGGCAGCCGTGACCGCCATTGCCCTGCTCACCATCCCACAGTCCTTCGACGACCAGTACCGCAGCGCAACCATCCTGGTGGGCTTCCTCATCCTGCTCTGGCTGCCCACCCTGACCGTCCCGCGCGGACTGCACCGGGTCACGGCACTGCTGGCCAGCGCCTCCCTGTACATCTACGTCACCCACTGGCTGGTGTACCCGCTCGTTGACCCGGCACAAAAAGGCCTGGCCGTCGTCGCGTCCCTGGCCGCAGGCATCCTCTACTGGGCGGGGGCCACCAAGGTAATGGGATTGCTTGAGCGCCAGCTGCAACGGCCGCGCATCCTTCTCCGTAGATCTACTGCAGCTGGCAGGGCAGACTCCGAGTGAGGCCTACGAGAGCAGCACGCCTGAATACCAAGCATCAGCCGCTGCCTATCGGGAGGGGATGCGACTTGGCTGGAGGGGCAGGTCCGACATGATGACCCGGGGGACCATCATGACGTAGGCCACCATCCCGAGGAGCTCCACAAATGCCTGGGTGACGACGACGAGGGATACCAGGGCGAGCGGCTCGGGCAGGGCCAGGACCAGGGGGAGTACGACAATGAGTTGCGTGTTGTGCCACTGAAGATCACGGCCTTGGCACTGGCTGCGTCCAGTCCGCCTGCCCACCGCGGCAGCCATTCCTGGCGGGACCATCACCACCAGGAACGCCGCGTACACCGGGATAACTGCTCTGCCCTACGGGGGCAGCGGGATGACTGTGCGGTGTTTGCCGCCTGGGGTGAGACGCGGAGGGGAGGGATCCCTTGTCAGGGTGACATGGCCCAGTCCATGACCGGCCAGCACGGCGGCGATTTCGGAACGGGCGGCTTCGAAAACCCTCGCAGGTTCGGCACCGGGGGCGGGTTGCAGCCGGAGGGCGAGGTCCTGGGGTCCTGTCTGGATGATCTGGCCCTTACTCAGGCCCTGAACTTTGTCCAAGGCGGCACTCAGCGTGAGGGGTGTTATTGAAACGGAGAGCCCGGGCGTTTCCAGGGAAGGTCAGCAGCTCCGCTGTTCGTCCCTGCACGTGGATGGCCGGCGTCGGGTCCCCGCACGGGCACGGGTCAGTCCTGGTGGTGACACTGTCGCCCAGGTCGTAGCGCAGGATCGGTTGTATGCGGTTGGCCAGGTTGCTCAGCAGCACGGTGTGCGAGGGCTGCCCGGGCGGGACGGGTTTATGGTTAGCGTCGACCGGTTCCAGGATGGCCCAGTCGCTGTTGACGTGGAGCTAGCCTTCCTGGCAGCTGTAGCTCAGAAAGGGGCATTCAGTCGCTGCGTAGCCTTGACGGACCTTGGCTCCGAACGCTCCGCTGATCCTGCCGTAGTCTCCCTCGGGCAGGCCCTCGGCGGAGAGAACAACGGCAACGGGGTGGATGTTCAGCCGTCCGGCTTCCTGCTCGGACGCCAGCAACCGTCCGGTTGAGGCGTAGGGGGCAAGAAGGGCCGGGCGGAAGCTGTTCAGCTGGGCGACGAGGTCCGGCATCGGTGTCTGGACCGGGAACACCCCCACGCTGTGCCTGCCTGGTCCCTTCCGGAGCGCGGCCGCGGCTGCTGCCGAGGCGAAGTGGCCGCCCGTGGCGATGACCATGGCGATCCGCCCGTGACCGCGGATTATCCCCAGGATATCGGCCGGGGTGAGCCAGGAACTGAGCATGCGAAATGTCAGGGCCTTGGCCACGGCCAGGGATGTGGTGTCGAGCAGGAACACTCCCCGGGTGCCGGTCGTCCCGGACGTTGTAGCGACCGTGTAGCGGTTGAGGAATTTCGCGCCGACCAGCGACGGGTCATTAACGAACGACTGCACACCCTCCAGCGTCACGGCAGGATCCGTCACCCACTCATCGAAGTGAGCCATCAGGGCTGCCTTTGTCGTCACGGGCAGCACGGGCATCAAGCAACAGCCCCCCTGGCGTTTCTTTCATGATTCCTCCTGGCCCTGGCCGTGGCTGGTCCCCGGTGATTCCTTGTTGCTCAGGCGTTGAACAGCCGGGTCAGGACGCCGGAGCTGAGGAGGATGAACAGGCCCAGCCCGATGAACACTGCCGGGACGAGCCAGTGTTCGATTTTTTCGAGGGTCTCAATGACTTTGGGGTGGGTTCCCACAACACGTCCCAGTGCGCACCAGACGGCTACCAGGATGAGGAACACGATGATGGTGACCACGGTGTCCTGGGGGCGCATGGTCCGGAAGATCGGGGTGTAGATGGCGATGTTATCTGCACCGTTGGCGATGGTGATGCCGGCGACGCTGAGCAGGCCAACTGCGCTGATAGCGCCTTCGGTTTCCTCTTCGCCGCGTCTGCGCAGGAAACGGATCAGGCCGAAAACGCCGATTCCGAGGGGGAGCAGGCCGAGCCAGCCGACCCATTCGTCCGGGACAAGGGTCAGCCCGAGCGCGGCCAGGACGCTGATGCCGACCAGGGTGATGAATCCCAGGTACTGCCCGCCGACGATTTCCCAGGGCCGGGGCCGGCGGCCTTTCGAGGAGGCGAGGAACAGCACGGTCAAAACGACGATGTCGTCGATGTTCGTGGCAGCGAACATTGCTGCCGCGGCCGCGATGATGCCAAGCATTAATCAGCACCTCTCTCAGGGCGTCCCCGCCGGTTGCATACCCGCGGCCAGGTCAGATGGGCGTGGTGAAGGTTCCGATCAGGTTCTGCAGGCTCAGGATCCAGGTCGTCCAGACACCGGAAACCATCAGGATCCCGACCAGGACCAGGGTCGCTGCCCCTGCGAGGTTGAAGGCCCTGATGTTCCGCCGGACGAAGCCGAGGGTGCCGGTGACCCAGCTGAAGCCCCGGGCGACGAGGAGGAACGGGATACCCAGACCGATGCAGTACGCGAAGCCGAGCAGCGCCCCGCGCCAGGCCGACCCGGTGGTAGTGCTCAACGCCAGCACGGCGCTGAGGGTCGGGCCGATGCACGGCGTCCACCCGAGCCCGAAGCCGATGCCCAGCAGCGGCGCCCCGGCCAGGCCGGTGTTCGGTTTCCAGGTCAGCTTGGCCGTGCTCTGCAGGAACGGGATCTTTCCGGACAGGGCGACGCCCATCACGATCACGACCACGCCCAGAACACGCGTGATCATGTCGCTCCAGCTCACCAGCCAGTGTCCGATGGTCCCGAACGCCGCACCGTAAAGGGTGAAGACCGCGGCGAAGCCGAGGATGAACAGCCCGACGCCGGCGGTGGTGCGCCTGCGGGCGGCCTTTTCATCGGTTCCGGCCAGGCCGGAGACGTAACCCAGGTAGCCCGGGAGCAGGGGCAGGACACAGGGTGAGATGAACGAGACCAGACCGGCGATGACCGCCAGGGGCACTGCCAGGAGCAGGGCTCCGGACTGCACAGACTCGGCGAAGAAGCCGCCAAGACTCATTCCGCTGTCTCCGGTTCCTTGCCTGCCCGCAGCATTCCCAGGACCAGGACGGCGGTTCCCACGGTGACGAAGACGTCGGCGAGGTTGAACGTGGGGAACCATCCGCTGTGCAGATAATCGACGACCCCGCGCCCGTCGAGCCGGTCAATGAAGTTTCCGATGGCGCCGCCGGCAATGAGAGTACCACCGGTAAGGGCGGTCCTGGACATCTTTGGTGCGTTCACTGTTAGCCATGTCAGCAGCACGGCGATGATGGCCCCGGTACCGGCCACGACAATTCCGGTGGGCAGGGCGGATCCGAGGCTGAAGGCCACGCCCATGTTGTAGAGGAGCTTGATCGTCAGCAGCGGCACCTCGATCACTTCTCCCCGGGAGAGACCGGCTTCGGCCTGGGTCTTGATGAGCAGGTCGGCCCCGGCCAGCAGGAGCGCGGCGGCCAGCAGCCCGCCCCGGCGCATCCACGGCCGGGACGGGGTGCTGTCGCGCACCGGTGTCGGTTGGCTCACCGTGCCGGTTCCAGGGTGGGGACGGTGTCCTGGGTGGCCGGGATGGTGCCGTACTTGCTCACCTTGCCGGCGCGGACGCCGTTGGCGATGACAACGATTTCGGCCAGTTCGTGGATCAGCACAACTGCTGCCAGTCCCAGGATGCCGAACAGGGCCAGCGGGATCAACACGGCGATCAGGGCCAGGGAGAGTCCTACGTTCTGGAACATGATGCGGCGGGTGCGGCGGGCGTGCTCCAGTACTTGCGGCAGGTGGTGCAGGTCCTCGCCCATCAGTGCGACGTCGGCGGTTTCGATGGCCACGTCGGTGCCCATCGCGCCGATCGCGATGCCGGTATCGGCGGTCGCCAGAGCGGGGGCATCGTTTACACCGTCACCGACCATGGCGGTCGGCTGCCGCCCCTTCAGGGCGCGGATAATCTCCGCCTTGTCTTCGGGGCGCAGGTCGGCGTGGACTTCGGTGATGCCCGCTGCCTTGCCCAGGGCCTCGGCGGTGAGCCGGTTGTCACCGGTGAGCATGGCCGTGGTGTAGCCGGCGCGGCTGAGGCGTTCAATCACGGCCGCGGCTTCGGGGCGAAGTTCGTCGCGGACGGCTACGGCGCCGATGAGGACAGAGTTCTCCTCGACCAGGACCGCTGTCGCGCCGCTGGCCTGCATCCGCTGAACGGTGTCCTTCAGCTCCCCCGGGGCGATCCATCCGGGCCTGCCGAGCCGGGCGCTGTGCCCGTCGATGGTCCCTTCGAGCCCGGCACCGGGAACGGTGTCCAGGCCGGTGACGGTGACCCGGTCGCTGGCGGCGGCGAGGATGGCGCGGGCGAGCGGGTGTTCGCTGCGTTCTTCCAGGCCGGCGGCGACGGCCAGCACCCGCTCCCGGGTGGAGGAGGCGGTGGCGGCGACTTCGATCACGGCGGGTTTGTTGCGGGTCAGGGTCCCGGTCTTGTCCAGGGCGATGGTGCGGATCTTGCCGAGGGTTTCCAGGGCGCCGCCGCCCTTGATCAGGACGCCCATCCGGCTGGCAGCGCCGACGGCGGCGACCACTGTCACGGGCACGGAGATGGCCAGGGCGCACGGTGAGGCTGCCACCAGGACCACCAGGGCACGTTCAATCCACAGGAGCGGTTCACCGACGATGAAACCATAGACGGCAATGAGCGCGGCGGCGATCAGGATACCCGGGACGAGCTTTTTGGCGATCGAGTCGGCCAGCCGCTGGCCGGGGCCCTTGCGGGACTGCTCGGCCTCCACGATGTGCACGATTCGTGCCAGCGAGTTGTTTTCCGCGGTGCTGGTGACCTGAACCTCGAGCGGGCCGGTGCCGTTAATGGAGCCGGCGTAAACGTCGCTGCCCGGTCCTGCTTCGACCGGGACTGATTCGCCGGTCAGGGCCGAGGTGTCCAGGGAGGTGCGCCCGGTCAGGACGCGTCCGTCCGTGGCGAGCCGTTCGCCAGGGCGCACGACCATGGTTTCACCGAGCACCAGCTCGGACGGGGAGACGGTGACTTCGGTTCCGTTGCGCAGGACCCTGGCCTCGGCCGGGACCAGATCCAGCAGGGCACGCAGCCCGCGCCGGGTGCGGGCTACCGAGTATTCCTCCAACCCCTCCGAGATGGCATACAGGAAGGCCAGCATCGCCGCTTCCTCGACCTGCCCCAGGGCAACGGCTCCCGCTGCCGCGATCGTCATCAGCGTGCCGACACCGATCTTGCCCTTGGCAAGCCGGCGCAGGGTTGAGGGAACAAACGTCCACCCCGCGACCAGCAGCGCCGCGGCCTCCAGCGGCAGGGTGACCCACTCGGACGCGTCCAGCAGCGAAGCGATCCATGCCATCAGCAGCAGCCCGCCGGCGACCGCGGCCGCGCGGACCTCAGTCACCTGCCAGAAGCCCTCAGCCTCTTCCTGACCCTCTTCTGTTGTTACAGGCTTGTCATCGCCGCAGCAGGCGTCGCTCACAGTTGCTCCTCTTTGGTGGTTGCGGTGGCGCGGGAGGCGTCGCCGTAGACCGGGCACAGGCTGACCGCATTGCCCGTGGCGGCCAGAAGGATCTCGGCCTGGGCCAGGACATCGATCAGTTCAGGGCGGGTCAGGGAATAGAACACCTTCCGGCCCTCCATCCGGCCCGTCACCAGGCCGCAGTCCCGCAGGCAGGCCACATGCGCCGAGACCGTGGACTGCGCCAGACCCAGTACCTCGGTGAGGTCACCGACCCGGACCTCGCCCTGGGCGATGCGTTTCACGATGGCAAGCCGGGCCGGGTCCGCCAGGGAGTGGAACAACGCGGCCGCCGGTTCCAACCGGGTACCGCTCCTCATATCAATCGTCATGCACCGATGATATCCATACATGTGGATATGTGCCAACCGTTGCTCATGCGGCGTGCGCCCGAAGGATTCCCCTGTCGTGTGTGCGGGGAGGTGTCAGTGCGGTCCTGGGCGTCCGGAGAGGATGAAGCCGCTCCGGGGCAGGGCGGGCATCCGGGTGAGGTTGATGCTCAGGTCCTGAGCGGGTACGGTCATCCGGGTCTCCGCGGCAAGCGCCCGGGTGGCGCGGCGGATCAGGTCAACGGTGATGTCCTCGCCGGGGCAGCGGTGCCCGGCGGCCGGGTCGCCGGCGCCCTGTGGAACAAGGGTGTGGGGATCCGGGTGCCAGGTACGGAACCGGGCAGGGTTGAAGCTTTCCGGGTCCTTCCAGATCCGGCCGTCGTGGTTCGTGCCGTACAGATCGAACAGGACCCATTGCCCGGCTTTGAACGCGTGGCCCTTCCATTCCAGCGTTTCCCGGGCAGTGCCGCCGACGAAGGGGAAGAACGGATAGTACCGGCGGACTTCCTGGGCGAAGCAGTCCAGGTCCGCGTCCTGGCCTGCGCGCAGGATCTCTTTCCATTCCGGGTGCTGGTGCAGGGCGACGGCTCCAAAGACCATGAAGCGGCCGACAGCCACGATGGGCCGGAGCAGGTTGAGAAGTTCCACCGCCGCGATGTCCGCCGGCAGAGCGTTGCCGTGCTCGTCCGTGTGAAAGGCGATCGCAGCGGCAGGGGTATCGCCGGCCGCGGCCGGACCGCTCCGGCGGAGGGTGCTGATGCGCTCGGCGGCCCACTTTTCCGTGGAGCGGCGGCGCCACCGGGCATACCAGTTCACCGGCCCGACCGCTCCGGCCTTTTCGATCATCAGGCCCAATTCGCGGCTGATCCGTTCGACCGTTGCCGGGTTTGCCGGCACTCCCGCCCACCGGCAGGCGGCGGCGGTGAGCAGCGGGCGCAGCTCGTCATGCAGCACAACTTCGCCGCGGACCTGCCACCAATGCACCGCCGACACCCATTCCTCATCGAAGGCCTGGCCGAGGCGTTCGACCGATTCCTTGGTCATCAGGTCAAGAAACAGTTGTTTCCGGTGCCGGTGGGCAGGACCTTGGAGGGACTGTACGCTGCCGGCGTCCTGCAGAAGGTGCTGGGCGGAGCGGGGCATCGCCGCCTCGCGGCCGAACCGGCCACCGCCGTAGAAGAACTCTGCCGCTTCCGCCCCGCGGAGGCAGACAACGGGGCGAAGCATCAGCCGTGTGCGGAACGAATCGGTGTCGAGCCGGTCGCACCGGCTCGAAATGAACGTGTATCCCTCACGCAGAAGAGCAAGGGAACTCTCAGGCAACTGCACCGTCATGATGGACCAGCCTTCTCTCGTGCCGCCCCGGCATGGCCGGCGTTGAGGCGGCCCGGGCGCTTCGGGAATCCCAGCGTACCGGCCCGCTCGGAACGCCAAGCCGGGAGCGTCATAGCTTTTCTTAGGCTTCGAGTGTGGAAGTGATCAGGGCTTTCAGGGTGCTTTTGTCCAGTCCGCCCAGGATTCTGGCCGCGACACGGCCTTGCTTGTCCAGCACGAGGGTGGTTGGGACCGCCTGGGGCGGAACGAAGCGGGTCATGGCGAGCAGCACCTTCCCGTCCTTGTCCTGCACGCTTGGATAGGTCACGCCGAAGGTCCGCTCGAAGGCTTCCGCCGTGGGCTTTTCATCCCGGACGTTGATGCCGTAGAACAAAACTCCCTGCGGGGCAAACTCCTGGTACAGCGCTTCCAGGTGCGGGGCCTCAACGCGGCACGGGGCGCACGCCGCGTACCAGAAATTGAGTACCGTCACAGTGCCGGCCCAGTCCGTGGAACTGACAGGGGTGCCGTCATAGAGGGTCGCGTTCAAGGCCACAGGAGCGCTGCGTGATTCCTCAGCGTATTCCTGCACCGATCCGTCACCGGCAATGTAGTTCTTGTTATCCCCTGCCGCTGCCTGCTGGGCGAGGGGGTCAGGTCCCGCGCAGGCGGCCAGGCCGAGGAAGGCCGCCGCGGCCAATCCTGTCAGGATGCTGCGCCGGGCCAGGCCGCCGCCGGATGGGGTGTTCATGGATGACTTCCTCGTTTGTCGGGTTTCCGGCTGATCGTCACGCCCACTGCTTCCCTGGCGGATCAAGCCAGCCGGCTAAGGCACGCACCTGCAGAAGCCGTTCCCGGCCCGCCCCCGTATTCCGTGAGAACTTCGGGCAGAGGGACTTAACCGGAACCGGTGCAATCGTCTTTAGGCGATATTATCAGGAGGGCGCTCGGAAGGCGTGGCCACCCACCTGGTACTAATTCTACGTAAGGTAGAAACTGCGGTCTGCAGACCGTGCGAGCTCTTGTTCATCCCGATTGGAAGGCAGTGATGTCCTTATCTGACGCGCCGGAGACTGCGGCAGGCCCGGTCCCGCCGCCGCTGGGTCCCGCCGGGATGCTGCGCTGGGCGTGGACGCAGCTGACAAGCATGCGGACCGCAATCTTTCTCCTGCTGCTGCTGGCCGTGGTCGCTGTGCCCGGCTCGTTGTTCCCGCAGCGTCCTGCGAACCCTGCCCTGGTGACCCAATACATCAAGGACCGCCCGGAGTACGGAAAAATCCTTGACTCACTCCAGCTCTTCGATGTCTATTCCTCGGCCTGGTTCTCCGCGATCTACATCCTGTTGTTCATCTCCCTCATCGGCTGCGTGATACCCAGGGCACGGGCCCACTGGAAGGCCCTGCGCTCAGCCCCGCCCCGCACCCCGCGTCGGCTCTCCCGGCTGCCCGAATACGGCACGCTCGTCCTGCCGGCGGAATCCGGTGTCAGCCCGGGCGACGCCATCCGGGACGCAGCGGACGTTTTGAAAAAACGCGGCTACCGGGTCGATATCCGGGACGCCGACGCCGCGATGCCCTCACTGGGGGCTGAACGGGGGCTGCTACGGGAGGTCGGCAACCTCGTCTTCCACACCGCCCTGATCGGCGTGCTGGTTTCCGTGGCCATCGGCGGATTGTTCGGCTACCGGGGCCAAAAAATCATCATCGAAGGCGACACCTTCGTCAACACCCTCGTCGGCTACGACAACTTCACCCCCGGAACCAACTTCCAGTCCGACTGGCTGGACCCGTTCGCCATCACGCTGGACAAGTTCGAGGTCCGCTTCGACCGCGAATCCACCCGGCAGTTCGGTCAGCCCATCGACTTCAAAGCCGCCGTGACGACCCGGGAAAGCCCTGACGCCGCCCCGCAACAGCAGGTCCTGAAAGTCAACGAACCGGTCTACTTCGGCGGAACGGGCATCTTCCTGGTGGGCAACGGCTACGCACCCATCGTCACCGTCAAGGACGGGGACGGGAACACCGCGTTCAGCGGCCCCGTCGTCTCCGTCCCCAACGACGCCGTCTACACCTCCAGCATTGTCCTCAAGGCCCCGGACGCGTCACCTTCCCAGCTGGGTTTCGTCGGGTTCTTCCTGCCCTCGGCCATCAAGAACCAGGAGGGTGTGTCCTACAGCTTCGACCCGGACCCGCTGAACCCACAACTGAACCTGAACTCCTACTACGGTGACCTCGGGCTGGACACCGGGAAACCCCAGAACGTCTACAACCTGGACGTGCAGAACCTCACCCAGCTCAACGGCCGGGATCTTCCCGCCGGCGGCATTGTCCTGGACGCAGGGCAGAGCTACACCCTCCCGGAGGGTAAAGGCTCGATCAGCTTCGACGGGCTCAAACGCTATATCGGGGTGGACATCCGCACGGTCCCCGGGCAGGAGGGGGTTCTCATCTTCTCCCTGGCCGCCGTCGCGGGGCTGATCGTCTCCCTGTATGTGAACCGTCGCCGCGTCTGGCTCCGTGCCGGCGCCCACGTGGACGGCCGCACGATGATCGAATACGGGCTGCTGGCCCGCGGAGAAGACCACAGGCTCGCGCCCGAAGCCGCCGCGATCCGTGCCCGCCTCGCCGCCCGCTGGAACCTGGCAGAGTCCGACCCCGCCGCTGCCGCCGCCGTCCCTGCCCGCTCACCGAAGGAGCACTAATGCCTGAGATCAACGAAATCATGGGCCAGTACAGCGAGCTGTTCATGCTCCTGGCCGCAGGCACCTACACCGTGGCGTTCATCGCATTCGCCTGGGACCTGGCCCGCAGCAGCAGGACCCTGCGTGCGGTGGACCTCAAAGCCGCAACAGCCGCGCCCGCTCAAGCCTCCGCACCCGCCAGGGTTCCGATCAGCGCCGGAACCAGTGCCCGCGCGTCCGGGGACCGGGCGGCTTCCGGCGTCGGCGGGCCGGCTGGCTTTGCTGAACGCCCCAGCTCAGCAGCGCACCGGACAGGAGAAGACGCAGCCGGCGCAGGACGAACTGCCGGGACCGACATGGACTACGCCCCCGCCCGGCGCATGCCCGCGCGCGTCGGTGTAGCCCTGACCATGCTGGGCGCCCTGATCCACGGCGCCGGGGTGGTGACCCGGGCCCTCGGTGCGGGCCGGGTTCCCTGGGGCAACATGTACGAATTCCTCACCACCGGCGCCTTCGTCGTCGCAGCGGTGTTTCTGCTCGCGCTGATCCGCCGTGACCTGCGGTTCCTGGGCACCTTCGTGATCGGCCTGGTCATCATCATGCAGGTCGCCGCCTCGGTGGCGTACTGGACTCCCGTGGGCCACCTCGTTCCCGCCCTGCAAAGCTACTGGCTGATCATCCACGTCTCCATCGCCGTTCTCTCATCGGCCCTGTTCACCCTGACCTTCGCGCTGTCCGCCCTGCAGCTGGTCCAGTCCCGCCGGCAGAAAACTGTCGCCGCGGGAGGCGCGGCCAGGCTTGGGTTCATGCGCGTCGTCCCGTCGGCGCTGAGCCTGGAGAACCTCTCTTACCGCATCAACGCGCTCGGGTTCATTGGCTGGACCTTTACCCTGATGTTTGGTGCGATCTGGGCCGAAAAAGCCTGGGGCCGGTTCTGGGGCTGGGACACCAAGGAAGTCTGGACCTTCGTCATCTGGGTGGTTTACGCCGGCTACCTCCACGCCCGTGCCACACGCGGCTGGACCGGAACCCGCGCCGCGTGGCTGTCCATCGTCGGCTACCTGTGCGTGGTCTTCAACTTCACCATCGTGAACCAGTTCTTCAACGGCCTGCACTCCTACTCCGGCCTGTGATCTCAACCTAGGCGCCGGCAGGGCCGCAGCAGCCGGCTGCGGCCAGTCCAGGGCATGGAGCCGAGGGCGCCTTTCCACTGACCTGCCGCTCCGTGCCGAGAACGATTACCGCCGCAGGATTTCCCTACCCGCCACGACGCTGAGCGAACCGGAGCCATGCAACCGTTATCAACGCCGGATCTCTTCCTGCCTTCCCCGACACTGAGCGCCTTCGCACTGGGCCCGCTGACGATACGCTTCTACGCGCTGTGCATCCTGGCGGGCATCGTCGTCGGCACCTGGCTGACCGTCCGCCGCCTCACAGCAAGGGGAGGCACCTCCGAACAGGCCCTGGACATCGTGATGTGGGCCGTTCCCTTCGGCATCGTCGGCGGCAGGCTTTACCATGTGATCACCGATAACCAGCTGTACTTCGGGCCGGGCAAGGACCCCTGGGGCAGCCTGCGGATCTGGGAAGGCGGCCTTGGGATCTGGGGCGCGGTCGCCCTCGGCCTCGTCGGGGCAGCCATTGGTGCCCGCCGCACCGGAGTCCCCTTCGCTGCATTCGTTGACGCCGCCGCCCCTGGACTGCTCCTGGCGCAGGCCCTGGGCAGGTGGGGAAACTGGTTCAACAACGAAATTTACGGCGCCCCCACGGATCTGCCATGGAAGTTGCAAATCCACGCCATGGACTCCACCACAGGGAAGGCAATTACTTCCCCTGAAGGCGCCCCTGAGGTCATCGGCTACTTCCACCCGACCTTCCTCTACGAATCCCTCTGGTGCCTGGCCGCGGCGGCACTGCTGATAATCCTGGACCGCAAATACAGCCTCGGCGCCGGAGCGGTCTTCTCCCTCTACCTCGTCTTTTACACGGCCGGCCGGTTTGCTCTCGAATTGATGCGCTCCGATCCTGCCAACACGATCCTCGGTGCACGCGTCAACACCTGGGTAGCCGGGCTTGTCCTCGTCACCGGGCTGGCACTCTTCCAAACCCTCAGATCCCGGGCACGGTCAAAAGTCGAAACCGGCGGCACGCTACCGCACCCCGCACGCTGAAAGTGCGGCGATAACGGGTGCCGCAGCTGCCGTGGTAAGCGATTGAACACAACTGCCAACCCACAACCACGAAATCCCGGAAAGGACTCCCCGAAAGATCGGCCTTGGGCAATAATATCGGGAAACAGCTCACGTACTGGATCGGGAGGAAAATTATGGCCCATGATCTCGTAGTCCTCGGAGGTGGCAGCGCCGGTTATGCAGCTGCTCTGCGCGGGGTGCAGCTGGGCATGAAGGTGGCCCTCGTTGAGGGCGACAAGCTCGGCGGGACCTGCCTGCACCGCGGTTGCATCCCCACCAAGGCCCTGCTGCACTCGGCGGAAATCGTGGACACCATCCGTGAAAGCGAAGCATTCGGCGTCGAAAGCACCTTGGGCCGTATCGACATGGCCGGTGTGACAAAGTTCAAGGAAGGCGTCGTTGCCCGGCTGTTTAAAGGGCTCCAGGGCCTGGTGGCTTCCCGCAGTATCGACCTGATCCAGGGATGGGGCACGCTGGCCGGCCCCGACACGGTGGAAGTCAACGGCACCTGCTACCAGGGCAAAAACATCGTGCTGGCAACCGGGTCCTGTGCCAAGTCCCTGCCCGGTCTGGAGATCGGCGGCCGGGTCATCACCTCCGAACAGGCACTCGAACTAGATTTCGTACCCAAGAGCGCGATCATCCTCGGCGGCGGCGTCATTGGCGTGGAATTCGCTTCCGTCTGGGCTTCCTTCGGCACGGAAGTGACCATCGTCGAGGCCCTCCCGCGCCTCATCGCCAACGAGGACGAATCCCTGTCCAAGGGACTGCAGCGGGCCTTCACCAAACGCCGCATCAAATTTCTCACCAACACGATGTTCGCCGGCGTTACCCAGAACGATAACAGCGTCACCGTCACCACCCAGGACGGGAAAACTTTGGAGGCCGAGGTGTTGCTCGTGGCGGTGGGCCGTGGCCCCTCCACAGCAAACCTCGGCTACGAAGAAGCCGGCATCCCCATGGAGCGCGGCTTCGTGCCCACCAACGACCGGCTGCACACCGGGGTCGGCAACGTCTATGCCATCGGGGACATCGTGCCCGGCCTTCAGCTGGCCCACCGGGGCTTCCAGCACGGGATTTTCGTCGCCGAAGAGATCGTCGGCCTGAACCCGGCACCCATCATCGAATCGGGCATCCCGCGTGTGACCTACTCGGAACCCCAGGCCGGCTCTGTCGGCCTCACGGAGGCCCAGGCGAAGGAACAGTTCCGCGCCGACGGCGTCGAGACGGTCGAGTACAACCTTGGCGGGAACGCAAAAAGCCAGATGCTGCAGACCGCGGGCTTCATCAAACTTATCCGTCAAAAGAAGGGCCCGATCGTTGGGGTGCACATGCTCGGCGCCCGTGTCAGTGAGCTGATCGGGGAGGGCCAGCTGATGGTCAACTGGGAGGCCTATCCCGAGGACGTCGCGAACCTGGTACACGCCCACCCCACCCAGAACGACGCCATCAGTGAGGCTGCCCTCGCCTTGGCGGGCAAACCCTTGCACGCCCACGGTTGAACGACGTCTGCTCGGTTCGACTCTGCGGACGGGCTTCACCATCGCCGTGTTGCCACCCCGGTCGTCCCAGGTGGCTGTCGTTGACTCACCCACATCGTTTGGACGAAGGGACGGCTAACGGTGTTAATGAACCGGATGGAAACTCTTCTGGTCAATTCTCCGCCCCGGCGGTGGCTGCAGCGCTTCTACGAGATCCGGGTGTTGCTGCGGCTGGGTGGCCGGTTGCTGCCCGGGGCACGGGCGCTGGAGATCGGCTGCGGCTTAGGCTATGGGTCCCAGCTGGTGCTGGAACGATTCGGCGCCGCAAGCGTTGACGCTGTAGACCTGGACCCGGCGATGATCAACCGCGCTGCCCGGCGCCTTGCCCGTTATGGTGACCGGGTGCGACTGGCGCAAGGCAGCGCAACCGACCTGCGTTCCGCGCTCAGTGCCGGGGACGACGACTATGACGCGGTGTTCGACTTCGGGATCGTCCACCACATACCGAACTGGCGCGCAGCCATCGCCGAGGCCAGCAGGGTCCTGGCGCCGGGCGGGCGGTTCTACTTCGAAGAGGTCACCGCTCACGCCTTGGCCCGCCCGACTTATCAGCGGCTGTTCGACCATCCCACCGAGGACCGCTTCACCGCCCAGCAATTCCTCGACGAACTGGCCAACCACGGGCTCGTGGTGATTGGTTCTCTCACCCGGATCTCCGGCGATTACCTGCTCGGTGTGGCCGCAAAGCCGGTTCCTGCCAGGAGCGACGGCTGATATGTACTCCGCCGCCTGCGCCCTGTTCGCTGGTCCAGCGCCGTAACCTTACCTTTCCAGACCGCACTGCCGTCCCCGGGCCAGATCCTCGAGGTCCAGAGCTCGTTCGGTGACATGTGTTCGAAGGCTGGTCGAACAAGGCCTGCCCAGGTCTTTGGCAGGGCCAGGATTGGGGCAAAGGAAGCTGGAGGCGAGTCCCGGCCGGGACGTGGATGAATTTTTGGACAGGTCAGAGGTCGCGAGCATTCTGCCCTAGATCCAGGACGGCATCCACATCCGGAGCCGCCACTCCTGGTACGGGATGATTTCCGCGGTCCAGATTGGGTAGAAAAATGCCGAGAGCAAAACTGCTGCGGCCACAAACAGGGCCACCAGGTAGAGCCCGGAACGCCGACGCCACAGCGGGTCCTGCCTCCGTCCGAGCGCCAGGCCGAGGGAGTATGTCAGGGCGAGTACCAGGAACGGTTCAAAGGAGACGGCGTAGAAGGTGAACATGGTGCGTTCCGGGTACAGGAACCACGGGAGGTAGCCCGCGCCGACCCCGGCCAGGATGGTACCGGCCCGCCAGTCCCGGCGGCCTGCCCACCAGAACAGCAGGATCACCAGCGAAACCGTGGCGCTCCACCAGATCAGGGGATTGCCCACTGAGAGGATGGCCGAGGCGCAGCTGGTAACGTCGCAGCCTGGGCTTCCCTGCTTGGGGGACTCGTAGAAGAACGACGTGGGCCGCCCCATCACCAGCCAGCTCCAGGCGCTGGCTTCGTAGGGGTGGTCGGAGCTGAGTCCCTGATGGAACTTGTAGACTTCCAGATGGTACTGGGCCAGAGACCGCAGCGGGCCCGGAATCCAGCCCCACTGGACTGAGGGGTTGGTGTCGGCCCAGTGCCGGAAGTACGCATCCTTGGATTGGAACCAGCCGGCCCACGTGGAAACGTACACCAGGACGGCAACAGGGACGATGCTTAGGAAAGCGGGAATTCCGTCCTTGATGAGGCCGCCGCTGATCCAGCCCCGGATCCCGGCGACCCGGCGAGCGCTCAGGTCCCAGAAGACGGTCAGCAAACCGAAGGCAGCCATGAAGAACAGCGCGGACCACTTGGTGCCCACCGCAAGGCCCAGGCAGATGCCCGCCGCCACGCGCCACCAGCGGACGCCCAGCCACGGTCCGGAAAACAGCTGAAGCACCGAGGGCCTGCCGTCCGGGGCAGCAGCGGCGGACTGGCGTCCCAGCGTAGCGGCCAGCCGCCGCCGGCCGTCGTCGCGGTCCATCAGGAGCGCACCGAAAGCGGCGAGGATCCAGAACATCAGGAAAATATCCAGCAGGGAGGTCCTGGACATCACCAGGTGGTGTCCGTCCACTGCCAGGAGGAGGCCGGCTACGGCCCCAAGGGTCAGGGACTGGAAGAGTTTTTGCGCGATCAGGGCGATCAGGAGGATGGACAGGGTCCCCGTCAGCGCTGCGCCGAAGCGCCAGCCCAGGGGATTGTCGGGCCCGAACAGCCACATTCCTGCCGCGATCATCCACTTGCCGACCGGCGGGTGGACCACGTACTGGGGGGTGTCCAGCAGGACGGCCGGGTTACCGGCGTTGAAGGAGACATTGGCCTCCTCCGGCCAGCTGCGTTCGTAACCGCTCACCAGCAGCGAATAGCCGTCCTTGACGTAGTAGGTCTCGTCAAACACCAGGCTGCGCGGAATGTCCAGGCGGACAAAGCGGAGGACGCCGCCGATCGCGGCGTTGAGGGCCGGAATCAGCCAGAACCACAGCCGCAGCGACGTCGGATAATCGCGCCATGAACGGATGCCGCCAAGCAGCCGTTCCTGCAGGGCGCTTTCGGTGAATGCTTCCTGCGGCCGGCGGATCCACCGGTGGCTTGCAAGATTGCGTACAGGCGTCCCGGGCGCCGGATGCTCCAGAGGGGCTGGGCGGGCCTCGACAGGAGGTACGGAGGTCTGCGTCATGTGCCCATGCTATGTTTTGCCGGTGCCATAATCTGCGGGTCATAAACCCGGGCGTTATGACCCGGAGCCCGGGCTGGAGGACGGTGGTAATAAACAAGCCCTACGGGGACATTGAGCTAACCCAGGCCTAGTGCCGCTGGGCCGACAGGGCCACGATCAGCTGGTCCGGGTGCCGGGTGGACGCCAGCCAGTACGGGGTCTGGTCGGAGGGATCAGTGATCTCGATCCGGACCACCGGATCCACCCAGCCACGGATGCACAGAAACGCCAGGCCATTGAGCCGGGTGCCGCGTTCCGCCGTCGCTTCGGCGCGGCGGAACGCCATGGTGGTGCCGACGAAGCTCCGTTCGATCGTGGCCCGGCCCACACTCAGCGTTGACCCGGTCACCTGGATTGTCGGGGTCGAGAGGACCAACAGCACGAAAATGATGGCGAACAGCACAATAGCTGCGGTGATCCCGGCCGCGATGCTGATGGGCGCCAGCATCAGGATTCCGGCGCTCGAGAAGCCCGCGGAGACCAGCCAGATCCAGAAGTTCGGCCAGAGCTTCTCGGTGTAAAGAACGCTGGCGTCACCGGGTGCGCTCTTTGGGGCAGGCGCAGCTCTACTGGATTCAGGCATAGGGCCAGCTTTCCACTTTTCCCGGGATATTTCATCTTGGCGACGGCCGTCAGCCCTCACTCCATCCATCCCTGCGGATTCACGGTCTGCCCCAATACAGCTAGCTTGAGTTTCTGTTGGTTCTGACGACTGCGATTGCGCCGATGAAACCTGTGAGGGAGAGTAGGATCCCGACGGCCCGATCTGTGCTGTCGGCGGCCGCGGCGATAGCCATCACTCCTATCAGTCCCAAGATGGCCATCGCGATGAAACAGAAACGTCGCATTGTTTCCCCTGGGTTGAATAACTGGCGTGGATTGTCGGGATAGGCACACTAATCACCGGTACTCGTGCCGCCTGAACTGCAGTATCTCACCCCGGGGTGGTTGGCCGGGCACCGCCGCTGCTCACCGGCAGTGCCCTGGCTTGCGGCCATGACTGCCCTGGGCCCTTCATCGCTTTACCGACACGGCAGTTCGTGTGGATGCCGCTGTTTAGTACGCCGTGATCCTCTTTATCGGCTCAGGGTTGCCGGCGGCCGGCGGCGGTACCTGCACGGTTTGAGCCGGTACGCGCGGCGGCTGAACGGCGCTCACTGATTACTCAGCCTGCTACCCAAGCCGGCCGCCTGCGGCAGGCGCTAAGCTTTCTTATTCCGGCCCGGAATACGGGCTGACGAGAGGACGACCGTGGAAAATAAACGACGTCACCGGCTGCCCGGAACCAGCAGTACCTTGGTCGCTTGGGGCCGGCACTGATGCGCTGGCCGCGACACACGAGGATCCCACTACCTCTCAAGGCGTCCCTGGGCCATACTTGCGAGGTATTCGTTGTATGTGTCGAGCTCTGCATCCTCGACGCGTTGTCGTTGCTTCGAGGTGCGCATCTCCCGGGTGCGCCAGCGGGAAAGGCAGACGATGAGTACCACGAATAGCGGCAGTTCTGCATAGGTCCATACCAGGGTCCCGGCGATCGCCTGATCGAGGATCGGATCATGGTCGCCGGTGGGGTTGGCGTATGCACTGAAAAGCGGTGTCCCGGTTCGGAGCAGGATCAGGCCGAAGACGGCATGGATTTGGAGCTCGACGACGATGTCGACGAACCGCACAGCGAAGGATGGGACACGTGGCAAGGGGTCGGACGACCATAGCGGTATCGCCGAGATGACGCCGAGGACGAGGAAGATGAACAACATGGCGTCATGGCCGGAGGGGATGCGCATGATGATGCTGATGACGTCTGTGAGATAGAGAGCCGGGTACAGCAGGATCGCGGCGACGATGGCGACCACGGGGTGTAGTGCGGCGCGGCAGAATCGTGATCGGAGTCCCGCGTGCGCGGCGCGGAGCACGAGTCGTCCGAGGTCGGTGTGCGGTGTACTGCGCAGGAGAAGACGCCCCGGCGAGCCAGCGATGAGAAGCGGCGGGACGACGGTCAACAGGGTGATCTGTTGGAACACCAGGCCCGAGACGAACTCCTCGGCCAGGCGGTTCACGCCGAACGTCGTGACGGCAAAGATCAGGACGCATCCGGTCAAGAACGATGCCGTACGGGCGATTGCCCAGCGACGGCGATGCCGCCACATCCAGATCGCCCCCCTCAGGTATAGCGCCGCGAGCAGCAGGGCGGCGACGGCGATTGGCGAGCCCGCGAGGGGTTCGAACGCGACCCACTGGTCAATCGGTGGCATGGCAGGTTCCCTTCACCGAAGCGATGATACATCGTTATTCGGCCGCCGCGGTGCCGGGGACGGGGTCAGGTGCGTCTGGAGTAGGAGTGCAGGCCGGGGAAGTACACGTTGACGACGGTGAAGTTGAACACTAGCGGCGAATCCGATGATGCACAGCCAGGCCGAGCGGTTGCCGCGCCCGCCACGTGCGGCCCGGGCGAGGATTTAAGCCGGCCTAGAGGGACGTTTCGCAACCGCTGGCGCAAAACCTTAGCGTTGGATATTTCACTTTTTCACAAGCCACCCCAAGAACAGGCCTTCGGCTGGGAAGCCCCGGGCAAGACCTTAGGGCCCTGCCGCGTCGAGGTTCCGTTTCGCGTTTTATTTCCCCCACGTGTCCCGACGACCGTGGACCTCTGCACTCCCTGATGATCGAGATTCCTGTACGTCCCTGGCCGCGCATCGACGGTGTTTGCTTTAGACCGGACCAGCACCGTGCTGGGAAGCGGCCCCGAACCTAAACACTTAAATGACTGGGCGGTGCCCGCCAATCCCAGATTTCGCCGCACCAGCAGCGGCCGTCCTCGTGCTCCTGGATGACCAGGACCCGTTCCCCTCCGGGCAGGATGATGTCTTCGTAGCTGAGCATGGCTCCAGTGCAGCATCAGTGGCCGGCTGCCGATAGGGGAGTCGTTGAGTATGTGGAAAACCGCAAAAAACGGCATCGGAGCGCTGCCCGTGAGCCTCCTGTGACCACGACCGAAATCCGAGCGGCGGCGAAACAGGGCCGAGCCTTCAGTTCCGGGAACCTACGCGGATGCACCACCAACTCTTTCCTTCACCCTCGACGGCGAGTTTGGCCGGCGCGTGCTGTCGGAACTCGACACTTAGTGAGCATGTGGTGATCGCAGTGGGAGGGGGCTGTTTGTGCTGATTTAGCAGGGATCTTTTCTCCTCGTGTATGAGCGAAAAACATACCCCTCACATAGATCCCCGGGAGTCGGGAAGACCATGCTTGCTCCGAAACGCTGAAATATGCCCCCGGGTGGGAGCAGCCCAAAAAGCGGCATCCATCAGGCCCCTCGATAGGACGGAGGACTTGGGCCCATTCATCTCAAAGCAGGGCCCCAAACCCGGAGAAGCAGCAGGCGGTGCAATCGCCTTGGGCAGTCCTGGCGGCCTCCCTAAGGGGCATCCACGCCCGTTACTGCCATTTCACTACGGTCATCGCACGTCTGGTGCTCTTGCCGCTTAAAGAATGGTGATCGCTGATCGAGTCATGTCGCTTTGCTCCGCCACACCTATGAACCCGTGAGCTCATCTGCTCACTCCATGGATTACAACGGACGGAGCACCAATGTTTTTCGCAGCGGTGGACCCGGGAATCACCCCGAATGCTAGCTTTCCCTTCCTGGAATCGCTCAAACAGATCGGCGGCGGCATCCTCGTCGGCGCTTTCATCATCATTGCCATCGTGGCCATAATCGGTGCCGCGATGCTTTTGGCCGGCAAACTTAGCCAGTCGTCACGCCTTGCCTCCGGCGGCGGCGTGATCCTCCTTTGGACCGGCCCGGTGGCTGCCATCCTCGGCGGCATCAACGGCTACATCCTCTGGTCGCAGACCGCCTTCCCGCTTGGGTTTTAGATCATGCCCGTTGAGTGCGACCTCAATGGATGGTGGCCGCCCGGCTGCGGTTTGGTCTCACAGGCTAACGACAACGCCCTGGAAGCAGTCACGTCTCTGTTCGCCAGCATCCTCCAGAACATGGCGTCCTGGCTTTGGGCCTTCATTACCGGCGCCTTCACCGTGTCGAACGTCGATGACTCCCAATGGCTCTCCATCAAAGGCCTAACGAGCTGGTGGGTGGTCGTCATGATGACGCCGCTCGTCGTCGTGATGATCCTCCAGGTTCTGTCAGGCCTGGTCAGTCAGCAGCCGAGACGCATCGGCCGCGCGATGCTCGGCGGCGCTGTCGCCATTCCACTTGTCGGGGCTGCTGTCTATCTGATCCGGCAAATCACTCGGGTGAGCGACTTAGCCTCAGCCGCGCTGCTCGAATCGATCGGTTCGGACCCATACCTCGTGTTTATGAGGCTCTTCGGGTTTGAACGGGCACCAGAAGGAAGCGGTCGGGAATGGAACTTGGTCTCGCTTGCACCTGGGACAACAGGAGGCCCAGTCGGCGCCGTCGTTGTTACGGTGATGGCAGTTATTGTCGTGTGGATCCTTGCCTTCATCCTGATGTGCTCGATGATCTTCCGTTCCTTTGCACTTGTCGTATTGGCGGCCGTCGCGCCGGTGGCCCTGATGCTTCTGCCCTGGGACAAGACAAAGTCCTGGGCACGCCGCTGGTGCGAGGTGGTTATGGCCTTGGTTCTGGCGAAGCCGTTGGCCGCAACAGTTTTGGCAGTCGCCGTCAAGCTCTTTGCCGAGTCCAAGTCTTTTGCGGGCCTGGCCGCCGGCACGGTGGGCATGGCGCTTGCTTGCGGTGCACCTCTGATGGCCCTTCGTTTGGTTAGCTTCGCGGGAGGGGAACTCGCAGCAGCGGCCCAAACAGCCGGAGGCGGCCATGTCCTGTCCCGGAGCGGCAGCATGGCGGCTCGCCAGTTCAGTCTGCAGACAGGTGGTCGACTAACGCTTGCGGGCCTGGTGAATCGATCCGCCATGACTCGGCCGATCAGCTCAAGCCGTAACGGTTTCCCGACACAAGTGTCGGCGCCCGCTGTCCGGTCCGGGGTACCGTCGCCCCACGGTGACCAGAGCTTGTCGGGCCTGAGGACCGTGCCAATGACAGGAGCCCCGCCCAGCGTGCATCCACCGGTGCAGGAGCAGGGTTTAGTGCGCATAGGCCCTCACGAGCAAATCGGCACTGACTCAGCGCACGCGCGACAGGCGAACCTCGGAGGTGCCGAACCGCGAGCACATCCCGACGCGAACGCACCTGCCCCTTCTCGGGTGCAGCCTCCGAAACCCCATCCCCCAAGAATCGACCCTCCGAACGGAGGTACCCCACATGTCTGAAGATGCCCGTGCCCTTGAAGCCGTGAAATTTCCGAGATACGAGCGCCGCGGATTCTTCCTCGGGCTCAAGTGGTACCAGCTGCTGATCGTCGCAGGGGGAGGGGTAGTTGCCGTGGTGGCCTCCGCGAGTAGCGGCCCCGCTGGCCTGTTCGCCTCCGGCCCCCTATGGCTTGGGCTTATGCTGCTCGGGCTCCTCCAGTATTCCCGCATCCCTTATCCGGCATGGGCTAAACAGCTCGCCGTCTTCTTCTACCGGGCAGCGGCAGGACAAACGCGGTTCCTTGCAAAGCCCGCAGCTCCGCAACTTGCTGGCCGGCTCGCGCTCCCGGGCGGCCTCGGCAACCTGGAGATCCGAACAACGGCAGCCGGCGAGTGCTTCATGGTCGACCGCCACGGCGGGGAGGCAATCGCGGTGTTGCGCTGCAGCACGAGGTCTTTTGCACTCTTAGACGCAGACGACAAAGCCTGGGCGGTCCAAGCCTGGTCGCGTGTGCAAGCCGGAATGGCCCAGCGGCCAGGCGTGGCGAGGATCGCGGTCCAGGATTACACCGTGCCCTATCCGTCGTCGGCGCTCTGGGAGTTCTACAAAGACAACGCCATCACGGCCCAAACCGGAGAGAAGATTGCGTGGGGACAACGTGCGTATGAGGACTTGCTCGGTGCAGCCGGATCAACCATGAGCCATGAACTTTTGGTCGCAGTCGTCCTGGACACTAGCAAGGCTCGACGGCGGATCAAGGAGTCGGGCGGGGGACTGGCAGGGCTGGAACGCGTCCTGCGGCTGGAAGTCGAGGCCATGAAGACGTCGCTCGGTACGCACAGCGTGAAGGTGGACGAGTGGATTGGGGAACCTGGCCTGCTAGGGATCATTCGTGGCGCCTTCGACCCCGCTGCTTTGCCGGCTGCCAAAGCGTCGGTGGCGGCAGCCCCGCCGTCGGACGAGCAGGCAAATGAGGAGATGGATCGTCTCCACCGCCATGGCCCGATGGCCGTTGAGGAACACTGGACCTACCTGCGGACGGACACCGGGTTCCACCAGACTTTCTGGATTGCTGAATGGCCGCGCCAGAAAGTGTTTCCGGGCTTCCTGCACCCACTCATCTACGTGGGCGAATTCCGCCACACGTTCACGGAAGTCATACGGGCAGTGCCTACCGCAGAAGCCCTCCGTGACATTCGCTCCGCACAGGAGGCGCATGAGACCCGCCGCCGCATCAACGCCCGCTTCGACAGGCCACTCACCCGTGAGCAAAAGGCCGAGGAAGAAGAAGTAATCCAGAGGGAGGAAGAGATCGTCGCCGGCCATGGTGACGTCCGCCCGGCTGCCTACATCACCGTCACGGCGACCACGCTGGAGGACTTGGCACGCCATCGCCAGGAACTTGAGTCCGCTGCGGCCGGAGCATTCGTTGAGCTTCGGCTTCTCTACGGACAGCAATGGTCCGCGTTTGTTGCCGGTGGTCTGCCGCTTGGAAGGGGACTGCGTTGAAGCGAGCATCCACTAGCTTCGAGTACCTGCCGTCGGGAAGGAAATGGACAGAACGGAAAGCACGACGGCGGATCTTGCCTCCCCGGGCAGTGCCGGCGTGCGCCGCGGCAGAGGATAAACAGCAGGAATTCAGTGCCTTTCGCCTCGCGGGTGACTGGGGGAGTAACAAGCCGAACTCCCTGCGGGGTCCGC
The DNA here is from genome assembly GCA_023264815.1 of Arthrobacter sp. Lineage (GTDB taxonomy): Bacteria > Actinomycetota > Actinomycetes > Actinomycetales > Micrococcaceae > Arthrobacter. Next base: position 11,119 of record JAHFUZ010000013.1, on the reverse strand, counting down.
ATCGGTTGCGGCCCGCGCCCCACCGCGCATCAACCATGACGTTTGCCGCCGCCTACCCGTTCCTTACAGAGTCGGGGCTGGGGCACGAGGGAACCTACATCGGCACCGACGTTTTCGGATCCGGAGCCTTCTCCTACGATCCCTGGATCCTGTACGACAAGGGGATCATCAGCGGCCCGTCCATCGTGGTGATCGGGACGGTTGGCACCGGCAAGTCGATGTGCGGCAAGTCGCTGGTGACGCGGTCAATCACACTGGGCCGAAAGGCCGCCGTTGCGTCTGACCCCAAAGGTGAGTGGGTTGCCGTAGCGGAGGCTGTTGGCGGCAAGGTCATTTCCATCGGCCCAGGCCGTCCTGCTCGGGTAAATCCCCTCGACGCCGGCCCCCGCTCCACTGCCCTGACGGAGGCTCAGTGGCAAGCGGTAGTGAGACAACGGCGTCGTTATCTCCTTGGGGCCTTGGTCTCGCTCATGCGGCAGGGCACGCCCCTTCGCCCCGTGGAGCACACAGCCTTGGACATCGCGCTCATGGAAACCATGGCTGAGAACTCAGACCCAACCCTGCCCATGGTGCTGGATCACCTCCTCAAGCCGTCGAAGGAGATGACCGCCCTGGTCGGCTCAGACGGAGCAACCGCCGTCAGCCATTCACTGCGACGGACCGTGTCCGGTGATCTCGAAGGCATGTTCGATGCGCCATCCACAGTGGCCTTCGACGCTGACGCCCCGATGATGGTGATGGACACCTCAGCTCTGATCGGAGCGTCCGAGCAGGCCCTTTCGCTGGCCGCAGCCTGCGGCGCCACATGGCTGGAAGCCGCCATCACCAACCCCGACGGCGGCAAGCGCCTGGTGGTGTACGACGAGGGGTGGCGCATGCTCGCAGATCCGTACATGCTGGCAAAAATGAGCGAGCAGTGGCGGCTCGCTAGAACGTACGGGATCGCAAACCTGCTCATCATGCACAAGGTCGCCGACCTCAACGAGATCGGTGACAGCACCAGTGGACACAGACAGAAAGCGCTGGGCCTGCTGACTGAAGCTGACACCAGGATCATCTACCGCCAGAAGCACGACGCGATGCGCCTGACCAAGGAAGCGCTCGGCCTGACCGAAGCGGAGTGCGAGCATGTTGAGAACCTTCCAAAGGGCGTCGGGCTCTGGAAAGTGGGCAACCGCTCCTTCATCGTTGCCAACCGAGTGACCACCGATGAACTCGCCGTCTTCGGAACAGACGACAGGATGCTGTGAGACGGCCAGTGAGCTCGCGGGCGGCAAGCGACAATCCGTTGGTCACTGCTGGCCTTGTAGCGGCCGCAGCGTATGTATGCCTCTGTTTCACAGTGCAGGTTGCCGCGCACGTGGCCGGCTCATGGCAGTGTGGCACCATGCCGCCGTCGCCCTTCAACCCTGCGGCGGCCGTCGGACTTGTCGCCAACAGAATGGAATGGGTTGTTGTTCGCCGGGCTGATTGTGTGTTCGGTGCAGACAGCGTCTGGTGGGTTCTGGCTCCCGTTCTCCTTCTGGTTGCTGCGCTCGCCGTCGGTACATTGGTCCTTTGGCGGCGATGGAAGCAATCGGGCGGCTGGCTGCGCCAGGACATACTGAACCGCGACGGCGTTGCCCGCCGGGCTGAGATTCTCCACGATTTTGGTGCGCGGGCCGTGCGGAAAAGAGGAAAGTTCACGCGTCCAGGACTCGCAAACCCCTCGGTGCAGGACGTGTCGTGGACGCTGGGCCGCTCCCGCGGTGTCACCGTCCATGTTTCCACTGAAGAATCGATGGTGATTCAAGGTGCTCCGCGATCCGGGAAGGGGCTCTATGTCGTCATCAATGCCATCCTTGATGCGCCGGGGGCAGTCGTCACGACATCGACGCGCGCCGACAACCTGGTGGTGACGATGAAGGCCCGGGCGTCCGGAGGCCGACCCGTGACTGTCTTTGATCCGCAGGGCATGTCAGGAATTCCGTCGACGCTTCGCTGGTCTCCCGTACGTGGATGCGAGGATCCTGATATTGCTACCCGGCGGGCGTTGGTCATCACCGCGGACACCGAGATGAAGGGGGAGAACGCAGCGTGGCAGAAGCGCTCGCTGATAGTTCTTCAGTGTCTGCTGCATGCAGCGGCGCTGGGCGGTGATGGAGTGACGGCTTTCCGACGTTGGTCTTCAAGCCCTGTACTGGCGCGGGAGGCACTGGAGGTGCTGAGCCGGCCGGGGGCTGCACTTGGCTGGCAGGCCGACCTGATGGGCATCCTGGAAGATGACCCGCGGAATACGTCTAATTCGTGGATTGGGGTTTCGGCGGCGGTGGCACCTCTGTCATCTCCGAAAGTGCTCGCCGCCCTGAACCCGCAGGACGAGTCGGAAGAGTTCGATCCCAAGGCCTTCATACGGGATCGGGGAACTCTTTATCTGATTGGTACTCGAGCGGGGGCAGCTGCTGCAGGACCTTACTTATCCGCACTGATCGATGACATCGACAACGCAGCGCGGGAAATGGCCTTTGTGTCCGCCGGAGGCCGATTGGATCCGCCGCTTTCCCTGATCCTCGATGAGATCGCCAACCTGGCCCCATGGCCTGGGCTTCCAGTTGCGCTGTCCGACGGCGGCGGCATTGGGATCTCTACGCTGGTGGTTCTTCAGTCCCTATCCCAGGCGCGATCGGGCTGGTCCATCGACGAGGCATCGACCATCTGGGACTCGGCGATCATCAAAGTGATCTTTGGCGGTGGATCCGACGAGCGGGATCTGCGTTCACTCGCTGGGTTGCTGGGGGAGCGGAGCCTCACGCTCACCACCCGGTCGTGGTCCTCCCAGGGGCGGCAGGACGGTGAACAGATCCGTGAGAGTCCGGTAATCGCCCTGGACGAGATTCGACGCCTGCCTGTGGGCACGGCACTCATGCTCGGCAGGCGCACCCGGCCCATCCTCTTGGACCTGCTGGAGTGGCACAAACGAAAGGACGCAGGGGAACTCCGCCGCCTGAAGGCAGAGATGGAGCGGGTATTGGCTGACGGGCACAGGGAGCGTCAGCAGACGACCGAAGGAGCACCCGATGCGCAGCCATAACGATACTGACGAATTTGATGTGCCTTCCTCGGGTTCCTTCGGAGATGACGAGATCACCGCGCAGTTGTTCAGATCGGCTTTTGCTCCGCCTGCTGGTTCCAAGACCGTGACCCGCCGCTGGCGGGAGATGTCGCCCGAGCAGGCACAGGACGCGTGGAATTCCCTGTCGTCTTGGGTGAGGTGGCTTGTCGCCACGTACCAACTGACGACGTCGGTCGTTCCAGACTGCTGGTGGCGTCACCCCGAGACCGTGGCTGAGCTATATGCGCTGCAGCGCGCGGAGCTTGCCTCCTACACACAAGATGACCCGGGCTTCGGCCCGCTCGCCTTTCACGAAAGGCTCCCGCACGCCGTCGAACGCTTGAGGACGCACACCAGGACTGCCGGATGCGTCGGGCTGCAGCTGCACAAGGAACCGGCACCGAGGATTCTGGCTAATGACGACCCTGCCTTTCTCGAGTGGTGTAAGGCCGCTCATCAGCTGGTTCCTGATTTCTGAGTCATGTCGCTCGTGCGGCACACAACCATGAACCGTTGTCTGCGCAGCAATGCTGCGGTCCAAGAAGCATGAAGGGTGGCTGTCGTGGCCGCTAGATCTGAAGTACCGTCCACCGTCCCGTCTGACCAGAAATCCGTTCTGGAGGGACCAAGCGCTCGCCGGATGGCGCCGGAGGAACGCATCACCGCTTTGATGGATGGCCTGCATTCAATTCTGGAGCAGGCGGTTGAGTCGCCATCGCATTGGCAGGTATTACTCGACGCTTCCGCCACCCTGTGGCGCTACTCCGGCGGGAATGTTGCCCTGCTGATGATGCAGATGGCACAGCGAGGGACCGATGAGCCGACGCTGGTCGCGGGGTACAAGGAATGGGAGCGGCACGGCCGCACTGTCCTCCGGGGTGAGCACGCGCTGTGGGTTATAGCCCCCAGGACTGCCCGCTTTCAACAGATGCTTCTGCCCGACGGTACGCGCCAGCGCATCCCCGTGGGCGATAAGCTGCCCAGCGGTGCGGTGGATGAGGGGAAGAAGACCCTCATTACCGGTTGGCGCGGCCAAGCGGTCTTCGACGTTTCCCAGACCCAGGGCGCTCCGCTCCTGGTGCCGAGGTCAGCTAATCATTCGTCTTCTGAGGCGCCCCAGCTGTGGGAAGCGTTGGCTGGAGTTGCCCGCGCGCATGGTTTCTCAATCCACGTCACTGACGCGCAGTACGGACTAACGAGCGGCTTCACCGACTTCGCTCAGCGCCAGGTCCAGATCGGCGGGTGGCTAAATGCTGAGGAACGCGCTGCCGTACTGGCGCATGAGCTTGGGCATGTCCTGCTTCATGGTCCGGACGATGCAGTGGGCAAGCTGTATGGGAGCAGCGTGGACCACCGCGGGCTGGCTGAGGTCGAAGCCGAGTCAGTTGCGTACACCGTGCTGAAGGCGCACGGAATTGACCGGGGTCCCCAGTCAGCAAGCTACCTATCCGGCTGGGCTGACGCAGTGATTGAGGCCGAGCATTCAGTCGCGGGTAACGACTCCTCCCGCAGGCAACCTCCTTCTCGTGTGGACATTGCTAAGTCGGTCCTGGGGCGGGTCACGGCGGCCAGCAAGGAGATTCTTGAAGTCACTGATCCTCCGGGTACCGGTGGAAAGGTCCCCGTGACTGAAGCTGCTCCTAGAGTCCAGGGCCAGGAGACCTATGCGGGCATGGAGCAGCCGGTTGCGCCGTCGCGTGGCTTGGAGATCTCGGGCCCATAGGGCATCCAGCAAGTGTTGGACGGGAGAGTCCCGTCTGCGAAGGAAAGGGCAGAAGATATGAGTACCAAGATTCCGGTCAACATCGTTGGCAACCTCGTGGCCGACCCCGAGCTAACGTATGGGGAGTCGGGTGTCGCGCACGCCAAGCTGCGGGTTGCTGTGAACCAGCGGATTCAGGGAGCCGACGGATCCTGGCAGGACGGAGAGCCTGTCTTCCACAACGTCTCGGCGTTCCGTGCGCTCGCAGAGAATGTTTCGAACTCCTTGAAGAAGGGCGACCCCGTAACCGTGTCGGGTGAACTCGAGTTCCGTGCCTTCGAAAAGGACGGGGAGAAGCGTGAAGCGCGGCGCATTGTGGCTGAAACCATTGGTCCTGACCTCCGCTTTGGCACGGCTGCCTATCATCGTTCTCCACGTGCGGCGGCTGGTCCCGAAGCCGCAGTTGGAGCCGGTCCGCAGGCCGCTCCTGAAGCAGCCCAACCTGCTTACAGCATCGCTACGAAGGGGCCGGTGACAGTGCCCCCTTTAGGCGGGCCGGCGCGGAATGAGATCAGCCTTTGACTGCAGGTTCGGACGCTGAGTCCTGAAAGCAGGGTGGCGTTGTTCCGGCCCCGTACAACCAAGATAAGTGGCATCCGGCCTGGTCCTCTCGGGGCCAGGCCGTCCCGCGTGCGCTCGGTCCTCGACCAGGTCACTTATAGCCTGCTGCTGCCCTTCCACTCTTCCGGCTGCACACGTTTGATGCTCGAGGAATGGGCCCACCCCATGTGGTATTTGCCGGAAGAATCAAGCCATTCGATAAGTCCGTACTTGTGCGTCCACCCCACAGCTTTGCCGTAGATACCGCCGACGTAGACCAGTGGGCGCCCGAACTTAGGGAATTCTCGGATAGGTGCAGGGTCATCTATAGGTCGGCTTGCCTCAGCCTCCATGCGAGCCATCATGCGCTCAACATCTTCAGGGGAGCCAGACTTGATCACGAGGACAAGTATAGAACATATATTCGAAGTCCTGTTTGGGTAGGAAGTGCGGGGTGGCGCTGGGAGACTCGCCTTCGCGAGGCCTGGGTTAGCTTGAGCGGTTGCCCGGCTGAACAGCCGATGGCGCCTGGAGCATGGCCGGCCGTGCGTCATGTGGCGCCCAAGCGAGGCAATCAGCTGCTCGTAGGAAATAAGTGTCCGGCCAGGGCACACCGGGCATGACTTGGGCGTGATCGGGCGATATGAGCAGGACAGATCCAGGCCAGAGCGGCTCTGCCAAGGCCTCTATCCAGGCCGATTGAACATGGCTAAAGCGGTTCCATCTGATGGTGACCCACGAACCGGTGGGTTGTATTGCATCAACGCTGAGAAGCGTCACCTCGGTCGTAGTCCCGCTTGCCAGTTTGGCCTTGTCGAACGTCTTCCATCTTTCCGTTGCGTCGACAAGCCAGGTATTGCGTTGGTTGACCCGTTTCCGCCACAGCGCGCCTAAAAGCAACGCAGCCGCCAGGAGGAGGCCGGCAACAAGTAGTTCCCACAAGGAGGGAGGTTCGGCCGCAACGACAAATACAAGAAAAAGGACGACGGCAACCAGGACAACTGCGCTGGCCCCTACCAGCCCAGGTGTCACAACTCTTGGTTTCACCGTCGGGTTTACGACCATTGTCATGCCTCTTCATCCAGCTTAAAGCTGCCAGCCAGCGCTGGTAAGGACGACTTGCTGGGAAACGGCCATATTTTCTGATCTGCCCCCAGGTAGAGGTGCCGCCGGGCGATCGCGAAAGCGAAGAATGGTGTCTTGAAGTCTTTCTCGTTGTGCCCGCCGTTCCCACTCGTCGTCGGCGGGAGTCGCTCCCAGCGGCAGGGGGGAGTCTGAAATGCCCCAACGGTCCCTGAACAAAGCGGTGTCTCGAATAAGTTGCCCGGCACTTTCGCCGCTACCGAGGGAACCGATGAGGCTGTGTTTCCACTCGAAATCCTCGGTCATGGCAGCCATAGCGACAGTGTCCGTCCGCTTGCGGATACGTTCGCGAACTTGATCCACCATTTCCGCTAAGTCCGCGCGGGAGATGGCCAGCGCCTCCTCCAAAGGGTGAGTTGCCGCCGTCGGCATTCCCTTTAGAGTGCGACGCAGCCGCATGCTGAGTACTGCTGCGGGATCGTTTGCACCTGTGGCGTCTCGGATTGTCTGCTCGACGACACGTTCAGCGCCCTGACGGCTGACGGCTGTCGCTTTGCGCCACGCCGCTACGGCGGCGCCCCACGAAGGGGACTGTTCGAGTTCAAGTGATGAGCCGCCGCCGTGCTTGTTTAAGCATTGCTTGAGACTTTGGGCAGCTGCTATTTGCGCCAAGTAGTCATACTCTGCGTAGAGGCGCTCAAGGCTGTCTGACTTTCTGCGCTCCGCGTCGCGGACCTCGTGGGCGGTCCGCTCGGCACCTTCCGCAGCAAGCACCTCGCCCAGAATGCTTCGCCACGACAGCTGCAGGGAGGGATCAACGGCAGGGTGATCAGAGTCGTCACCTTCGCTGACGTAGGCAAAGTTTCCGGAGCGGCCCCGGGTCATGCTTACGTAGAGGAGCTCGCGGGTGAGTCGGCCGTGGGTGACTACCGTGTGGCCGGTGTCGACCGTGATGCCCTGGGAGCGGTGTGCGGTGGTGGCGTAGCCCAACTCAACACTCGACTCGAGGTACATACGGGGAAGTACGACCGTCGCTCCTGTTTCGCGCCGTACCGCCAGAAGCGATCCGTCCCGCCCACTGATGCTCTCGACGTCGAACAGTGTCCCATTCCTGACGAAGTCACCCTGGCTGTCGACTAGTTTGCGGTTATTTCCCCGGGCAATGATGGTGTCCCCGCGCCCGGCGTAAAGACCATCGTTGAGCAGGGCGTTCAGCTCCGGATCCACCTGCCCCTGAGCCACGAGGTCGGCTTGGGCGCGTTCGTTGAGCATGCCGACGGTGTCATTGTCTGCTGCGATAAGGATGGACGACTTGCCCGCCAGCATGTCGGCCTGCCACGACAGGTACGCCTGATCAACCATGTCCAGGTAGGTGCCGTGCTTGATCCTTCGGTGCTGCTCATAATCCTGGATCGCTGAGTAGTCTCCATTCCGAAGCTTCAGGGATGATGCACCCTCCCACTTCTCATGGAATCTCCAGATGCTGCTGAGCCGGGTCGTCTTTCCTAGTCGGTCCAGCCAGCCGAGGACTCCGCCGGCGTCGATTGCGTCCAGCTGGCCGGGGTCACCGACCAAGAGGATCTTCGCCCCGGCCTCCTGCGCCTGCTCGACAAGGGCAGCGAGCTGGAACGTGGACACCATGGACGCTTCGTCGATGATGACGAGCTGATTCGGCTTGAAGCCCCATTGCTGCTGAACAGCGGAGAGCCGCGCAGCCTCCTGCGCCAGGGAAATGCTCCGGCGGTCGTTGACAGGAGTATTCGTTAGGTGGGCCTGGAGGTTGAAGAAGCGCTCAGCCCGTGAACTTGCCCCTCGGCCTACCGACTCGTGCAGCCACTTTGTGACGTTCTCGGTGGCCATGGCGAGTTCGCGGCCCAGCACTTCCGCACTTGCCGCTGCCGGCGCAAGTCCTAGGACGCTGCCGGCGCCGTGCTCCGCTTCCCATATCGCCTTGACGGCGCCCAGTGTCGTGGTCTTGCCCGTGCCGGCTGGTCCGACGATGGCGTCGAGGCGGTTGCCGCTCAGGAGGACGGCTGCCACGGCGGCGCGCTGATCTGTGTGCAGCTGCGGCTTGCCAGACTGTGGGACGCCGTCTAGCGAATCCATGATGACGTCCGCGCGGATGACTGGGCCGCCGTCGTCGTTCCTTGCCACCATGATCGCGTCCTCGCAGGCGAGCGTAGAGGTGTCTGTGTAGAGGCGTGCTCCGTGGAAGTCGAAGACGCTGCTTTGTCGGATGCGGAGGTCCGCCCCGGCATCTAGTGGGGAGGTGTAACGGTACTCGTTCAGTGCCACGGACTGTTGCTCGGCGGCGGTGGCGACGGCAGCTATCAGTGCATTCCGGTCTGAAGCAGAGCGGCAACGGATCTGAGCGCAAACCCTTTCGGCCTCGGCGAGGAGGTTCCAGCGGTTCCAGGTTGAGCGTTTGCCGGCGACCCGTTCACGGGTCAGGGTGGCGACGTCGCCGATCCAATCGGAGGTGAAGTCCGCAAACCCAAAGGGGGAGACGCGAGAGCGGTTGATGGTGGCGGCGAGGACGTCGCTGGGGTAGAAGCCTTTGGCGAGCGCTCGTTTCCGCCATTGGCTCGAGAGTTTATGGAGAGGTGTGGGCAGCTCGGATTTTGGGACACGGGTCGTTAGAGTGGCCTGCTGACGAAGCTTAATGATGGTTGCTGAAGTTGGGCGGTGACCGTGTTCGATGACCCATTCCGCGACGAGGCGGTCGGTTTCCTCATTGATGAGACGTGACCGGTTCGAAAACTCGCGGATGAGTCCTTCGTCTATTCCTGTGAGCTGCTGGCTGGGATTGAGGGTGCTGGTGATGGCAGGGCGGATGTCGGTGTCGGATCCGAGCTGCCGGTGGAGGGCGTCAAAGAGGAGTCCGTTGTAGTGTTCGCTGGCGGCGACGGCGGCTTTGTACAGGGTGCGGGAGTCGAGGGTGACCCAAGCTCCGTCGGTGATTCGCTGGAGGCGATTCGCGATGACCAGGTGCGTGTGGAGCTGCGGGTCGCCCGTGCGTGATTCCCAGTGGTCGAACGCAGCGGCGATAGCCCCCATTGTGCCGAGGTGGGCTACGCCATTCCGTCCGGCGCGGGTATGGATGACGTTCTCTTCGAGCCACGCAAGGGTTTGCTCGACGGCGTCGTGATGGGTTCGCAGAATTCGGTCCTGGGTGCTGCGAGGGCTGAGTGCCCATAGGACGGACACCGACTTCGGCACACTGAAGGTCAAGTCAAAGCCGACGACGGCGTGCCGAACCGTGGGCGGGCCTGTCCCGTTGGCCACCGCGGTGGGCTGGCTGTGGGGGCGGCCCAGCTGCCCGCCTGTGTCGGGATGGACTGCTAAGTCGAAGACAGCTTTCGCGTCCGATTCGGTGACGGGCTCAGTGGCGGTTCTGTTGATTCCTTTGAGTCCCGTGCCAATCCAGCGGCCTTCTGGTGTGCCGGCCTTCATGTAATACGTGGTGGAGTCCGGGGGAGAAGTGGGCAGGTCGTCCATCATCGTCGTCTTGAAGAGGTAGCGCAGCCCTGACTGGGCAGAGAGCCGCGCGATGGACATGGTCATAGCCGCGGCGCTCCGGCCTGGCGCCTGGTAGGTTGCCATCCACGTCGGCGGAAAATTTCCAGCGTTGCTTGATCAAGGGCCACACCCTTTGCTTGGGAAAGGCTGACAAGCCACGCCGAGATGTGTGCCAGATCCTGGACATTGGTTCTTTGCGCGCGTTTGAGGCGAGAAACCTCTGCCTGTAAGAGATTGATGCTCGCCCGCTGTTCGGAGTTTTCGGCCTCGAGCCGATCGATCTCGCATGCTTGCGATCGGAGCTTGGACTGGAGCACTTCCCGGTGCCGTTGACAGGATCTGGTTTTGGTCTCCAGGTGCCGCTTGGTTGCTTCCAGTTGGGTTTGGAGGTCAGTGGCAAGCGGCTCTGCTTGTGGTGGCAGGGCAGGGCGGCTGCGAGTCCGGCGTCGGCGGTCTCGATGCTTGTTAGCGCAGCGCGTCGAGCAGAAGCGCTGTGTCCTGCGGGTGGGCTGGAAGCCTTCAGTGCACTCTTCGCATTGCTTGATGGTCACGGTTGTTCATCTGCATGAGGGCAGCTCCCGACATGACCAGACGTGGCGGAGTGCTCACGCTGAGGGCCCTGGATGCCAGAGGTGTGAGGAGTTGATGCCGTGATGGCACGTCGCAGAAAAGGGGCGGCACATAGAGCAGCGCGCTCTGCCTTACGGGCGAGGTTACTCGCTGCCCGGCGTCCGAATCGTTTTTTGATCGTCGGAAAGGCAAAAACGCTGTCGCGTGAGAATTGGTAGTCACCAAAGCATGCTCATTGCAAGTACTCGAAATCCAGTCGACGCACGTGCCGGGAGGGTGCGACGGCAAACCCGGCATGGACAAGCTGACGCAGCTGGCCGACTGACAGCCCAGGGTGTCCGGTCTGGGTCTAGGAGTTTCTCGAGTCAGTGTCAGCAAACCGGTCTAATGCTGCTCATAGATTGTGTAACCGCATGGAACATCAGCCGCCGTTTCGGAATTTTTCAAGCTGAACGGTACCAACGGGAGTTAGGCGGCTGACTGTTCGGGGGTTTCCTTGGGTTGGTTGATCCACGCTGGTCCGGGGAGCGCGAGGATTTTGGGATCGGTGGTGG